>NZ_JAJCXE010000030.1:38398-48849 GCF_021056325.1 Lentzea sp. CC55 | reverse complement strand
GGTGACTGACTTCGCAATCACCACCGCACCCGGAGGCCTCACCCATGATCAAGCCGACACACCGTCACCAACGTGTTGGCCAGGTACAACTAGGGCCTGTCCCGGCTCGCATCATCAACAGCTCCCAGCCTCTCGACCGACCGCGAGCAACCCGCGGTCACTTCGAGGCGATGTCGGCGCAGTTGACCTTCTTGTCCGGAAACTGGCCGGTGGTCAGGAACTCCACCGTCGCCTCGTCCACGCACCGGGAGCCCTGGTTGTAGACGTAGTGCCCGCCGTTGTCCGCGCCGACGAACGCCGCTCGCCCGCCCAGGACCTCGTGCAGTCCCAGGCCGTCCTCCCACGGCGTGGCGTTGTCCCTGCGGTTCTGCAGGATCAGCGTGTTGCGCGGTCCCCTGTCGGTCACGCGGACGGGTTCTTCGACGGGCTCGGGCCAGAACGCGCACGCCCAGATGTTGGCGGGCATCCCCGCGGTGAGCGGCCAGGCCGCGCGGTCCTCCGCGGTGCGGCGGGCGTACTCGTCGACGTCGCTGGACCACCGGGCGTCGCCACAGGTCAGTGCCAGGAACATGGTGGCCTGGTTGTCGGCCGGCACACCGGGGGTCGGCGGCGGCACGGAGAAGACTTGCCGCAGCACCTGACCGTCCGCCTCGGTGAGCTTGCCGTCGGCCAGTCCGACTGCCGCCTTCCAGAACTGCGCGAGCACCGGAAGGGTTTTGTCGTCCAGCAGGAGGCTGTAGGTGACGGTGCGCAGCATCGAACCCGTCAGGGCGTGTGAGGTTCCGGGTACGGGCGCGGGGGTGCGGTCGAGGCGCTCGGCGAGTCCGAGGTACTTCCGGGTCACCTCGTCGACGGTGCCGCCCAGTCCGAGCGTGGCGTGCTGCGCCGCGGCAACCCTTGCCGCGTCGGGGAAGCGTTCCGACATGGCCTTGCCCCAGTTGTCCTTCGCCTTGGCCCAGACCTTCGTCGGGTCGACGTTGCCCTCGAGGACCACCCGCTCGGCGCGCTCCGGGAACAGTGACGCGTAGACCGTGCCGAGGTACGTGCCGTAGGACTGACCCCAGTAGGAGATCCTCTCCTCACCGAGCGCCGTGCGGATGCGGTCCAGGTCGCGGGCCGTGTTGGCGGTGGTGAAGTACCGCAGCTTCTCGCCGGCGTTCTTCGCGCACCGTCCGGCGCTGGTGCGTGCGCGGTCGACGTTCGCGGTGATCGAGCCGTCCGCGGCCGGGTACGGGAACAAACCGGCCAGAGACGGGTCGTCGAGGCCGCAGCTCTGCGGGGTGCTGTGCCCGACTCCGCGCGGGTCGAAGCCGATCAGGTCGTAGGCCGCCAGCACCGACGCCGGCAGAGTCGGCGCCACGACACCCGGCGTGTCCACACCGGACAACGCCGGGCCGCCCGGGTTCAGCAGCAGCACACCGCGGCGGTCGCGGGACTGCGCCGCCGGCAGCTTCGAGACGGCTACCTCGATCTTCTCGCCGGCGGGGTTGCGGTAGTCGAGCGGGACCCCCACCGTTGCGCAGACGAGCCGGGGGTCGCGACTGACGCCCTGGGCCAGCGCCGGGCAGGCGCCCCAGGCGATCGGCGGCGTGGCGGCCGCCTCGGCGACATTCGTCGGTGTGTCTTCACTTGCGGCGTCCCCTGCCGAGTCGGCGTCACAGGCCGCCACCGCGGTGACTGTGAGCGCCACCGCGCACACCAGCCTGGCGAACCTCCGGGAGACACCGCTTCCCGCTGACCGTTGCATCGTCTTCAACGCCCTTGCCCTTCAGGTTTCGGCTACCGCGACGCACCAACGCCGTCGCCAAGAAACCTATGGAGGACCGGGACGTCACGAATCCCCTTGGCGTGGACACTTCCCCGTAGTCCTCGCGGGGGACAACGACCCTCGCCAGTGATCAGGACTCACGCAAAGGGCATAGCCAGCTGCACACGACGAGCACGCTGAAGTAGCACGGCTTGCGGTGGTCCAGAACGCGGCGGAACCGCTTCTCGGTGCGATAAAGGGGGAAGGCGGCCTCGGACATCAGCAGGTACAGCGGGCTCGGGCCTTCACCGTGGCGGTGGAGACGCTGGCGGTCGTCGACCGTGCCGAGGGCGGCGTGGAACATCGCGCTGGGCGAAGCGAACCGGCGATGGATCGTGACGCCCAGATCGTCGGCGGTGTGGCCGATGTCGGTCAGGTCGCCGGCCAGCCAGACACGCGCGTGGACGTCGCCGCACAGCCTGGCGGGCACCTGGTTCGGCTTGGTCGTGATGACCTCGTCGATGCTCACGCCAGGGGTTTGCTCGGTGCGCTGGTTCTTGTGGAACGGCCACATGCGGCAAGCTCTTCCCGTCAGTGCTGGGCAGGGTCGATCTCATCGTTGCAGCAGAAGCGGACGCCTGCGTCGAGCGCGTGAGCTGCGTTGCCATGCGCTGTCCGGCGATTGCCGATGGATTCACCGCGTTTCCCATTCGTCACCCGCCGACGTGGATGCCGGGCCGCCGCTGCGGGTCCGGTTCGCTCGCCCGGATGATCTCCCGCACGACGGGTGCGGTGTCGCCGCGGCCCAGCAGCAGGTAGCGGAAGAGGTGGCCCAACGGGTTGCCCTCGCTCCAGGCGAAGTGGCAGTGGGGCCGCACGCCGGTGCAGTCGCGCAGCGCCAGCAGGATCGCGGCGATGGCGTTGGGCGCCGCGGGGCTCTCGGCTCGCAGCACCCGGTGCCCCTCCACCTGCACACCGCGCACGTGCAGCACGTCGCTGAACCCGGACGGGTCGACCACGTCGATCTCGAGGAAGAGCACGTCCGCCGTTCCCGGGACGGGGTTCGCGTCGCGTTGCTCGGCTTCCTTCTCGGCGTACTCGGCGGCGTCGCCCGCCTGCCGCCGGTTAGCGATGAGGGTGAGGGCGCCGTCGTGGGCGAGCGAGTCGGTGACCAACCGGCGAGCGGCCTCGTCGAGCTCGATGTGCTCCACCCGCAGCTCGGTGGTGCGGCTGACCCGGGAGACCAGGGAGATCGCGATGATGCCCACGATGAAGAACAGCGAGATCGTCAGGCCGTCCGGCTTCTCGATCACGTTCTCGACCAGCGCGTACAGCAGGATCAGAGTCAGCACCGTGAACGCCGCCGCGGCGGGGCGCTGCCGGCGCCGGGCCGCGGAGATGGCGACAGCGATCGACGCTGGGCCGCCTCCCGCCTACATCGGCTTCGGCAGCATGGCGGGACGCGATGCCGAGCGCACCGGCGAGGTCGTCGCCCAGGCCGCCCGCGCGGCCGGCGTGCGCGCGGTCATCGCGACCGGCTGGGGCGGGCTCGCCGCGCACACGTCCGCTGATCTGCACGTGATCGACCAGGCACCGCATGACTGGTTGTTCCCCAAGATGTCCGCCGTGGTGCACCACGGCGGAGGAGGAACGACCCCCGCCGCACTCGCCGCAGGCGTACCCCAGGTCGTGTGTCCGTTCGTCGCCGATCAGCCGCATTGGGCTCAGCGAATGCACGCCGTGGGTGTTGCACCGCGCCCAATCCCCCACCGGGCCCTGACCGTCTCCGCATTGGCCGACGCGATCTCACACGCTGTCGATGACGCGGCACTGCGGCACCGTGCCGGCGAACTCGGCGAACAGATCCGCTCCGAGAACGGCGTCGCCACAGCAGTCCGGGAGCTGGAACGGTGCACAGCGCCAGAGGTTCAAGCTGAGAAGCGCAAGTGCTGGCCGAGGAAGGCGCAGGGTCGGCACTCCATCTCCGCGCTCGCACCTGCACAGCCGCGGTCTATTGACCGGACGAGTCCATCTCTCTCCATTTGCGCATGAGCTGCGGGATCTCCTGGCGCAGGAAGGCGAAGAAGCGCTCGGTCTGCGCCAGGCGGGCGCCCACTTCGGTGTCCGGGCCGAAGATCTTCGTGCCTTCCTTGGCGACGTCTTCGAACCGCCGGTACACGCTGTCGCTCGAGGTCAGGGCCTCGAACCAAGCAAGCTGGTGGACGCCGTAGTGGTCGCGGCGCTGTCCGGGGTCTCGTTCGCGGATCGCCATGCCGGTGCGCAGCAGGTAGTTGATGCCGCCGGAGATGGCTGACGGGCCGACGCCGAGCAGTTCGACGAGCTCGGCCGCGGTGCGCTTGCCGGTCGGGGACATCAGGAGCGCGGAGAACACGCGGGCGGCCATGCGCGGGTAACCGGAGTCGGACAGGACCACGGCGAACCGTTCGAGGAAGCGCCGTTCCTCGGTGTCCTGGCTGGTTCCGTCGTTCACTCCCGGGTTCTCCCTCCGCTCCGCGCGGACAGCCTAGCGATCAACCACGCCGATCCGCCGCAGCACTCGGTTCATGAAGTTCATGAATTTCGTGAACTATGTGTAGGGTACGCGTCATGGCAAACACGATCTCGGTGTCCGGGCTGGTCAAGACGTTCGGCCGGACCAGGGCGCTCGACGGCCTCGACCTGACCGTCCGGACCGGCGAGGTGCACGGTTTCCTCGGCCCGAACGGTGCGGGGAAGTCCACGACCATCCGGGTCCTGCTGGGACAGTTGCGGGCGGACAGCGGTCAGATCCGGCTGCTCGGCGGCGATCCCCGGGCCGACGCCGCGGAGTTGCACCGCCGGCTCGCCCACGTGCCAGGGGATGTGACGCTGTGGCCGAACCTGACCGGTGGCGAGGTGATCGACCTGCTCGGCCGGATGCGTGGCGGGATCGACCAGCGACGCAGAGCCGACCTGCTGGACCGGTTCGAACTGGACCCGCACAGGAGGTGCGGCACCTACTCGAAGGGAAACCGGCAGAAGGTAGCCCTGGTCGCCGCGTTGGCGTCCGATGTGGAGTTGCTGGTGCTGGACGAGCCCACGTCGGGGCTGGATCCGTTGATGGAGGCGGTGTTCCAGGAATGCGTCGCCGATGAGCGTCGCCGCGGGCGGACGGTGCTGCTGTCCAGCCACGTCCTGTCCGAGGTCGAAGCCCTGTGCGACCGGGTCAGCATCATCCGGCGCGGCCGCACGGTGGAATCCGGCACGCTCGCCGAGATGCGCCGGCTCACCCGCACCACCGTCACGGCCGAGCTGACCGGGGCGGTGCCGAGCCTCGGGGACGTACCCGGGGTGCACGCCCTCGAGGTGGACGGTCTCCGGGTGCGCTGCCAGGTCGACGGCGCCGGGCTGGCGGAGCTGATGCGGCGGCTGGCCTCGGCGGGCCTCCGGAACCTGGTCAGCCGGCCGCCCACGCTGGAGGAGATGTTCCTGCGCCACTACGGGGACGACCTGCGCGCCGAGCAGGAGGTGGCGGCCCGATGACCACGCTGACCGGAACAGGCGGGCTCGTCCGGTTGATCGTTCGCCGGGACCGGGTGCGCATCCCGGCCTGGTTCGGCCTCACCGCGTTGTTGGCGATCGGGGTGCTGGCGGCGGTGCAGGGCGCCTACCCGGCCGAGGCGGCACGCCTCGAGTTCTTCCGCACCACCAACGACAACCCCGCTCAGCTGATGATGATCGGCCCGATCTTCGACCCCTCCGCGGCGGGCATCGGCGCCTGGCGGATCCGCGGGCAGGTCGCGCTGCTGCTGTCGCTGGCGAGTCTGCTGCTGGTCATCCGGCACACCAGGGCGGAGGAGGAGAGCGGCCGGAGCGAACTGCTCGGTTCGACCGCGATCGGCAGGCACGCCGAGCTGGCCGCGGCCCTGATAGTCGCGATCGCCGCGAACCTCGGTGCGGCCCTTCTGATGGTGGTGGGGTTCACCGTCCAAGGCCTTCCGATGGACGGGTCACTGGTGCTCGCCCTGTCGTTCGCCGCCGCCGGGTGCGTCGCCGCCGCGCTCGCCGCGCTGACGGCACAACTCACCGCGAGTTCCAGAGCCGCCACCGGTCTCGCCGCCGGAGGCGTGGGCGTCTGGTACGCGATCCGGGCGATCGGCGACGCGAACGAGATCTCGTGGCTGCGGTGGTCGTCCCCGTTCGGCTGGACCCAGGAGACCCGGCCGTTCGCCGGCGACCGGTGGTGGCCGTTGCCGCTCGTCGCCGGGCTGGTGGTGTTGCTCGTGGCGGCGGCCTGCGCCATCTCGGCGCGCCGCGACCTCGGCGCCGGGATCCTGCCCGCCCGGAGCGGTCCGGCCACCGCGGCCCCCTGGCTGCGGTCACCGTTGGCCCTCGCCTGGCGTTTGCACCGCGGCGTGCTGATCGCCTGGACGGTCGCCGTCACCGCGTTCGGCGCCGTCCTGGGCACCACCGCCGACACGATCACCGACCAGGTCGACGACAGCCAGGCACTGCGCGACCTGATGGCGCAGATGGGCGGCGGAGGTCGTCCGGTCGACAGCTTCTTCGCGTTGATCCTCTACCTGCTGAGCCAGATGGTGACGATCTACGCGGTCCAGGCGACCCTCCTGCTGCGCGCCGAGGAGCTGTCCGCCCGCGCCGAGACCGTCCTCAGTGGACCGGTCGGCCGGATGCGCTGGATGGGCGGACATCTGCTCGTCGCCGCGGGGGGCACGGTCGTCGTGATGGCGGGGCTCGGGCTCGGCATGGGCCTGGTCTACGGCCTGGCCACCGGCGACGTGACCGCCGAACTGCCGCCGCTGCTCGCCGCCGCCGTGGTCCGGGCACCCGCGATCCTGGTGATCGCCGCCATCGCCGCGGCGCTGTACGGCGTCGCACCTCGCTTCGCCGCGCCCGTCGCCTACGCCGTACTCGGCGTGTGCTTCCTTTTCGAGTTCGCCGTGGCCTACGGCGGTGCCGACGAGAACCTCATGCGGATCTCCCCGTTCGCACAGACCCCGGCGCTGCCCGGCGCGGAGTTCGCCGTCGTCCCGCTGCTCTGGTTCGCCGTCGTCGTGGCCGGCCTGGTGACCTCGGGAATGGCCGGTTTCCGTCGCCGTGACCTGTGAGCGGTGCGGTCACCGACTCGCCGGGGGAACAGGAACGGCCGGCGCGTCTCGGCCGAGGACCGTTGTCGCCCGGACGTCCTGTGCCGAGCGAGATCACCGTTGGAGTTCATCGGCTACGCCGCGGTCTTCTCCGCGGCGAGCCGCCGTTGGCGGTAGGCCAGTGCGGCCACGAACAGTCCCAGACCCCAGAGCGGCCACAGGGTTTCGGGCATGTTGGTCACCCACTTGCCCTCGACGCCGGTCCCGAAGGCGAGGCGGATGTACATCACGCCTGCCGACGTCACGAGGATCGCCACGACGGTCGCCGGGACCACCGCGAGGTTCACGGGCACGCGCTTGCCGGCCAGGCCGATCATCCAGCGCGGGAAGCGTTCGCCCCAGGGCCGCACGAGACCGACGGTCAGCAGGGCACCGGCCGCCCCGAGGCTGGCCAGGGCCGCCCCGGCCAGCCACAGGCCGCTCTCCGCGCCCTCGCGGTACATCTGCTCGTCCAGGCCCAGGCTCCAGCCGAGCGCCCACGCCCACCTGGTCGCGCAGTAGATGAGCGGGACGACGACGGCGACGACCACGGCGGGTTTGCCGAAGCGGACGAGGTCCGGCTCGCCGCCGCGGCGGCCGTACCGCAGCGCGGTCAGCGCCCACCCGACCCCGGCCAGCAACAGCAGCGTCAGGTTCGCGCCCGGCCACTGGACCAGCTCCGCCCACCCGGCGTTCGGCGGGAAGTCGAAGAAGGTCTTGCTGACCGCCAGGATCGGCGTGTAGGCGACGATGGTGAGCGGGCGGTAGTCCTGGATGACGAACATCAGGCCAACGGCGTAGGTCCAGGCCGGCACCAGCAGCGCGTACCGCCACCTGCCCAGGCCGACGCCGCGTGCCATGAGCAGGGCGACGATCCCGCCGAGCAAGCCCAGGACCGCGATGACCGGCCCGGCCGCCTCCGGCGTCGACAGCCCCAGCACGTTCGCGTGGATGGCGTCGGGTCCCGCGTCGACCATCACGGGATCGCCGACGCCGAAGGGGTAGGCCCTGCCGGTCAGGGCCCAGAACACACCTGCGAGGCCGTACAGGAACGAGAAGCCCGCGGTGAGGTGTTCGATGTTCTTCCGCATGTCCACAGCCTGGTGAGCACGAGCGTCGAGGCACATGTGCCGACCGGCGCATCCTCGGTCACCTCGGCGGCGTCGACAGGCCGATCGGCACATCTCGGGCTTCCCGGGCCGCCGCCTAGGCTTGCGATCATGCATCTCCGTCGCGCGGTCGCCACCTGCGGCGTGCTGGCCCTCGGCGCGGGGACGCTGCTGGTTCCGGCACCGTTCATCGACGTCGTCACGCCGGTCGCGCTCTGCCTCGGACTGGCCGTCCTGCTCGCCCTCTGGCCCGGTGCACGGGCCGCTCTGCCGTGGGCGGCTGGAGCGGCCGCCGTCCTCTCCGCCACCGTCACCACCATCCACCTCGTCGTGCGGCCGGGCGGGGTGAACGACAGCCAGGGCCTGTGGGTCCTGCTCGAAGCGGCCGCGCTGGCCGTCCACGTGTACCTGGTGTTCCGCTGGTCGCCGCCCCGCGCCGCGCTGACCTGTGGCGGGGCCGCCGCGCTCGCACTGGCCCTGACCGTGCAGCGGTACCTGCCGCCCGGTGCGGTCGTGGAGGCGGTCGCCGGGAGCATCATCTGGCTGGTCCCGGGCGTCGTCGCCGGCCTGGTCGCCTGGTACCCGCGGCACATGGGCGAGCTGAGGGACCGGGCCGTCGCCGAGGCCCGCCACGCGCAGCGCCTCGACCTGGCCTCCGACCTGCACGACTTCGTCGCTCACGACGTGAGCGAAATCGTCGCCCAGGCCCAGGCGGCCCGGGTGGTCCTGGTCGGCGACGACCCCCGGATCGCCGCGATCCTCGGGCGCATCGAGACCGCGGGGTTGCGAGCCCTGGGGTCGATGGACCGCACCGTCCACATGCTCCGCGACTCCGGCGGAGCGGTCCGCGCACCCGTCGGCGTGCTCGCCGACCTGCCCGAGCTGGTCTCGCGCTTCTCCCAGGGCGGCGTGCCCGTCCGGCTCGACGCGACGCAGGCCGAGGTCCCGCGCGAGGCCGCCGCCGTGGCCTACCGCATCGTCGTGGAGGCCCTCACCAACGTGCGCCGTCACGCACCCTCGGCGTCCTCTGTGGACGTCGCGGTCGCGGTGGACGACCGCGTCCTGCACGTCACCGTCACCGACGACGGTGACGCCGACGCCCGGCCGGGTGACCGGACGCACGCGGGCCTCGGCCTGCCCGGTCTCACCGAACGCGTCGAATCCCTGCGCGGCACGCTCGCCGCCGGTCCGCGGCAACCCCGTGGCTGGATCTTGTCCGCACGCATCCCCTTGGACGGCCGATGATCCGCATCCTGATCGCCGACGACCAGGAAGGCATCCGCGCCGCCTTCCGGATGGTGCTCGACGCCCAGCCCGACTTCACCGTGGTGGCCGAGGCCGCGAACGGCGAGAGCGCCCTCGCCCAGGCCCGGCACCTCAGACCGGACGTGGTGCTCGCCGACATCCGCATGCCCGGCCTGGACGGGCTGGAGCTCACCCGGCGGCTGGCCGGCCCCGGCGTCCCGGATCCCCTGCGCGTCATCGTGGTCACCACCTTCGACCTCGACGAGTACGTCCACACCGCCCTCCGCGACGGGGCCTGCGGCTACCTGCTCAAGCGCTCGGGGCCGACGCTGCTGATCGAGGCGGTCCGCGCAGCGGTGGCCGGAGACACCCTCATCAGCCCGCAGATCACCGTCCGGCTGCTCAAGCGGATGATCCCCGCCGTCACTCCGCCGCCGGAACGCGACCCTCTGAGCGAACGGGAACTCGAGGTCGTGCGCCTGGTCGCCGAGGGCCACACCAACGCCGAAATCGCCACGAAGCTGTTCATCAGCCCCGGAACCGTGAAGAACCACCTCGCGAACGTGCAACGCAAGCTGGGAGTCGCCAACCGGGTCGGCATCGCTGCCTGGGCCTGGGCGACAGGACGGTCGGCACCACAGGCGCCACGGTAGCCCGTCGTGGTCACACCGAAACCACGATGAGGTTGTTCACCGGCTGTTCCGGCCGCCAAGCGGTACAAGCCTGTGCGTGCGCTCCTCGTCGTTCTCGGCGGCAGCCCGCGCGGTCGTGGTCGACTCGTTGATCAACGCCTCGGCCACGGTGCGCGTGAACTCGCCCCCGAGTCGTGGCTTCAGCGGGCCGGAGCGGCCAGGCGCAGGTGTCCGTCGTGGACTTCGGCGACCTGGTCGACGGCGGTGAGGTGGGTGCCGTCGTGGGTGACCAGGACGGTGGCGGTGGCCTGCCGGCGGGTGAGACGGGTGATGAGGTCGATGACGGCGGCGCCGCGTTCGTGGTCGAGGGCGCTGGTGGGTTCGTCGACCAGGAGGACGGTGGGGTCGTTCATCAGGGCGCGGGCGATGTTGACGCGTTGGCGCTGACCGCCGGAGAGCTGGTGCGGGCGACGTTCCGCCTGCGGTGTCAGGCCCACCGCGTCGAGCAGTTCCATCGCGCGGGTGCGGGCCTTGGCCGGGGAGCGGCCGTCGATCTGGGCCATGACCTGGAGTTGTTCGGCGGCGGTGAGGG
>NZ_JAJCXE010000030.1:0-38140 GCF_021056325.1 Lentzea sp. CC55 | reverse complement strand
TCATGCCGGTGGTCGTGGTGCCGTCGACGGTGACGGTGCCGTGGTCGGGGGTGATGAGGGTGGCGGCGACGGCGAGCAGGCTGGACTTGCCGGAGCCGGAGGGGCCGACCACGGCGGTCAGGCTGCCTCGGGGGACGTGGAGGCTGACCTGGTCGAGTGCGGTGAGGTGGGTGTCGCCGTCGGGGTAGGTGAGGGTGATGTCGGTCAGGGTGATGCTCATCGGGCGCTCCCCAGGGCGGTCAGCGGGTCGACGGAGGTGATGCGGCGGATGGCAAGTGCGGCTCCCAGCGCGCCGAGCAGGACCATCACGGCGGCCGGGACGAGCACCGTGGCGGGCGTGAGATCGAAGGGGATCGCCGTGCCCGCGAGCGCGGCGCCCAGGGCGGCCGCGAGGCCGGTTCCGATCAGGGTGCCGCCGGTGAGCAGGACGACGGCCTGGCCCAGGGCGTCCTTGAGCAGGCCGGCCGTGGTGGCGCCCAGCGCCTTGAGGACGGCGATGTCGCCGCTGCGCTGAATGGTCCAGACGGTGAAGAAGGCACCGATGACCAGGGCGGAGATGGCGAACAGGAAGCCGCGCATCAGCTGCAGGGAACCGTTCTCGGAGGTGTAGGAGCCGATCGCGGACAGCGAGTCGTCCTTGGTGACCGTCCTGGTGCCGGCGGCCTGATCGGTGGCGGCGACGACGGCGTCAGAGGTGGTGGTGGTCAAGGCGATCACGGTCGCGGTCGGGTCGTCGCCGGTGCCACCGGGCGGTGCGGTGGTGCGCCAGACGTCCAGGGTGGTCCAGACGACGGGGGTGTGGCTGAAAGAGGCGTCGCCGGACACGGCGGCCACCCCCAGCTGCCGTCCCGCCAGGACGATGCCGTCTCCGGGCTGGACTCGCAGGTCGTCGGCGGCCTTGGTGGACAGCACCACCGCGTCCTCGGTGAGCTTGCCGCTGCCGGGTGCGAGGACGGACCCGGCCCGGACCCCGAAGACCGAGACGCCGGCGCTCCGGTCGCCCGCGGTCGCCTTGGTGGTGGTGATGCCCAGCGGTTCGGCGCTGACGACCCCAGGGACAGCGGCCCACTGTCGCCACTGCGTCTCGGTGACGATCGAGTTGGCGTAGGACAGGCCCTGGTCACCGCTGGGCGCGGCGAAGGCGATCCTGCCGGCAGGCAGGCCGGTGATGGCGGAGACGTTCTGCCGGCCGAGTCCGGCGGTCAGTCCGGACAGCAGTCCGACCAGCAGGGTGATCAGCACGATGACGGTTCCCATCAGGGCGAAGCGCCCCTTGGCGAACTTCAGGTCTCTCCAGGCGACGAACACGGCCTCGGTCGGTCCTTTCCGGCGGGCGAAGCGGGTACGTCTCCACGCTCGCCGACGGCGACACGTCGCGGCATCTGGCCGGGGATGGCACTTCACGAGCCGGAAGACGGCGCGCCGGTTCCACCTTTCGACAGAGGCCGCACCCGCGGCCGCTGCGTAGCCTGGACGCACTGTGAACGCCGCCGCTCCTGCTCCGACACCGACCAGCCGGGTGTTGACCTGGTGCCTGCACCTGCTGGTCATCGCCCTGCTCGTCCTGGCAGCGGCGAGGGCCGCAGCGGGGGAACAGCCACGGGCCGCGGCGGTCGTCGCGGTGGCGGTGCTGTGCGGGGTGGTGTACGCGGCCGGACCGCTGCTGCCGCGCGTCCGCACCTCCCGGCAGGTCGCGGCGGGGTGGCTGGGCGCGCTCGGCGCCGTGTGGCTGGTCTTGGTGGTGCTGAGCGCGGACGGGGTGTGGGTCGCCTTCCCGCTGTACTTCCTCCAGCTCCACCTGCTGCCGCGCCGAACCGGCCTGACCGCCGTGACCGCGACGGCGCTGGCCGCGATCACCGCCTTCGCCGCGCACCAGGGAACCTTCAGCCCGGTCGCCGCGATCGGCCCGGCACTCGGCGCGGCCGTCGCGGTCGCCGTGGTCTGGGGCTACCAGGCGCTGTACCGGGAGAGCGAGCAGCGCAGACGGCTGATCGAGGAGCTCACCGCCACCCGCGCCCACTTGGCCGAGGCCCAGCACACCGCGGGAGTACTGGCCGAACGGGAACGCCTGGCTCGAGAGATCCACGACACCCTCGCTCAGGGACTGTCCAGCATCCAGCTGCTGCTGCGCGCCGCTGAGCGGCTCCTGCCCGACACCGCCGGGACCGCGGCGCGCTACGTCGACCAGGCCCGCCAAGCTGCCGCGGACAACCTCGCCGAAGCCCGCCGCTTCGTCGCCGCCCACACCCCGCCGGCCCTCGACGGCACCACGCTGGCAGGCGCCCTGGAACGCCTGTGCGCCACCACCGGCACCCGCCACCGGATCACCGCGCGCTTCCACACCACCGGTGACCCGATCCCGTTGCCGACCGCCCACGAGGTCGCACTGCTGCGCATCGCCCAAGCCGCTCTCGCCAACACCGTCCGCCACGCGGGCGCCGGCACCGCCGAGATCACCCTGGGCTACGCCGGCGACGAGGTCACGCTCGACGTCGTCGACGACGGAACCGGCTTCACCCCCGGAAGCCTTCCTGCTCCCGATCCCGGCGAAGGCGGGTTCGGACTGGCGGCCATGCGCAGTCGTGCCCACGCACTGGGAGGCTCCCTCAGGATCGAGTCGGCCCCCGGCCACGGCACCGCCCTGGCCGCCCGGCTCCCCCTGCCCCGGTCCACCGACACCCGGCCCGAGGCCCACCCGTGACCGGCATCCGCCTCCTCCTGGCCGACGACCACCCCGTGGTGCGCGCGGGCCTGCGCGCCGTCCTGGAGACCGAACCCGGACTGGTCGTGGTCGCCGAGGCCGCCACCGCCGAAGACGCCGTGGCGCGCGCCGCCTGGGGCGACATCGACGTGGTGCTGATGGACCTGCGGTTCGGCGCCGGGATGACCGGAGCCCAGGCCACCGCGGCCATCACCGCACGTCCCGGCGCACCCCGCGTCCTGATCGTCACCACCTACGACACCGACGCCGACACCCTGCCCGCCATCGAAGCGGGCGCCACCGGATACCTGCTCAAAGACGCCCTGCCCGAAGACCTCGCCGCCGCCGTGCGCACCGCGGCCGCCGGGCACACCACCCTGGCGCCCACCGTCGCCGACCGGCTCCTCCACCGGATGCGCACGCCCGACGCCGCGTTGACCCGACGGGAGGTCGAGGTCCTCACCCTGGTCGCCGACGGCCTGTCCAACCGGGCGATCGCCATCCGCCTGCACCTCACCGAAGGCACCGTGAAGTCCCACCTCGCCCGCTGCTACACCAAACTCGGCGTCGACTCCCGCACCGCCGCCGTCGCCTCCGCGCTGAACCTCGGCTTCATCCGCCGATAGCCCCGCGGGCGACCGTTGCTCTGCCGTCCGCCCCGGTCACGCAGCGGTGAGGCAGCGCTGCGGCAGGACGAACCAGCGCAGCTCCTCGAAGTCGTCCGGCAGGCCGGTGGCCTCGTCCTCGACCACGTCAACGCGAGCAGCGAGCAGGCGCCTCGACTCCTCCAGGTACTTCGTCAGGATCGTGTCATCGGCGCGAATCGTCGACGCGGTCGCGTGCGTGGTCACCACGGAGCGCAGATCGGGCAACTCATGGGGAACGAGGGATGTGGTGCGGTGCCGCCACAACCCGGTTCTCGGATCGAAGACGTAGTCGGTCAGCAGGCGGTGGCCGTGCCGGGCGACCAGCCGCACGGCCTCGACGAGGTAATCGCGGACGGCGTCGGTGATGAAGTAGTTGAAGTTGAGGCGCACCCAGCCGGGCTTCACCCCGTGGTAGCCGACCGCGGAGTTGCGGTCGTAGCCCTGGGATTGCCCGTCGTCGATGTGGAGCAGCCGGTGCCCGTAGGGACCGGCGCAGGAGCACCCGCCGCGGGACTGGATGCCGAACAGGTCGTTGAGCACGGCGACCACGAAGTTGTGGTGCAGGAACCGCTGTCCGGACCGGATGCGGAACGACACGATCGACAACCGGTCCGCGGTGCGGTTGCCGAGGATCTCGATACCGGGTTCCTGTTCCCACTCGGCGATGGCGTGCCGCCACAGCCATTGTTCGCGGGCATGGATCACCTCGGCGCCCACGGCATCCTTGAGCGCGAACACCAGACCGGCGCGGACCGACTCGACGACCGCGGGCGTGCCGCCCTCCTCCCTGGCCACCGGGTCGTCGAGGTAGCGGTGACCTCCAGGGTGGACGAACGCCACCGTGCCGCCGCCCGGCACGGTGGGAACGCTGTTGGTGACGAGGTCGCGGCGCACCACCAGCACACCGGGCGTTTGCGGGCCGCCGACGAACTTGTGCGGTGACAGGAAAACGGCGTCCTTGTGGTCGCCTCGTCCCGGTGCGCTCTCACGCATGCGAACGGGCACGTGCGGTCCGGCCGCAGCATAATCCCAAAAGGACAGTGCACCGTGTTCGTGCAGCAGCGCGGCAATGCCGTCGGTGTCGGTCAGCACACCTGTCACGTTCGACGCGGCGGAGAAGCTGCCGATCCGCAACGGGCGGTGGGAGTGGCGGATCAGCTGCCGGCGCAGTTCGGTGGTGTCGACGCGGCCCCACTCGTCCTCGCCGATGGCCACGACGTCCGCGACGGACTCGCGCCAGGGCAGCTCGTTGGAGTGGTGCTCGTAGGGTCCGACGAAGACGACCGGACGTTCCTCCTGAGGAATCCGGTCCGCGAGCGAGTACTTCTCGTCCAGACCGGCCGGGAGCCGGATCTCCAGCATTCCCACGAGCTTGGTGACCGCCGCGGTCGCGCCGGAACCGCAGAACATCACCAGGTCGTCCTCCGTTCCCCCGACGGACTGGCGAATGAGCAGCCTCGCCTGTTCCCGCAACATCGTGGTGCGCCGGCTGGTGCTCGAACTCTCGGTGTGCGTGTTGGCGTAGTGGGGCAACACCTCCGCACGAATGAAATCCTCGATGAAGTCGAGCGCCCGTCCCGATGCGGTGTAGTCGGCGTAGACCATTCTCCTTTCGCCATAAGGGGTGTCGATCACCTCGTTGTCGCCGATGATTCCACGCCGGACACGTCCGATCAGCGACTCACCCGGCTCACCGGAGTGGTCGCCGGTCGTCTTCCCCCTGCGGGATCCGACCAGACGGCGGAGAATTCTCATCAAAGACACCTGCACAAGTTTTTCACGACGAGCAAAGAATCCACAACCCAAGCTTCCACCGAGAACCAGTCAAGACGCCTGCGAGATGGCTTTGCACAAAGATTCGATGCGCAAGGGAATCCCGCTCAACCCAATTTCTTATTCGTTCCGGTATCGTTTCGGGAACATTTTCCGCCACTGGCGTTCCCGAACGTGCCGCTTGCGCTGCCGAGGAGAACGGTCGTCGCTCGACTCGGCTGCAGTCCGTTGGACCTCAGCGACGAGGCAGCATCGACTTCCAGCCCACCGGCGCTACTCCACCTCGTCCTGATGTGCCGGCGCGGCGGCCCGGACTCGGGCTCACCGTAGGCAGAACGCACGGTGCCGACCACCTGCCGTCCCGCGGTGCGGAACGAGCGATCGACCACCGCGGATCGCCGGTCACGTCGGCCGTACGTGCGGCCGGCAGGACCACATTTCCTCAGTCAACTGCGAGTCGTCCCGAGAATCAAATCGTGCTGGACGCAGAGAACAGAGTGTCAGCAGCATCGGGCGACGCGGCGAGGTCGAGCTGCTCAAACGACAAGCCGCGGCCCATGGACCGAGCCGGATCTTCCGCGTACGAGATCAACCAACGTGAAGGGGTGCGCGGATGGCCGTTCCACGGATCGGAATCTGCCTCATCCGGACGGTCGTTCCCGTGCTAGAACGTCGAACCGGGAGCGGAAGCGCTGGTTTTCGCCGACGATCACCAAGAACGACGGGGTGCGTGACATCTGATGTACGGAGAGCCGATCGTCGGATTGTGCCCCGGCCAGGGCGCGTACCGGCCTGGCGTGCTCAGCCAGGCGTGGGCGGGCGGGGACGAGGTGGTCCGCGAGGTCTTCGCCGCCGTGGACGAGGCCCACCGCGCCCGCACGGGTCGCACGGTCGGTGCCGTGGTGTTCGCCGACCCCGCGCCCTCCCTCGAAGACCTGGTGGCGCACCACGCCGACGAGCTCCAGCTGACGATCTACGCCACCGCGGTGGTCGCGCACCGGGCACTGGCCGCCAGGGGCGCCACCCCGGATCTGCTGGTGGGACACAGCCTCGGGGAGATCTCCGCACTGGTCGCGGCGGGGGTCTTCTCGGTAGCGGACGGCGCGGCGATCGTGTGTGACCGCAACGAGGTGCTGCGCGCGCACGCCCCCGAGGGCGGCATGCTGGCGCTGCGCTGCGGACGGGACCGGGCCGAGCTCCTGGTGGCCCTCCTCGCCGCACCCGATCTGGTCCTGGCGGTGGACAACGCCGAGGAGCAGATCGTGCTGTCCGGCCCGGCCAAGGACCTCGCGGCCGCGGCCGAGGTGGCGCGGGCCCTGGGGATCGGTGCCGGCCCGCTCGGCTCCCCGTACGGCTTCCACCACCCGGCACTGGTCCCCGCCGGACGGGAGCTCACCCGGCGGGTGGCCGGCTACCGGCGGCACCCGTTCGCCGTGCCGGTGCACTCCCCCGTCCTCGGCAGGCGCTACCGGGACGGCGACGACCTGGCCGCGCTGCTGGGGCTCCAGCTGTCCCAACCGGTCGGCTTCCGCGAGACGCTGGTCCGGCTGTCCGCCGACGGCGCACGCGTGTTCGTCGAACTGGGCGCGGGCGAGGTGCTCACCAAGCTGGTGCGCGGGGCCCTGCCCCTGGCCTCGGTGGTCCCCACCTTCGCCGCTCCCGGTCCTCTGTCAGACCTGGACGCGGTGGCCGCGCACCTCGCGGGTGTCCCGGTGCCGCGCGCGGAAGCACCCCGGCCTGCGGCACCCGAGCCGACAGCGGTGCCAGAGCCGGCACCGGCGTCGGCACCGGATCGCACGGTGGCGCTCGCCCGGCTTCGGGAGCTGTACGCCGACACCCTGGAATACCCGGTGGAGGTCCTCACCGAGGACGCCTCCCTGGAGGCCGATCTCGGCGTGGACTCCCTGCGCCAGACCGAGCTGATGACCCAGATCCGCACCCTGTTCGACCTGCCCGCCCCGCCGCCCGGCTTCCGCGGCACCGAGCTGGACACGCTCGGCAAGATCGCCGACTACATCACGGCCGCGCGGCCATGACCGAACTCGACGGCCGGATCGCCCTGGTCACCGGGGGCGCCGGCGGGGTGGGCAGCGCGGTGGTCGAGCTGCTGGCCCGCCGGGGCGCGGTGGTCTACCTCAACTGCTTCCACTCCTACCCGCAGGGCAAGGAGATCGCGGCCCGGCTCACCGCCGAGGGCCTGGACGTGCGGCTGGCCCGGGGTTCGGTCACCAAGCCCGAGCACGTCGAGTCGATCATGGCGACCATCGGCCGGGAGCACGGCAAGCTGGACATCCTCGTCAACAACGCCGCGCTGGGCCTGTTCGCACCGGGACTCGACCTCGCGGAGGAGGACCTGGACCGGGTGCTGGCGGTCAACTTCCTGGCGCCACTGCGGTGTGTGCGGGCGGCCCGGTCCCTGCTGCTGGCCAGCGGCTCGGCGAGCGTGGTCAACATCTCCTCCACCGGCGCCCGGATGGTGCTCCCGGACTACCTGGCGATCGGGGTCACCAAGGCGGCCCTGGAGGCGGCGACCCGGTACCTGGCGGTGGAGCTGGGGCCGGCAGGTGTGCGGGTGAACACGGCCTCGGGCGGTCTGCTGGACACCCCGGGCGGCCGGATGTTCCCCGGCCACGAGTCCTTCGCGCGCAGCATCGTGGCCAGGACGCCGCTGGGCCACCGCATCGGCGAGCCGGACGAGTTCGCCGAGCTGGTCGCGTTCCTGGCCTCGCCCCGCTCCCGGTGGATCACCGGGCAGACCATCGACGCCGACGGCGGGGTGCGGCTGATGTGCGGCTCGGTGTCCGAGCCCGAGCCTGAGCCCGTCCCCCTGCCCGAGCCCGCCCCCGTGCCCGAGCCCGCCCCCGTGCCCGAACCCGTCCCCCTGCCCGAACCCGAGACCGGCGACCCGATCGTGGTGGTCGGCATGGGCCTCGCCGTCCCGGGCGCGTCGAGCCCCGACGAGTTCTGGCAGGTGCTCAACGACGGCCCGGACCTGTTCACCGAGGCGCCGCCCGAGCGCTGGGTCACCGCCGCGTTCACCCCGGGCCGGGGCGACGTCCCGGACAAGGGCAGCCAGCCGGTCTGCGGTCTGATCACCGGTTTCCAGCCACACCCCAAGCTCGCCGCCGAAGGCCTCACCGACGACCCGGCCACCGACTTCGGCCTGCTGTGGCTGCGGCACAGCCTCCACCAGGCCCTGGAACAGACCACCACCAGGGCGACCGACCGCTTCGCCTTCTGCGTCGGCCTGACCGCCGACGGCAGCCAGCACCACTCCGAGGCCCAGGTCCTGGCCGCGCTGTCCGAGACCCTGGACGGTCCGCTCGGCCAACATCTGTCCACAGAGGACAAAGCTGCGATCCGGACGCGAGCCCGAACGCGGTTCCGCCGGGGCACGGGCGAGCCGGCGGACTCGCTGCCACCGGCCATCGCGGCCGGGGCGATCCGCGGCATCCTGCCCGAGGACTCGGCCGTGCACGTGGTGGACACCGCGTGCTCCTCCTCGCTGTACGCCCTGGACCGGGGTGTCCGCGAGCTGCGGGCCGGGCGCTGCGAGGTCGCCGTCTGCGGTGGCGCGGCGGCCATGCAGGTCACCTACATGGTGGCCTTCGCCAAGATGGGCGGGCTGTCCCCCACCGGCCAGGTCCGCTCGCTGGACGAGGGCGCCAACGGAGTGTTGTTCGCCGACGGCGCGGCCCTGGTGGTGCTCAAGACGCTCTCCCGCGCCCGAGCCGACGGGGACACCGTGCTCGGCGTGCTCCGAGGCGTTGGCCTGTCCGCTGACGGCAAGGGCAAGGCGATCAACGCCCCGGCCAGCCGGGGCCAGGTCCTGGCGGCCCGTCGCGCCCTGGCCAAAGCCGGTACCGAACCGGGTGAGGTGGACGTGGTCGTCGCGCACGCCACCGCGACCCCCGCCGGGGACAGCGCCGAACTGCTGGGCATCGCCGAGGTCTACCCGGCGGACCGGCCGCTGACGGTGGTGTCCAACAAGTCGGTGATCGGCCACACCGGCTGGCCAGCGGGTGTCGTCTCACTGATCCACCTGCTGCTGTGCCTGCGCCACCACAAGATCCCGCCGCAGCACCGGTTCACCCGGCTGCCCGCACACCTCGTCGACCACGCGCCCATGGTGCGCGTGCCCCGGCAGCCCGTCGACTGGCCGCCCACCGGCCGGGCGCGGACCGGCGCGGTCTCCGCCTTCGGTTTCGGCGGCACCAACGCGACCGCCGTGGTCTCGGAGTACCTCCCGGACCGGTGGCGGGTCCAGGCCCGGGAACCGGTCCCCCGCCAACGGCTGGCCGTCATCGGGTGGGCGGCGCGGGAACCGGCGGACGGCGCGGCGAGCTTCGGCCCGGTGTACCCGATCCCGGACCTGCCAGGGGTCCCGCTGCCCAAGCCCGTGCTGCGGCGGATCGACCGGGCCCAGGTGCTGGCGATCGAGTGCTGGCGGCTGCTGCCCGAACCCGTGCGCGCGCTGTGCCAGACCCACCGGGACACCACCGGCGTGCTGTTCGGCCAGCTCGGGCAGACCGGCGCGATGCAGGGAGCCCAGCTGCGCGTGCACTTCGACGACCTCCACGACACCGTGCGCGACGAGGAGTTCCTGGCCGGGCTGCGGGCCAAGCTCGACCGCACCTGGCCGGAGGTCAACGCGGACACCCAGCCCGGCGTGATGCCCAACGTCATCGCCTCGCGGGTGGCCAACCTCGCCGACCTGCACGGCCTCAACCTCGTCGTGGACGGCGGAGAGGCCTCGCTGCTCCAGGCGTTCGAGAGCGCGGGCTGCTACCTCGACGACGGCGAGCTGACCCTGGCGCTGGTCGGCGCGGTCAGCGCCAACCCGTACCGGGCGGGCGCCGAGGGGGCCTACCTGTTCGCGGTCACCACCCCGGAGCTGGCGCGGGCCTGGCACGTCCCGGTGCTCGCCGAGCTCGACCGAGCGGAGGCGAGATGAGGCTGTCCGGCGCCGAGGGTGCCCGCGAACTGCTCGAGGTGCTGACCGGGAGGTCCGAAGGACAGGTCATCACCCGGCCCGCCCTGCCCGGCGGACGGACCTCCCGGCTGCGGGCCGCCGCACCCGGACGGGCCACCGTGCTCCAGCGGCACGTGGTGCGCTGGCGGCCCGATCCCCGGGTGGCCGAGCCCGCGCCCTGGCCGCTGGTCCCCGAGCACACCCTGGTCGTGCTCGGCGAGGGTGTGCCGGACGGGCTGCTCGCCCCGTTGCCGGACACCACCGTGCTGCGACCGGGCGCCGCGATCCCCGGTGGGTACCGGCACGTGCGGGTCCTCGCCGGCCTGCCCCCGGCCGACGAGTGGCCGGCCTCCTCCCCCGAGGCCGTGCTGCGGTTGCACGACGCCTGTTTCCTGGCGGCCAAGTCGGCGGCCGGGCTGCTGAGCTTCCACGTCGTGCTCTGCGGCGGGGCCGACGAACAGGGCCGCGTGCACCCCTACGCCGGGCTGTTCACCGGGCTGGTCAAGGCCATGGAAATGGAACCCGCGCTCGCCCGAGCGCATTGCCGGGTGCTGCTCACCTCGGCCGGCCCCGTGCGGGCCACGGCCGAACTGGCCGAGGAAGCCGCCGCGCGGCACGTGCTGCCCGGGGTGGTCCGCGCGGGCGGGCTGCGGTTGACCCAGCGCGCGGAGGCGGTCCCGCTGGCCCCGGCGCGGCCGGTGCTCGCCGAGAACGCCGTGGTGGTCGGCGCGGGAGCCGGCCGGGGCATCGGCATGACCACCCTGCTCGGCCTGGCCGCGCACGCCCGCCCCGTGCTGCACGTGCTCGGTACCACCGATCTCGCCGCACACGACCACACCGCGCTGACCGAGGACCACGCGGCGCACCAGGCCCGGCGGCGGCAGGTCCTGCTCACCGCGACGGGCGGGCTCGCTGCGGCCAGGCACCACCTGGAACGGCTGGTCCGGGCCCGGGAGGTGCACGCCAACCTGGCGCGGCTCACCGAGATCTGCGGCGAGGGCAGGGTGCACTACCACGTGTGCGACACCCGCGACGCCGACGCGGTACAGCGGGTACGGGCCGCGATCGCCGGGCCGGTGGACCTGCTGCTGAACTTCTCCGGCCTCAACCGCACCGCGGAACTGCCCGTCAAGTCGTTGGCCGACTTCCAGCTCGTGCGCGATGTCAAGGTGCACACCTACCGCGCGCTCAAGCTCGCCTTCGCCGCGCAGCCGCCGCGCCGCTGGGTCAACGCGGGCTCGCTGGCCGGGCTGCTCGGCATCCACGGCGAGACCGACTACAGCTCGGCCAACGACTTCCTGTTCACCGCCGCCGCGCGGGCCACCGGTACCGAGGAGACCACCTTCGGCTGGGGCCTGTGGGACGGCACGCCCCGCGCGGCCGATCCCCTCGTGGCCCAAGCGCTGACCCGGCACCTGTCCCTGATGCCCGCCGAGGAGGGCTTCGCGCACTTCCTCACCGAGCTGGCCCAGGACCGGACCGAGCCCGCGCTCGCCTACCTCGGCGAGGTCGAACGCCGGGTCACCGCGGCCCAGCTGCCCCGGCGCACCGCGGTCTGGGCGCCCCGGGAGCGGCCGTTCTACCTGGACGAGATCACCGAACGCACCGAGACCGGGCTGGTGGCCCACCGGGTCTTCGACCTGGACCGCGACGGCTACCTGAACGAGCACCTGATCGGCGGCCATCCGACGCTGCCCGGCCTGCTGGCCGTGGAGATCGCCGCACAGGCCGCGACCGCCCTGGTGCCCGGACGCGTACCGGTCGCCGTGCGCGAGGTGTCGTTCAGCCACTTCCTGCGGGTGTACGCCGGCCAGCCCGCGCGCAAGAAGATCGTCGCGGAGCTGACGGCCGGCACCGAGGGCGAGTCCGTGGTGCTGGTGCGCATCCTCACCGACGTGGTCGCGCCGGGCGGGACGGTGCTGGTCCGGGACCGGGAGCACTTCCGCATGTCGGTGGTGCTGCGGGACCGGGCCCCGGACTGTCCGGTGCCGGACCGGCTGCCCGTGGTCACCGCACCGGTCCCGCGGCGCAGTCCCTATCAGCTGCCCAACCCGGTCGCGGCGCTGTCCGGGATCTTCGCGAGCTGCTCGGAGGTGGACGCGGGGGCGCACGCGAACCGGGCGCGGGTGGTGCTGGACGGTCCCGTGCTGGGGCGCTGGTTCGGCGGGGCGCTGCTGCCGGCCGTGCTGTGCGACACGCTCGCCCAGGTGTGTGCGGTCTCGCCCGCGGAGTGGAGCCCGGTGGTGGTACCGCGATCGATCGGGCGGATCGACTTCTACGGCGGCGGCAACGATCTCGCGCACGCCGGTGGTGAACTGACCGTGCTCGGCACCCGGGACGGGGCCTGGGGCGGGGTGTTCGACGCGGACGGCAGGCTGCTGGTGCGGGTGCTGGACGTCGCCGGCGAGGTGATCGGGTACGTCCACCAGCACACCGGGGAGTTCCGCACTGTCGACGAACACCCCCGGCCGGCCACCGCGCCACCCGTGCGGTGGCCGGCGGAGGAACCCGCGCTGCGGCCACAGCTGCTGGCCTACCACGAGTCGGACTTCGCCCGCCCGGTACAGCGCTGGGTGCAGGAGCCGGTACCGGCGCCCCGGCCCGAGGGGGTGGGCGGGCTGCGCGGGCGGCACGTGCTGCTGCTCGGCCTGGACACACCGCTCACCACCGCCGTCGCGGGGCTGCTGAGCACACGCGGCGCGCACGTCACCGTCGCCCGTTCCGCCGCGGAGATCACCGCGGCGGACTGGGACGGCATCGTCGACCTCACCCTCACGGGCGCACCGGACTACCGGCTGGGCGAGGAGGCCTGGCGGGCGGCGCTGCTGACCACCACGGCCGCCCTGCACACCGTCTACGACCGCTGGCTGGCCACCCCGGAGGCCGACCGGCACTTCTACCTGACGATCAGCCACGGCGACGGCCTGTTCGGCAGCTCCGGGGAGGCGGTGCCGCAGCCGTTGAGCGGAGCCTGGGCGGGACTGGCCAAGAACCTGATGGTCGAGCTGCCCGGGACACGTGCCAAAACCGTCGACCTGGACCGGGTGGACGCGGCACTGATCGCGGACGCGGTGGACGCGGAGACCACCGAATGGGACTGCCTGGAAGTCGGCTATCGGCAGGGCAGCCGCTACGTGCCGCACGCCCGGATCGCACCACCTGCCGCGGACGCCCCACCGGTCGGTCCCGGCGACTGCGTGCTGATCTCCGGGGGCGGCCGGGGCGTGGGCTTCGAGCTGGCCAAGGCACTCGCGGCGACCGGCGCGGAAGTCGTGGTGACCGGGCGGCGGGAGCTGCGCGGCCCCGGGGTGGAGCTGGACGAGGAGGCCTTCGCCGCCTGGCGCGCCCAGACCCTGATCGCGGCAGCGCGCACTCCGGGCGGACTGGCCGGGGGCCGGGAAGAGGTGGCCGCCCAGGAGTTCGTCCGGCAGACCCGGGACAACCTCGCCGGTGGCCCGCCCATCCGCTACCTGCCCTGTGACGTCACCGACCGTGCACAGGTGGACGCGGTGCTCGCCGCACTCCCGCACTCCCCCACCGTCCTGGTGCACAACGCCGCCACCTACCGAGGGGTCCGCTTCGCCCGCCTCACCCCGCAGGAGGTGATCGACACGGTCGCCGTCCGAGTCACCGGCTTCACCACCCTGGTCTCGGCGCTGACCGCACGGGCGAGCCGGGACCGGCCGCTGCGCCTGATCAGCTGCGCCGGGTCGATCTCCGAACTCGGCGGCATGATCGGCCACACCGCCTACGCGGCGGGCAGCGGGGCGCTGAGCAGGCTCGGCCGGTGGACGGCCGGCCACACGGGCGTACCGGTGCACGTCGTGCGCTGGCCGACCTGGGAACGCACCGGCAACATCGTCAGCTACCACGGCGCGGCGCGCTACGGCAGCACGGTACGCCCGGAGGAGGCCACCGCCCACTGGCTCGCCGAGTTGGCCGAGGGCACCGGCACGGTGAGCTACTTCGGCAGGCTCGGGGTGATGGCCCGGCCGCACCTCATCCGTGCCTGGCCGTGGCCCGAGGGCAGCCCGGACTGGCCCAGGATCCGCACCACCCGGCTGCTGCTGGGCGAGGTGCTCCAGTTCGCCGAACACGAGCGGTTCGTCACCCGGCACCGCTGGTCCCCGGCACGGGAACCGCACCTGGCCGGAGGCGCGCTGTCCGTACCCGTGCTGCTGGAGCACCTGCTGGCTGCCGGGGACTGGGTGCGGCCGGAGGGACATCCCCGCCAGCACCTCACCGAAGTGTCCACACTGGACATAGCACTGGCCGGGCTGCGGCTCGACGGCGACCTGGTGCTGGACTTCACGGCCACCGGCCAGTGGCACGAGGACACCTGGCAGGTCCGCGCAGTCGTCACCGGCACCGAGGGCGAGGTGGCCACGGCGGTGCTGCACTACCGCGACCAGCCCCCCGACCTGCCCGCGCGGCCACCGGGCCCCACCCGGGCGGTGCCCGTGCACACCGATGCCGACCTGTGGTGCGGCGCGCCCGCCCCGGTCGCCTGCCTGCCCCACCCGGCGCTGCACGCGCTGCTGGCGCTCCCGGAGACGGCGAAGCGGTTGACCGTGCGAAGCCTTACCGCCGCCCCGGACTGCCGGTCGGCCGACGCGGTCGGTGGCACGGCAGAGGACTGCTTCGCCGTCGCGGGCGGGCGTGCGGTTCTGCGCCTGACCGGGGTGACCGTGACCTGAACCGCCCCTGCCTTTGCCCGGTTCGACCACCTCACGGGACGCGCGGGGACTGCTGCACAAGACCGCGCTTCCGGTTTTCCAGCCCGAGGAGAGGAGCGACCACGTGAAAATCCTGGTGACCGGCGGCGCCAAGGAGTTGGGCAGGGCGTTCAGCGAAGAGCTCGGTGCCCGAGGCCATGAACTCGTCATCACCGGCCGCGACAGAAAAGCCCTGGACGCGGTCGAAGCCGATCTGAACGCCGCGGGGGTGCGGGTCGAGACCCACGTCGCGGACCTGGGCGACCCGCTCGCGACGCCGAAGCTGATCGAGAGCTTGGACGGGATCGACGTGCTGGTCAACAACGGCGCGCTCGGTGGACCTGTCGGGCCGACGTGGCAGGTCGACGAAAACGAGTGGTGGCACACGTTCGAGGTGAACCTCCGAGGCACCGCGTTCGCCACCAACGCGGCAATCCGGAGGATGACGCGGGGACGGATCATCAACGTGATCAGCAACGCCGGCGTGAAGAGGTGGCCTTACCTCACGGCCTACTCGGTGTCGAAGGCCGCCGTGATCAAGCTGACCGAGAACCTCGCGGTCGAGGTGAAGGACAGGCCGATCGCGGTGCTGTGCTACGACCCCGGCCTGCTCGACATCGGCCTCATGCGCCGCGGCATCGAGCGGAGCGCTGACCCGAGCGCTGCGGACGACCCGGTGTGGCCTCGGGTCTCGCGGTGGGCGCAGTCCCTGCGAGAGCAGGGGAAGTTCACCCCGGTCGAGCAGTCGGCCGCCCTTCTGGCCCGCATCGCGGAGGGTGAGTTCGACGACCTGTCCGGGGGTGTGATCACTCAGGAACACGGGTGATCGGGGACGTCGCGTTCCCACAGCACCGGAAGCAAGCGGTGCGCGGTCGATTTCGTCAGCCCACCCTGCACACCACAAGCCGATCGCGTCGAAGAATTCCGCAATCAGGCCACCCCTGCAGGTGCGGAGACGTACTGCGCGTTCCGCAGCCCGGAACGACATCACCGTCACCGCTTGCCGTCCGGCATTCTGGCCCTCGATTCGGCTGGGACGATGGGAGCGAGATGCGAAAGCGAGCGGTGCCCAACAGCGACATCTCGGTGTCCCGCCTCGGTTTGGGCACCGCCACCTGGGGCTTCGACGCCGACGACACCGATTCGGTGGCACAGCTGCGCAGCTTCGCCGACGCGGGTGGCACGTTGATCGAGACCGCCAACATCTACGGAGACGGTGAAAGCGAGCGGCTCATCGGCCGAGCGATCGCACGCCACTTCCGCCGCGAGGACTTCGTGATCGCCACCAAGGCGGGGATGGTCATCGGGAAACCACCGACCGCCGACGCGTCGAAGACGCGGATGCTCGCGGAGCTGGAGCAGTCACTGCGCAACCTGCGGGTCGACCACATCGACCTCTGGCTCGTGCACACCTGGGATCGGAAGGTTCCGATCGAGGAGACGCTCGCCGCGATGGACGCCGCGGTCGCGGCGGGCAAGGTGCGGGCGACGGGCGCCTGCAACTACTCGGGCTGGCAGACCGCGCGAGCGGCGACGATCCAGGAACTTCGCGGCGCCACTCCCCTGTCGGTCGTCGAACTCGAGTACTCGCTCGTCCAGCGCGGAATCGATCGCGAGGTGCGCCCCGCCACGAAAACTCTCGGCATCGGCCTGCTCCCCTGGGCACCGCTCGGCAGAGGTGTGCTCACGGGCAAGTACCTGGACGGTGTCCCGGAAGGCAAGCGCGACAGCGGCTTCTACCGGTGGTACGTGCAGGACTACGCGGAAAGTCCACGCGTGGCGCGAATCGTGACGGAGGTCGTCGAGTGCGCACGCGAGCTCGGAGCAAGTCCGATCGAGGTGTCGTTGTCATGGGTGCGTGACCGACCCGGCGTGTGCGCACCGCTGGTCGGAGCACGAACGGTGCAACAACTTTCCGCATCGCTGTCCTCGGAGGCGTTGGAACTTCCCCCCGAGATCACCGACCGGCTCAACAAGGTCTCCGCGGTGCGCATGGGTTATCCCGAGCGAGGACTCGGCTGACGGTGTGAAGCGCGGCTCGCAGGGTCTCGGGACGCCGCGTGGGGACGGCAGCGCGATCAGACTGGCGCGCCTCGACTGCGGATGATCGCAAGTGCCTCCCAAAACGGATTCGCTCATGCGGTCATCCGTGTTCGCAAGTCGATTGACGAGTTCAAGCCCACGTGAGGCTTGTTGACCCCGAGGCGGTGCGCGATGGCCGACGATGTTCCGACCACCGATCCCCGATGCCCGATGCATCTGCTCACCAGGCGGTTCGTACGGGATCCGTACCCCATGCTGCGAGCGCTGCGCGAGACCGCGCCGGCGGTACCGGTGGAGGCGAACGGCTACCGGATGTGGGTGATCACCCACTATCAAGAGATCAAACGGGTGCTGGCCGGGCGTGGTTTCCACAAAGACCTTCTGCCCAGACGTAAAGAACTGTCGGCTCAAACCGTGCTGCTCCCCGGCAAGACCGCGCGGATGCTGCACTCTTCGCGCCGCAGCGTGCTTGAACGCGACGGGGCCGATCACCGGCGGATGCGCGCGGTGCTGGACCCCGAGATGTCCGCGGCGGCGATCGCGCAGCATGAGCAGGAGATCATCGCGACAGCGCGGGAGCTGACCGCCGCACTCCCCACCGGCGAACCGTTCGACCTGGTCACCTCCTTCGCCCGGCCGCTTGTCGTACGCACGATCGCCCGGATCGTCGGGCTCGTCGACGGCGAACTGGACGAATTCCCCACGTGGGCCAACTTGATGGTCACCGGCAACTCGGTCGCTCAGATCGAAGAGTCGAGTTTGGCACTGTTCCGGTTCGCCGAACAGGTGGTGGCGCGCAAGCGTCGCGAGCCCGGGGACGATCTGTTCACCCGGCTGATCCGGCAGAGCGACGAGGAAGGCAAGTTCGACGAGGACGAGCTGGCCTCGACCTTCATGGTGCTGCTCGTGGGTTCCTGCGAGCCGATCAACGCCATGGTCCACACGCTGTTGGTCCTGTTGAGCAACCCCGACCAGCTGATGCGGCTACGCGAAGACAGGTCGTTGCTGGCGTCAGCCGTTGATGAAGGCATCCGGCTGGAATCACCGTTCCGCATGCTTCCCCCGCGGTTCAGCGACGAACCTTTCGAGCTCGGCGACATCGTGATCCCTCCGCGAGAGTTCATCGTGCCCTCGCCCGCCATCGCGAACCGCGACCCGGACCTGTTCCCCGACCCTGATGCCTGCGACATAGCGCGCCGTTCGCACGGCTCGATGTCGTTCGGTCATGGCCCTCACCGGTGCCTCGGGATCGAGCTGGGCAAGCTGGAGACCACAGTTGCGATCGCTGCGCTTCTGGACCGTTTCAAGGACATCAGCCTGGCCGTCCCTCCCGACGAGCTCGTCTGGCGCCCAGGTATGTTCATGCGACGAGCAGACACTTTTCCCGTCGTCTGCCGATGAGATATTACCGCGCGACAGTTAACGACACTGGAGTCAGCACTCGTAGCGGACATGACGATCCCGAACAGGTTGCGCAGCGGAGGTCGGAGGACGGGATGAAGAGTCGGTAATCAATGAGATCGGCAGGACGGTCGACCAACCCGAACTTGGTTTCTTTTCCTCAGTTCGCTACCGCACTGCTCGCCTAAGCGTGCTACCTCGATTTCAATCTGTTGATCGCAAATTAACACGGAATCGCAGACCTCAAGCCGACACCGGAGATCACGAAGGCTTTCCGTCCACCAGTTTGTTTGCGCTTACAGCGTGCAACACCGTCCTCGGTTTCACCCCTGGACGACGGTGAGATCGGTGCATGAGCCCGTCTGGGAGTCACTAGGAAACTGGCTCTCCGCGGCCCTCGCGGAGAGAAGGGCGAGAGGGCGACCCTCGGGTCGCCCCAGACGATGTCCCGACTCCGTATTGCACATGACCGTGAGACCAGCCCAGCGCTGCGCAGGCGGCAGGCGGCAGGCGGCAGGCGGCAGGCGGTGCACCATCCATGAGATCACCTCCCCTGTGCACTCGGACAACGCCGTTGCACACGCTGATCCAGGCCAGGAAGAACACCTTTCCAACGCAGCTGTCGTGCCTTGATTCGGAGTTCGCGCTCGATCTCGATATTACGACGGTAGGTGAACGCAGCGACAAAAGCGCTGAGAGGGGTACCGATCGTGCCGAGCCAGTTCCGCACCAGCCCCCATCCGGCAGCCGTCGCGCGACGACAATAGTGGGCAACGCGGTACAGTCCGACACGACTCAGGCTGTCACAGCGGTTTAAGTCCGCAAGTCCACCAGCAGCTTTTGTGCTTCCACCCTCGCGGGCTCCGAGAAGCGCGTCGGGGCTCCACGCCTGTTCGCAATCCTTATCGCATTGGCACAGTGCATGAGCTGTGACAACTTGCCCGATCGAGTCTGGAGATCGTCGGCGAACACCGTCTCGACACGCGCGAGCAACTCGGGGTCAGGCAAGGATGCCTGCCACAAGGTTGCCGCGTCGTGACCTCGCGGAGCCAGGCCCCAGTCCTGCCAGTCGATCAAAAGACCAGACATCGTCACGTTGCCCCAGTGCAGGTCAGCGTGCGCCGTTCGCCACTCGTTCACCACTGTGTCCACCTGTTCGAACACTTGCCCGATTCGAAGCGTCAGGTGCTCCTGGCTCACGCCCACGCGCTCGGTCGGATGCTGACCCAGAGTGCTGAGTGACCGGCCCAGCCCGTTCCACCACTCGTCCGGCAAATCTTTGGCAGCGCCCAGGCCGCCGGCCACCCTCACCGACGGCGACGAGACGAACTCCACCTCGTCTGCGCGCCATACGAGGTCACGAACTGGATCGGCCCAAGTCGTACTCTGGAACCAGCCGGGAATCGGCACGCCCTCGATCGCGGACGCAGCTTCCAGCCCGACCCACGCGGCGCTCTTGATCCGCCACGGAACGCGCTGCTCGATACGTGCCCATGTTCCGCGACTAGTACGGAATCCCTCCGTGACACCTCCGACGCCGTGTACGACTGTCGTTCGATCCAACGTGAGGCTCAACGCGCGCTCGACGTGCTCCAGCACATCGTCATGCTCGTTTTCGCTCGTGTCGAAAATGGCGATGGGCCGAGCCTGACCCGGTTGCGCTGCTGACACCAAACTAGTCCTTCCTGACGAACCGGACGTCATCTTCTCGAACATGAGTGCGCTAATCCGAACCGGTAATCAGTTCGCGGTACTGGTCGACCACTCCGGCATCCACCTCGAGTCGCGTCGCGCCGCAAAGCTCGGCAAGGTGCTGTTCGCTGCTCGTACCGACAGCCAGCCTGCTGCACTGCGGCAGTTCGAACGCGAGCCTCACCGCAGCCTGAACCGGGGTATGAGTCTGGTCCGGTGCGAGGAACGGTGTGAAGTTGGTCGACGTCCACACAGGGTCGCTTGTGCTCCCCGCGAACGGGCTCATACCCCAACGCCGATCAGGCTTGACGTCGAACTCCCACGCCAGCCGCTCGGCCGCGTTCAGTTGTTCGGCGCTCAAGGTGAGGCCCGCACGAACCATCAGGGTGCTCGGCGCTGGACATCCCTCGCCTGCCGGTAGGACGTCGAGCAGCGGGCCAGGTTCCCAGGAGGAGATCCCCCAGGCATGGCACAGTCCCAGCTTGGTAGCGCTTTCAAGCTCAGCGCAGGCATCGGCGAGATAATCAAACGCCTGCGCCCGATGAAGCGGCCGGAGGCTCTCCTCGGGGTTGTGAAGTAGCACCACCGCAGGCGCCACCGAGAGGTCGCACACGGTCTGCTCCACCGCTTGCCTCAGCCCCCATCGACGAAGCGAATGACGGCTGGCACCTCCGGCGCGGAAAAACCCCACCTTGGTCGAGATCGCGAACTCGTGGATGAGGTCGCCGGCTGACTGCGCCAGCGCTCGATGCCCGTCGAAAGCCTGGTAGTTGAACGCCGTGTCGACGTCCGTGACTCCGAGCGTCAGGGCTTGCTCAAGCAGCTCGCGGCTGGGACGAGTCCGGTGAAACCCGAGTGCAATGCGTCGGTCAGCTCTGCGCACAATCCCTCCTTCATGAGGATCTCCGCGAGGGGTTCAGCGTCGATGCCGGTCAGCTCAGAGACGCTCGACAACGACACGGGGTAGCCAGAGAGCAACAGCCTCGCCGCGGCCTCTGCGCGGAGACTGAGCCGAAGTCGTTTACCCACACTCGTCACAGTGACCTCATTGGCGTCCACCTCGATGGTCGGGGGAAAAGGGCTGACACAGACGATGTCGGTCACCGGGCCGAACAGCCCTCCGGTGTGCACGTATCGACAGGGCGGCTGTTCTGCTTCGCGTGCGGCGAGGTAGGCCGGGATGCTGAGGCGCTCGAAGTGGCGCAGCATCGCGACGTACAACTGGCTGTGCTGAAGGCCCTGTTCCTCCTTGGTACCGAATCGGTCGAGGTCCTGACGGAACAACAGGTCCGTTCGCGTCTTGTCTCCGAGCCAGGCCATCCAGTCCACGCCGGTTCGCTTCACGAATCCGAACGTCACATGAAGGCTGAACCCCTTGTCGCTTCGATCGTTCCGGGTGGCGGTGTGCCAGTATTTCCGAGGAATGTGCATGACACCGCCCGGCCGCAGGGTGCCGGACCAGAGGACTTCCTCGCTGGGGTCGGAGTTCGGCACCGCGTCCCGATACATCGGCGCTTCGCGCGACGTGCCCCGCACCTCCCAGGACTTCTCGCCGGCGAGCTGTACGACGATGACGTCGTGGTCGTCCCAGTGGAGGCCGAATCCCGCTGCGTCAGCAGTCGTGAGGTAGGTGTTCACCTGAACGAGTTCACGCGACCACCACTGAAGTGCGCGGCAGGCCGCCTCCATCGTCGGATCGAAGGTGTCCATCGCATCCACGACGAGAGTGCAGCCGGTTCGCATGAGGCGTGACAAGGTGTCCATGTTCGCCATCGGCAGGCTCTGGCCGCGCCTGGTGACGGAGGACGCGAGGAACTGGTTCGGACGCAGCTCCTCGCCGTTCTGGAAGCAACGAAACTGAGGTGGTGCAAGGCTTCGACGCATTGCAGCGTCGAGCAAGCGCTGAGGTGTGAGCAATCTGGCGCACAGCTCGGGGGCGTTGAACGAGCCGCGGGCGAACCCACGCCCCAGCGGCGCTGCACCACTCCACCCGAGCGCCTTCTCGATCATCTCGATCAGTCGGTGTTCCACGGTGTCCTCCTCGGCGTCGTTGGAACCCGGTGGGGCACCACCCGTCATGGCGCCCCACCGAATGAATGAACTTCAGGACCGAGCCACGATCAGCCCGCGCTTTCGGCGGGGATGTTCAGACCGTCGCCGACGTAGCCGTCGCCGCCCGCGTCCTCCGACGCGTCGGAGTGGGATGCGTCCATGCGCCCACGCACCACCGACAGGTCTTCGACCGCCAGTACAAGCGAGCTCACGGTGTCCATGTCGTACCTCCTTTCGTTGTTGAGTACGGCAGGCGGGTGTGGAGGTGCGTGAAGGCACCTCGTCGGACAAGTTCGATTCGCGTTATTCGCTCGCGCGCAGCTATTCCTGCCTGTGCTTCGCGGTTGGATAGCCGCAGTACGGGGATAACGTTGAGAGTCCAGTGACGGCTTGTTCCAGCGTTCCGACACAGCGGAAGATGACCCGCGATGGCGCAAATGGGTCTGACCAGTTCCGCTGCCTCGGCACTCGCAGCGCGACGGCGTAGTTCTCGGCCCATGCAGCCACGGTGTCGATGTGGCGAGGGAATGTCCTCTGCCTGAGAAGCCCGTCGTCGTTTCCCGTCGAGTTGGGCAACGGCAGTAGCATCAGGCCCATCTCGTACATGCGTATGAAGGGGCTTTCGAGTTCGTGGCTTGCACTCGTAGCCGCCAGGAGAGTCATCGCTGCAACGCAGTCTGTGCGCAGGCGATGACGGTCGCCACCAACGGAAGCATCGTCGTGCCGGGGAGAGGAGGACAGATCCAGCGCAGGCAGGCGGAGTTGCACGTCGGATCTGGCGGCAACTGGAACAACGCGGTGCCGCCGTGGTGCGTGACGCCACGCAGTTCCAAGCTTCCCAAGCTCGTGATGCTCGGCGGTTGTGCCTGGCAGAAGAAGGCCCAACGCCGGGACGTCGTCCCCGTGATCTCCAGGACCGCTGCGTCCAGCCAAAGCTGTTTCAGGGAGTTGTTGACCTCACCTGCGAGGCCGCTCGGCATCGAGATGACATCCACACGCTGCCCGCACATGAGGAAGGTGTCCTCGTCAATCTTGACGGTTGGCCAGCTGACCCCATCTGCATAGTCCTGGGTTGCCAGAGACGGGGGATGAGGTGCCACCGCGCCGCTGCGGAACACCTCACCCCCCCGATGAGGCCGGTGAGGCCGCGCTCGTGGTGCACCTCACGGCCTCGGAACGCAGCACCGACCGCGTGCCCGCAGGAGAGTGGACGGCAACGCGTCTGCCATCGATCTGCGTGGTCATGGCGAAACATCCCCTGTTAGGTTCGCTGGAACCGCAAACTCACGGCCCGCTCTGTGGTAACTCGAAGTTATTGCGCTAGCCCAATCGGGCGGAGTAGCCAGAAGAGGTAGCCATTAGCTGCAGGTGGCCAGAAGGGGTGGCCACAATGGGTGCGCTTGCGCCCAACGCACCGGAGGATGTGGGACATGCATGAGCCGACCATCGGGCCGTTCCTGCGTGCTTGCCGGAAAGACGCCCTTGCGTCACAGCGGCAACTGGCGGCGTGGCTGTCGGATCGCGCAGGCAGACCTGTGACTCGTCATGAAGTCTCCAGATGGGAAAGCGAGACCAGATTGCCGACGCCCTTCTGGCAAAGACACCTGGCCGCGGCCTTGAAGGTGGACGCCTTCTCCCTACGAACGGCGGTGGACCGCGCCAAGGCCAAGCGCCAATCCTTGACATGCGGCAACGGCCAGCCCGAAGGGGACGATGTGCAGCGACGTGAATTCCTTGGTGCTGTGGCTGGGTTTGCAGCTTCGTTGCCGAGCCTCGCACGCGCTACGTATGGGCAACGGCTCGGCAGCAGCGACGTCAAGCGTCTTCTCAACGAAACCGCACGTGCTCGCCGCCTTGACAACTACTTCGGTGGCGCCGACACGTATCGCATCTACGCTCGGTTGGTCGAAGAGACCGAGGCCCTCGTTCGTGCCGCCAGTTGCACCTCCGAGACGAAGCGAGCCTGCACCGCGGTGATCGCAGAGCGGGCGCAGCTGGCAGGCTGGGCGGCGTTCGACGCCGGCCTGCACGCCGAGGCGACGGAGCATTATCAGACCAGCTTCGACGCGGCGACCGAGGCGGGGCACTCGGTGTTGGCTGGAAATGCGCTGGCTTTCCTGGCCTACCAGCAAGTTACGTGCAAGAACCCGAACATCGACATGGCGATCGCGTCCTATGAAACCGCCAAGAAGCACGCAACGCCGCGAGTGCGAGCCTTGTTGCTGGAGCGCATGGCTTGGACGCATGCGGTAGCTGGGCAGGCAGATGAGACCGAACGCGCCCTGGCTACCGCTGCGGAAGTCGTCCATCAAGCCAGCAGCCGACCAGAACCAGACTGGGTGTTCTGGGTCGACGAAGATGAAATCAAGATCATGAGTGGACGTTGCTGGACGCAACTCCGCCGGCCACTGCGCGCGGTCCCGCTGCTCGAAGACGCCCTCAGTCGCTTCGATGACACGCACGCCCGAGACAAGGCGATCTACCTGACGTCCCTTGCGCACGCCTATCTCGACGCGGGTGAGGTTGAACAGTCGGCAACCATCACGCAGCGAGCAATCGACCTTGCGATGGGCGTGGGCTCGGTGCGGCCGGTCGAGCGCATCAGCAATGTAACTGATCGACTTCGGCCACACCGCTCCCTCTCGTCCGTGACCAGTGTCCTGGACACCGCAGCAGGACTATCTATCGTTCGTTAACGGATTTGTCGAGCCACGCCTTGTAGGCGTCGGGAGCTTCGGCAATGCGGATCGCCGTGAGTTCCGGGTTGTCCCACGGATGCTCCTGAAGCAGGTGCGCCTCCAATGCGGGGTACCTGTCGGCCGTGGTCCTGAGGGTGACTTGCCACTCTTCGCCCTCGCCCATCTCACCGTTGTGCCAGAAGAACGATGTGTTCGGCCCGGAAACGAGGGCAGCCCCTGCCAGACGAGCCGCCACGGCAGAGCGAGCAAGGCTCGCGGCGGTGTCGCGGTTGTCAGCAGTCGTCGTCACCTGCAAGTAGTCGCTCACACCCACAGCCTATTGCGCCGGCGATCCAGTGCGCTGCCGGTCGGACCCGGCCCACAGCTGCCGCGTCCTGATGATCGTTACCATTCAGCCGGGGTCTCTCGCCGGCGTCGAGCATTGGCCGTCTCGGCGTGAAGTTCCTGGATGCGCGTCGTTCTCATGTCTTGGCATGGGCGAAGCCAAGGGCCAGCGAGGCAGGCAATTGCGGCAGTTCGTCGAGGAGGCCGCGCTGGGACACAGCGGCAGCACAGATGCGGCGTGCGGTCGCGCGTCTACGCGTTCATCTGACCGCGATGACAACCAACTTCGGTGTGGAGAACCGCGCACCCGACGGTAGGACTCGCCAATCGTAGGCGGAAACCGAGTCTTCCTCGTAAGCATGCATGCATGACCAAGCGACGACGTACCCGTGGGCGACTCGAACGCATTGAGGACGAGCCTGTCGAGGCGTCGCCTGTCCGCATGCGGGTGCACGGCGGGGCTTACGGCCGTGAACGCGCGGGACCGGTGTCGATTGGGTCGTCCAAGTGGCCGGTGAAGCGAGGGTGACGACGTACCGCGGCCAGCGCGTCCTCACGAGTGCGCTGCACGCGGAGCAGGTCCTGGGTGTCGGTCAACCGGATGGGTCGTGCCACCGTTCGCCGTCCTGCCACAACGGCGAATCTCATGCCCATCTGGTCGGCGCGTTGCCGTATCTCGAGCAGCACGGCGATGCCGATCGAACCGAAGAACCCGACGTCGTCGAGATCGACCACCAACGCGGCGGCCCGGCTGGCCATGCAGGAGAACAGCGCGCTCCGGATTTCTCGGAAGGTGTCGTGGTCGACATCGTCGCGGACGACGGCGATCACTACATCCTCAGCGGTAGTGACCTCGACCATGACCAACGGCTGCTCGACCTCACCGCGCATTCTGCTCCTCGCCCCACAGACACACGCCCGATTCACTCCTGTTGCCGCTGATACCCGTTCGGGACTCGGCTGACACCTGCGCGACCCACCTGCTGGTGGTGGTCGCGGTCGGCGCGGTGTTGTCGTGGCGCTGGTCCGGGCCGGCGAGCGATCCGTGGATCGCTGCGGCCCGGCCGCCGGAGGTGGCTGGTGATCCGTGCCAGGGTCGGTTCCACCGCCGGGAGCGGGCGGTGGTGTTGTCCAATGTGGATTGCGGGATCACCGGCCCGCGGGTCGGCCTGGCCGCGGTGGGCGCCGCGCGCGCATCGACTGAGACCTGGCCCGCCAGCGCCAACCCCGAGAAGGTCACTCACCACGCCCGAGCCATCCTGGTCCTCGAACAACAGACCCGACCATGCGGAGGAAAAAGCTCACTGTCAGCAGGAGGCGGGAGCCGAGCCGATCAGACCGCGCAGATGCCGGGCCGTGTTCGCCTCGTCGAGCGCGCCGTTGGTGGAGCACAGCACCCTCACGGCAGCGGCGACATCCATCCGCCAAAGCGTCATCCCACCTGCAGCGTCCCCTACGAGGACCCCGTTGTCGGGTACCGGTTTCAGCAGCATGGTGTCAGGGCACGTCAGCTCGCTGGGGGTGGGCGGACGGTGCCACGCCGCTCCCTGCACACCCTCCGCAACGTCCCAGGAGATCACCCCGCCGGATCTGCACTCCGCCTGGACCACCGTGCCGCCATCGGAGGTGAAGGCGATCGAGCTGTACGCTCCCCCGCCCTGGAGGTACCGGCGTTCCTCTGGACGGGTGAGGTCGACCAGGACGACCCGCCCGTCGATGTCGACGATGCCCAGGGTTGTTCCGTCCTCGGTGATCGCCAAGGCTCGGGCGATGGCCGGTTCGGAGACACGCACCGGATCGACGTAGCGATCGCCGTCCCAACGCCAGATCTCCACGACCGAGCCACCGTTGCTGATCCCGGGCGAGACGGATCTGAGTGAGAGCGCGAGGAAGCGGCCATCGGAAGTGGTGACGAATCCACCGCCGGTCGTCTCGCTCACCGGGAGGACCTGCACGACTTCGCCTGTCGCGACGTCCAGGAGGCCTGGGCCGCCGTCGGACTCGAAGAGCAGCCGCGTGCCGTCACCGGCGAATGCGACACCCACCCCGCCGTCCAGCACAGCCCCCGGCCACACCCTCGGCCACCGCGCGATGGTGGCGCCGGTCTCGGCGTCGAGGACGTGAACGGACCGTTCCTCCAGCACGGCGAGCCGCCGACCGTCTGGGCTGAGCGCCAGCCCAGGCTCCGGCTGCCACACGCCGGTCTGGAACTGCCGGCGCGTCTTCAAGGTCGACAGGTCAACGACGTCGATCCCGTCCTTCCTGCCGAACGCCGCCACCGGTGCCCGTGCCGCGACCGCTGTCGACAAGATCCGCCGTGAACCCTGTGCGCTCGCCGGCGACCGGTGGTCGACGGTCGGAGTGGACACCACGACGTCACCGTTCACGCTGATCGAGACGACCACCTCACCCGTTTCGGACAGCGCGAAGTCCACCGCGCTCGAACGGTGGGTCACCAGGTCGGTGCTGCGGCTGGTCGTCGTGTCGACCGCGACGAGCCGCGTTCCCGACGTCGCTGCGATGGTCCTGCCGTCAGCGGACACGTCCACCGTGGTGCCAGGGGTCATGCCGGCCAATGGCACGTCGTCGAGCCGTGCTCCGTTCTCCTGCCACCGCTGGACGGCGCCCTCCCCGACCAGGAAGAGCTGGCGCGCATCGTGCGCAACAGCGTCCAACCGTCCCTCCTTCGGCACCATTACCGGAGCTCCCGACCAGGAGGCGGTTTCCAGGCGCAGGGCGTGGATGCCGTCGGGGAACGACACGTACAAGTGCCTGCTGTCACCGTCGAACTCCACCATCGGCGTCGACGGCAGCACAGGCCGAGCGGGCACGGCCACCTCTTGCCCCGTGTCAACGCGCCAGAGCCGCACTCTCCGCACGTCCGAATCCGAGTCGACGTGCGTCATCCACCGGCCATCGGGAGAAAGAGCGAAGTCGTCGACCATGCCGGCATCTGGGATGGTGCGGATGACCTTTCGATCGGCGGTGTTCCAGACGATGAAGTCGCGGCCGTCGGAGGCGACGAGCACCGACCCGGTGCGGTCGAACGAAAGGCCCTTCCAGGACATGCCGAACTCGGGCTTGGGCTTCCCCGTGCGCAGTCGTCCCACCTCTCGACGCTCCCGCACATGCCACATCGTCACCTCCGGGTCGCCCTCGTGGGCGAACGCCACGACCGCCCCATCACCGGTGACCGCGACTCGGGATGCTGTGCCGGAGGACGCGTGCATGAAGGTGCTGGGCTGGTCACCACCACGCCGAAGGTAGGCCAGGACGTGGCGGTTCTCGTCCAGCCTGCGCAGCAGCGCGCCACCCGACTCCGCCGTTCCGGCCACAGCACGCGATGCCAGAGCCAACTGCCCGGCAAGCTGCGGGTCGGTGGCGGTTCGCACGTCGGACTCCGCAGCCAGCGCCCGGGACAGCGCAACCCGGGCCTGCGAGTCTGCGCGATCGCGTTGCTCCAGCGCGGCGTTGCGCTGCCACAGCGCGACACCACCGGCGACCATCGCGATGACCAGCAAGCCGGACAGCACCGAGACGAGCCGGCGTTGCTGCCGCACGTCCTCGCTGAGCAGCTGGTCCTTGGCCACGCCGTGGATCGCCGCCGCCACCGCCGCGGCCGAGTCGCGGAAACCCGTGCGATTGATCCGGTCCCGGTGGCCGCGCAGGTCGATCCACAGCGGTTCCGCGTCGAACCACCCGCGTGCCGCCTCGGGCAGCGCGGTGGTGCGGTCATGGTCGAAGTCGCCTGCTTCGGCGTCCCAGACCAACTCGCCGGCGGTGAGGACGATGAAGAAGTCGTCCCGCGAACGCTTCTCGCGCCACAGCGCAACCTCCTTGCCGACCCACGCCGAACCGGCGGACTCCGGTGAGGCGAGCAGCACGAACGTGCGCGACTGCAACAGCGCACGCTCGATGGCCGTCCACAGGTTGGGCGCGGCGGCCAAAGTGGTGTCATCGCGGAACACCCGCAGCGCCGACGGCCGGTACCAACGCCGCCCCAGCCGGTGCAACGTGCGCTGGAGCGCCTTGGCGACCGGTCGGTCTCCGCGGTGGCTGTAAGAGATGAAGCTGTCGTAGTCCGTCCCGCTCACCAGATAACCAGTCTCCGCATCGAGGGGTCGACCGAGCCGCCGAGTGTAGGAGAGCCCTCCCGATCACCGCAGCGGTTCAGCGGCACGCCGCCCGGACGGCCTCGTGGCGCTCAAAAGTCATCGTCGCAAGCCACACGGTGCGCTCGCCGGGCTTGGACTGCCAAGCAACCAGCGGCCGCCAGCAGGGGCCTCGACCCGCAGTGTTCCGACCTCACGAGGGCGCGGCGGCCTCACCCGCCTCGATCCGCGCGGCCGGTGAGGCCCCGTCCAGACCGGGGTACCGGCTGGTGGAAGAGGAAGTCCCGAATCGCGGCGGAGTTCGGCCGGGTCGTGATGGCTCACCAGGACCTCGACCGGGGTGGCGGCGCGGTGGGTGTGCGCCTGGGCCGCGAGCGCGTCCCCCGGTCGTGGTTGGGACAGCTCGTCGAACGAGTGCACCTTCTACTACTCGGGGTGCTCATGCCGCGCCACCGGCTCCGCATTTTTCGGAGTTGTTGGGCTGAACAAGGGAACCGCAGCGGCCGGCGTCGGCGGCGGCCAGGGCGAAGTTCACCCGATGAGGGGACATGGGCCACCCGGTCGTTGCGATTCCGCCGATCCAACTCGTTCCGGTGAAAGGGGTTTTTGACGCCAATGGTTCGGATGGACTCTGTGCACTTCGGCACCAGTGGACGGAGTGCTCATGACCAGGACCGAGAAGAAGTTCATCGCGACCCCCCTCGACCGCGACCACCTGGGCGAACTACCCGGTGAACGCCTCGACGCCGACCCGCTTCAGGCGGCCTCCATCTCGCTGAACGTCATCGCCGTCGGCGCCAACGGGGTGACGCTGGGGTACACCGGGCTGAACGGCAACCACCCCAGCACCTACGGCAACGCCGTGTTCGTCTGGCAGAACGAAGCCGCCATCCCCTACGGCGCACCCCCGCTGGCCACCACGCCGCTGAAGGGCAACAGCCCGAGCGGCACGACGTCGGTGGAGTTCGACGTCAAGATGGGGCTCGACTACGTCCTGGGCTACTCCACCGGCGGCACCGTCGAGTCGATCGCCTCGTGGGCCTACATCCCACCGCAGGAGGAGGGCTTCCAGTACTTCTCGACCACGACGGCGCCCGTGCCCGGTGGCGTCACGTCGGACGTGGTCGTCGCCAAGTTCATCACCCCGGCCGGCAACGACGCCGCCGCCAACAAGAACTGGGTGGGCATCTGGGTCGCCTCCACCGGCTCGTTCACCAACCCGCCCAAGTTCCGGGCCGACGCGCCGTCCGGTGCTACCGGGCGCGTCCCGGTCCACGGCACCTACACCCGCGACACCACCTACACCATCGGTTACTTCACCGGCAAGTCGCTCACCACCCTGGCCGCCACCTGCACGTTCTCCACCTGACGGGTCCGGGAGCATGGTCGCCTTCAGCCCCACGGACTCGCCCCACCTGTACGCCGCGCCTGCGCCGGGGGTCTGGGTCGCGCTCTACCTGCCCGACCCGCCCGACCCGCCGCCCGCCTCGATCACGCTCGCCGACGCCTTCGCGGGCCCCGGCACGTTCGTGTTCTCCGCCGCGCCCGGCCTGGACCTCGACCACTACGCCGGGGCCGTCGTGGACGCCGTGCCGCTCGTGCTGCGCGACGCCCACGCCGACCGGGGCGTCGTGTGGCTGACCGACCCGCGCCGCCCCGGTGAGGGCGCCCAGGTGATCGGTCTGCGCACCTTCCCCGGCGGCACGGTCGTCAGCCCGGGCCGCGGCCTGCCGCTGGTGCCCGGCAACCTGTTCCTGACCGTGGGCAACGGCGTCGGGGTCGCGCTCGACGGCGACGTGGTCACCCTGACCCCGGTGGCAGGCGCCGTGCTGGGGTTCACGGGGGCCGCCGCGCCGTCGTCGGCGGTGGTCGAGGGGCCGGTGACCCTGCCGTTCAGCGGCACGCGGGCGGGATCGGTCGTGTTCGGCGTGTCGATCGCGCGCAAGCAGCTGCTGACCGACCTGCGATGGGGTTTCCAACTGCTGTGCCCTGGCTCGGGCGGCGTGCGCGCGCAGTGGTACCCGTTGGCGGAGGCAACCGGGCTGGACGTCGTGCCGTTCGCCGCGTCGGTCGACCCGAGCGATCCGACCAACGCCCGGCTGGCCGGCCGGACCCGCCTGGGTTTCACCACCGCGACCGGACTGGTGTCGGGGTTCCGCACCGCGCACGGCGGGAAGGTCACCCTGGTCCCGGTCACCTCGGGCGACCACCCGGCCGGTCTGACGCTGGCGCTGGGCAGCCCCAGGACGCCCAGCCCGCCCGGCTTCGCGTTCGGCCCGGAGGGCGATTTCACCGTCGACGCCGACACGGAGCTGTTGTGCGGGTTGAGTCCCACGGAGACCATGATCCTCCGGGGCGGGCCGTCCGGGGACCGGTTGCGGTTCACCGCCAACCGGCCGGCCTTCACGGGCGACTACCCGCCGCCGGTCGCGACCACGCTCGGCGTGCCGATCGACCCGGCGGCGCCGGCGCTGGACGACCGCTACCGCACGGCGTGGGCCGCGGTGGTCCCGGCGGCGGGCGGCACCGCCCGCTACAGCGCCCAACCCCACGGCTCGCCGCTCTACGGCTTCGACACGGTCGTCCGGCCGACGAGCGACGAGTTGCTCGGCCCGGTCCGGCCCGCCGTGCCGGTGCCGCACACCGACCCGTTCCCGCTGGTCCCGTACGGCCTCGCGGTGCCGCGCGAGTACGGCCCGGTGATCAGCTTCGGCGAGGAGGACATCGCCGGGGTGGAGCAGTTCGCCGTGGCGTCGACCCGCCGCGCACGCCTGGGTCCGCCCGGACCGGCCTCCCCGAGCGGCGCGGCCCTCCAGTGGACGACCACGCCCAGCGGGCTGCTGGCGTCGGTCGACCCGGCCAGCGGGGCGTTCACCTCCGTGGTCCTCGGGGTCAACCGCGCCACCGGCTGCTGGCTGGCCTTCACCGACCCGGGCCCGGTGCTGCGGCAGGCGTTGCAGACCTCGGACCTGTTCCTGGTCGCGGTCGACCCGAAGCACCTCGGGGTCGGCAGGCCCAGCCCCGCCGGCGCCGACCCACCGCCGCCGGACGGCACGCCGGCGTTCTACAACCGGATGTCGATCGAGGGGTGGGAGACCACCATCGACGTCGGCCGCGACAACACCTACGGCGACTACCGCAACGTGCTGATCGTCAAGGGCTGCCGGGGCCGCCTGGTCGACCTGGTGGCCAAGCCCACCGCGTGGACCCAGGCGGCGGACTTCGCGCTGCGCGCCGACGGTGGCGACGAGGCGGAACTGCCGGTGCTGGCCCAGTGGCTGACCGACTACGTCCGGGCGGGCATCGACCGGGCCGGCGTGTGGTTCGACAACTTCCGGGCCATCGCCACCGACCCGGCCTGGACCGGTGTGCTGGTCCTCAAAGCCTCGCTCACCGCGCTGCCGGGCGATCTCGCGGGCCTGCTCGCGGTGATCGACCGGGAGGACTCCTACGCCCACCACCTCGGCGTCGCGATCAGCCCGATCGGCATCACCGGCGACCGCCGGCTGGACATCACCGGTTCCAGTTCGCTGTTCCAGCTCGTCGACTACGCCAACCCGGCGCTGCCCGACCCGGAGCCGGTGGCACCGCTGCCCCCGGCCGGTCCCGGCCCCTACGACTTCCGGCTGCTGACGCTGCGGGCGTTGTTCGAGAACACCTCCGTGCGCGGGTTCGACGGCTTGGCCCAGCTGACCCTGTCGGAGTTCTTCGGCGACCGGGTGCTGAGCATGGACGACCCGGACGACGTCTACCACACGATCCTGCTCAAGTGCGCCTACCAGCTCCAGGGCGACGTGGGCGCGTTCGTGCTCGACAACACCGACGACAGCGTGTTCACCCTCGACGGGGACGTCCTGCGCCGGGTCGAGGTCACCAAGGCGCAGATGGTCACCACGGACGCCACGACCGTGCGGTTCGACCTGTGGGGTTTCCTCGACTTCGGTGTGCTGCGCGCCGTCGGCGCGGTGCCGGGGGTGCAGGACGTGCCGTTCGACCTGTTCGGTTTCGGCAGTCCGCCCGACGGGCCGCGACCGCGTGCCGGTCTGAGCTTCTCCGGTCTGTCGGTCGTCATGGACACCTCGGTCGACCCGCCCGCGTACGGCTTCGACGTCGGGGCGCTGACCTTCGACCCGTCCCGGTCCACGTCCCGGCCCGGCAGCCTCTACCAGGCGTTCGGCCTGCGGCTGAAGGACCTCCTGCACGGCGACACGACCGACGACCCGTCCGCGCAGGACTACCTCCCGGTGCCGACGAGCGCGCCGCTGTCCGGGGTGGCCGGGAAGCGTTGGTACGCCTTGGAGTTCCAGCTCGACCTGGGCACGATCGGCGCGCTGGCGAACGATGTCGGCCTGAGCGCCGGGCTGATCGCCGCGTGGTCGCCCGGACCCGTGCGCGACCGGTCGAGCACGACCCTGGTGCCCTACGACGCGATGGCGGGTCTGCGACTGCCGGGTGTGACCAGCAAGAGCCGCGGCTTGACCGTCCAGAGCGTGCTGAAGCTGTCGGTCGGCGACCTGCGGCTGACCTACGAGCCCGCACCGCCCGCGGAGTCGCGGTACTGGGTGTTGTGGCTCAACGACATCGCGCTGAAGTTCCTCGGCCTGCTCAAGATCCCGCCCAACGGCGCGGTCGGGTTCGCCTGCTTCGGCGGACCGGACGCCGCCGGCGACCCGCGCGGGATCGGCTGGTACGCGGTCTACAACCAGGACAAGCCCAAGGCGGGGATCCGATGAGTTCGCCACTGGCCAACCTGCACCTGCTGTTCGACGTGATGGAGGCGGGCAACACCGCGAGCACCGGCGCCGCGTTCGAGGCCTTCCGCAAGCGCCTCGCGGGCAGCCCCGGCACGCGGGTCCTGGTCGACGACGGCGGCGGGCCGGAATACCAGGCGTCCAGCGCCAACGTCGTGCGCCGGTTGTGCACGCCGCCGAGCGGGACGGTCCCGGGCTACGGCTACACCGGCGCGGTCGAGGTGTACCTGCTGACCGCGGACGGCGGCTACCCGGCCCGGCTGGCGGCGATGCTGCTCCTGCTGCCCGAACTGGTGCCGGTGACCGGCTCGCCGGGCACCTACCGGTTCGGCGGCGACCAGGGCGCCACGGTCACCTTCCCGGAGTTGCGGCGCGGCGCGACCCCGCCGGCGCAGAGCGTGCCGCTGGGGTTCACCGGTGGCGCGGTCGAGGACATGGACTACGCCAAGGCCCTCAACGTCGAGCACTTCCTGCGGTTGCAGCCCTACCGCTCCCCCGCGCCCCACACGATCGAGAACGCCGACGGGTCCACAGTGGACCTGGCGAAGGTGGCGCTGCTGGGCGGTGCCGGGTTCCCGCAACGCGCCTACCGCCTGTCGCCGCCCGCGCCGGCGTGGGGCGCCGAGCAGGGGCAGCAGTCCGCGATCGTCGAGTACCTGACCGGGGACGCGCTGCTGGAGAAGGCCGACCTGTGCGCGGTGCGGGGCATCCGCTACCCGGGCGAGTGCGAGATCGGCACGGCGGGCGAGGTCCTGGCGGTCACCCTGGCCGGCTACCTGGCGCAGGGCTTGCGGCGCGACGCCAAGCCGCTGGTCGTGGTCAACCTCGACGCCTACGAAGGCGACGACCAGGAGTTCCCGCAGAACACGTTCGCGTTCGTGCAGGACGTGCTGGCCTGCCGCGCGCACTTCCCCGACGACCGCTCACCCGTGCGGCGGAAGGCTTCGGAGCAGGCGTTCACGCCGTTGAACTCCGCATCGCGGTTGAAGGTCCTCGACTACCTGCCCGCGCGCGAGGACAACCTCGCCAGGGTCCAGGACGCCGTGGACCGGTGGCTGCTGGCCGACCAGGCCCAGCACCGCCTGCTGTACGTGCAGCTGGGCCGCACGGCCGCTCCCGTCGCGCCGATCCTGTGCGACCACGTGCTGACCCGGTCGACGCTGCCCCCGGTGTTCGCCGACCAGGGCAGCGCCAACCTGATGATGACCACCGGCAAGGCGTACTTCCTGGTCGACCACGTGCCGCTGCGTCGCGCCGGCGACGCGAACCCCGGTTACCCCAGCGGCATCCTGTCGCCGAACGGGACCAGTGCCGTCGCCGGCCGGGTCCAGCGGGTCGCGAACTGGTTCAACCTGCAACCCAAGGACTGGCCGCTGCGCGGGGACAGCCCGACCACGGCGGTCCCGGCGTTCATCAGCACCTACCTCGACCAGGTCCGCGCGAAGTGGGGCACCTACTACGACTACTTCACCGGGGTGCGTGACTTCTACGGCAAACCGGAGAACGACAAGCTGAACATGGCGGTGGCCTACCTCGACTCCACCCTGCCGACCCAGCCGCCGGACACGCTGGACGGTCTCTACAAGAAGTTCTCCACCGCCGCGGCGAGCGGCCCGGTGGACTTCGCCGCGCAGCTCAACCCGGCGGGCGGGATCGGGAAGTTCATCGCCCGGTTGCAGTCGGCGTTCCAGGGGCGGTTGACGATCGCCAACGCCGCGGTGACCCGGCAGCCCGCCACCGGGAAGATCACCGAGGTGCTGGTCACCGGTGAGGGGACCCTCGGGCCGCTGGCCTCGCCGGTCACCGCACGGTTCACCCAGACCGGGGACGGCGTGGTGCTGGACTTCCGGTTCACCACACCGCTGGACTGGCGGCCGGACGGCCTGCCGTGGATCGGCTTCGCCGCGCCGTTCATCGGGTTCCTGGTGGCCGACGCGGGCGCGGGCGTGGCGGGGCTGCTCGGCGGGCGGTTGCGGTGCGGCGGCGTGGAACTCGACTTCAGTGCACCGGTCCCGCCGACGCTGCGGGGAGCGGCGTTCACCGCCGACCGCGTGACGGGCGTGTCGATCGACGCCTTCTACCAGCTCGTCGGCGGGGTGAGCCTCGTGTCGGTGCTGCCCAAGCCGCTGGACGTGGTCGCCGCGCTGGCCGTCGAGCACGCCGAGTTCGGCCTGACCGCCGACGGTGACCCGACCTCGTTCGCGGTGGACTACTTCGCCTTCCGCCTCGGTTGGCACGACCCGGCGGGCTGGGAGCTGCTGCCCCGTGTGCTGCTCAAGGACCTGACGATCGGGCTGACCGTGCGCGACCCGGGCCAGGCCCGCACCGTGCGCGGCACGATCACCGGCCGGTTCGCCATCGGCACCGGCGTGGTCGAGGTCAGCGTCGCCGCGCCGGAGCTGGCTTACCGGGGCGCGCTGGTCGACGGCCGGATCGAGCTGGCCGACCTGCTGGCGTTGTTCCTGCCCGGTGTCACCCTCACCCCGCCGTCGCCGCCGGCGATCACCCAGTTCTCCCTCGACGGCACGAAGGCCACCGGTGACTTCACGTTGAGCTGCGCGCTGGGCTTCGCGTGGCCGATCCCCTCCCGCGACCTGCCGATCATCCGGTTGGACGGCATCGGTTTGCTGGTCGACCGCGCCACCGGCGTGACCACCGGCACCCTCACCGGCTCGGCCACCCTGCTGCCCGACGACCCGGACAACGCCCTCAAGCTCACCCTCGAGGCCGCCTACCTGGGCGCGGAGAAGGGGTGGCGGTTCGTCGGCAAGACGGGCGGCGAGCTGTCGCTGACCAAGCTCATGCGCCGGTACCTGGACGGTTTCGCGCCGCCCGACGACTACGGCATCACCGCCCTGGCGCTGCGTGCCGAGCCGACGACCGGTTCCTACGAGATCAGCGGCCGGACCGCGCAACCGTGGCGGGTGCCGTTCGTCGACTCGCTCACCATCGAGGCCGCGATGCGGCTGGCGTACGCGAAGAACGCCTACTCGGGCGAGCTGAAGGCCACCGTGCACTGGTGCGGGATGGACCTGGTGCTGGAGTGCCGCTTCGGTGAGCAGTACGTGTACCTGCTGGACTGGGGCGCGCTGCACGCCGAGGTGAAGCAGAACGAGAAGAAGGAGTGGGTCGCCACCGGCTCGCTGCGCACGGTCACGCTGGGCAAGCTGGTCGAGGACTTCATCTCCTACGCCACGGGCAGCCGCTACGGGCTGGCCGCGCCGTGGAACCTGCTGGAGTCGATCAGTCTCGCCAAGGTCAACGTGACGTTCAACTTCACCACCAGGGCGGTCGGGTTCGTCGTGGACGTCGGCCCGGTGAACCTGGGGTTCTGCACGATCAAGTCGATCAGCGTGGGCTACGACGCCGCCCGGGGCAAGGTCCTGATCGGGCTCACCGGGTCGTTCGCGTGGCAGCAGGGCGACACGCTGAACTGGGACGCCACCCGGCCGCAGCAGACCCCGGCGCCGCCCGGCGGCGGCAACCAGCTGCTCGACCTGCGGCTGGCGGCGCTGGGCCAGCACGTGCGGGTGGCCGGCGACCTGAGCACGGTGCGCAAGGTCATCGAGGAGTTGCGCAAGCTCGGCCCGGGCGACGCGCCGATCGCCGGGCCCCGGGGCGGGGTGTCGTTCGACCCCGACTGCGGGTGGCTGGTGGCGACGAACTTCGGCCTCATCCGCATCGAGGAGACCGGCGGGTACACCGTCGAGCTGTCGGCGGTGTTCAACGACCCGGTGCTGTACGGGTTGCGCGTGGCGCTGGCCGGTCCGGCGGCGAAGGTGCTGGCGGGGCTGGCGTTCGAGGTGCTCTACCGGCGGATCAGCGACACGGTCGGCGTCTACCAGACCGAACTGGTGCTGCCCGAGGCGATGCGCACGATCGAGCTGGGAGCGTTCTCGGTGACCATGCCCGCGCTGGGCCTGGCCGTCTACACCAACGGCGACTTCCAGGTGGACTTCGGGTTCCCCTGGAACAACGACTTCAGCCGGTCCTTCGCGGTGAGCGCGATCGTGCCGCCGGGCATCCCGGTGCTCGGCGCGGCCGGGTTCTACTTCGGCAAGCTGAGCAGCGAGACCTCGTCGAAGGTGCCTGCCGCGACCAACGGCCGGTTCGACCCGGTGATCGTGTTCGGGCTCGGCGTCCAGGTCGGCGTGGGCAAGAAGGTGCAGTACGGCGCGCTCAAGGCGGGCATCGCGATCACCGTGTTCGGCGTGGTGCAGGGCGTGCTGGCCAAGTGGCACCCCAACTCACACGCGGG
>NZ_JAJCXE010000029.1:0-76093 GCF_021056325.1 Lentzea sp. CC55 | reverse complement strand
TCTCGCGGACCTCCGAGCGCCGGGGCGGGTCCTTTTTGAACCTGGTCCTGGTGAGCCTGCTCGCGCCGAGCGGCACGGAGAAGGCCAGGTCGGGGTTCTCGTCGCGACCGACGGCGAGCTCGAGCGAGCCGCCGCTGATGTCGAGGCAGAGCACCTTGCCCGCGGACCAGCCGTACCAGCGGCGGACCGCGAGGAAGGTGGACTTCGCCTCGTCCTCGCCGGACAGGACCCTGAGGTCGACCCCGGTCTCGGTGCGCACCCGGTCGAGCACCTCGGCTGAGTTGCCCGCCTCGCGCACCGCCGAGGTCGCGAACGCCATCAGGTCCTCGCAGCCGGACCGCTTGGCCGACGCCTTCGCGGCGGCCACGGCGCGAACGAGCTGGTCAGCACCCGCTTTGGAGAGCTGACCCGAGTCGTCCAACTGCTCGGCGAGACGAAGGATCGTCTTCTCGGACGTCATGGGGATGGGGTGGGCACCACGATGCGCGTCCACCACCAAGAGGTGGACGGTGTTGGAACCCACGTCGAGAACGCCCAGGCGCACGCCGGAAACGGTACCTGGTCGTGTCCGTCAGGACTCGAACTTGTAACCCAGACCCCTCACGGTCACCAGGTGCCGCGGTGCCGACGGGTCCGGTTCGATCTTCGAGCGCAGCCGCTTGACGTGCACGTCCAGCGTTTTCGTGTCCCCCACGTAGTCCGCTCCCCACACGCGGTCGATCAGCTGGCCCCTGGTCAGGACGCGGCCGACGTTGCGCAGCAGGTACTCCAGGAGGTCGAACTCCTTGAGCGGGAGGCTGATGTCCTGGCCACCGACGGTGACGACGTGGCGTTCCACGTCCATCCGCACCGGACCGGCCTCGAGGATCTGCGGCAGCAGGTCCTCGGACTCACCGCCGCGGCGCAGCACCGCGCGGATGCGGGCGATGAGCTCGCGGGCCGAGTAGGGCTTGGTGACGTAGTCGTCCGCGCCCAGCTCCAGGCCGACGACCTTGTCGATCTCGCTGTCGCGCGCCGTCACCATGATCACGGGGACGGCGGAGCGCTGGCGCAGCTGCTTGCAGACGTCCGTGCCGCTCATGCCGGGCAGCATCAGGTCGAGCAGCACGATGTCGGCGCCGTTGCGGTCGAACTCCTCGAGCGCCTCCTGGCCGGTGGCGGCGAGCGCCGCGGTGAACCCCTCCTTGCGCAGCAGGAAGGCGAGCGGATCGGCGAAGGACTCCTCGTCCTCCACGATGAGCACCCTGGTCACAGCTCTCCTCCTGGCTCACCCGTGCCAATCGGCACGAGAGTCGGGTTCTGTTCGGTCGCCGCGGCGGGAATCCGCAGCGTGAAGGTGGAACCCGTTCCTGGCAGGCTCCACAGCTTCACCTCACCGCCGTGGTTGGCGGCGACGTGCTTGACGATCGCGAGCCCCAGCCCGGTGCCCCCGGTGGCGCGCGAACGGGCCTTGTCGACGCGGTAGAAGCGCTCGAAGACGCGGATCTGCTGGTCCTCGGCGATGCCGATGCCGCGGTCGGTCACGGCGATCTCGACGTACCCGTCCACCAGCCGGCGGCTGACGCTCACGGGGCTGCCGGGCGGCGAGTAGGCGACGGCGTTGTCCAGCAGGTTCGTCAGCGCCGTGACCAGCAACGACCGGTCGCCCGGCACGATGAACCCGCTCGGCTCGTCGGTGGTGATGGTGATGTTGGCCGACTCGGCGGCGAGCTTCGAGCGCGACAGGGCCTCGTTGACCACGACGTCGATCTCGGTGTCGGACAGCTCCGGCAGCTTCTCCGCGCCCTGCAGCCGCGACAGCGCGATCAGCTCGGTGACGAGCGTGCCGAGGCGCGTGGCCTCCTGCATGATCTTCGCGCTGAACCGGCGGACCTCGTCCTGGTCGTCGCTCGCGTCCAGCACGGCCTCCGCGAGCAGCGCCAACGCGCCGACGGGGGTCTTCAGCTCGTGGCTGACGTTCGCCACGAAGTCGCGCCGGGTCTTCTCCAGCCGCACCGACTCCGACTCGTCCGTGGCGTCCACGACCGTGAAGTCCTCGATGAGCAGGCGGACCTCGGCGTGCACGGCCTCCGGCTGCCGTCCCGAACGGCCTTCCAGCGGCGAGAGGTCGACGTACACGACCTCGTTGCTGTTGCGGACGCCTTCGGCTGCCTTGCGCGCACGGTCGTCGACGCGGTTGTTGCGGACGATCCCGAGCTCTTCGGCACGGGGGTTGTGCAGCACCACGTCGCCGAAGTGGTTGAGCACCACGATGCCGTCGTGGGAGTCGTGGACGATCTGCTGGATCAGGTCGGCGACCGTGAGGCCTTCCGGCTTCCGGGGCTGCCTTGGTGCGGTGAACCGGCCGATGAGGAAAGCGGCTATCGCGCCGATGAGCGCGAGGCCGATCGACACAGCGAGGTAACCCGTTGTGGTCACGAGGCGAATGGTAAGCAGCTCAGAGGTGTCCTGGCCTAGTGCGGAAGCGTGAACCGTGATACCCGCGACACCTCAATGGACAGTTGTTCCGCACCTGGTCAGACCTTGTTCACCCAACCGTGTCCTAAGACGCGGAAAGGCGCACCCGATCTCCGGGTGCGCCTTTCTCCGAGTGCGGTTACCGACCCTGGTTCGCGACCGCCGCGATGGCGTCCTTCGCCGCGTCCGGGTCGAGGTACTCGCCGCCCGGCTTGATCGGCTTGAGGTCCTCGTCGAGGTCGTAGCGCAGCGGGATGCCCGTGGGGATGTTGAGCCCCGCGATGGCCTCGTCGGAGATGCCGTCGAGGTGCTTCACGAGCGCGCGCAGCGAGTTGCCGTGCGCGGCCACGAGGACCGTCTTGCCCGTGCGCAGGTCCGGCACGATCGCCTCGTCCCAGTACGGGAGCATGCGCTTCACGACGTCGAGCAGGCACTCGGTCAGCGGCAGGTCGGGGCCGAGGCCCGCGTAGCGCGGGTCGGTGTCCTGGCTGAACTCGCTGCCGGGCTCGATGGGCGGCGGCGGGGTGTCGTAGGAGCGGCGCCAGAGCATGAACTGCTCCTCGCCGAACTCCTCCAGCGTCTGCTTCTTGTTCTTGCCCTGCAACGCGCCGTAGTGGCGCTCGTTCAGGCGCCAGTCGCGGCGGACCGGGATCCAGTGCCGGTCGGCGGCGTCGAGCGCCAGGTTCGCGGTCATGATCGCCCGGCGCATCAGGCTGGTGTGCAGGACCTCCGGCAGCACACCCGCCTCGCGCAGCAGCTGACCGCCGCGACGGGCCTCCTTCTCGCCCTTCTCCGACAGGGGGACGTCCACCCAGCCGGTGAACAGGTTCTCCGCGTTCCACGTGCTCTCGCCGTGGCGGAGCAGCACCAAGGTTCCGACAGACATGCCGGTTAGCCTGCCATGCCGCCCCTCCCGCCGTACCCCGGCAGGTCGTCGCGGCCTGCGGCGAACGCCCCCGGCGGTGGTCGCGCCGGGGGCGTTCGCCGGACGGATCAGGCCTGTTCGCGCGCCCTGAGGTCCTTGCGCAGGATCTTGCCCGCCGCCGACTTCGGGATCGCCTCGATGAACTCCACCACGCGCACCTTCTTGTGCGGCGCGACCTGCGAGGCCACGAACGCCATGACGGCGTCGGCGTCCAGGGTCGAGTCCTCCTGCCGGACCACGAACGCCTTCGGGATCTCCTCGCCGTCCGCGTCGCGCACGCCGATGACCGCCGCGTCGGCGATCTCCTCGTGCGTCAGCAGGACGGCCTCCAGCTCGGCCGGCGGCACCTGGTAGCCCTTGTACTTGATCAGTTCCTTGACGCGGTCGACGATCGAGACGATGCCGTCGTCGTCGATCACGGCCACGTCGCCGGTGTGCAGCCAGCCCTCGTCGTCGATGGTCGCGGCGGTGGCCTCCGGGTTGTTCAGGTAGCCCTTCATGATGTTCGGGCCCTTGCACCACAGCTCGCCGCGCTCGCCGGCACCGACGTCCTGGCCGGTGGCCGGGTCGACCAGGCGGCACTCCAGGTTCGGGATGATCACGCCGACGGTGCCGATCGAGATGTCCTCGCGGCCGTCCGGGATGGCGTGGCTGACCGGCGACATCTCGGTCATGCCGTAGCCCTGCGAGATCTTGCAGCCGATGCGCTTCTTCACCGCGTCGGCCAGGTCCTCGTCGAGCGGAGCCGCGCCCGAGAAGAGCAGCTTCATCGGGGACAGGTCGTAGTTGTCGACGATCGGGTGCTTCGCCAGGGCGACGGCGACCGGCGGCGCGATGTAGACGCGGTCGGTCCTGTGCTCGGCGATGACCCTCAGGAACTCCGGCAGCTCGAACCTCGGCAGCGTCACGACCACGCCGCCGATGTAGAGGCCGTTGTTCATCAGGACCTGCATGCCGTAGATGTGGAAGAACGGCAGCACGGCGAGGATTCGCGTGTGCGGGCCCACGTCGGACAGGATCGGTCCGCACTGCACGAGGTTCGCGACCAGGTTGCGGTGCGTCAGCATCACGCCCTTGGGCAACGCGGTCGTGCCGGACGAGTACGGCAGCACCGCGATGTCGTTGGCGGGGTCGATGGACACCTCGGGCACCGGGTGCGTGTTCGCCAGCAACTCCGGCAGCGACGGGTAGCCCTCGGCGCCGTCGAGCACGACCACGTCGGTCACGCCCGCCTTCTCGGCTCCCCCGGCGGCGTTCGGCAGCAGCACCGAGACCGTGAACAGCATCTTCGCGCCCGCGTCGTGCAGCTGGTGCGCGACCTCGTCGGGCGTGTAGAGCGCGTTGATCGTGGTGGCCGTGGCGCCCGCCCGCAGGATGCCGTGGAAGACGACGGCGTAGTAGGGCGTGTTCGGGCTCAGGATGCCGACGACATCACCTTTGCCGATACCTCGCGCGGCCAGCGCGGCCGCCAGGCGGTCGACGGCGCCGGCGAGCTGCCCGTAGGTCAGCGTCGCGCCGGACATGCCGTCGATGAGCGCAACCCTGTCCGCCCGGTCGGCGATGTCGCCGAACAACAGCTGGTGCAGCGACACGTCGGGGATCTCGACATCGGGGAACGGACTGCGAAAGACCATGCGGCGACCTCATTCACTCGCTGAACACCCAGCCTGTGGGGTCATCGTGAGCCAGGCCACTGAACTGGTCAAGGACTGGTGGATCGCTACAGATGCGTTACTTTGCGCCGCTAAATACACTCGAATGGAGCAATACAAGCACTTGTGATCGCAAGGATGTATCTGAGAAGTTGATACCGCCTCCGCGAGTCGGCTCCCACGCTTGTCCGTCGAGCGCGAGGCACCTTGCGCGGTTCGTCTTCCCCCGTCGAATCGCGTGGCCCGCTTGGGATCCGCAGGCTCCCCCCGTCCACGGATCCACTGCAGCGGGGACCTTTGACGCGGGACGGCTCGATGCGACTCCCCCTCTCTCCCGAGCCGTTCCGCGCATCACAAAGGCACACTCTCAGTAGAACTTGATTACGCCGCCTCGTTCGTTCGAGTGACGCGCCTGCGCCGCCGCATCAGGTAGACGACGGCGGCCGCCGGCACACCGAGCGCCACCAGGAACGGCAGCATCGCGCCGATGCCGATCAGCACCACGCCCGTGACCGCGACCAACGCGTCCCAGCCCCCGGCCAGTGCTCCGAGGAAGCCGACCTTCTCCTCCTCCGGCGGGGCGATCGGCGTGGTCGCGACGTCCACCGTGAGCGTCGCCATGGCGACCTGGCCCTTGAGCGACTCGCTGCGCCGCTGCATCGACTCGAGCTCGGCCTGCCGCTTGGTCAGCTCGCTCTCGACCTGGGCGACCTCCGAGGTCGACCCGGCCCGCTCGAACAGCGCGCGGAGCCGCTCGACGCTCGCCTTCTGCGTCGCGATGCGCGACTCGACGTCGACCAGCTGGTCGGTCACGTCCTGGCTGCGCACCTCGCTGCGTGTGACTTCCCCCACGTTCGCGAGGTCCTGGACGAGTTTGTCGAGCTCCACCGACGGCACCCGCACGGTCACCGACCCGGACTTCTTGGTCGAGTTCTCCTGCCCCGCGAACCCGCCCACCGCCCGTGCGCGGTCCTTGACCTGGCCGATGGCCTTCAGCACGTCGTCGGCCCGGAGGTCGACGTCCGCCGTGCGCACCAGCTGGCGTTCCTGCTGCTGCACCGGCTGCACGGCCGGCGCGTTCTCCTGCTGGGGCGCCGCGTTCTGCGCCGCCTGCGGTGGGGCCGCGGCGTCCTTGGCCGAGGTCCCACCACCACTCGAACCGCTCCCGCACCCCGCTGAAGCAAGGGCCAGCAACGCGATTCCCACCCACAGCCCTGGTCTGCTCATGCCCTTCGGACGGCTCCGGCGGGACCGGGGGTTGCCGCGTAGGCCGAAACGAGTTGCCCGCTACTCCGAAACGAGATGTTGGAAGGCGGCCAGGTTCGCGAGCGACTCGCCGCGCGACACCCGCCACGCCCACTCCCGGCGGATCGCGTCGGCGAACCCGATCTCGAGCAGCGGGTTGAAGTCGCCGTCCGCCGCCTCCAGCACCTGGCCGAGCAGGCGGTCCAGCTCGTGGGAGGTCACGGCGTGCTTGCCGACCCTGCCGACGAGGTAGATGTCGCCCTCGCTGTCGATCGTGTAGTGCACCCCGTACAGCCGGGCGTTGCGGCGCAGCAGGAAGCGGTAGACGTCCTCGAACGACTGGTCGGGCCGCCGGCACACGAACGCCTCGACGACCAGGGCGTGCCCGGTCTCGACCAGCCACACGTTGGTCTGCAGCTTCTTGGTGCCCGGCAGCGTCACGAAGAACTTGCCCGGCTCGCGCCGGTCGTAGGTCAGCTCCCGCTCGTCCAGGAACTCCTTGATCACACTGTCGACGCTCAAGCGAAAACCTCCCGGCGGAACACCTCTGCCGCCTCTTGATACCCCGCCAGCAGGGCGTCAGTCGTGCGGTCCCAGGAGAAGCGTCGCGCATGCCCCACGGCGTTGCTCGCCAGGTGCTCCCGCTGCGGCAGCGCGAGCCCGCTGATCGCCTCGGCCCACCGCGCCGGCTCGTGGCCGTCCACGAGGATCCCGGACACCCCGTCGTTGACCGCGACCGGCAGGCCGCCGACCGCCGCCGCGACCACGGGCGTCCCGCAGGCCTGGGCTTCCAGCGCGACCAGCCCGAACGACTCGTTGTGGCTCGGCACGGCGACCAGGTCCGCCGCCCGGTAGACCCGCGCGAGCGCGGGCCCCGGCTGCGGCGGCAGGAAGCGCACCACGTCCGTGATCCGCAGCTGCCCGGCCAGCTCCTCCAGCGCCTTGGGCCGTTCCGTGCCGCTGCCCGACGGCCCGCCGACGATCAGCACGACCAGCCGCGACCGCAGGCCGGGGTCGCGCACCAGCATCTCCGCGGCGGCGCGGAGCAGCACGTCGGGGGCCTTCAACGGCTGGATCCGGCCGACGAACGCCAGCACGACCGCGTCCTGCGGGACGCCGAGCGACCGCCGGGCCTCGCCCCGGTCACCGGGCGTGAACCGGTCGAGGTCCACCCCGGGAGGCACGACGGCGACCTTGGACGGCTCCGCGTCGTAGAGCTTGACCAGCTCGCTCGCCTCGATGTCGGTGTTGGCCACGAGCCGGTCCGACTCGCCGACCACCTGCTCCTCGCCGATCACCCGCATCCGGGGCTCCGGCGCGTCGCCCTCGGCCAGCGCCAGGTTCTTCACCTTCGCCAGCGTGTGCGCGGTGTGCACCAGCGGCACGCCCCACCGTTCGCGCGCCAGCCAGCCGACCTGCCCCGACAACCAGTAGTGCGAGTGGATCGCGTCGTAGTAGCCGGGCTCGTGCCGTGCCTCGGCGCGCAGGACACCCGCCGTGAACGCGCAGAGCTGACCGGGCAGCTCCTCCTTGCCCAGGCCCTCGAACGGCCCCGCGGCGACGTGCCGGACGCGCACACCGGGCGCCAGCTCCGCGACCGGCGGCAGCTCCGAGGACGTGGCACGGGTGAAGATCTCCACCTCGACCCCGCGCCGGGCCATCCGGGTGGCCGTCTGCACGATGTAGACGTTCATCCCGCCCGCGTCCCCCGTGCCCGGCTGCTCGAGCGGCGAGGTGTGCACCGAGAGCACCGCCACGCGCTTCATCGGGCGACTCGCAGGAGATCGGCGGAGAACCGCTCGGGCCGCTCCAGGAAGGGCGCGTGCGCGGTGTCGGGGTACAGGCTCAACTCGGCTCCGGGGATCAGGGCGGCGGAGTACTCGGCGGCGGCAGGGGCGACCACCTCGTCTTGAGTTCCGTGCACGACCAGCGTCGGCACGTCGACTGCCTTCAACACGTCGGCGCTGCCCACATCCCTGCGGAACAGCTCTCCCCGCACCTTAGGGCTGACGGAGGTCGCGGCGGCTGTGAGTTCGCCGACCGTCCCAGAGGGCAGGGCAGGGGCCATGGCCTGGCAGAACTCCGCCATCACGGCGTCGTCGGTGATCGCGCCGGGCAACGCGGCCCGCATCACGGGGCCGGTCTCGCCCCCGGGGCGACCGCGGCCGATCTCGGTGATGGCGCTCACGAACACGAGCGCGCGGACGTTCGCCGTGCCGTGGAAGCGGAGGTAGTCGGCGATCACGAGACCGCCGTAGGACCAGCCGACGACGGTGGCGGGACCCGTGTGGTCGAGCACGGCCTTCAGGTCGGCGGCCCACCGCGCGGAGTCGCGGTAGTCGCCGAAGTCGTCGGACTCGCCGTGTCCGCGCAGGTCGACGGCGTGGGCGTGGAAGCCGGGGAGGTCCCAGACGGCTCCGGTCTGCGCCCAGCCGTGGACCAGCACCACCGGCGGCGCCCCGGCCGGACCTGATTCACGGACGGCCAGTCGTCCCCCGCCGGCCGCCGTCACGTGTGTCAGCTGCACACCCGTACGAACGACCTGGTCGGGGGACGCATTCCCGCCGGTCCTACTTGACGGCGGACTTCGCCTTCCACTGGTCCCAGGTGAGCTGCCAGTCGTACCAGTCGAACTGCGGCGGCAGCGTGGTGATGGAGCCGGTCACCTCGACCGGGTCACCGACGAGCGCCGAGTCGTAGTACGCCTTCGCGTCGGCCTCCAGCAGGTTCGCGCAGCCGTGCGAGGTGTTGTTGCTGCCGATGTTGGCCGCGTTGTCGTTGTTCTCGTGGATGAACTCGCCGTGGTTGGAGAACCGGACGGCCCACTTCTTCACGACGTTGGTGTAGCCGTAGCGCGGGTTGTCGAACGAGAACGAGTCGTGCTTCGACATGACGACGAACGTGCCGTTCGGCGTCGTGAGCTCCGGGTCGGCGTCCTTGCCGAACGACGCCGGGTAGTCGGCGACCTGCTGGCCGTCGCGGAACACCTTGAGCCGGTGCGTCGGGTTGTCGATCTTCACGACCTGGTTGCGGCCGATGGTGAAGTCGCTGGTCACGTCGGCCTTGCCGAACGCACCGCCGCCGTAGCCGACGCCGTAGAGCTTCGCCTCGACCTTGACGGTCGTGTTCGCCGGCCAGTACTTCTCCGGCCGGTAGTGGACCTCCTGGGCGTTCAGCCACGCCCACGAGCCCTGCACGTTCGCCGAGTTGGTGACCTTGAGCGCCTTCTCGACGGTCGCCTTGTCCTGGACCGGCGCCTCGAACTTGACCATGATCGGCGCCGCGACGCCGACGGTCTGGTTGTCGCTCGGCCAGAGGGTCGCGCGGGTCTGGGAGCCGGGCGCCACGGTGGTGAACGAGCCCTTGAGCTCGACCGGCTTGCCGTCGCTGCCGACGACCTTGCCGGAGTAGCTGTACGACTTGCCGTAGCCGAGCGGCTCGGCGGTCGTCCAGCCCGACCTGTCCTCGGTGAGCGTGCCCTTGACCTCTTTGCCCTCCGGCGACTTCAGCGCCACGGACTCGATCTTGCCGTCGACCACGGTCACCTGGACGGGACTCGTGACCTGCACGTCCTTGGTTCCGTCGACCGGCGACAGGGTGACCTTCGCGGACGGCAGCGAGCTGTCCGCCTTGGGCGACCCTCCCTCGACACTCGAGCAGCCGGTCAGCAGCGCCAGACCGGCGACCAGCGCGGCAAGTGTTCTCTTCACGGTTTCGACCTCCCACAAAGCAGGACGTCCGGCACGACCGGGTGGTGCGGGTGACGTCGGTCACACGCATGCCGTCCGCCTACGATCGGGGTCGTGAATCGACCTGTCGCAGTAGTGACCGGAGCTAGCGCGGGCATCGGCGAGGCCACCGCGCGGCGGTTGGCCGCGGAGGGGTTCCACGTCGTGCTCGGCGCACGTCGTCTGGACCTCCTCCACGTTATCGCGAAGGAAATCGACGGAACGGCTCTCGAGCTGGACGTCACCGATGAGGCCTCCGTCACCGCCTTCGCGGAGCGGGTGCCCGAGGCGCGGGTGCTCGTGAACAACGCGGGCGGCGCCCGTGGCCTCTCGACCGTCGCCGACGGCGACCCCGCCGAGTGGCGCTGGATGTGGGAGGCGAACGTCCTCGGCACCCTGCTGGTGACGAAGGCCTTCCTCCCGAAGCTGATCGCGTCCGGGGACGGGCACATCGTCTCCGTGACGTCCATCGCGGCGTTCGAGGCCTACGACAACGGTTCGGGCTACACGAGCGCCAAGCACGCGCAGTCGGCGTTGCACCGCACGCTGCGCGGCGAGCTTCTCGGGCAGCCGGTGCGCGTCACCGAGATCCAGCCGGGCATGGTCGAGACGGACTTCTCCGCCAACAGGTTCGGCGGCGACACCGAACGCGCGGCGAAGGTCTACGAGGGCCTCACCCCGCTGACGGCCGACGACGTGGCGGAGGTCATCTCGTTCGCCGTCACCCGGCCCTCGCACGTGAACCTCGACACGATCGTGCTCAAGCCGCGGGCCCAGGCCTCCGCGACTCGGGCACACCGGGAGTGAGCAGCTCCACGTCGAGCTGACGCAGGACGGGCTCGACGGGGTTCGCGAACCCCGTCGAGCCCGAACCGGCGACGTACAGGCCCACGACGCGGTTGTCGGCGTCGACCAGCACGGCGCCGCTGTCGCCGTGGTCGCCGAAGCGTTCCGCCGAGTGCACGCGGATCTGGTCGCGCAGCGTCCGGACGCCGATGCCGTCGCCGAAGTCGAGCCGGATCGTCGCCTCGGTCGAGGCGACCACGCCGTACGTGAGCCCGGTGGTGCGGCCGCGTTTGCGCACGGACGAACCGATCTCCGCCCGCGCGCTGCCGGTGACCGCCCCGATCTCCAGCACCTCCGCGCGGAACGGCCTGTCGCCCATCCGCAGTCCCGCCGCCGACACGGCGCCCGCGAGCGCCGCCCGGTCCAGCACGGCGACCCCGTCGGCTCCCGGCACGCCGCCGTCCACCCGGGACGGGTGCACGAACTCGTCGCCCACCGCCCACGAGTCGTCGACGCAGCCGACGTGGAACGTGGTGAGCCCCAGCACCTTCCGCGGCTCCTCGCGCGTGACGGCGAACGCGCCGAGCGTGCCGGCGATCACGTAGTCGCACGCCTTCGGCACATCGGGCGGCGCGATCCGGAACGCCCGCGCGGGGCCGATGCCGATCCCGCCGCGCAGCACCGCGTGCCGTTCCCCCGCGACGGGTTGCTCGTCCGAGTAGCGCACGGCCCTCGCCCGGTGCAGCACGATCGGCTCGGCGACCACGTCGGTCGGCACGCCGCCGACCTCCACCGGGATCTGCCGCGGGTGCTCGGGCCCCTTGGCGCACACGTAGACCACGATCGCGGCCTCGCCGGTCGGGCGCCCGCCGGTGACCTTCTCGCCGATGTCGACGCCGATCACGCCCGGCCGGCTCAGGAACTCGTCTTCGACCATGCGCTTGACCGGCCTGACGGCCTCGCGCGCGTTCTCGTCGAGGTAGCTCATAGCGACCTCCCGCACTTCCTCTACCTCAATGAAACACTCCGGGTAGCGGTTGGTCACATAGCGTCACTCGAACAGACCTACAGCTGAACGCCCACGAAGACCGGTTCGGGGTGCAGCTCGACGCCGAACGCCGCCCGCACGCCGTCGCGCACCTCGCGCGCCAGGTCGAGCAGGTCCTCGGTCGAGGCGCCGCCGCGGTTGGTGAGGGCCAGCGTGTGCTTGCCGGACAACGACACCCGGCCGCCGGGGCCCTGGTGGCCCTTGCGGAAGCCGGCGCGTTCGATCAGCCACGCCGCGGAGAGCTTCTTCCGGCCGTGGCCCGCCGGGTAGACCGGCACGGTCACGTCGGCGCCGAGGCGTTCGGAGATCCGGATGAGCACGCTCGTCAGCGTCGCGTCGTCGACGATCGGGTTGGTGAAGAACGAGCCGGCGCTCCACGTGTCGTGGTCGGCCGGGTCGAGCACCATGCCCTTGCCGCGGCGCAGCTCCAGCACGGCCTTGCGGGCCTCGTCCGCCGGGACGCGATCACCCTGCGCCACCCCGAGGACGCGCGCGAGCTCGCCGTAGCGGATCGGCGCGGACATGCCGCCCGCGGTCAGCGAGAAGCGGGTGCGCAGCACCACGGCGTTGTCCGTGCCCTTGAGCACGCTGGTGCGGTAGGCGAGGCCGAGCTTCGCGGCGGGCACCTGGTGCACCTTGCCGCTGCGGCGGTCCAGCAGGTCGACCGACTGCAGCACCTGGGAGATCTCGACGCCGTAAGCGCCGACGTTCTGCACGGGCGTGGCCCCGTTGAGGCCGGGGATGCCCGACAGGCACTCGAGCCCGCCGAGGCCCTGCGCGACCGCCTCGGCGACGACGGAGTCCCACTCCTCGCCCGCCTCGACGGTGAACTGGACGATGCCGCCGCCCAGCGGGTCGAGCCGGAAGCCCTTGGTGGCGACGTGCACGACCGTGCCCTCGAAGCCGCCGTCGGAGATCACGAGGTTGGACCCGCCGCCGAGCACGAGGACCTTCTCGTCGGTGGCGGCGTCGGCTGTTCGCACGGCTTCGACCAGCTCAGAGGCGGTCGTGGCGTGGACGAACCGCGCGGCCGGCCCACCGAGTCGGAGCGTCGTGCGCTCGGCCAGAGGTACGGACTGCGTGGTGGTCACAGACGTCAACGGTAGCCTCCGCGACATGGCACGCCGCATCGAGCACCACACCACCTCACCCCATTCGGCGGAGAAGGTCTTCGGCGCGATGGTCGACGAGACCCACCTGCGCGACCGGCTGGCCGCGATCGGGGGCTCGAACGCCGAGCTCGTGACGTTCTCGAGCACCGGCGGGAAGACGACGTACCAGCTCAAGCAGGGTGTGCCCGCCGAGCACCTGCCGTCGGCGGTCAAGGCCGCGCTGGGCGGCGACCTGGTGATCCAGCGCACGGAGACGTGGGCCGCGGGCGCCGGCACGGTCGAGGTGGCCGTGGGCAGCGTGCCCGGCCGCCTGGAGGGCGCCTTCACCGTCCTCGACAACGGCTCCGGCTCGAAGACCACCCTCACGGGAGAGGTCAGGGTGGGCATCCCGCTGCTGGGCGGCAAGCTCGAGAAGCTGATCGCGGAGCAGGTCGCCGTGCTGCTCGACAAGGAGAGCGAGTTCACGTCGGAATGGCTCGCAAACCGCGGCTAGCGGCCGGCCGGGCCCGTGCGCTCGGCCTGCCGACGCGCGGCACCACGAACCCGAACCGCCTGCGCCGGGTCGACCGCTGGACGACCGGCACACTCGCCGGTTTCCTCCGCGACGCCGCCGACCCGCTCGTGGTCGACCTCGGCTACGGCGCGACGCCGATCACCACCGTCGAGATGGCCTCCCGGCTGCGGGCGGTGCGTCCCGACGTGCGCGTGCTCGGGCTGGAGATCGACGCCGACCGGGTGGAGGCGGGCAAGGCCGTGGCCGACCCGCCGTGGCTCGACTTCCGGCGCGGCGGCTTCGAACTGGCGGGCGCCCGTCCGGTGCTGCTGCGCGCGTTCAACGTGCTGCGCCAGTACACCGAGGAGCAGTCGTTCGAGGCGTGGGACACGATGCTGTCGCGCATGGCCCCCGGCGGCCTGGTCGTCGAGGGGACGTGCGACGAGATCGGTCGTCGCTGCACGTGGGTGACGTTGTCGGCCGAGGGGCCCCTGCGGTTCACGCTGGCGTGCAAGCCGTCCGGGATCGAGGTGCCGTCGGACCTGGCCGAGCGGCTGCCCAAGGCGTTGATCCACAAGAACGTGCCGGGCGAGCGCGTGCACGCCCTGCTGGCCGAGCTGGACGCCTGCTGGGCGACGGCGGCGCCGTTCGCACCGTTCGGGCCGCGGGCCCGGTGGGTCGAGTCGGCGCGGCTGCTGGCCGAGCGCGGCTGGCCGGTGCTGGACGACCGCCGCCGCTGGCGGCTCGGCGAAATCACGCTCGATTGGGCCGCCGTCGCGCCCTAGGGTGGTTCGGTGGACTACGTCGCGCAGATCGAGAGCCAGACTTCGTCGTTGCGTTCCTCCGCCCTGAAGGCGGGCCCGGACGCCCCGGTCCCGTCGTGTCCCGAGTGGACGGTGCTGGACCTCGTGCGGCACATCGCCGAGGTGCACACCTGGGCGGCGGAGGCCGTCGTCACCGACCCCGCCGGCAGCAGGCCGGCGTGGCCGCAGGCCCCGCAGGACTTCGACGACGTGTTCTCGTGGTGGGACAACGGTTTCTCGCTGCTCGTCGACCGCCTGCGCGAGACGCCGGCCGACCGTCCCGCGTGGACGTTCCAGGGCCCGAAGCTCGCCGGCTTCTGGGCTCGACGGCAGGCGCACGAGACGTCCGTCCACCGCCTGGACGCCGACCTCGCGACCGGCCGGGAGCTGCCGCCGCTGGCGTTCGACCCGGAGTTCGCCGCGGACGGCGTCGACGAGTACCTCACCGTCCTGGTGGGCCGCCGCATCGAGCTGGGCTTCCCCGTCACGGCCACCGGCAGGCTCCTGGTGCACGCCGCCGACGCGGGCCGCACCTGGGAGCTCAGGCTGACCGAGGGCGAGCCGCTGGTCGTCGCCGCCCCGCGGGACTCGGCCTTCGAGGAGGACGCCACCCTCGCGGGCACCGCCGACGCCATCTACCGCTTCGTCTACGGCCGTCCGAGCCACGCGATCGTGACCGGAGACGAGTCGCTGTTGGCGGGTCTGCCGAGGCCGTGAATACTTCTGCGGCGTGTCATCGCCTGAGCGTCGCTATGTGATCACCTTCGGCTGCCCGGACCGCACCGGCATCATCGCGAGGATCTCGTCGTTCCTCGCGGAGCACGGCGGCTGGATCGTCGAGGCTGCGTACCACACCGACCCGGAGACGGGCTGGTTCTTCACCCGCCAGGAGGTCCGCGCGGACTCCCTGCCGTTCGGCGTGGACGACCTGCGCGCCCGCTTCGCCGACGTGGCGGCGTCGCTGGGCGCGCAGTCGACGTGGACGGTGACCGACACGGGCGCCCGCAAGCGCGTGGTCATCCTCGTCTCGAAGGAGGGCCACTGCCTCTACGACCTGCTGGCCCGCGTCGCGACCGGCGAGCTCGACGTCGAGGTGTCCGCCGTCATCGGCAACCACCCGGAGCTCGCCGACATCACCCGCGCGCACGGCATCCCGTTCCACCACGTGCCGTTCCCGTTCAACGACCCCGAGGGCAAGCAGGCGGCGTTCGCACAACTGCGGCTCCTGGTGGAAAAGCACGACCCGCACGCCGTGGTGCTGGCCCGCTTCATGCAGATCCTGCCGCCGGAGCTCTGCGCCGCCTGGTCCGGCCGCACGATCAACATCCACCACAGCTTCCTGCCGTCGTTCATCGGCGCCCGCCCGTACCACCAGGCGCACCGCCGCGGCGTGAAGCTCGTGGGCGCCACCTGCCACTACGTCACCGCCGACCTGGACGCCGGGCCGATCATCGAGCAGGACGTGCTGCGCGTGCACCACGGCGACTCGGTGGCCGACATGGTGCGCAAGGGGCGTGACATCGAGAAGGTGGTGCTGGCGCGCGGGTTGCGGTGGCACCTGGAGGACCGGGTGCTGGTGCACGGCAACCAGACGGTGATCTTCTAGCGGCCGGGGTCGAGTTCGCCCGCCTCCGACCGGGGCCCGTACCTGCGCTCCATCTCCACCACGTCCCCGAGCTTGAACCGGACGTCGGACTTGCGCAGCTCGACCCCGGTCTCGTCGGCGAACCGCACCCGGAAGTCGACGGTGCGGCCCGTGCCCGTCCAGTAGTCGCGCTTCACGACCTCCAGCGCGCGGTCGGCCGTGCCCCCGTCGCGCACGGTCGCGGTGACGGTGAGGCGTTGCTGGTGGTCGACGTCCGCACGGTGCTGGACGACCACCTCGGAGACGCCGTCCTCGGCGTTGAGGTCCGCTTCAATCCGGTCGGCGAGCTTCTCGACCGTGGAGTCCGAGGTTCCGCACGCGGCGAGGAGCAGGGCGAGCGGGACGAGCAGCAGGCGCCTCACGACTTCGGCCTCTCCGGGCGCGGGCCGAAGACGAGCTCCAGGTCCGGCGGCAGGTCGACGTCGCCCTCGCGGACCGGCTTGCCCGAGTCGCGCCTGTCGCCGTAGGGCGGGTCGTCGGTCGAGTAGACGACGTAGCGGGCGGAGCAGGACTTCCAGGTGCCGCGCCAGCAGTCGCGGCGGGCGATCTGCACGAACTCGTCGACGACCTGGTCGGAGATCCGGTCCGCCTCCAGCATCACCTGGAGGACCAGTCTGTCGTCGGCGTCGAGGCCGTGGGTGTACTCGAACTGCGCAGCGGCGGTCTCCGGGCGCTGCTTCCAGTCGGAGACGACCTGCTTGCCGACGGCGTTGAGCTCCGGGTCGAAGCCCTCGAGCGCGCCGCAGCCGGACAGCGCGGCGAGCAGCGGAAGGAGGAGGAGCACGGACTTACCCACCCGGCAGATCCTAGGGCGGGCCCGGTCGGCCCCGTCGCGGCGAGGCCGACCGTGCCGTCGCCGGAGCTTCGCTGCTGCCCGCTGCACCGCCTCGACCAGCCACGCGGCGTCGGCGGCAGGCAGGACGGCCGGCGTCACGTCGTCGAGGTCGGCATCCCACCACACACCGAGACGGCCCGGGCCGGACCTCGTCTCGTCCCCGACGAGCAGCGCGCAGGTGGCTCGCGGCCGCTCGTCGGGGGTGAGCGGCCGCGGGCCACCTCCACGTCCGGATTCGGGGGCACGGCGGTCCGCCCGGGGCATAGGCTTTTTGCCGTGCGGATCGAAATCACCGACCTCGACCAGCTGCGGGCAGCCCCTGACCTGCGCAACGCCGTCATCATCGGGCTGGACCTCACCCGTGAGGACGTGCGCGTGCCGCTCGACGGCGCGCTCCTGCTCGGCTGCACCCTCAGCGAGACCATGCAGCGCCGGGCGGAAGCCGCCGGGGCGTTGATCTTCCCGGTGATCCCGGACCTGCCCTACGACGTCTACCGCTCGTCGCTCTACACCCCGGCGGAGCTGTTCGCGGGCTTCGACCCGGCGAACCCGAAGTCGTACGCCGACACCCCGGACGCGGTGATCTACCGGCACAGCAAGCAGCAGGGCCACCACCCGGACCCGCTGCACGCGCTGGCCGAACGCCTGCACGACCACTCGATCACCGAGGCCCTCGACGAGACGCTGACGGGCTCCCCGGTCGCGGTCATGGGCGGCCACGCGCTGGCCCGCGGCTCGGACGGCTACCGCAGCGCCGTGGAGCTCGGCGCCGCTCTGGGCGGCGCGGGCTTCACCGTGCTGACCGGCGGCGGACCGGGCGCGATGGAGGCCGTCCCGCTGGGCGTCCGGCTGGGCGAGGTGGACACCGACGTCCTCGACGCCCTCGCGCAGGCGCCGTCGTTCGGCGGCGACGACGAGTCGATCGGCCGCTGGCTCGCGGCGTTCCCGGAGATCCGCAGCTTCGACCGCCCGCGCACGATCGGCATCCCGACCTGGTTCTACGGCCACGAGCCGCCCAACCCGGCCTGCGAGCTGCACGCGAAGTACTTCGCGAACTCCGTGCGCGAGGAGGGCCTGCTCACGGTCGCGACCGGCGGCATCGTCTACACGCCGGGCAAGGCGGGCACGGTCCAGGAGGTCTTCCAGGACTTCACCCAGAACTACTACGGCAGCGTCGGTCCCGCCGCACCCATGATCTTCTTGGGCGAGCACTTCTGGACCGACGAGGTCCCGGCCGCGCCGCTCGTGACGAAGCTCGCGGCGGGCCGGGAGGCCGAGCAGTGGATCCTCGTGACGGACGACGTCGACGAGGCGGTCGAGCTACTGCTCAAGTACGCGGGCTAGGTCCGGGAGGACCTCGGCTCCGGCGAGCTTCACCAGCACGTCGCCGGGGATCAGGATCTTGCTCCCGCGGATGCCGCTGCCCACGACCAGCTCGGGGGCGGCGGCGACCTCGGGCGAGACGAGGACCGGCCAGTCCGCGGGCACGCCGATGGGCGTGATGCCGCCGTACTCCATGCCGGTCAACGCCACGGCCTCGTCCATCGGCGCGAACGACGCCTTGCGCGCGTCGAGCCGCTTGCGGATGACACCGTTCACGTCCGCGCGCATGGTCGCGAGCACCATGCAGGCCGCGTAACGGACCACGTCACCGCGCTTGCCGGCGACGACGACGCAGTTCGCCGAGGCCGCCAGGGGCGAGCCGTGGTGGGCGCAGAACTCGGCGGTGTCGGCGAGCGCGGGGTCGATCTCCGCCACGGCGACGCGATCAGCACCGTCCAGCTCCTTCAGCGCGGCCGCGACCGGTTCGGCAACCAGGTCGAGGCGCGAGAGGACCGGGACGGGATCCAACGAACCAGCGATAGTCCACACGGTGCCCATTGTCGCTGCTCCGCGGACCCCGGCGAACCAGCTCGGACTCGCGTTTGACCTTGACGCTGCGTCAACCTCTACCGTCGGTCCGGAGCGCGAAGGGGGAAACCGATGGCCTGGTCGATCGCCCAGGTGGCCCGGATGTCGAAGGTGACGTCCAGGACGCTGCGGCACTACGACTCGATCGGCCTGCTGCCGCCGGCCTGGGTCGGCGACAACGGTTACCGCTACTACGAGAAGGAGCAGGTGCACCGCCTGCAGCAGATCCTGCTGCTGCGCGACCTGGGCCTGGGCCTCGACGTGGTGGCGGAGATGCTGAACGGCACGGACCAGCTGACCGTCCTGCGCAACCACCACCGGTGGCTGCGGGACGAGAGGGAGCGGCTGGACCGGCTCGCCGACACCGTCGCGCGGACCATCGCGGAACTGGAAGGAGGGGACGAGGTGAAGCTGGAAGAGCTGTTCGACGGCTTCGACGCGAAGAAGCAGGAGCGTCACGAGGCCGAGCTCGTCGAGCGCTACGGGGAAGGTGCCCGGCAGCACATCGACGACAGCAAGAAGAAGATGAAGGGCTGGACGCGCGCCGACGCGGACCGGTTCATGGCCGAGTGGCGGGACATCGCGCGTGGGCTCGGTGAGCTCTACACGGCGGGCGAGGCGGTCGACGCCCCGCGGACGCAGGAGCTGGTCGACCGCCACTACCGCTGGATCTGCCTGAGCTGGACGCCCACCCGGGAGTCCTACAAGGGCCTCGGCGACCTCTACGTCGACTCGGACGAGTTCCGGGTCAACTTCGAGGTCGAGGGCGGCGGCAACATGGCCGAGTGGACGCGTGACGCGATGGCGCACTACGCCGACACGCGCCTCTAGCGAGACCAGCCGGGAGCTGCAGATCCCGGCTACTCGGCCAGGCCGAACGCCTTGAGGGCCTCCCGGTTGAACGCCGGCAGGTCGTCGGGGTTGCGGGACGTCACGAGCGTCCACCCGTTCATGTCGCAGACGCGGACCTCCTCGTCCGCCCAGTCACCGCCCGCGTTGCGGATGTCGGTCTGAAGGCTCGGGAACGAGGTGAGCATCTTGCCGCGCACCACGTCCGCCTCGACCAGCAGCCACGGCCCGTGGCAGATCGACGCGATCGGCTTGCCCGCGGCGACCAGCGCCTTCACCAGTGCGACGGCGTCGGCGTCCATGCGCAGGAAGTCGGCGTTCGCGACACCGCCGGGGATCACCGCACCGTCGTAGTCCTCCGCCGAGGCGTCGGCGTAGGTCGTGTCGACGGGGAACGAGTCCGCGGGCGTGAGGTGGTTGAACCCGCGGACCTCACCGAGCTTCGGCGCGAGCAGCCGCGGCACTCCGCCGGCCTTCTCGACGTGCGTCCACGGATCGGTGAGCTCGACCTGCTCGATGCCTTCCGTGTCGACCAGGAACGCGATCTTCTTCTGTTCAGCCATGCACTTCGGCTACCCGCCGAGGAACGCGGCCAACCTGTGCCGGATCTCGGTCCGGTGCGAGATCATCGGTGAGGGCGAGTCGATCAGCCACAGCTCCCCCTCGGGGAACGCCGCCGCTGTCGCCTCGGCCACGTCCTCGGGGTGCAGGGGGTCGCCGACGGCACCGATGACCAGCACCGGAGCCCTCACCGCCGCCAGCGCGGAAGCGTCGGGCACGGCCACCTGGCCCGGTAGCTGCCCGGCCGCGGCGGCCAGCCTCGTCAACGCCTGCCGCCGCTCGGCGACGTAGGCGGGCGGGCCGACCGCGAGGTCCGCGAGCTGCCGCAGCGTGAACGGTGGCCGCGGCTGGTCGAGCACCGCGGGCAGGAGCAGGGCCACCCGCCGGAAGCGGCCGGGCTCAGCGGACAGCAGCCGCACCAGGGCTCCGGCACCCAGCGAGACACCGACGGCCTGGTCCGCCCCGACGGTGCCCAGGTCGGCCGCGATCCGGCCGTAGTCCCAGTACCCGGGGGGTGCGTCGGGGGCGTCGCCGTGCGACGGCAGCGTCACCACGACGCGGGTTCCCGGCAACCCGGAGGCGGGGATCCTCGCCTCACCGGGGGTGGCGCCGAGCCCGTGGGCGACCAGGGTCACCGGCGAGCCGGAGCCGTAGGAGTGCGTGATCACCAGCGGGGGCCGCGCTGGACCTCGATCAGCTTCGGCCGCACGTCCACCATGTACACGAGCACCGCGACGAGACCGGCCAGCCAGAAGATCGAACCCACACCACCCGGCCCGAACAGCAGCAGCGCCGCCGTCCCGCCGCCGGTGATGCCGAGCCACGCGGGCTTGGTCATGCGCTCGGCCGCCGTGTAGGCGTCCACGCGCTGGGTCAGCGCGTGGAAGAACGCGAACAGACCCAGGACGCTGAACCCGAGGTCGAACACGAAGTACACGACGGTGTCGAGGTACCAGATGCTGAAGATCGGGATTTGGAACACGCACCCAGACTACGTGCACGTACGACGGGAGGGGAGCAGCCCTCTCGGACTGCTCCCCTCCCGGGAGACCTCAGCGCGTCACTTGGTGGTGTCCGGCGTGGTCTTCTTCGCGGCCGGGGTCGTGGCGGTGGTGGTGGCGCGAGTCGCCGCCGGCTTGCGCGGCGCGGTGCGGGCAGCGGCCTTGCGGGTGGTGCTGCGGACCTCGTGCGCGGCCTCGCCACCGACCTCGACGATCTCCTCGGCCAGCTTCTCGGCGGCGTCCTCGACCTCGTGGGCGACCTTCTCGCCGACCGAGCGGGTGCGGCGGGTCACCTTGCCGAGGACGTCGTCCGCGAGCACCTTGGCGTCGGCGGCGGCGGTCCCGGCGCGCTTCTGCGCGGCCCCGACGGCCTGCTCGACCTGCTCCACGGCCTGCTTGAGCTGCGGCTGGGCCTTGATCTGCTCCAGCGTCTGCTCGCCCTGGTCGGCGAGGTAGGTGTACAGGTTCACCGCGGAGGCGGTGTAGGCGTCGACCAGCTTCTTGAGCTCGGCCGGCTGCAGCTTCTCGCGCAGGTCCTTGAGCTCGGCCGGGAGGTCGACGCCCTGGGTGCGGGCCTCCTCGGCGCGATCCTTGGCCTTGCCGAGGGCCTCGACGACCGCCTTGGCGGCGAGGTCACCGGCACCGAGCGCGGCGAGCAGCGCCTGGCGTGCGGCGTGGGCGGCCTGCTCGGCGCCCTTGCGAACGTCGTCCTGGGTGAGCTTCGGCATGGGGATCAGTCCTCCTGTTGTTTGGCGGAGTTCTCCCGCCTGAAAGATTCGTAGACGTCGAGCAGCACCTGCTTCTGCCGCTCGGTCAGATCGGTCGCGGCGACGATGGCGTCCGCCAGCGCACCGCCTTCGCGTTGCTGGAGGATCCCGGCCTCGACGTAGAGCGCCTCGGCCGAGATGCGCAGCCCCTTGGCGATCTGCTGCAGGATCTCCGCGCTGGGCTTGCGCAGTCCTCGCTCGATCTGGCTCAGGTAGGGGTTGGAGACACCCGCCTGCTTCGCCAGCTCCCGCAAGGAGATCTTGGCGGTGTTGCGCTGCTCGCGGATGTACTCACCGATGTTGCGGCCGAGGTCCGCGACTGCTTTGTCGATGGACTTGTCCACTGTTCCCGCTCCCGTTCCTCGTGCCACCGACCACGTTAGCGAGGAGTGCTAGCAGTTGCAAGCACCCTGCTAGCAACCGCTGCGTGGGCTCCGCCACAGGGCTACCGTGGAGGCGACATGGACGACGCCGGGGCTTTGCGCGCCGAGCTGGCGGACCAGCTGCTCGGCGACGGCGTGCTGCACGAACCCAGGTGGCTCAAGGCTTTCCGGGAGGTGCCGCGGCACGAGTTCCTGCCGCGCTTCTACCGGCGGCGGCGCGACGGCGACTGGGAGGTGATCACCTCCGAGCACCCGGACTGGCTCGGGCTCGTCTACTCCGACCACGTCTGGGTTACCCAGTTCGACGGCGACGACACGGTGACCGGTGGCACACCGACGTGCTCGTCGAGCATGCCCACGATCATGGCGATCATGCTGGAGGCACTGGACGTCCGCCCAGGGCACCGGGTCCTCGAGGTGGGCACCGGCACCGGCTACAACGCCGCTCTGCTGTGCTACGCCGTGGGTTCGGAGAACGTGACGACGGTCGACGTGGACCCGAACCTCTCGCGGCGAGCGCGGGAACGCCTGCACCGCAACGGTTTCCACCCGGTGTGCGAGACGGCTGACGGCGCGCTCGGGCACCCGGGGCGGGCACCGTTCGACCGCTTGCTGGCCACCTGCTCCGTCGCGACCGTGCCGCCCGCCTGGCTGGAGCAGACGAGACCCGGCGGCCTGGTGGTCACGACGCTGCACCGCCCGATCGGCGCCGGGCTCGTGCGCATCACGTCGAACGGCGACGGCACCGGCGAGGGCCGCGTGCTCGGCGAGGACGGGCGGTTCATGCCGTTGCGCGCGCACGCCCGGCCCCCGGCGCTCGCCGGGACCGGCGCGTTCGACCGGCGCACCACCACCCTGCGGTTCCGGACCGTCGCGGACCCGGCCAGCCCCTTCGAGTTCTTCGCCGGAACGGCCCTGCCGGGTGTGGCGGCCGGACGGGACGTGCTCGCCCATCCGGACGGTTCCTGGGTGCGCCACCACGGCTCGCACGTCGACCAGGGCGGTCCCCGCCGGCTGTGGGACCTCGCCGAGAACGCCGTCGCCGAGTGGCACGACCTGGGCGAACCCCGCCGCCACGACTTCGGGGTCGCCATCGCGGCCGACGGCACGTTCCTCACCCTGGGCGGCCTGAGGTGGCGGCTGTGATCAACAACGAAACGTCACGACACGGGTCACCGAACCGACTTCACACGGATGCGGTGCGTCATGATGCGACGCATGTCCAGATTCCGTCAGCAGGCGTTGCTGACCGGCTGCGTGCTGACCGCGCTGCTCACCGCGGCCGGGCTGTTCGTGACCGACGACGGCATCAACCCGGACCTGTGGCTGGTCGTCCTCGCGGTGGCGTTCCTGGGCTTCCTGGCGCTGCTCGACCCGTGGGTCCGGCGCAGGCACAACGCCGAGCTGAGCACCGACGAGCACCTCGACGCGGCCCGCCGGGCGCTCGCCACCGGCCTGCAGGCGCAGTGGAACGAGGAGGTGCACTCGCGCGGCCTCACCGATCCGGACGTGCTCGACCTGCACTGGGTCGCACCGGAGCTGGACGTGAGCGACGAGCCGGCCGCGCCGCCAGGACGCAGCGACGCCGTGGTGCGCGCGTTCTCCCGGCAGGTCAACCGCCGCATGGTGTTCATCGGCGAGGCGGGCACCGGCAAGACGACGGTCGCGATGCTGCTGACGTGCGGCTTGCTCGACCGCTACGACGGCGGCATGCTGCCCGTGCTGCTGCCCCTGTCGACGTGGAACCCGGCGGTCGAGGACATCCGCACGTGGCTCACGCGCAGGCTCTACGAGGACCACCCCGCGTTGCGCAACACCGAGCTGTACGGCAGCTACGCGGGTGACCTGCTGGTCGAGCAGCACCTGGTCCTGCCCGTGCTGGACGGCCTCGACGACCTCCCCGCGCACCAACGCGCGGACGCGCTCGCACGGATCTCGAAAGCCTTCGGCGCGAACCGCCCGCTGGTGCTGACGTGCCGCAGCGCCGAGTACGCCCAGGCCGTGCACCAGGCCGGTCCGCTGCCCGGCGCGGACGTCGTCGAACTGGCCCCGCTCGACCTGGAGGAGGTCGCCGCCTACCTGCGGGCGAGCGCCGACAGCTGGGCGGCGGCCCGCTGGGAGCCGGTGTTCATCCAGCTGCGCGGGGAACCGGACGGCAGGCTCGCGGACGCCCTGTGCACGCCGCTCACGATGTGGCTGGCCAGCATCGTCTACTCCGACAGCGAGGCCGAGCCGACCGAACTGCTCGACCGCGCCCGGTTCCCCGACGCGCGGGCGATCTCCGACCACCTCTGCGACGAGCTGGTGTCGCGGGCGTACGGGAACAGGGCGTTCGCGCACCACGCCAGGGCCACGCAGGTCTGGCCGCGCGACCGTGCGCGCAAGTACCTCGAGTTCCTCGCCCACGAGATGCGCGAGCGGGGCATCCGCGAGCTCGCCTGGTGGGAGCTGCGCCGCTCGGTGGGCAGCACGTGGCTCGCGGTGCTCGGCGCGCTGGTGCTGGGCGCGATCGGCGGGTTCGGCGTCGCCTGGCTGATGGCGTACTCGATCACGCCGTCGCTCGCCCCGATCACCGGCCTGGTCGCGGGCATCGGCGTCGGCGCGGCCGCCCTGACGGCGTCGCAGGAGCGCAAGGCCAAGCCGCGCCTGGGGATCTGGCGCAGCCTGCTGCTCGTGCCCGGCGTGCTCGGGCTCGCCGCGGGGCTCGTGTTCGGTGCGCTGTACGGGCTTTCCGCCGGTCTCGTCGTCGGCCTGGGTCTCGCCGTGGCCATCGCGCTGCGGTTCGCCCTGTCGAGCGCCACCGAGCTGTCCCAGGCTTCCAGTCCTCAGTGGACGATGTCGCGCGACAGGGTCGCGGTGTGGACGGGATCTCTCGTGCTGGCCGTGGTGTTCGGTTCCGCGGCGGCGCTGGTGTTCGGTCCCGCCCAGACCGGCATGGTCGGGCTGGGGCTCGCGTCCGGGCTGATGCTCGGGTTCGCGCTCGCCGTGCTGCACCTGCGCTGGTGGTGGTTCACCGTCGCGCGGATCTGGCTGGCGCTGCGCGGGAAGCTGCCGTGGGAGCTCATGGTCTTCTTCGAGGACTCGCGCAAGCTCGGCGTGCTCTGCCGGGCGGGGGCCTGCTACCAGTTCCGGCACGGACTGGTGCAGGACCGCCTGGCGGAGCACGAGGCGACGGCGCGGACTACTCGGTCCGCAGGCCAAGTGCTCCGGTCGCCCTTCGCAGCGAAGGCAGAGTCAGAGCGGTGACCAGCACGACCATGCCCACCGAGATGCCGGTGACGATCCCGATACCCGTCCAGTCGTAGGCCACCTCCCCGTCGAACACCCGTGTCACCAGGACGCCCAGCAGGATGCCGGTGCCCACCGACACCACCGTGGAAATCACCAGCGGGATGGCGTTCTGCCACACGAGCGACCGGGCGAGGGTGCCGCGCGGCACGCCGCTCGCCGCCATGACGGCGAGCGGACGGCGGCGTTCCCGCACCTGCTCCAGGCCCACGACCAGCAGCGACGCCCCTGCGAGCAACAACGTCAGCAGCGCGGCCGCGTACAGCGCCCTGCGCACCGCGAAGAACACCTGCTCGATCTCGGCCGAGTCGTCCTGGCCGACGTAGTAGCTGTACACCCGCCAGGAGTGGAACGCGATGGCGTTGCGCGCGTGCTCCGCGGCGTCCGGCAGCGCCGTGTCCAGCTCGGCCTGCACCTCGGTGGTCGCCTCGGCGAGGCTCATGCCCCTGGCCGCGGCCGGGGTGAGGTAGAGGCCGGGGCGGCTCCCCGCCGACGGCTCCAGCCTGGGCACCGTCCAAGGGCTGTCGCTCTTCTCGATCCCGAGCACGTCGCCTGCCTCGGCGTTGTCACGGCTCTCCTCGGACGGCACGATGAAAGCCTTGCCGTCCGAGCAGTCCGGGACTTCCGCCACCGACTCGAGCGCGGCACACGAACCGACTGCGATGGCGACGTAACCGTTGTCGGGCAACGTCCCATAAGCGCGCGTCAGTTCCTGCACGCTCACCACTCCCGGCGCCTTGGCCAGCACGCCGGTCAGCTCCGGGACGTCGACGGCCTCGTGCGCCAAAACGGCGAGGTAGCGGTAGTTCGCCTCCGCCGCCTCGTCGGCCCTCACCTCGTGCTCGACGCCCGCGAGGGTCATCTGCAGCGTCACGGTGCCGGCGAGCACCACCGCCACCCCGCCGACGACCCGCGCCGCCGTGCCCGCGTCGAGCTGCAGACGGCGCACCGCCAGCTGCAACGCGGGCGTGGCGCCGCGCATCCGGTGGACGACCCGTTCGACCAGCCACGGCAACAACACCGGGATGGCGAACATCAGCAGCACCACGCCGGCCACGATCGGCCACTGGGCGGGCTCCGACGTCTCGTCGACCTTGCCGAACTGGCTCGCCAGCAGCGCCGCACCCGCCAGTGCCGGGAAGACCCGCCACCACAGCCTGCGCCGCACGGGCTTCTGCTCGCGCACCACGCCGAGCGGTTCGATGATCGTCCGGCGCATGGCGAACACCGAGGTCAGCACGGCCAGCACCGGCACCGCGACACCGACGGTGAGCGTCAACGGCAGCGTCGGCGTGAGATCGGCCGGGAACACCGCGAGCTCGGGGATCGGGATGTCGTCGGCGAACGGCCGGAGGGCGAACATCAGCCCGAACCCGATCACCAGTCCCACCAGCGCGCCGGCCAGCGCCTCACCGGACGCGATCAGCCGAACCCGGACCGCACCCGCGCCGACCAGCCGCAACGCCGCCAGCCTGCGATCGCGCTGAGCCGCGGCGAGCCTGGTCGCGACGCCGACGAAGACCAGCACCGGGAACAGCAGCACGACCGCGCCGACGATGCTGAGCATCGACAGGATCGGCGGCAGGCCGCCGGCGGGGCCCGTCCTGCCGAACGCGTGGACCCGGTTGCCGGAGCTCGGCTCGATCTTCCCGTCGCCCGCGAGGAACCGCAGGTCCTGAGGCCCGTCCAGGCCTTCCTCCGCGAACGTTCCGATGATCTTCTGCGGGAACCGGGGCCGCAGCAGCTCGCCTTCCGGACTCGCCAGCAACGCCGCGAGCCGGGGCGACACGAAGATCTCGCCGTCGGCCGGCAACCGCTGCACACCGGGCGGCTTGGGTGCGTCCGGCGTGAGTGCGCGCACGTAGTCGCCGCTGATGTGGTGGGAGCGGAACGGCATCGAACCGTGCTCCAGCAGCAGCGGCGCGGGCCCGGCGCCCTCGCTGACGACATCGCGTCCGTTCCCGCGCAGTTCGCGGTTGCCGAACGCCGTCGGGATGGACGCGGCGAGCAGCAGCACCGCCACGCACATCCCGATGCCCACACCCTGGAGTGCGAGCCGCACCCAGGACTTCCGGCCACCCCCGACAGCCAGCCGGACGCCCAGGGCGAGGTCGCTGAGGACGCGGTTCACCTGACGAACTCCACGTCCCGCGACCGGCCGTCGCGCACCACGACCTCGCGGTCCGAGTACGCGGCTACGCGCGGCTCGTGCGTGACGAGCACGACCGCGGCACCGGTCTCCCGTGCGGCCGTCGTGAGCAGGTGCATCACCCGCTCGCCGTTGAGCGAGTCGAGCGCGCCGGTCGGTTCGTCGGCGAAGACCACCTTCGGGCCGGTGACCAGCGCACGGGCGATCGCCACGCGCTGCCCCTGACCGCCGGAGGTCTCGCCGGGCCGCTGGTCCGCGACCCCGTCGACCTCCAGCTTCGCCATCCACTCCCTCGCGGCCCGTTCGGCGTCCCTGCGCTTCACGCCGCTCAGGCGCAGCGGCAGCGCGACGTTCTCGAGGCAGGTCAGCTCCGGCACGAGCTGGCCGAACTGGAAGACGAACCCGAACTCGGTGCGCCGCAACTCGCTGCGGACGCTGTCGGACATCGCGGTCAGCTCGCGGTCGCGGTAGGTCACCGTGCCGGAGTCCGGCGGCAGGATGCCCGCGACGCAGTGCAGCAGCGTGGACTTGCCGGAGCCGGACGGGCCCATCACCGCGACGATCTCGCCCGCGCGGATGGTGAGGCCGGCGCCTTCGAGAGCGCGCGTCCTGCCGAACGACTTGTGCAGGTCCTGCGCGACCAACAGGCTCATTTCGCGATCTCCTCGGCGAGTTCGTCGAGGCGCGCCGCGGTCAGTTCGAGCCACCGCAGGTCGGCTTCGAGGTGGAAGAGCGCGAAGTCGCAGATGAGCTGGTCGGCGAGGTCGCCGTTCGACTTGCGCCGGGTGAGGTCGCGCATCGTCGCGAGGTGCGCGGACCGTTGCGCGTCGAGCACCTCCGTGGCGCTGCGCCCGGACAGCAGGGCCAGCACGACCTTGGCGTACAGGGTGTTCTGGAGGTACGGCTCCGGCTTCTCGGGGGTGCCGAGCCAGCGCTCCACGTCGGTGACGCCGGCGTCCGTGATCGCGTACCGCTTGCGCTCCGGACCGTCGCCCGCCTCCACGCCCGCCTCGGTCACGAAGCCGTTCTTCAGCAGCCTCGACAGGGTCGAGTACACCTGCCCGTAGTGCAGCGGCCGGTCCTGGCCGAAGCGCTCGTCGTAAGCGCGCTTGAGGTCGTAACCATGCCGTGGACCGCGTTCCAGCAGCCCCAGCAGTGCGTGTCCGATCGACATGGGAGGCACTATACACACGATGTATACACCCGGTGTATTCCTCGTTGTCCTGACGCGCAACCGCCGTGACGCCTACAGTGGTGGGGTGACTGGTCTGACTGTCGGCTGGGATCACGACGTCGAGCTGCTGCTCGACTTCCTGAACACTCGACACGTACTGGACAGTGAAGCCTCCTGGCGCGCGTGGGTGACCGAGCGCGGCCTCGGGCGGAGCAGCGAAATCGCGAAGGCGCGCGCGGCCCGTGCGGCGCTGCGGTCGTCCATCGAGGGGTCGTCAGGGCCCCAGACGGCAGCGGGCGTCGTCCACATCGAGCTCACCGACGGCGTTCCGGTGCTGTCGAGCTCGGACGCGCTGGGCGCGGTGCTCGCCGCGTCCGCCCGCCTCGCGGTGCTGGGTTCGTGGGAACGCTTCAAGATCTGTCCGGCCGATGATTGCCAACGGGCGTTCTTCGACCGTTCGCGCAACCGCTCGCGCACCTGGTGCTCGATGCAGGTGTGCGGGAACCGCGAGAAGGCCCGCACCTTCCGAAAACGCTCCCGGGCTCAGAACAGCAGGTTGGCCACGGTGTAGATCACCAGGCCGGCGAGCGCGCCGACCACGGTGCCGTTGATCCGGATGAACTGCAGGTCCCTGCCGACCTGCAGCTCGATCTTGCGCGAGGTCTCCTCCGCGTCCCACCGCTCGACGGTGTCCGTGATCAGCGTGGTGATCTCCGCGCGGTAGTTGCCGACCACGTACCCGGCGGCCTGCTCCAGCCAACCGTCGACCTTGGCCCGCAGCTCCGGGTCGTCGGTCAGGTTCGTGCCGAGCGTGACCAGCCCCTGCGTGACCCGCCTGCGCAGCTCGCTCGACGGGTCCTCGGCGGCGTCGAGCAGCATCTTCTTCGCCGTGCCCCAGGCCGAGCTGATCACCTTCTGCACGTCCGGGTGGTTGATGACCTGCTGCTTGACCTGCTCGGCCTTCTGCATCGTCGACGGATCGGTCTGCATGTCGGCCGAGAACTCGATCATGAACTGGTCCACGGCCAGCCGCATCGGGTGGTTGACGTCGGTCTTCACCGCCCACGCGAAGTTGACCAGCTCGGTGTAGACCTTGTCGCCGAGCATCGCGTCGACGAACCTCGGCGACCACGTCGGCGCGCGGTCCGTGACGATCAGGCTGACCTTGTCGTAGTTGTCGCGCACCCACTCGTAGGCGCGGTCGCACATGAGGTCGACGAGCTTGTGGTGCGCGCCGTCCGTGAGCACCTGGTTGAGCAGCTTGCCCAGCGGCGGTCCCCACGGCTTCTCCGTGACGCGCTTCACGATCGCCTGCTCGAGGACGGCCTGCACCTCCTCGTCCTTGAGGACCGTGATCGCGCCCTTGAGGACGTTCGACAGCTCGGTGGTGATCCGCTCGGCGTTCTCCGGCTGCTTGACCCACGCCCCGGCGCGCTGCGCGATGCCCGCCCGGCGCAGCTTGTCCTGCACGATCTCGGGACTCAGGAAGTTGACGCCCACGAAGTCCCCGAGCGTCTGGCCGAACATGTTCTTGCGCTCGGGGATGATCGCGGTGTGCGGGATCGGCAGGCCCAGCGGCCTGCGGAACAGCGCGGTGACGGCGAACCAGTCCGCCAGCGCGCCGACCATGCCGGCCTCCGCGGCGGCCCGGACGTAGCCCACCCAGGCGCCCTCGAACAGGTGCGTGCCGAAGAAGATGACCGTCGCGCCTATCAGGAAACTCGTCGCGACGAGCTTCATCTTGCGCAGGTCGGTGCGCTTCTGCTGGTCAGCGGCGGTCAGTTGCTCCACGGGGTCCATTGTCCGTCAACTTCTCGACCTGGGGGCCGCGCGAGCGCGCGGTTCGTCGAGATCACGTTCTCCGTCCGCCACCGGCCGCGGTGGCCGGGCCGCATCGACCGGCCGCCTCGGGCAGTTGGTCCGGGCACGCTGACAGGTCGTCCAGATCGACACGACCCTCGTCGTCGCCACAGTGATTTGTCCCGGCGTCACCGGGCCGGGCTTCCCTCGGCGCGGGATTCGGGTGAAGATCCTGCGTTGTGCGGGTACCAGCGCTAGTTCACCGGTTGCAGCCGTTCACGTCGACCATCTTCGCGGAGATGACGGCGCTGGCCGTGCAGCACGACGCCGTCAACCTCGGTCAGGGCTTCCCCGACACCGACGGTCCGGCCTCGATGCTCGCGGCGGCCCAGTCGGCCATCGCGTCGGGCGTGAACCAGTACCCGCCCGGTCCGGGCATGCCGGTGCTGCGCCGTGCCGTGGCCGCGCACCGCTCGCGGTACGGGCTCTCGTACGACCCGGACGCCGAGGTCCTGGTGACCGTCGGCGCGACCGAGGCGATCGCGGCGTCGTTGCTGGCGCTGGTCGAGGCCGGTGACGAGGTCATCCTCATCGAGCCCTACTACGACTCGTACGCGGCGTCCGTGGCGATGGCCGGGGCGACGCGCGTGACCGTGGGCCTGCGCGAGGACGCCTCGGGGCGGCTCGCGCTGGACGTGGACGCCCTGCGCGCGGCCGTGACGCCGCGGACGCGGGCCGTCCTCGTCAACTCGCCGCACAACCCCACCGGCACCGTGTTCCGCTTGGAGGAACTCCAAGCGATCGCCGCGTTGTGCGTCGAGCACGACCTGCTGGCGATCACCGACGAGGTCTACGAGCACCTGGTGTTCGACGGGCTCGTCCACATCCCGCTGGCCTCGCTGCCCGGCATGGCGCAGCGGACGCTGTCGATCTCCGGCGCCGGCAAGACGTTCAACTGCACGGGCTGGAAGATCGGCTGGGTCTGCGGGCCCGCCGAGCTGGTCTCGTCCGTGCGCGCGGCCAAGCAGTTCATGACCTTCGTGGGCGGGGCGCCGTTCCAGCCCGCCGTCGCCCACGCCCTGACCGCCGAGCTGGACTGGGTCGGCGAGTTGCGGGACTCGTTGGCGTCGAAGCGCGCGCGTCTGGCCGAGGGGTTGCGTGCGGCCGGTTTCGAGGTGCGGTCGTCTGAGGGCACGTACTTCATCTGTGCCGACGTACGGCCGTTGGGATACACGGACGGCCTCGCGCTCTGCCGCGACCTGCCCGCCCGCATCGGCGTCGCGGCCGTGCCGGTCCAGGTGTTCACGGACCGCCCGGACGACTGGAAGCACCTGATCCGCTTCGCGTTCTGCAAGCAGGACGCCGTGATCGACGAAGCCGTGGAGCGCCTCCACAAGCTTTAGTTGTCCACAACTGTGGATGAGTTCGTCCACAACTGTGGACAAATCACTTTCGGGTGAGGCGTGGAGCCTCGGCACCGGAGTTCGACTCCAAACGGCATGGACTCGAACACGGAGGTTCTCCACGCCTGGCACGCCGGCACCGGCGGCTGGGACGCCCTGGTCGACCGCTACTCCCGGCTCGTCTGGTCGGTGCCCAGATCGTTCCGCCTGGCCCACGCCGACGCCGCCGACGTCTACCAGTGCACGTGGCTCTGCCTGGCAGAACACCTGAGCAGGATCCAGCGCCCCGAGCACCTCGGCACGTGGCTGGTCCGTACCGCCACCCGCCACTCCATCACCGTGCTGCGCACCCGCGGCCGCGAGGTGGCGTACGACCTGTGGGAGCCGGAGTCGACGCTGCCCGCGCCCGACGAGGTGGCCATCACCAACGACCGGCAGCGGCGGCTGTGGTCGGCGCTGATGACGTTGAACGAGCGGTGCCAGCGGCTGCTGAGGATCGCCGCCCACAGCCCCGAGCTGAGTTATGCACAGGTTGCCGCCGCCCTGGGGATAAAGCTGGGGAGCGTTGGTTCCACGCGCACCCGGTGTCTCGCTGAGCTGCGGCGGAAGGTGGAGGGCCTGCGATGAGGGACCCGCTGCTCGACGAGCTCGCCGCCCTGTTCGGCTCCGACACGCCCCCGCCCGTCCCGGCCCCGCGCCCGACCGGCCTCCGCCCGATGCGGGCTGTGGACGAACCGGTCCGCGGCCCCTCCCGCCAGCTCGTCTTCCACGCCGGTGCCGGCCGCCTGCACCTGCAGGTCGACCCCGGCCGCCTGACCGGGCTGCTGGACGACAGGGGCGTCACGGTCGAGGTCCACTCGCCGGCGGCCGTCCTCGTGCTCCGGCCGGACGCCGAGGGCTGGTTCCGCACCGTCATCGGGTCCGGGCCGGTGTGCGTGGCCGTGCCGGAGCTGGGGCTGACGACGGGCTGGTTCGTCGCGTGAGCGCCAGCGCCGACCCGCGGGCCACCATCGCGGCGACCGAGGTGCGCGGCACCAAGGCCCAGCGCGCCGATGCCCTGCACGACCTCAGCGTCGCCCACGTCGAGCTCGGTCACCTCGACGTCGCTGCCCGGTTCGCGCGGCGCGGGCTGCGGCTGACCGGGGAGGCGCGGTTCCACCTCGCGCTGGCGTGGATCGACCTCGACCGCGGCCGGCGCAGGCAGAGCCTGCGGCACCTCGACCTCGCGACGCCCCACCTCCGCGGTGGCGAGCTGGCCAGGGCGCGGTGCCTGCGCGGGCTGCACCTCTGCCAGACGGCCGAGCCGCGGCTCGCGGTCGCCGAGCTCACGGCGGTCGTGAGGGAGCTGCGCCGGTACGGCGACGAACGCTGGCTGGCCAACGCCTTGATCGGGCGCGGGATCGCCCGGTGCAACGCCACGCAGCTCGCCAGGGCCGAGGCCGACTTCGCCGCCGCGCAGACGGTGCTGCTCGCCATCGGTGAGCAGGGGCGGGCGGCGATGTGCCTGCACAACAGGGGGTTCGTCGCGATGCTCGCGGGCGACCTGCCGCTCGCGCTCCGCCGGTACGAGGAGGCCGCGAAGGCCGGACTCGACTCGGCGAGCAGGCCGGAGGCACTCGTCGACCGGGCCGAGGCGCTCCTCGCGGCCGGGCTGACCGCCGAGGCCCGCCGGGTGCTGGCGCCCGCGCTCGAGCTGCTGCGGCGGTGCAACCGGCACGTGCCCGAGCTGGCGGTGCTGAGCGCGCGATGTGCGTTGCGCGACGGGGATCCGGGGCCCGCTCGCGCACTCGGCGGCTCGGACCCGGAGTTCATGCTGGCCGCCGGGCAGCTCGACGCCGTCGCGGCGCACCGGTTCCGCGGGCCGGTGCGGACGCGGGCGCTCGGGTGGCTCGCCCAGGCCCGCAGATCGGACAGGAGAGGTGCGCTGGCGGCGTGCCGGGCGGGGCTCAAGCTGCTCGACGAACACCACGGCGACTGGCCGCGCCGCGCACTGACCGGGCACGCCCTCGGCCTCGCCCGCACGGCACGGGAGGTCCTGCACTGGTCGGAGCGGCACCGCGCCTCGACGCCGTTGCCCCCCAACGAACCCGAGCTGGCGAAAGCGCTCACGAACCTGAGGCGGGCGAGAGCCTTCGGCCTGCCGCTGGAAGCCCTGGAACGAGATGTCCGCAGGCTCACCCTGGCCGGCGCCCAACGCGGAAAACGTGCGGCCACAGCGGATCCGGGTCTGCCGCTGGTCAGCTTCATCGTCCACGAGGGACGGATGACGGCGGTCACCCTGGTCGGCGGCCGTGCCCGCATGCGCGAAGTCCGGGACGCCGCCGACCAGGTCAGCACGGCCAGGCTGGCGCTGAGGGCGGGTCGCACCGCCACCACCGACCTGCTGCCGGAGGCCGACGAGGTCGTCGTGGTCCCGGACGGCGTGCTCCACGACATGCCGTGGGCGGCGTTCGGCCGGACGGTGCACGTCCTGCCCTCGCTGGGGCACTGGCGGACCGGGACGCCCATCGGCGGCCACCGGGTGTGGGTGAGCGGGCCGAAGCTGCGGAACGAGGCGAAAGCACTCCAGCGGGAGCACGGCGGCAGGGTCACCGCGCCCACCGTGGAGGCGGCGCTGGCCGGACTGGAAGGCGCGGGCATCGCCCACATCGCGGCCCACGGCCACGTCCACCCGGGCAACCCGCTGTTCTCCCACCTCGACCTCGCCGACGGCCCGCTGTACGGCTACGACATCGCCCGGCTGGAGAACCCGCCGGAGGTCGTCGTCCTGTCGGCCTGCGAGTCGGGGCTCGCCCGCGCGTTCCTCGACGCCGGCACCCGAGCCGTGATCGCGAGCGTCCTGCCGGTGCCGGACGCGCGGGTCGGTGCCGCCATGGCCGAGGTGCACCGCCGGATCGCCCACCCCGCCGACGCCGCCAGGGCCGTCGCGCACCTCGGGTTCAGCTGCTACGGCACCGGGACCAGGGTGGCGGCGTGCAGCGCGGCCGCGAACGACGTGCCGGTGCAGAGGAGCTGGCACGTGCCCACGGTCGCGGGCACGTCGACGCCCGGGACGACCACGTCCACCCACGGCCCGTGCCCGGAGAACTCGTCGGGGGTGCCCACCGCCGTCACCGCGGGCAGCGCGGCAGGCCACCACGGGCGCGCGGAGCCGCCGTTGCCCGCCGCCGCGACGACGTTGCCACCGCAGGAGGCCAGCACCGGCGGGCACGTGTCGTCGAACGAGTAGGTGCCGGACGCGACCAGCACCACCGGCACGTCACGGGTGGCGTGCAGGCTCGCCGCGAGGGTCAGGTCGTCGCCGAAGCCGGTAGGGGTCAGCACCGGGAACGGGCGCACCGCGGCGCCGTGGTGTCGCAGCACTCCGGCGACCAACGAGCCGTGCGGGGCGTCGAGAGAGGTGTCGAGCAACGCGACCGTGCCCTCACCGAGCAGGTCCGGCAGGCGCTCACCGACGACCGGGCGGGAGGTGCCGATCATGATGGGGCACGAGAGGTGCACGTGGTTCGGGCTCGCGCCGACCTCCACCGCGATATCGGCGACACGGTCCCGTTCGGACGCTTTCAGGTACATGCGGACGGCATCCGCGACGAGTTCCTCGTGCGAATAGACCCCTCGCAAACGCTTGCGCACAGCGTGTGCGTCCGTCGGCAGGACCACCAGTTCCCCTGAACGGAGCAAGCACTCGTTCGGCCCCGCCGGATCATGCACCAGTACGGGGCCGAGCGCACGCGACGCGTGATCGGCCAGCTCAGAGAGGCTGTTCACTTGAATGGGCGCGTCCACATCGGACACCATCCCGCGCCGCGAAGCGGTCCACACGGGACCAAGGCGCAAAGTCACTCGATCCGATGACGACACTGACGGTGTTCGCACCTGATCAGGGCGACACGGACAGCCGCACGGAACCGCCCTTCCGGGTGTTTAGCGCCGAGTTTGTTCGCAAAGCGACTCTCCGGTGCTAGACATAGCCGTACGTCGACCTCTGACGGCGCTGTGGCGTTGGCGGCGACCTGCACGGTGGACGGGTGGTGATCCTGTGGCGAGTGGTGGAGCTGGCGCACTGCTGCTGCGGGCCGCTGCGCTCGGCGGGCTGACCGCCGCCGCCTGGCTGCTGGGCGGGACGTCCGCGTCCGCCGAGCCGGAGCAGCCCCCTGCCGTCGAGATCACCGTCGAGACCCCCGCGCGGGCCGAGCACCCGGCGCGGGCCGAGTTCGCCTCGCCGGTGGAAGTCTCCGCACCGGCCCAGGCCCTGGCGCTGTCCGAGGACCCCGCCGCGTGGGTGCAGGCGTTCACCGCGTCGGTCGTCGAGAAGCACCAGCCGGCCGAGTTCGTGCCGCTGGTCGCCACCAGGCCCGACGAGGACGAGCCCTGGGAGGAAGAAGACCCGGGCCCCGTGCTCGACTTCAGCGGCGGCTCGCACGGCGACGTGCGGTCGGGTTCCATCTCCAACGAGGCGCCGCCCGAGGTGGTCCAGGCCAAGGCCCAGCTCCGCGCCGCCAGGAAGGCAGCGAGGCTCGCCGCCGCGCTGCCACCACCGCCCGCCCCTCCGGCGCCTCCGGCCCCCGTCGTCGTGACGAAGACGGTCGTGCCGCTGCTGCCCGACCTCCCGGCGCCCGCTCCCGTGAAGGCGGAGCCCGCGCCGGTCAGTGACCTCAACTGGTCCACCCCCGGACCCGACGTGCCGCGGCCCGCGCCGCAGCCCGCACCCGTGGTCGCCACGGCCTCCGCGTCGTCCGGCCACACCGACAACTCCGGCGGCACGCGCGGCGTGCTGGCCTTTCTGACGTCGCACGACTCGCTCTTCCCGCCCACCACGTGGTCGGTCGAGGAGCGTCGCGACGGCACCTCTCCGGGCAGTGTTCCCGGCCTTCCCAGCACGTCACCCGACTGAGTCCGACAGGACAAGTCTGCCCTCTGCGCGATTTGTGACCGTTCAGTTCCGTCGCGCCAGTAACTCCTCCTGCTGATTCCCGTTGTACGCAAGGAACCCCAGTCTTCCTGACCTGCCAACCGCGCCCTGGCAGGTCGGGTCTGGTCCGAGTGCCGCGCTGCCCCCGCAGTCTCGGACCACACGGGAAACCTGCGGACGGGGGACGTCAATCCCTGGGACGTTCCCCGCCGCAGGCCTCTCGTTGGCAAGTTCGTCGGCCCGGTCTCCACCGCTGCGGGAGACCGGGCCGACGTGTCTCACGCGACGGGCAGCGACAGGTCGCCGTCCACCGGAAACCCCGTACCGGCAACGGAAGCAGCCACCACACCCAAACGGCCCACCGCCTCGCGCAGCACTTCGGGCGGCTGCGTGTACGGCACTCGGAGCATCTGCTCGCACCCCCCGTGCACCGCGAACCGGGGACCGGGGACGAGCCGCAGGCCGTGGTTCTGCGCGACCACCGCGACGCGGGTGCTGATCGGCCCGTCGAGCGCGCACCAGATGCCGAGCCCACCGGCCGGCACGTTGAAGCTCCACTGTGGACAATGCTCGCGCAACGCCGCGACCGCCACGTCCCGCTGCGCCCGCGCCTCCTCGCGCCGTTGCCGCAGAACCGTCTCCGGAGACTCGAGCAACGCGGCCAGCACCAGCTGCTCGAACACCGGCGTTCCCAGGTCGATCGCGGCCCGCGTCGACAGCAGGCGGTGCACGAGGTCCGCGGACGCCCTGATCCAGCCTATCCTCAGCCCACCCCAGTGCGACTTGCTCGCGGACCCCAGCGTCACGACGGAGTCGCCGCCGAACGCGGCCAGCGGCGGCGGCGCCGGCGAGTCGTCCAGCGCGAGCTCGACCAGCGTTTCGTCGACGACCGAGGGCGTGCGCGTCCTGCGCAGCACGGCCGAGAGCTGCTCCCGCGTCTCGGACGACATGCGCAGTCCGGTGGGGTTCTGGAAGTCGGGGATCAGGTAGGCCAGCCGGGGACCCGCCTGCCGCAACGCCGCCTCGAACCCGTCGACGTCCCAGCCGTCCGCCAGCATCGGCACGGGCACCGGGAGGCCGAACGACGCCCGCACGGCCTCCAGCGCGTTGGGGTAGCTCGGCTGCTCCACCAGCACCCGGTCACCCGGCCCGACGAAGAGCCGCAGCACCAGCGCCCACGCGTGCTGCGCGCCCGAGGTCACCACGATCTGGTCGGGTGAGGTCGGCAGGCCCCTGGCGGTGTACCGGTCGGCGATCCGCTGCCTCAGGACCAGCAGTCCTCGCTCGTCGTACCCGTGGGACGCGAGGTGCTCCGGCATCTGGCCCATCGCGAGCTCCATCGCGAGCCGCACCGACGGCAGCGCGGGAGGCGCGGCGCGGGACAGGTCGATCATCCCGTCGTCGGCGACACCGGTGATGCCGCCACCGCCGGCCCCGACGGGCCCGTTGATCCACGACCCCGCCCCGCGCCGCGACTGGACGACCCCCTCGGCCCGCAACTGGTCCAGCGCTGCGGAGATGGTGGTGCGGCTCACAGGCAGCGCCTCGGTCAGCTCGCGCTCGGACGGCAACCGCGTCCCGACCGGCAGCCGTCCGTCCGCGACCAGCAGTTTCAGCGCCGCGACGAGGTCCACGACGCACTGCCTCGGCCCGCCGCGACGCCACTCACCGAGCAGCCGGGCGAGGCGGGCACCGGATATACGTCCACCTGGTGGGAGCATGAAGCCAATTATGACGAATTGGCTATGGATTACCAGGCCAATCCAGGCGCAACATGGCCACATGGCCTCCACGACCGCACTCCACCAGGTCTCCGTCCGGATCTCACCCGCCCGCCGCCTCCCGCAGCTCTTCGCAGGGCTGTGGCTCTACGGCGCGAGCATGGCGTTGCAGATCCGCGCGACGCTCGGCCTGAACCCGTGGGACGTGCTGCACGAGGGCCTCACGAAGCTCACCGGTCTGAGCTTCGGCCTGATCACCGCCATCACCGGCGTGCTGGTGCTCCTGGCGTGGATTCCTCTCAGGCAGAAGCCCGGCGTCGGCACGATCGCGAACGTCGTGCTCATCGCGATCAGCGTCGACGTGACGCTCGCGATCCTGCCCGCACCGGAAGGACTTCTGCCCAGGATCGTGTTCCTGACCCTGGGCATCGTCCTCAACGCCGTGGCGTTCGCCGCGTACGTCGGCTCCCGGCTCGGACCGGGCCCGCGCGACGGTCTGGTCACCGGGTTCTGCCGCCGCACCGGCATCTCCCTGCGCCTCACGCGGACCGCGCTCGAGGTGCTCGTGCTCGGCACCGGCTGGCTGCTCGGCGGCACGGTCGGCATCGGCACGGTCCTCTACGCGCTCGGCATCGGCCCGCTCGCGCAGCTGTTCCTGCCCGCGCTCACCTGGCGCGAGCGCTCGCGGCCCGCTTGCGGATCTCCGCGTACGTGACGTCCCGCTCGTTCAGCACCTCGGCCACGATTCCCCCGCCCTGCAACAGAGCCAGCAGGACGTGCTCCACACCCAGGTAGTTGTGGCCGAGGTCGCGGGACTCGCGCAACGAGTTCTCGAGCGCCTTCTTGAAGTCCGGTTCGAGCGGCATGCCGAACCACCGCCGACGCGGACCCGGCCGCAGCACACCCCTGCCGAGCGACTGCTCGACCGAGTCGATCACCTGGTCGACGTCGATCCCCAAGCCCCGCAACGCTTCCGCGTCGGCCTTGGTCAGCCCGCCCTTGCGCCGGTACTCCCGGAACGCCGCCTCCAGCTCGCCGCGCGGCAGGTCGAACCCGGCCAGCACCGGCGCGTCGAGCAGCGCGAGCATCAGGTGCTCCACACCGACCTCGGCCGCGTGCACCTCTTCCGCCTCCCGCACCGCGGCCTTGACCGCCTCACGGGCTTCCTTGGTGAACCGCTCCGCGATCATCATCGCCCCCCGTGCTTCTTGTGGACCGCCTGGCGGGAGACCCCGAGCTCCGCCGCTATGTCCTGCCACGACCACCCCTGTGCCCGCGCACTGCGGACCTGGGCGGACTCCAGGTGTTCCAGCAGTCGCCGCAACGCGCTGACGGCCCGCAACCCGATCTTCGGGTCGCGATCCCCAGCCGCTGTGGCGAGATCCGTCGCTTCCGTCATGCTGTCAACGTACGTTGACAATCGCGGTTCGTCAACCGAGGTTGACACGTACGGTGGGCTCGTGAAGATCGAGACCGCCGAGCAGGGTGCTCCGGGACGAGTCACCGAGGACCGGATCAGGGTCCTGCCCAACGCCGTCGTCGTCCTCGACGGCGTGACGTCGCGAACGAGGCCGCCGGATCGCAACGGCGGTTGGTACGCGACGAAGCTCGCCGACGAACTGGCCCGCCTGATCAACGACGCCGACCCGTTGACCGACATCCTTTCCCGATCCATCTCTCACCTCGTGGAGGAGCACGGCCTCGTCGCCGGCGACTCCCCGTCCTCGACCGCGGCGGTCGTGCGCTGGAACGACGACACCGTCGACGCGCTCGTGCTGTGCGACACCCCGGTGGTCGCGTTCGGACGGTCCACACGGGTGCTCGAGGACACGCGGCTCGAAGACCTCCGGCCCGACCCCGACATCCTCCGGTGGAAGAACAGGACCGGCGGCTACTGGGTCGCGGAGGCCGATCCCGAGGCGGGACACCAGGCCCTGACCGCCTCCTGGCCCCGCGCGGAGGTCACGAGTGTGATCGCTCTCACAGACGGTGTCTCCTGTGGAGTGTCGCAGTACGGGCTCTTCGGCTGGGAGGCCCTCGCGGAAATGCCGCTGGGCGAAGTGCTGGACCGAATCCGCGAAGCGGAGCGCGGTGATTCGGAGCACAAGCGGTGGCCGCGCTTCAAAACACACGACGACCAGGCGATCGCCCGAATCAGCTTCACCGCATGACGAAAGAAGCCCCGCAGAGTTCTGCGGGGCTTCTTTCGAAGAAGGATGGCCAGGGGCGGGGTCGAACCGCCGACCTACCGCTTTTCAGGCGGTCGCTCGTACCAACTGAGCTACCTGGCCATGAGAAGAGAAAGCGACCCAGACGGGACTCGAACCCGCGACCTTCGCCGTGACAGGGCGACGCGCTAACCAACTGCGCCACTGGGCCTTGCTCTTGCAGATCTTACAGTACTGCATTTTACTGCGTGCCCCCAACGGGATTCGAACCCGCGCGACCGCCTTGAAAGGGCGGGATCCTAGGCCGCTAGATGATGGGGACTAGCTGGTCTCTGGAAGCATCGTAAGCATATGCCATAGGTCCGCGCACCTCCAAAACGGGGGTCCTACTTATGCGCTGACCTGCTCGAACATGCTCTAGGGCCGGATCGGCCAGATCAACAAATGCCTGCTCAGGGCCTGTCGGGCCGTTCACGCGGGTTCGGACGCAGTTTGTGATCCAGGCAACTCCCAGCGCTCAGATGCGACGCAGGGCAGCACGTGGCCCAGGACTTCGCGGATCCGCTGGGGGAAGTCCGCGCACGCCGTCGTCGTCGAGGAGATCAGCCGCGAGCCGAGGGCCGCGCTGCACAACGTCCGCGCGACGGACTCGGGATCGACGCCCGCACGGAGGTCGCCCCGCTCCGCCGCCTCGAACAGGTACCCGGCGACGACCTTCTCCCACAGCTCGTGGGTGCCGGGGACGCCGGGATGACCGATCTCGCGGTCGGCGTTGAGCCGGACGCCGGCGCGCAGCACGACGTCGGCGGACATCCGGTCGGCGGATTCGGCGAACATCCCGCACAGGGCGCTCAACGGGTCGGCGCCGCGTTCGCGCCACGACTCCCGCATCCGGGCCCACGTCTCGCCCTGCCGCTCGACGAGGACGTCGGCGACCGCTTCCTTGGAGGAGAAGTGGAAGTAGAAGGCGCCCTTGGTCAGCCCGGCGCGCGCGAGCACGGCGGTCAGCGACGTGCGCTCGTAGCCGAGCCGGTCGAACTCCTCCGCGGCGGCGTGGAGGATCGCCTCCCGCGTCGCGACCGCCCGGTCCTGCTGGGGCATGGGCTCAGGTTAGCCGTTGCCGCTAAAGAGACCCGTGGGTATGTTTCGAGATGCGGCCCTGTCCCGCAGGCGCGCTCCGGGGGGTGCGCGCCTGGAGTCAGGGCCGCATTCGCGTACCCATCACCTCACCGCTGCACCGGAGGCGTCGCGCCGTCCTCGCCCGGTGAGAGGCCCAGCATGTCGAGCAGCATCCGGCAGTCCTCGGCGCCGAGGGCGCTCCGCGCGACCGCGAGCCTCGCCCGGTGGACCTGTTCGTCGGAGATCCGCGAGGGTTCTCCGCTGCGCTGGGCCGGCACGCTCGGCCCGCCCTGCCGCGACATGCCGTCGTCCTGCGTGAACAGGAACTTCCGAACTTCCAATGACCCGCTCATGAGCACCCTCCCCGACTTGAGGTTGGCGCGAGGCTAAGCGACCTGGGACAACGGCCGCAGCCCCCCGCAGAGTGATTCCACCGACACCCAGCGTCACTTTCCGTACAGGTGCGGCGGCTGCCTCGTGGGGAAGCGACAAGGGATGATGGACCGATGACCGACCCCACGCCGCAGCCTTCCCCCGAACCGGAGGGCCAAAACGCGTCCCAGCCGGCTCCCCCGCAGGTCGACCAGGAGGAGATCCTGAAAGCGATCAGCGGCATCGACGTGAGCGCGATCGAGGCCGACATCGAGTCCGCCTTCGGTTCCCGGATGGCCGAGCTCGACAAGATGCTCGAGGGCCTCGACGAGCTGGTCAACAAGATCGAGAGCGACATCCAGAACCTGGACCAGCCCAAACCCGAGAGTCCTCAGTAGACCCTTTACCCCAGGGGGGTATAGACTCGGAGCCCCGTACAGAGAAAGGGCTCTCATGTCCGTCACTGCCACCTACACCGTCACCGGCATGACCTGCGGCCACTGCGTCAGCTCGGTCACCGAGGAGCTGGGCGAGGTCGCCGGCGTCACGGGCGTCGACGTCGTCCTGGAGACCGGCGCGGTGACCGTCACCAGCGACCGCGAGCTCACCCGCGACGAGGTCGTCGCCGCCGTGACCGAGGCCGGGTACCAGGTCGCATGACCACCACCGAGCCTCGTCACGTCGAGCTCAGCATCAGCGGCATGACGTGCGCTTCCTGCGCGAACCGCATCGAACGCAAGCTGAACAGGCTCGACGGCGTCTCCGCCACCGTGAACTACGCGACCGAGAAGGCCAGCGTCCAGTTCCCGGGAACGCTGCGGGTGGACGACCTCGTGTCGACCGTGCGGGCGGCGGGCTACGACGCCGAGGAGCCGCAGCCGGAGGCTCCCGAGGTGGACGAGGCCGGTGAGCTGCGGCTGAGGGTCGTCCTCGCCGCGGCGCTCGGCGTGCCGGTGATCGCGTTCTCGATGGTCCCGGCGTGGCAGTTCCCAACCTGGCAGTGGGTGTCGCTGGCGCTGGCGAGCGTCGTCGTGTGGGTGTGCGGCTGGCCGTTCCACCGCGCGGCCGCCGTCAACGCACGGCACGGCGCCAGCACCATGGACACCCTGGTGTCCATGGGCGTCACGGTCTCGTACCTGTGGTCGCTCTACGCGCTGGTGTTCGGCGAGGCCGGGACGATCGGCATGCGGCACGAGTTCAGCCTCCTGCCGCGTCCGACCACCTCCGGCGACATCTACCTCGAGGTCGCGGTCGGCGTGACCGTGTTCCTGCTGCTCGGCCGCTGGCTGGAGGCCCGGTCGAAGCGCAGCGCGGGCGCGGCCCTGAGGGCGCTGCTCGCGCTCGGCGCCAAGGACGTGGCGGTGCTGCGCGACGGCGCGGAGACCCGCGTGCCGATCGGCCACCTCCGGGCCGGCGAACGGTTCGTGGTCCGTCCGGGTGAGCGCATCGCCACGGACGGCGCAGTCGTCGACGGCAGCTCGGCCGTGGACCGCTCGATGGTCACCGGCGAGTCGGTGCCGGTCGAGGTCGGCGAGGGCGACTCCGTGGTCGGCGGGACGGTCAACGCGGGCGGGCGGCTGGTCGTCGAGGCCACCTCCGTCGGCGCGGACACCCAGCTCGCCAGGATGGCCCGGCTGGTCGAGCAGGCCCAGACGGGCAAGGCGGAGGTGCAGCGACTGGCGGACCGGGTCTCCGCGGTCTTCGTCCCCGTCGTGGTGCTGATCGCGCTGGCGTCGTTCGGCGCGTGGCTGCTGGCCGGACGTCCCCTGGAGTTCGCGGTGACGACCGCCGTCGCCGTGCTCGTGATCGCGTGCCCGTGCGCGCTCGGCCTCGCGACCCCGACGGCGTTGCTCGTGGGCACCGGCCGCGGCGCCCAGCTCGGCATCCTCGTGAAGGGCCCGGAGGTGCTGGAGTCCACGCGCCGGGTCGACACGGTCGTGCTGGACAAGACCGGCACCGTGACGACGGGCCGGCTGACGCTGGTCGACGTCGTCGCGGCGGACGGCCTGTCGCGCGACGAGGTGCTGCGGTTCGCGGCGGCCGTCGAGAACGCGTCCGAGCACCCGATCGCGGCGGCGGTCGTGCGCGAGGCAGGAGACCTGCCGCCGGTGTCGGACTTCGCCTCCACGGACGGCGTGGGCGTCAGCGGTGTCGTCGAGGGACGGCGTGTCACCGTCGGCCGGGTGCGGGACGTCTCCCTCCCCCGGGAGCTGGCCGAGGCCGCGGTCGCCCACACGACTCGGATCGTTGTCGCGGTTTCCTTCGACGACGAGGTCGTCGGCATCATCGCCGTGTCCGACGTCGTGAAACCGACGTCCGCACAAGCGATCCGCTCGTTGCGGGAGCTGGGCCTGCGCCCGGTCCTGCTGACCGGTGACAACGCCGCGGTGGCCGCCGAGGTCGCCGCGGAGGTCGGCATCGACGAGGTGATCGCCGAGGTCCTGCCGGCCGAGAAGGTCGCCGCTGTCCGGAATCTCCAGGCACAGGGCCGAGTTGTGGCCATGGTCGGCGACGGCGTGAACGACGCCCCGGCGCTCGCGGCCGCCGACCTCGGACTGGCCGTCGGAACCGGGACCGATGTGGCGATCGAGGCGAGCGACCTGACCCTGGTGCGCGGCGACCTGCGGGTGGCGGCGGACGCCATCCGGTTGTCCCGCAAGACTTTGGGCACCATCAAGGGGAACCTCTTCTGGGCGTTCGCCTACAACGTCGCTGGACTCCCGCTCGCGGCGCTGGGACTGCTGAACCCGATGATCGCGGGGGCCGCGATGGCCTTCAGCAGCGTGTTCGTTGTTACCAACAGCTTGCGACTACGGGGTTTCCGGTCAACGGCGGCCTAAGAACTTCGCGGCGAACTCTCCCCAAGGCACCGTGCGCGTGCAACAATCCAAAAGCTGACACACCCCCGGTCAGCGCCTGTGGAGATCCCCTCCGGCCCCCGCGTTCCTCCCCCTGGCGCGGGGGCCTCTCCGCGTCCGGACCCCGCAGTCGTCCCGGACCGGAGACCCACACCTGGGGGTGACCCGGGTCACAGATGTTCTGCTTCCGTGACCGAGCCGTTATCGTGTTCCGGTGCCTATCGGATCCCTCGGACGCTCCAAGTCCGGCCGCCACCGCCCCGCGGACGAACCGCAGGCGGAGACGCTGCCCGACGAGGAGCTGACCTCTTACCTGGCAGCCCTGGCCCCGGACTCGGACAACGAGACCACCGCGTCGGGCTTCGGCAGCGCTCAGGTGTACCAGCTGCGGTTGCAGCTCATGGCCAACGAACAGCTCAAGGAGCTCGCCGCGGAGCGCCAGACGTCCCCGCAGGCACTCGCCACGGAGTGGGTCATGCAGCGCCTGGAGTGGGAAGCGCGTCAGCGCGGCCACTAGACCGGCGCGGTGCACGAGCAGAAGCGGAGAAGGACCCTCGACCGAGCCCGGTCGAGGGTCCTTCTCACGTACGGCAGTTGCGGCGTCTTGCTGATCAGACCGCGCGGACGTTCTGGGCCTGCGGGCCCTTGGTGCCCTGGCCGACCTCGAACTCCACTCGCTGGTTCTCCTCCAGGGTGCGGAAGCCCTGACCCTGGATCTCCGAGTAGTGGACGAAGACGTCAGCGCCGCCGTTGTCCTGGGCGATGAAGCCGAAGCCCTTTTCGGAGTTGAACCACTTGACAGTGCCCTGTGCCATGAACCTGCCTCCATCGCAGGAAAGCTTGGGGCTGCACCGTGCAACCCCGGCCGTCCCGGGGGCGTTCGGCGGACTCGCTGAGAGCGCACCGCACGCCCGCGTGTCGTTCCGCGAGCGTGTGAAGCACGAACACAGAAACCACGGCCTGCGCGGGTCAGCCTAACGTGTGATTGGTCATAGCACTACTGGTCATTACCGGCCGGTTCACTGCTTCAACAGGGGTAAAGCCGCTGGTCCGAGCGGGTGATCGCAATGCCCGACGCAACGTGTTCCACCCCCTGCGCGTCTTCTCTGCGTTGATCGAGGGGATCTTGGGGAGAGCACGTGATCCGGCCACTGGTTTTGGCTTTGCTGCTGGGCTTGACCGCCTGCAGCGCCGCACCTGACACACCTTCCGGCGCCTCGTCGGCGACCGCGCCGGCCGAGCAGGAGAAGGCGGAGGCGGCGCTGACCGTCACGCCGGCGTCGGGTGAGGGGATCAGCCCGGCCGGACCTTTCCAGGTCGCGGTGACCGGAGGGTCGCTCACCGCCGTGGCGCTGACGGGCGCGGACAACCGGGTGGTCAAGGGGGAGCTGACCGCGGACCGGTGGGTCGCCACCGAAGACCTGGGCTACGACAAGGTCTACACGTGGTCCGGCTCGGCGAAGGGCCGGGACGGCGCGGAGGTGCCGGTCAGCGGATCGTTCCGCACGGTCAAGCCCAGCAAGCTCATCAGCGCGAAGCTGAACGTCGGCGACAACCAGACCTACGGCGTCGCGATGCCGCTGAAGGTGACCTTCAGCGCGCCGGTGCAGGACAAGGCGTCGGTCCAGAAGGCCATGACTGTCAGGACCTCCGTGCCCACCGAGGGCGCGTGGGCCTGGCTGTCCGACACCGAGGCGCACTGGCGGCCGAAGGAGTACTGGAAGCCGAGCACCGAGGTCTTCCTCGACGTCGACGTCCACGGCGTGCCGTTCGGCGGGGGCGCGTACGGCAAGAGCGACGTGCACGCGCAGTTCAAGATCGCGGACCGTGCGCTGGTGGCCAAGGCGAACACGCAGACCAAGCGGTTCGAGATCTACCGCGACGGCGTGCTGCTGCACGACTTCCCGGCGTCCTACGGCATGGAGGACGACCCGCGCGCCGTCAGCCGCTCCGGCATCCACGTGGTGCAGCAGAAGGAAGCCTCGCGACTGATGACCAACAGGACGTTCAACTACGAGAACATCCCGGTCACCTGGGCCGTGCTGATCTCCCAGAACGGCGAGTTCGTGCACGAGAACAACGGCACGGTCGCCAAGCAGGGCAAGGAGAACGTGTCGCACGGCTGCGCGAACCTGTCCGGCCCCAACGCCAAGACCTTCTACGACCTGACGATGGTCGGTGACCCGGTCGAGGTCACCGGCTCGACGATCCAGCTCGGCGCGGCCGACCCGAGCGGTGTCGCTCCCGGCGACTACTGGGAGTGGACGATCGACTGGGCGACCTGGACCAGCAAGTCCGCCGCGACGCCCTAGGACTTCTCGGTGATGGTGGGTGGTTGCGGGATCTCGTACCCCGACGGACCGACGTTGCGTTCGAGGGCCCGCTTCCACTCACCGCTCGAAATCATCTTCTCGATGGCCTTGTTGACGGCGTCACGCGATTCGTCGTCCCCCTTGGGAACCCCGATGCCGTAGCGCTCCTTGGAGAACGGCTTGCCGACGAGCTTGAGCAGCTCGGGGTTCTCCGCGGCGAACCCGGCGAGGATGACCTCGTCGGTCGTGACGGCGTCGACGTTGCCCGCCATCAGCGCGATCACGCAGTCGGAGTACTGGCCGTACTCGACGATCTGCACGTTCTGCGCGAAGTCCGTCTTCACCTTCTGGGCGGACGTGGAACCCTTGACCGAGCACAGCTTTCGGCCGTTCATGGTCTCCGGACCCTGGATGGCCGCTTCGGTGTAGCGCACCAGCATGCCCTGGCCCGTCTCGAAGTACGGGCCGGCGAAGGCGACCTTCTCCTTGCGGGCGTCGGTGATGGAGTACGAGGCGACGATCAGGTCGGCCTCGCCGCTCTCCAGCATCGCCTCGCGGGCGGCACCGCGGGCTTCCTTGAAGGTGATGCCGGTGTCCTTCACCCCGAGCTCGTTCGCCACGTACTTGGCGACGTCCACGTCGAAGCCGACGTAGCGGCCGTCGAGCCGCCGCTGGCTCAGGCCCGGCTGGTCGTAGCGGATGCCGATGGTCAGCTTTCCGGAGTCGGCACGTCCGATGACTGTGCTGGCGTCTCCGCTCCCACAGGCGGTGGCGAACACCGCAACGGCAGTCAGGAGCGCGGCACGACGGATCACGACAGGCCTTCCGGGGGTGGTGAGGATTCGTGCGCAATGCTACGGACCTGCGGCGATGATCAACTGTGACGTATGACAACTACGGGAGCCTCGACCGGCTCGGCGTCACATGCTTCCCGTGGCGCTCGATCGCACGCTTCAGATGACCGGGAGGAGCGAGCCTCCTGATCCTGCCCGGTACCAAAAGCGCAGCTCGACGCATGATCTTGAGCCACAGGTCCGCGTGCGCGTAAGGCGCGCGGCCGTGCAGTTCCAGGGCCCAATCGGGCAGCACGGAGTAGGCCAGGTGGCCCACCAGAACGCGGTAGAGCGGGAGGCCGTGCCGGACGAAACCCCGCACCGGCGGGCCGTGCAAGAAGGTGTAGATCACATCGGAATCGGTCGTTCGTGCCAAAACAGGACGCATCCGCTCGAAGTACTCGTCCATCTGGCGGCGCGTCCCCGGTACTTCATCCGGGTGCAATCCGACCAAAGCCGCGGCGGATCGCTGCTCGGCGTAGTAGAGGTCCTTCTGCCGGTCCGACAGTCCGTACCCCGCACGGTCGAGAACTGTTTCGAAGCAGTAAACCTCCGAGCAATGCACCCACAACAACAACTCGGGCTCGTCGACGCGGAACGACCTGCCGTCGACGACGCCGCGGAGGCTGCGGTGCGTGGCGCGGACCCGTGCCGAGGCGGTGGCGATTTCCTCGTCGGTGCCGTAGACGCCGAGCCCGACGAAGTCCGCGGTGCGCTTGAGCCTGCCGAGCGGGTCGGCCTGGAAGTTGGAGTTCTGCACGACACCGGCGACCGCCCTGGGGTGCAGCGCCTGGAGGTAGAGGCTCGCGATCCCGGCGATCCACATCGTCGGGTCGGCGTGCATCTGCCAGCTCACGGAATTGGGATCGGGCATGCGGACATCGTCCCGCCTCGCCAGGATGAAGGCCATGGACCTGGACCAGGCACGGGAAGTGCTCCGCAGCCAGCACCGCGCGGTGTTCTGCGCGCTGAAGCCGGACGGGACGCCGTCGATGTCGCCGGTGCTCGTCGCGCTGGACGACAACGGCGACGCGCTCGTCTCCACGCGAGCCACGGCGTACAAGACGAAGCAGGTCCAGCGGAACCCGCAGGTGTCGCTGTGCGTGCTGCCGGACAGCTTCTTCGGCCGCTGGATCCAGATCAACGGCACCGCGACCGTGGTCGAGCTGCCCGAGGCGATGGACCTGCTGGTCGAGTACTACCGGACGATCTCCGGCGAGCACTCCGACTGGAACGACTACCGGGCCGCCATGGAACGCGAGCAGCGGGTCGTCCTGCGCGTTTCGCTGACCAGCGCGGGGCCGGACAAGACAGGTTGACGATGAATCGGTAACACCGTTAGCGGGCGCAACGATTCCACGGGGACGGCTGCTACCGGGCAGGCGGACCCTGGGGAGCGAAAGCGATGACTGGTGTCAGACGCCGCGGCCACTTCTCGGCCGCGGCGGCGGTGATGGGCGCTGCCCTGATCGCGGCGGTGCTCGCGGCACCGCCGGACAAGCCGGTGGACATCCGCCTGGTCGCCCCGCCACCGCTGCCTCCCGAGGTCGTCACCGCGACCGCCACGACCACCGTCTCCGCGATCGGTGCGGTCGAGCACGCACCCCCTCCTCCGCCGCCGCCCCCGCCGCCCCCGCCGCCTCCGCCGCGCGGCGACGCGGGCCCGCCGCCGCCCCGGCAGGAGCCGCGCCAGCCTCCGCCTCCGCCTCGGCCCGGCAGGCCGAAGCCGCCGAACGTCTTCGACCTGCTGCGCTGCGACGCGGAGTACTTCGAGGACGACGACTTCAACCGGTGCCTGGAGTGGACGTTCGACGCCGCGGGGTTCTGCGACCTCCTGGAGAAGCACAACCTCGATCCGGTCGACGTGCGCGGGCCCGGGGGCCGGCGCTCCGACCGGTTCGAGATCAAGTGCGACGAGCGCTAGGAGCCCTTCAGCTCCCGCAGCCTCGCGAGGTTCGCCTCCGCGAGCCCGCCGAGCAGCTGCGCCTCGCCGAGGTAGTGGTCGTCGATCAGCGCCTCGACCTCGTCGTCGTTCATCGCCGGCACGACCCGCGCGGCCATCCTGTTCATGTTGCGGTAGCTGCCCTGCAACAGGAACGGCTGCTCCGACGGGTTCGCGGCCGAGGCGATGTAGGCCTGGTTGACCTTGAGCACCACCTGCTGGACGCGTTGCAGCTTCCGCACGACCGACAGCATCCGCTCCAGCTCGACGGTCTCGTGGTCGTGCGCGACGCTCTCGCCGTTCGCCAGGCGCACCAGCGGTTCCACGTCGACGCCGTTCAGCGTCGGGTTCGACCCGGACGCGTTCTCCAGGTAGCTCAACGCGAAGAGCGCCTCGCGGCCGGACAGCACGTCGCCGAGGTTCCACACGTCCGCGCGGTTCGCGAGCATGTCGGGGACCCGGAAGGCGCGGCCGGTCTCGGTGTACGGGTTGCCCGCCATCGACACGGCGAAGCGCTTGCCGCGCAGGTCGAACGTGCGTGCCTCCCCGCCCCAGACGCCGTCGACACGTCGCTGGGCGTCGCACAGCGAGATGAACTTCTGCAGCAGTTCCGGTGAGGTGTGCTGGACGTCGTCGAGGTGCAGCAGGACGTTGCTGCCGAGGGCGAACGCGAAGTTGATCCGCTCGACCTCCTGGCGTGCGGTGGCGTTCGGTGCCTCCCGCGGGTCGAGCGAGGTGACGCCGGTTCCCAGCGCCGGGCCGTTGACCTTGACGAACACCATGCCCAGCCGGTTCGCGACGTACTCCACGAGCGTCGTCTTGCCGTAGCCGGGCGGGGAGATCAGCATGAGCAGGCCGGTGCCGTCGTTCAACTGCTTGGAGAGGTTGTCGCCGATCAGCGGCAGGTAGACCTCGTTGAGCAACCTGTTGCGCACGAACGTGTTCAGCACTGCGGGGCGGTAGTCGTCGAGCCGGAGCGCACGGCGCTCCTCCGCCAGGAGCTCGTCGCGCTTGCGCTGGTAGGCCCGGAAGGCCGGCACCTGCTCGGTGGCGAACGTCCTGAGCCTGGCGAGGGTCTCGTCCAGGCGGACCTCCATCGTCCGGTCGTGCACGCGGGGGTGCGTGCCGAGCAGGCCGGTGACGGTCTCGGTGAGCGACGCGCTGGAGTCGTACCGCGGCAGGTCGGTCAGCAGGACGGCGACGACCTCCGGGAACTCGGGGCAGTCCTCGTCGCCGAGGAACGCGCTCAGCCACGCCTCGATCAGGTCGCGGTCGTGCAGATCCTCGGTCACGACCGCGCGGAACCTGTCGATCACCGCCCTGGCGGCCTTGCCGGTGACGAACCCGGTGGGTTCGCAGGCGAGTTCCTCGAACAGGTACTCCGCGGCCAGGTCCGGCAGGCCGAACTGCGCGCAGAGCTCCGGGATGCCGTGCGTGCCGCCGAAGATCGTGCGGGCGCGGGCCAGCGACTCGGCCTTGCGCGCCCACACCGCGCGGTGCTCCTCCCGTTGCGCCGCCCAGAAGAGCTGAGCCTCGGCACGGGCGGCCGGCGGGTACCTCAGCAGACCGGCGCCGGCGTGGAGCCGTTGCAGGACAGCGAGGATCTTCTCTGCGTCGTGGTCGTGGACGCCCTTCTCGTAACCCTCGTCGTAGCGTTCGGCGGCCGCGTTCACCACGTCGGTGCGGCCTTCGGCCAGCAGGCAGCCGGCGAGGTGTTCGGAGCGGTACACGTCCTGGGTCTCGCTCACGAGCAGCTGGTCCCAGAACGGCCTGGTCTCCGCGAACTCCTGGTCGGTGACCTCGCTGCGGTAGTCGGTGCCGGTGATCGCGTAGAACAGCCGGCCGTCGCGCGGCACCAGGGTGAGGTTCATCGGCTCGGTCGTCACCGGGAAGCGGTGACGACCGAGCACGATCGACGCGCCGTCGTACAGATCGGCCCGGTCGCGCAGTGCCCGGCCTCCCTCTTGCCGGGCGTCGCGCAGACCCGCGTCGAGCTCGCCGGCCCGGACGTCGCCGAGCTCGCGCAGCTGTTCGGCGACCGCGCGGACCTTGGCGACCATCGGGTCGCCCGCGAAGTACGTGTTGATCTCGTCGGCCGAGGTGAGCTTGCCGACGCGGCGGCGGATCGTGCCGAGAACCCGTTCCGCGGACTGGACGAGCCGGTCGGCCTTCCTCGCCCGTTCGTCGAGCAACGTCTGCTTGCGGGCGGAGAACGCCTCGTAGACGTCCGTGCGCTTGGCGTCGACCTGGGCGAGGAAGTCGTCGAACTCGCCGAAGCGCGACTCCAGGTTCTCGAGCTGCAGCAGCAGGCGGCCCAGCTGGTCGTCGCAGCGCTGCGGGGTGTCCGCGACCGCGAGCGCCCCCGTGACGGCCTGCCCGAGCAGCGCGAACTCCGCGGCGAACTCGGCACGGCCCTCGGCGCTCGCGAGCTGCGCGCGCCGGCCGTCCACTGTGGCCCGTGCGCGGTTGACCGCGGCCAGCACCTCGCCGATGCTCGCCAGGATCCGCGTGCGCGTCGTCGTGTCGGCGGCGTCCAGGGTGCTGACGACCTCGGTCAGCACCTCCAGCCCGGCCTGCTGCTGCGCGAGCCGGTCGCGCAACGGCTTCGCCTCGGCCGCGGTCCTCAGCTCCGCGGCGGCGATCCCGTCGATCTCCTCGTGGTACCGGGCGAAGGCGTTCTCGCCGCTGAGGAACGCGACGGCTCGGCGTGCGGACGCGCCCAGCTCCTCGACCAGCTCGGCTTCGCGCCGGTCGACGTCGTCGAGGTCGACGTACCTCAGGTCCTTCAGCGTGATCAGCCGGCCCTGGGCGGACCTCAGGTCGGCCAGCAGCCGCACCCACTCGTCGGCGCTGCGCGGCGCGGCCGACCTCGCGAGCCTGATCAGGCTCGCCAGTTCCTCGGACGCCGCGCGGAGCTGACCGGCCGCGTGCTCGGTGAGCGTCCGGACGGCCTCGAACTCGTCCAGCACCTGCTCGGCCGTGGCGCGCACGGCCAGGACGTCCTGCTTGAGGCCCAGCTCGTCGAGCCAGTGGACGTTGTCGACCACCCTGGTGCACAGGGCGATCAGCCCCTCGAACACCGGCGCGCTCGGCGTCATCTCGGCGCTCATCCTGGTGATGGACAGGCAGTCCGAGATGCCGCGGACGAGTTCGGCGTTGCCGATGCGGGCGAGCGGACCGGCCTGGTTGGGCAGCACCTCGACGGTCGTGAACGGCGTGCGCCACACCTGCATCGGGTGCACGCGCACGGCTTCCGAGCTCGTCTCGCGGAAGACCACCAGGGTGCCGTCGGCGAAGAGCGAGTAGCCGTGGCAGGTGATGGGCGTCGCGACTTCCTTGCGGATCACGTTGTAGGGCAGCAGGAGGCTGCGGCCCTCGCGGCGGGCGTGGAAGACGTAGAGGACGTCCTCCCCGTTCGCGGACCGGACGACCCGCTCGAACTCCAGCTCGCCGGTGTCGACGTCGAACGTCTTGTCGGCGCCGGTGACGAGGTAGTAGCCGCCGGGGAAGATGATCCCCTGGTCCTCCGGCAGTCGCCGGCACGCCTGACCGATGCCGTCGAGCCGGGTGACGGCCTTGGTGCGGGTGTTGAAGACCAGGTGCCGGGGTGCGGTCTCCTTGTACGGCAGGATCCTGAGCAGGATCAACGGGCCGACGCGGGCGTAGTGCACCTCCGCGTCCGCGAGGCTCTGCAGCGGTTCGTCGACGGGCTCCTCGTAGACGCCCTCGCCGGTCTCGGTGTTGTTCTCCACCTTGACCGTGAGCGTGCCGCCGACCGTCTCGACGAAGACCTCGCCGTCGATCGCGATGTGCGGGTGCCGGCCCAGCACGTGCTGCTCGCGGGTCGTCTCGACCCACGTGAAGTCGTGCGAGGGCGGGAAGACGTGGTCGCGGTCGCCGCGGTTGTCGACGTAGGTGACGGTGCCGTCGACCTTCACGTCCCATCGCAGGACGCGGATGTCCTCGAGCCGTGCGCCGGTCTGGAAGACCGCGAGCAGCCGGGACTCGACCATTCGCAACTGGAGCAGCCGCGTCTCGCGGTAGTACCGGTACAGCTCGGCGAAGTCGTTGCGGAACCTCGGGTCCTGGAGGAACGGTGCTTCGACCGTGGCGAAGTCCCGGCCGTGCACCGCGAAGACGTCGCCGACCGCCGTCTCGGGCTTGAGGCCCATGAAGACGTTGTAGCCGAACAGCATCACGTCGCCGAGTGCCACGATGTCGCGCGGCACGCAGTTGTTCTCGGTGCGGATGCGTTCGGTGGCGACGAGTTCGAGGGCCGTGCTGCCGAACGTCTCGACGCGCCGGTCGTTCAGCGCCTCGGTGCCGCGGGCGAGCCCGGCGGCCTGCTCGGCCAGCCGGGCCCGCAACACCTCGTACGTTCCGGCGTCCAGCCCAGGAGGGGTGGCTGCCGTCATGCGTTCTGGCCGTTGTTCTTGGCCATCTGGGTCAGCGCGATCGCCGCGGCGATGTTCTGCGCGTCACCCGTGGTGAACGAGCTGAGGATCTTGGTCAGGTCCTCGGGGAAGCTCTGCGACCCGTCCATCCACTTCGAGCCCAGCGCCTGCACGACGTCGGAGTTGCCGACGAAGCTGTCGACCTGCTTGCCCGCGGTGATGGAAGCGGCGATCTTGTCGAAGAACATCGTGTCGCCACCGACGATGTCGATGTCGGCCTTCTCCAGGCCGGCCGCGAGGACCATCGCCTGGGCCTCGGCGATCTGGCGCTGCACGTCGATGCCCTTGAGGCGGATCTCCTTCTCGGCTTCGAGCCGCAGGCGGTACTCCTCGTGCTCGCGGGTGGCGGTGTCGAGCGCGGCCATCGCCTCGGCCTTGTGCGACAGACCTTCCGCCTCGCCCTTGAGGCGTTCCCTGATGCCCTCGGCGTCGGCGAGCGCCTTCTCGCGGTCGACCACGGCCTCGGCACGGCCGAGCGCCTCGGACGCGACGGCGTCCCGTTCCTTGACCAGTGCGTCCGCGAGGCCTTTCGCGGCGGCCTCGGCCTGCGTGCCCTCGGCGAGGCGGATCTTGGCCTGGGCGTCGAGGTCGGCGGCCTGCTGGCGCGACTCGGCGAGCACGACGGCCTCGCGGGCCTTGTGCTGCGCGGCCTGTTCCGCGGCCTCGGCGGCCTTGATGTCCTTGACCAGCGACTCCTGCGCCTCGGCCTCGGCGCGGATCACGATCTGCTGGCGCTCGCGCTCGGCCTCCTCGACCGCGCGCAGCCGCTTGATGTTCTCCTCCTGCTCGGCCACCGTCTTCTCGACGGCGACCCGTTCGCGCACCAGGTCGGCGATCGCGCGGCGCTCGTGCTCGAGCTCCTTGTCCTTCTCGATCATGCGCAGCGCGGTCTCGCGTTCACGGGCGATGACCTCGAGCATGCGGTCCTTCTCGATGCGCTCGGTCTCGACGGCGATCACGCGCTCGCGGTTCTTCTCGGCGACGGCGATCTCGCGGGCCTTGTTCTCGGCTTGGATGCCGAGCTGCTCCTCCGTGCGGATGAACGCGGTGTTGGCCTTGAGACGCTCCTCGGCCTGCACCTTCTGGGTCTCGGCCTCCTGCTGGGCGCGGGCGGTCTCGATCTCGCGGCGCTGCTTGATCTCCGCGTCGGCCTGGCGCCGTTCGAGTTCCAGGATCGCCTCACGCGCGCTGACGTTCTGGCGCGTGATCTCCTTCTCCTCGTTGCGGGTGAACTCGTTGGTCCTGACGTGCTCGATCGCGGTCAGCTCGGTGATCTTGCGGATGCCCTGCGCGTCCAGGATGTTCGCGGGGTCGAGCTGCTTGAGCGGCGTCTGCTCCAGGTAGTCGATGGCCGCGTCCTCGAGGCTGTAGCCGTTGAGGTCGGTGCCGATGACCTGCACGATCCGGTCGCGGAACTCGTCGCGGTGGGTGTAGAGGTCGACGAAGTCGAGCTGCTTGCCGACGGTCTTGAGCGCCTCGGAGAACTTGGCGTTGAACAGCTCCTGCAGCGTCTGCTCGTGGCTCGCGCGCTCGGTGCCGATCGCCTGCGCGACCTTGATGACGTCCTCGACGGTCTTGTTGACCCGCACGAAGAACGTGATGCGGATGTCCGCCCGGATGTTGTCCTTGCAGATCAGGCCCTCGTTGCCCGCCCTGCGGATCTCGATGGTCTTCACCGAGATGTCCATCGTCTCGCACCGGTGCAGCACCGGGAGGACGACCGTGCCCGTGAAGGTCACGTCGACCTTGCGCATCTTGGAGACGATGAGCGCCTTGCCCTGCTCGCACTTCTTGAAAAGTCTGCTCAGCGTGATCAGCGCCAGGACCACTACTACGACGATCACGGCGATCAGCACGATCAACCCCGTCGAGATCGCACCCATGTCAGCCCCCTGTGGTGATGTCCACGACCCAGAAGAACTCGCCTTCGGTGTCGTAGTCGAAGATCAGCGCGGTCTGGCCCGCCTTCAGTTCGGTGCTCTGCGCCGCACGCACCTGCACGACCGCCGTGCCGCCGTCGTCGGCGGTCACCTCGGCCTGCCCGTAGTTCTCGGTCACCCTGGCCGTCCGGACGACCGCCGTGCGGCCGACGAAGTCGTTGCGGGACGCGGGTTTCTCCGGCCTGGTCCAGTTCCTGACCGGAATCAGCACGATCTTGGTGAGGAGTGCGCCCACGAGCAGCGCGGCGGCGAGAACGGCGTAGCGCAGCGAGCCCTCCGGCGTGAGCACCGTGCCGACCAGCGCGGCGAACCACGTGATCACGACGAACAGCGAGATCGAGATCGGGAGCACCGGGGCGTCGAAGTCCAGTCCCACCAGCGCCACCGTGAGCCAGTACGCCAGCACCACCAGCAGCAGCAGGCTGAACAGCACCGTCGGGAACGCCACCGCGGCAGCCAGGAACTCGGCCATCTCCACCCCCTCTTCGCCACTCAGATGCGCGAAAGTCCGAATCCGTTGCATCTGCGGGAATGATCGACGCAGATCGATCGTTGCGCCGGTCATGGACATCGGGGTGCAGGGACTCAACATCGGTGACACGGCTCGACCGGACGAGACGCGGCGACTGGCCCAACTGGCCGAGTCGCTCGGCTACCGCTCGTGGTGGGCGTCGGACCACGTGGTGCTGCCGTCACCGCGCGTCGACCCGTCACCGTCCGAACCGGACACCGTGATCGTCGACCCGCTGGCCCACCTCGGCTACGTGGCGGCGGTCACGTCCACGATCGAGCTCGCGACCGGCATCGTGATCCTGCCCCAGCGCAACCCGGTGGTGCTTGCGAAGCAGGTGGCGTCGCTCGACCTGCTGAGCGGCGGCCGGTTCACGCTCGGCGTCGGCGCCGGGTACCTCGAGCCGGAGATGACGGCGGTCGGGGTGCCGTTCGACGACCGCGGCAAGCGGACGGACGAGTACCTGGACGCGATGGACCAGCTCTGGCACGCGCCCGCACCGTCGTTCTCCGGCCAGTACGTGTCGTTCTCCGGTGTCGACGCCCACCCGCGGCCGTCGAACGTGCGCGTGGTCGTCGGCGGCCACAGCCCGTCGGCGTTCCGGCGGGCCGTCACCCGCGCGCAGGGGTGGTTCGGCATCGGTACGCCCGACGAGATCCGCGGCCACCTCGCCCGGTTCCCCTCGCGGCCCGACGGCTTCCGGATCAGCGTGTCCGCGCAGGTCCCGCTGACCGCGGCGGTGGTCCGCGAGTACGAGGACCTCGGCGTCGACGAGCTGGTGATCTACCCGCCGATCTTCGACGGCACGGTGGACGAGGTGTTGCGGAGGAACGCGGAGTTCACCGGCTAGCCTGGGACGTCGTGATCCCCGTTGTCGTGCTCGCCGGCTTCCTCGGTTCCGGCAAGACCACCCTGCTCAACCACCTGCTGCGCACCTCCGGCGGCACGCGGATCGGCGTCGTGGTGAACGACTTCGGGCGGATCAACATCGACGCGTTCGCGGTGTCCGCGCAGGTCGACTCGATGGTGACGCTGTCGAACGGCTGCCTGTGCTGCGCCGTCGACGGCTCCGAGCTCGACTCGATGCTCGAGAAGCTGGCCTCGGCGGACCTGGACGTCATCGTGATCGAGGCGTCCGGGCTCGCCGAGCCCGCCGCCATGGTCCGCATGGTGCTGCAGGCGCCCGGTGTCTCGTACGGCGGGCTGATCTACGTGGTCGACGCGGTGGAGCTCGGCGCCGTGCCGCACCTCGAGCGCGACCTCGCGCTGGCCGACCTGGTGGTGCTGAACAAGGTCGACCGGGTCTCGTCGTTGCCGTCGCTGCCCTGCTCGGCCCCGGTGCTCCCCGTCACGTACGGGCAGATCGACCCGGCGCTGCTGTTCGAGGTGCGGCCGCCGGACACGGGACCGCGGCAGCTGTCGTTCGACGACCTGGAAGACCACTCGACGCACGCGCACGCCTCGTACGACAGCGTGTCCTTCGAGTGCGACGAGCCGCTGCACCCCAAGCTGTTCATGGACTTCCTGAGCGCCCGGCCGGAAGGCCTGTTCCGCGCCAAGGGTTTCGTGCGGTTCCCCCTCGGCACCTTCATGCTGCACACCGTCGGCGCGTACGTGTCGTTCACCCCGGTCGACGAAGCCCCGACGCAGCTGGTGCTGATCGGGGCGGGCATCGATCCGGAGTCGCTGACGGACTGGCTGCTGGCGTGCGTCGCGGACGGACCGGTCACCGAGCAGGACATGCTCTGGGTGCTTCGATACGCCCGCTGACGTCGCTACTTCTTGCAGAGCGCGGTGTCCACGACGTCGAACACCTGCTGGAACTTCTTCGCGGGGTCGTCGCCGAACGTGCCGGGCAACGCGGTGAGCGTGATCGCGGCCGACTTGCCGCCGTCCGTCGCCCCGCCCAGCGACGCCCACCCGTGGATCGAGCCGCCGTGGCCCCACCAGACCCCGCCGCAGCTCAGCTCGGTGCTCTCCAGGCCGAGCCCGTAGGCGCTCTTCTCGTCCACCGCGACGGTCTTGCGCATCTCGTCGAGCTGCGCCTTCGGCAGCAGCTCGCCCCCGAGCAGGGCCTTGAAGAACTTCGCGACGTCCCGGGGCGTGGAGACCATCGCACCGGACGCCCACGCGGCGGACGTCTCCATGTCGGTCGCGTCGACCACCTTCGACTTCGGGTCGAGCAGGTCGCTCAGCGCGAAGGCTTGGGCGTGCCGGCCGCGGATGCGCTGCTCGCCCTGCCCCGGCCAGTAGGTGTCCTTCAGACCGGCCTTCCTGATCACCCCGTCGAGCGCCTCACCGACCGGGCGTCCGGTGACCTTCTGGATCAGCAGGCCGGCCACGACGTAGTTCGTGTTGCTGTACCCGTACTTCTCGCCCGGCTGGAAGCTCACCGGCTGTGCGAGCGCGGCGTCGAGCAGTTCGTGCGGCGCGAAGTACCTGTCGCGGACGTCAGCGATCTTCGGGACGCCGACCTGGATGACGTAGTCCGGCAGGCCGCTGGTGTGCTGCAGGACCTGGCGCACGGTGATGCGGCGGTCCGCGACGTGCGGCACGAACCGGTTGACCGGCTCGTCGAGCGAGACCTTGCCCTCCGCGACCAGCTTCAGCGTCGCGACGGCCACGAACGACTTGGTGATGCTGCCGATCCGCACCTGCCCGCCGAGCGGCGCGTTACCTCTCGCGAGGTCGCGGCCGTGCACGTGGGCCTCGACCCCCGGCGTGCCGTCCCGGACGATCTGGTCGAGCTGCTGCGGAACGAGAAGCGAAAGCGCCGCGACGGCGGCGGCGATCACTTCGCACCGCACAGGGCGGCGTCGACCGAGGCGAGCACGGCCTCGTGGGCCGCGTTGGCCTCTTCGGGCGTGTCCTGGAACGTGCCCGGCAACGCCGTGACGGCAACGGAGAACGCCCGGCCGGACTCGGTGACACCACCGCGCGTCTCGTAACCGTGGATGTCACCACCGTGACCCCACGAGCGCCCACCGCAGGACAGCGGCGCACTGGCGATCCCGAGCCCGTACTCGACACCCGGCCACATCTCGCCGGCCGTGTCGACGGTCTTCTTCATCTCGTCGAGCTGCGCCTTCTTCAGCAGATCGCCCTTCAGCAACCCGCGGTAGAAGGTGTTGAGGTCCTTCGTCGTGGAGATGATCTGCCCCGCGGCCCAGCCCCAGCTCGGGTCCATCTCGGTGACGTCCTCGATGCCGTTGCCCGTCTTCGAGTACCCGCGCGCGTGCTTGCCCTTGATGGTCTCGTCACCGACACCGGGCCAGTAGGTGTCCCGGAGGTTCAGCTTCTTGATGATCCGCTGCTCCACCTGCTCCGCGACCGGCCGCCCGGTCGTCTTCTGGATGAGCAGCCCGAGCAGCACGTAGTTCGTGTTGCTGTACTTGAACTTCGCACCGGGCTCGTTCGTGACGGGATGCGCGTTGCCGACGTCGAGCAGCTCACGCGGTTCGAAGTAGCGGTGCCGCAGCTCCTCGAACTTCTCGAGGCCGAGGTAGTTCGTGTAGTTTGCGAGCCCGCTGGTGTGGTTGAGCAGCTGCCGGACGGTGATCCGATCGTCCTTGACCGCCTTCGGCAGGTAGTGGTTGATCGGCTTGTCGAGCTCGACCTTGCCTTCCCCGACGAGCTGCATGACCACCGCCGCCACGAACGCCTTGGTGTTCGACCCGGCCCGCACCTGCCCGTTGCGCGGCACCGGCACCCGCTTGCCCAACTCGGCCGTGCCCGACACGTAGTGCGTCGTCCTGCCGCCGTCCTCGGTGACCGTGGCCAGCGCCGCCGGGAACTCGTGCTGCTTGGTGAGCCCGTCGAGCTGCTTCTGCACCGTGGTCGATGGCGCGGCCGTGGCCGTCCCGGTGAACAGCATGGCCGTCGCCAGAACCCCTACCAGCGTCTTCTTCATCTCTGCCTCCCCTTGCCGTGGTGAGGACAGACTTCCAACCGAGGGGGTGCCGGCGCAGTCGCGCACGCTTCCGTCCTTGGGGTGGAGCAGGCTCTACCTCCTGCCCCTGGACGTCGTTCCGCGGTGGTCGGGGCCTTGCCTGGCGTGGCCGATGCCAGCCAGTCGCTGTGCAGCGCTCGTTGGCTGAGCTCGCGCCCGTCTGCGCCAGGCGGGCAACCCGGAGGACATGCGGAGGGGGAGATCGGTAGGCTGTGCCGGCGAGGGCTGCTAGCTCAATTGGCAGAGCAGGAGACTTTTAATCTTCGGGTTCAGGGTTCGAGTCCCTGGCGGCCCACCAAACCCCCAGGTCACAGGCCTGGGGGTTTCGCTTTGTCCGGGTCTCCCCACACTTAACCCACACAAAACCGCTGGTCATTCAACTTCGCCGTCTTCCGGCTGATCTTCTTTTGGCTCTCCGAGCGCGTCCTCCAGGGCGTCCGCAGCCCGCCGGTCGACCAGCTTCCGACCCATGTAGGTGTCCTGCGTCATGGACGGCCGTGCGTGGCCGAGCTGGTCCGCGACCTGCCGCGCGGAGAGCCCCGCCTCATCAAGGCGCCGCCGCTGGCGACGCGTGCGGTCTGGCGCTGCACCAGCATCCATCCCGGCACTCCCGGCATCCGCTTCGCTCCGCCGGTCGGCCGGGCGGCGCTGCGCGCCGTCCTCCAGCCTTGCCCCAACCGACGCACTTACCCATAGAGCAATGCCGGCCAGCAGCTCCCTACGAGCGCCGTCAGGGTCACCGCGGACTGCTGGTCCTGGCGCTCGACTGCCGCGACGGCTACGCCGCCTTGCCACCGAGTAGGGGCCTAACCTCGTAGGGTTGAGGCGTGGCCACGAGCAGCGACAGGACGAGCGATTCACAGGCAGAGAGTTGGGAGCTCAAGCTGGAAGACCAGCTTGTCGGGACGCTGACCTTCGAGGCGCAGGACATGTTCTGGTCCGACTGCCGTTTCCACCCTGGCCCAGCATGGGAAGACTTCCGCCCCCTCAACGACCGCTCCAGAGAAGCCTGGCGTCGCGGCGATCTGGAGGCAGCCCGCACAGCCGATGACGCGATCATGACCTCAGGACTCGTGCTCGTGCCACTCAAAGGTGGGGCACCTATCACGCCTGTCATGGTTCGGGTCGAGGGCGACATGGCCCGCTTCCGCTTCTGATTCAGGCGCGCGTGGCAGCACCGAGATGTGCCATCAGCGGCAGAGACCTGATGAGCACCAGGCCGAGTTATCCCAACGCCGCGAGCATGACAACAGCCGGGGACGTCATGTAAGGCTGGAACGAGTGCCTTGACCCAACGCCACCAGCCGCGTTCAAGGCTCAGTGTCGGGATGACGGTAGGGGTGCGGGCGGCTCCAGAAGACCAAGATCAACCCATACCTAACCCTCACAAAACGACGACAAACGTCGAGATGCGACTGTCCACAGTGTTCAGATTAAGACCGCATCCGCGCAGGTAGCGAGCGCTGTCGAGGAAGATCGACGAAAACGCCAAGCGAGTGCTCTTACTCTTCGGGTTCAGGTTTCGAGTCCCTGGCGGCCCACCAAACCCCCAGGTCACAGGCCTGGGGTTTCGCATTTCAAGATCGCTGCCACGCCTTTGACACGCTCTACCCCTCTGACCCTCAAGCTGCGGCATCGAGCGGACCTCCTGGGCCTTCGGCTCTCGTCAGCGTCTCGTTCCGGCGTGCCGAACGCTGCAAACAGGAGTAGCCCTTCTACGTCGTCGTAGTACTCGCCGTCGTCGTGCTGCGCCAGGGCTGTGCTCCGGCGGCCATTGCTCGAGATGATGAGCAGGAACGGCAGCAACCGCTGGACGAGGGCTCTGGTCGGTGAGTGGGCGAGGTCCGGCGCCTGTGGAGGTCCGCGCGCTCGTCGGCTGTCACCAGGTCGCGTTAGACAGTCTCAAGACCGCTTCCGCGGAGTTGGTATCCGAGTTCGGAATGAAAGCGACCAGGGAAGTCCATCAAGTTCCGTGACTGGGAAGATGAAGGCAAAGACAGCGGTAGCTGCAGATATGGCGAGGCCTGGGAGCTGAAGAAGTGAAGAAGCAGGACGAGAAGCTCAAGGAAGCCAACGGCGGATGAAAGCCGTCCGCATCCTGCACCGGATCTTCGCCTTCCTGGTCATCCCCGTCCTCGGGTACCTGCTCGGAGCGACGATCTTCAACTACTTCTCGGACAAGGTCGAGACCGAAGACCTGAGCGAGGCCAGCCACGTCATCGTCGCCACGTCGTGCGATCGGCATGGCCCTGTGACGCTGCGCGGCTTCGGCTGGGTGTACGAGTGCCGCGCCACGGTCACGAACAAGGTCAACGGCAACGTCGTCACCACGACGGCGCGAGGCTTTCTCCGTCCCGAGCTCATCGGCAGGCAGGTGGCTGGTGAGGGGTTCAACCGCGGTGACTTGCAGCCGGTGCGCCCCTACGCGGGGTGGGGCATGGTTCTGCTTCTGCCGTTCGGCATTCTCTGGTTCTACGTGTACATCGCGGTCGCGTGGCGGTTGTTGCCGGAGCGGCGCAAGTCGCGCCGCAAGCCTATGCGCTACCAACGTCCTGACAGCTCCACGGAACCTGATCGCGCGGTTCGTGTCTTTGCCGGGCGTCGACGGGTGTGGCTGTTCTTCGTCTTTCTGCTCGGGTGTGTTGGTGTCTTCGTGTACAACTCGTCGGCGTTTCAGGGCGACGCCGTCGCGACAGGTGCAGTGGTCGGGGCCTGGGCTCTGGTCGTCCTCGTCATCGCCGCCGTCGCGTGGCGGTTGGTGCGAGGACCGATGATCGCGATCTCGCCCGACGGCCTGGAGTGGCGCGGCGCGCAGCTCAGTTGGGCTGAGATCCAGGAGGTGCGGCTGACCCGTCGCCAAGTTCTGATCATCCAGCCTCGCAACGGTGATGCTGTGCGGATCGGCAGGTTCGGCACCGAGCAGGCCACCCGCATCCACGTGGCAATTGGGCAGTTCAGCCAGGCGACGTACGCCCGCGAGGACATCAGTAGCGCATGAGTTCGGTCTTGTTCGCCGACCCGGAATGGGGCTCGTGTCGCCGGCCGAGCGCGCGAGCATCCTCGATCAGGTTCGACTGAGGCCGAGCGTGCGTCGGACGCGGCAGTCCACAGTGCTCGGTGCAAGACCACATCTGTGCGATGAGTGGACCTGTTGGTGAAATCGCGTGCGAGCGCGGGTGTGTGCCAAGTACGGTGCGCTGGACCAAAAAGGGGGGTGCGGCATGACGAAGCTGAACCAGATCATCGCGGTGGAGAAGAGTGTCAAAGGGGGCACGCTTCGGGACCTCACCGACGCGCACCACGGGCTGCAGAAGCCCGCGTTGCTGGCCGGTATCTCCCGGACGTACCAGCCGAAGGACGAGGACGGCGAGGTGTTGCCGCCGGAGTCCACCCGCGTGCAGGTGAAGGCCGAGGACGTGCTGCGCAGGACGGCGGCCGTGATGACCCGGCTCTTCGACGTCACGGCGACCAAGGACTGGGCCAACTGCGTTGCGAAGGCCGACGTGGTGGTCGACGGGCGGACGTTGCTGCGTGACGTGCCTGTGTCGTACCTGCTGTTCCTCGAGAAGCAGCTGACGGACCTGCACACGTTCGTGAAGAAGCTGCCCTTGCTCGACGCGGCGGAGGACTGGAGCTTCGACGAGTCCGCCGACTACTGGCGCACCGAGCAGGTTCGGACGATCCGCACCAAGAAGGTGCCGCGCAACCACGTCAAGGCCGAGGCGACGGAGAAGCACCCGGCGCAGGTCGAGGTGTACTACGAGGACATCCCGGTGGGGTACTGGACCACGGTGAAGTTCTCGGGTGCGCTGCCGGCCCGGCGGGTCAACGAGCTCGTCGACCGGGTCGAGAAGCTGCAGCACGCGGTGAAGTTCGCCCGGGAGGAAGCCAACAGCCTCGAGATCACCGACCAGCGCGTCGGTGACGTGGTCTTCGACTACCTGTTCCGGTAGCGTCCACAGACTCCCCCGCTGGAGCGCGGGGGTGCGCTCCCCGCACGTGGGAGCGTGAAAGCTGAAACTGAACGTCAGCCTGAACCACTCGGTGAAAAGTGGGGGTTCGAATCCCTCTCCCGGCACTCGCAGGCCGGGGTGGCCCAATCGGTAGAGGCAAGCCGGGATCAAGCTCAGACTCTCGCTCCAGGTTCAGCATTTCCGCCGAACGCCAGATCGCTCGAGCACGGACAAGACTCGCCGAGGTGCAGGTTCGAATCCTGCTGGCCGCTCTCGTGCGGCCGTAGCTCAACGGAAGAGCGCGGCGACCTAAGGACTGATCCGGCTCTTAAAAGTCGCTGGTGTGCGCAAATGGGCGGCAACCCGGGGCCCTGGACTGGACATGTCCGGGGCCCCACCTGCCTTTCCCGGCACGGCGAGAAGCCCCGGACCAGGAGATCCGGGGCCTCGAAGTGGTGTCTCAGTGGCCGGCGTGGCCGGAGTCGCTCGTCCTGCTCGGCAGGAGCGCGGCGACGACGATGGTGACCACCGCCAGGGCGGTCGCGACCACGAACGCCAGGCGCATGCCGCTCAGCTGTGCCGCGGACTCGGCGGCGCCTTCGGTGACCAGCTGACCCGCTCGGGCGGACATCACGGTCACCACCAGGGCGGTGCCCATGGCCGCCGCCACCTGCTGCAGCGTGCCCAGGATCGAGCTGCCGTGCGGGTACAGGTTCGGCGGGAGCGCGCCCATGCCCAGGGTGAAGATCGGGGTGAACATGGCCGCGAGGCTCACCATCAGCAGGGCGTGCAGGCCCAGGACCTGCCAGTACGGCATGGTCATGGAGATCTGGGTGAAGCCCGCGAGGGAAGCGACCAGGCCGATGGAGCCCGGCAGGACCAGCGGGCGGCTGCCGAAGCGGTCGTAGAGCTTGCCGACGGTGGGGCCGAGCAGGCCCATGGCGAGGCCGCCGGGCATGAGCAGGAGGCCGGTCTGCAGCGGGGAGAGCGCCCGGATGTTCTGCAGGAAGAGGGGCAGCAGCATCATCGCGCCCATCATCGCCAGGAACGCGACGCACATCAGGGCCAGCGAGAGGCCGTAGGTGCGGTGGCCGAGGGTGCGGAGGTCCATCAGCGGGGCGCCGGTGCGCTGCAGCCTGAGCTGGCGGACCACGAACACCGTGACGGTGGCCGCGCCGGCGAGGACGATGCCGAGGGTGGGGCCGAGGTGGGAGTCGCGTTCGCCGAAGAGGCTCAGGCCGTAGACCAGGCCGCCGAAGCCGAGTGCGGCCATGACCGCGCTCAGCCAGTCCAGCGAGCTGACCTCGGGCTCACCGATGTTCTTGAGCTGCCGCAGGCCGAAGTAGGTCACCGCGCCGGCGATCGGGAGGACCGCCACGAACAGCAGGCGCCACGAACCGAGCTGCAGGATCAGGCCGGAGATGGCCGGGCCGAGGGCCGGCGCCACGGAGATCGCCAGGGTCACGCTGCCCATGACCCGGCCGCGGTCCCGTTCGGGCACGACGGTCATCAGCGTGGTCATCAGCAGCGGCAACATCACGGCGGTGCCCGCGGCCTGCACGATGCGGCCGAGGAGCAGGACCGGCAGCGACGGTGCGACGGCGGAGATCGCGGTTCCGGCGATGAAGACGCCCATCGCGATCGCGTAGCTCTGACGGGTCGTGACGCGCTGCATGAACCAGCCGGTCACCGGGATGACGGCGGCCATGGTGAGCATGAACGCGGTCGACACCCATTGGGCGGCCTGTTCGGTGACGTGCATCGACTCCATGAGGCGCGGGATCGCGTTGATCATCAGCGTCTCGTTGAGGATCACGACGAACGTGGCGAGCACCAGCAGGCGCACCACCAGGGGTGTCCGGCCCGCCTTCGCGTCCGGTCGGTCTTGGATCGCAGCAGTCATGTCAGTGACCCTCACTAGGTTTCTGGCAGTCGCGTCGCGGCCAAGGCCGCCGGCGTCACCCGTGACACCGGTGGAGACCGGCAGATCAGGTGGAACTCATCGATGAGCCCGAGTGTTCCTCATCTCCGCGGCGGTCTCACCTGAATTCCGCCCCCGGCGGATCAGGTGCTTGCCCGTCTACCGGCACGTCGAACAGCGAGAGCGGGAATCGACACGGATCCGACCGGTTTCAAGAAGTGACCGCTATCACGACATTGCCGCGTTTGTGACCGGCATCGACATAACGGTGCGCAGCAGCGATGTCACTCAACGGGTACGTGCGGTCGATGACGACGCGCAGTTCGCCGGACTCCAGCAGCGCGCTGACGAACGGCAGGGTCGCCCGCTTGTCCACGGACATGCCGGCGACGACGCGCTTGCCGAGGAACGCCGTCCCCCACGCCCAGAGGTGGTTCGCCAGGCCGGTGGTGGGGAGGTACTTGCCGCCACGGCGCAGGGCGCGGCGCGAACGGCGGAACGACGACTTGGTCACCGTGTCGAACACGACGTCATAGGTGTCCAGGTCGTCGGTGAAGTCGCGCTCCGTGTAGTCGACCACCTCGTCGGCGCCCAGTGACCTCACCAGCTCGACGTTCGACGGGCCGCAGACGGCGGTGACCACGGCGCCCAGGTGCTTGGCCAGCTGGACGGCGTAGGTGCCGATGCTCCCGGAGGCGCCGTTGACCAGCACCCGCTGCCCCGGCCGGACACCCGCCCTGTCGCGCAGGAAGAACAACGCCGTCGTGGCGCCGTCCACGGCCGCGGCGGCTTCGGCGAAGGTCACGCTCTCCGGCTTCCGGCACAACGAGCCTTCGGCGGGGAGGCGGACGTACTCGGCGTGGCCGCCCACCGAGAAGCCGGTGAACCCGAAGACCTGGTCACCGGGGCGGAACCGCGTCACACCGGAACCGGCGGACTCCACCACGCCCGCCACCTCGAGTCCCAGCGTGCGCAGCCGGGGACGCGGCCGGCGCAGGCCGAGGACCACGCGACCCCACCGGGGTTCGCCGCGGCGCATCGCGCACTCGGCCGACGTCACGGTGGTGGCGTGGACCTTGACCAGGACGTCGCCCCGGCGGAGCGCCGGCACCGGCTTCTCCACCACCTGGACGACGTCGGGCGGACCGAAGCTCGTGTGCACGGCGGCTCTCATGCGACGACGGTAGGGACGGCCGGAACCGTTGCGGAGCAACGGATCCGGGAATCAGGGAGAAAGCAGGGTGCCACCTAGGGGTCGGACCACGGGCCGAGAGCCATCTCGGACCGCGGGCCGATCCGCCGGACGCGCGGCGGTGACAACGTCGTCCGGCATGAGGTTTCCGAACGGGTGGGTCGGTGGCACGGCGCTGGTCGCCGGCCCGGTGTTGCTGCTGGCGGGAACGCTGTTGCGCTCGCCGTTCCACTTCTTCTTCCCCGACCAGTTGCGCGCGGTGGCCGAGCACCCGGCGTTGATGCGCGCGGCCTACACGGCTTTCCTGGCGGGCACCGTGGTCCTGTGGGCCGCGGTCGCCCGGCTCGCGCACGGGATCGCGGAACGCGCACCGCGGTGGGCGGTCTGGGGTGGCGTCCTCGTGACGGTCGGGCTGTTCGGGCGGACGTTCCACGCGGGCGTCGACCAGGCGGCCTTCAACGCCGTGGAGCACCTCGGGGTCGACCGGGCGACGGACCTGGTCGCGCAGGGGTACGGGGAGCTGCACCTGTTCAGCTACCTGAGCTTCACGATCATGTGCGGCTGGTTCGTGCTGGCGGTCGGGGCGTACCGCGCCGGGGTTCTCGGCGTGGTCAGGGCGGTGGCGCTGGCGTCGACGGGACTGCTGCCGCTCGGCGTGCTGAAGGGGACCGACGTCCTGTCGGTCGCCGGAACGATCGGGCTGTGCGTCGCACTGGTGCCGCTGGGGATCAGGACGATCCGCGAGCAACCGCGCCCCACGAGGAGGGGCGTGCTGACGGCTGTCCCGGTGGCCGTGGGGTTAGGGCTCCTCGCCGTCCTGAGCACGCTGGGATGACGCGAACGGCAGCACGAACCACAGCCCGGTGAAGATCGCGAACGCCAGGCCGCCGACCACCAGCGCGGGCCAGCCGCCGAGGACGACCTCCGCGAGCAGCAGGACGGTGCCGGTCATGGCCAGGGCCAGGAAGGCGAGTCCGACGAGCGCGAACGTGTTGCCCTGGCTGACGACGTCCTCGCGGCGGCCCTGCCGGAACAGCATGCGGTGCCACGCGGCGGGAGCGGTGAGGAACGCGACGGCCACCGCGGCGCACAGCACCGTGACCAGGTGGGTGATGCGGATGTACGAACCGACGGTGACGTACTTCTCGGTGAACGCTATGGAGAGCAGGAAGCCGAACAGGATCTGCACACTGGCCTGCGCCACGCGGAGCTCCTGCATCAGCTCGTTCACGTTGCGGGCGAGTCTGCGTTGGTCGGACTCCTCGGCTTCGCTCACCTCATCCTCTTACCCGCCTTGGAGGGGGCGAAACATCCATTCGGACGCAAAAATGGCTGGGTGAAGCCGTTCTCACCACATCACGAACGACGTACTCGTCCATTGTGGACCGGCAGTTCACCGAACGGCGGTTGCCGCACCGCGAACACGCGCACACCCGCCCGGCGGTGTTGCCCGCGCCGGGCGGGTGGGCCGTCGCGGACCTCGGACTAGAACTTGTTGATCACGAAGAAGTCGGTCACGAACGCCACCGGGTCGCCCGCGGTGTTGCGGCCCACCCAGGTCGGGTAGACGCCGTCGCCCCAGCCGGTCGAGAACGCCACGACGTTCAGCCCGGTCCGGGGATCGGCCACGGTGGCCGGGCCGCGCCCACCGCCGACCGCGCTCAGGGCGTCGATCAGGTCGCAGTTGCCCGCCTCGTCGTCGCTCGCCAGCCGGTCGAGCGCCGGGGCGGCGGACAGGTCGAAGAACGCGCCGGTGCTCGACTTCACCTCGTAGCCGAACTCCGGCATGACCGGCAGCATCGGCACGTGCTCACCGGGCAGGACCGCCGGCCGCCACGAGTACGCGGGCTCGTCCCGCACCGTCACCTTCGCCGCCGCGACGCGGTAACCCTGGCGCAGGTCGGGGAACCCGTCGCCGTCGAGGTACGACACCAGCGAGACCGACACCGGGTAGCTGCCCGGCTCGACCTCGTCGGTGAACGCCTCCGCGTCCTCCGGCCACAACACGAACGGGTCCGCCGCCACCAGCCTGCCGGTCGGCAGGGCCAGCTCACCGGCCTGCTGGACGGTGACGACCTGCTGTTCACCGCCGCCGGTCGGCCTGCCCACGGGCCCGTCCACGAAGAACCGCTCGAACCCGGACCTGATCAGTGCAACCGCCCCCATGCCGTCGACCACCTCCAGGGGCATGTTGGCAGAAGCCCCCGACACCCGATCGGGGCACCGGGGTGTTCGCCGTCCGTGAAGACCCCCTTCCGCGCAACGGATCCGCTGCCACGCTGGTCAGCATGGAAGAGATCGAGCTGGTGCTGGGCGACATCACCCGGCAGCGAGTCGACGTCGTCGTGACCGCGGCCAACGAGTCGCTGCTCGGCGGCGGCGGGGTGGACGGGGCGGTCCACCGGGCGGCCGGGCCGCGGCTCGCGCGGGCCGGGGCGGAGCTGGCGCCGTGCGCACCGGGACAGGCCGTGGCCACACCCGCGTTCGACCTCGCGGCGGTCAGGCACGTGATCCACACCGTCGGGCCGGTCTGGGAGGGCGGCGGCCACGGCGAGGACGAGGTGCTCGCCGCCTGCTACGTCCACTCGCTGCGGCTGGCCGCCGGGCTCGGGGCGCGCAGCATCGCCTTCCCGGCGATCGCGACCGGGGTCTACGGCTTCCCGGTGCGCAGGGCGGCGGAGATCGCGACGCGGGCGATCCGGTCGTCGTCGCCCTCCGTGGCCACGATCCGGCTGGTGGCGTTCGACCGGGAGACCCACGACGCGATCGCGGTCACGCTCGGTGAAGATCGCGGCAGGTCAGTGCCGTAACCTGGAGGGCGTGCCCGTTCCCTCCACGCTGAAGATCGGCCCGTTCGCCGTAGACCCGCCCGTCGTGCTCGCCCCCATGGCCGGCATCACCAACGTGGCGTTCCGGCAGCTGTGCCGTCAGTACGGGGCCGGGCTCTACGTCTGCGAGATGATCACGGCACGCGCGCTGGTCGAACGCGACCCGATGACGATGCACATGATCACGTTCGACGAGGACGAGAACCCGCGGTCGATGCAGCTCTACGGCGTCGACCCGCGCAACGTCGGCGAGGCCACGAAGATGATCGTGGACGAGAACCTCGCGGACCACATGGACATGAACTTCGGCTGCCCGAAGCCAACACGCTGACGATCGACCGCATCGAGCGCGCTGGAGTGTCACCGCAGTTTTGCGCGAAGACTTACAGGACATCTGCGATCATGTGTCATCCTTCCACACAGGAGGTCACGGATGCTGACACGGCTTGAAGTTGACGGCTTCAAAAATCTCGTCGACACAAACATCGATTTTGGCGCCTTCACCTGCATTGCCGGAGAGAACGGCACAGGAAAGTCGAACGTTTTTGATGCCATCCACTTCCTTAGTCTCCTAGCCGACAGGTCACTGCTCGACGCAGCTCAAGAGGTTCGTGGAATACACGGCGAACGCACAGGCGATCCACGAGACTTGTTCTGGAACGGCTACAGCGCATCTAATCCGCGACTAAAGTTCGCAGCAGAGATGATCGTCCCCGGCGAGGTCGAGGATGACTTCGGACGCCCCAGCAGACCGACGATCACTTTTCTTCGATACGAGCTTTCCTTGGGATACCAGGCAGCTCGCGGTTCAGAGAAGATCGGACGCCTCACACTACTCGAAGAATCGCTTCAGCACATCAATCTAGGGGACGCGCCGAAACGTCTCCGATTCCCGCACAATGCGGGAAAATTCAGGAAGTCAATCCTGAAAGGCCATCGCAGCGGTAAAGCTTTCATTTCTACTGCAATCGAGAACGATCAACCCGTCATTAAAATCCATCAAGACGGAGGAAGCCGCGGACAACCGAAGCCATCAGCCGCCTATCGCGCCCCAGCAACGGTGGTCAGCACAGTCACAAGCGCAGACGACCCGACGATCCTCGCGGCACGCCGCGAGATGCAGTCCTGGAGGAGGCTCGCGCTTGAGCCTTCAGCGCTGAGAACTTCGGATCGTTATGTCGATCCGCGATCAATGAATGCAAACGGACTCCATCTGCCGGGAACTCTTTTTCGAGTTGCACTCAGCGATGACACCACGGATCCAGAAAACGTTTACGCCAAGGTAACCGGACGACTCGCTGATCTTGCTGGTGTACGTGTTCGCAGTCTTCGTGTTCAAGAAGACGACGCACGCGAACTACTGACTATCCAACTGCGAGAAGCTAGCGGCCTTGAACTTCCCGCAAGAAGCCTCTCTGAGGGGACCCTGCGCTTCCTGGCACTGTGCGTGCTCTTGGAGGATCCAACCGTAACCGGGCTTATCTGCATGGAAGAGCCTGAAAACGGCATACATCCGGCAAACCTCGGAGCCATGGTAAACCTTGTTGAGGATTTGGCTGTAGACCCAAGCGAAGCACCTGGCGTCGATAATCCGTTTCGCCAGGTGATCATCAACACGCACTCACCAGGAATTGTGCAGCTTGTGGATCCCCAGAACCTTCTATTTGCCGATACCGCCATAAAGAATACACCCGACGGAACTAAAGCACATGCTCTACGACTACGCCCAATGGATGGCACTTGGCGCGCAAGCCAGCCCGACGAGGTCCCTGTAACAAAGCTGGACGTGCTTCCATACCTGACCACTCCACCAGGGGTGCAAACTAGCCTGGAGTACGCGTGACGGTCAGCATTCTATTCCTCGGAGAAGGAATAAGCGATAGCGGCCTTGTTCCCCAAGTTGAACTGTGCGCCGCGCGACTCAACATAGAAATCGCCGTCACGGATCCAGACCTAGGCAGGCTACGAAATCCTCCCGGGAATGCTGTCGCGGATAAAATAAGGGCATCCATCGAAATCGGAGGAACCTACGACCTAATTGTTGTACACAGAGACGCAGATCGTGACGGCCATGAAGCGCGCTTTAAAGAGATCAGCAGCGCCGTAGCCGCAACGGCACCTGACACCCCTTTTACCACAGTAATTCCCGTGCGCATGACCGAAGCATGGCTACTTACCAATGAGGAGGAATTGAGGCAGGTTGCCGGAAGTCCCAAAGGCAAAGTCCCACTTGATCTTCCCCATCCCTCCAGGATCGAGACCGTCCCAGATCCCAAGAAGCTACTGAAGGAAAAACTCGCAATTGCGTCCGGCTTGAGCGGCAGGAAACTCAGCAAATTCAATGACCGCTTCTCGCAACATCGCCGCCAGCTTCTCGAACGCCTGGATCCCACAGGTAGCGTATGCAGCGTTCCCTCTTGGAATAGATTCATTAGTGAGCTTGAGGCTGGACTAATGGCGGCCGAGCCAAACAGTAGTCGCAGCGCTTGACAGGTGAAGATCGCGGCAGGTCAGTGCCGTAACCTGGAGGGCGTGCCCGTTCCCTCCACGCTGAAGATCGGCCCGTTCGCCGTCGACCCGCCCGTCGTGCTCGCCCCCATGGCCGGCATCACCAACGTGGCGTTCCGGCAGCTGTGCCGTCAGTACGGGGCCGGGCTCTACGTCTGCGAGATGATCACGGCACGCGCGCTGGTCGAACGCGACCCGATGACGATGCACATGATCACGTTCGACGAGGACGAGAACCCGCGGTCGATGCAGCTCTACGGCGTCGACCCGCGCAACGTCGGCGAGGCCACGAAGATGATCGTGGACGAGAACCTCGCGGACCACATGGACATGAACTTCGGCTGCCCGGTGCCCAAGGTGACGCGCAAGGGCGGCGGGGCGGCGCTGCCGTACAAGCGGGAGCTGTTCCGGCAGATCGTGCGGGCCGCGGTCCGCAACGCCGGGGACATGCCGGTCACCGTGAAGTTCCGCATCGGCATCGACGACGACCACCTGACGTACCTCGACGCGGGACGTATCGCGCAGGACGAGGGTGCACAGGCCGTGGCACTGCACGCGCGCACGGCGTCGCAGCGCTACTCCGGCAAGGCCGACTGGACCGCCATCGCGCGGCTCAAGGAGGCCGTCACGAGCATCCCGGTGCTCGGCAACGGCGACATCTTCAGCGCCCAGGACGCGCTCGACATGGTGGCGCGGACCGGCTGCGACGGCGTGGTGGTCGGGCGTGGCTGCCTCGGCCGGCCGTGGCTCTTCCGCGACCTGCAGGCGGCGTTCCGGGGCGAGCCGGTCCCGCAGGGCCCGAACCTCGGCGAGGTCGCCGAGGTGCTGCGCAGGCACGCCCAGCTCCTCGCCGCCCACGACGGGGAGCACAAGGGCCTGCGCGACCTGCGCAAGCACATGGCCTGGTACTGGCACGGCTTCCCGGTGGGCGGTGACACGCGGCGGGCGTTCGCGATGGTGTCGAGCCTGCAGGAGCTGGACGACCTCATCGGCACGCTCGACGGGAGCGTCCCGTTCCCCGCGAACGCGGAAGGGCCTCGCGGCAGGCAGGGTTCCTCGGCGAAGGTCGTGCTGCCCGAGGGGTGGCTGGACGACCCCGAGGACGCGACGGTGCCGACCGGTGCGGACGTGATGCACTCCGGTGGCTGAACGCATCGCGGTCCTCCTCGTCTCGCTCGCGCTCCTCGCGGGCTGCACCGGCCCGGTCGCGGGCACGGCGAAACCGGCCAGCCTGTCCGACGGCGACCGCGCCCGGTTCCGTGAGTTCTACGAGCGCCTCAACAAGGCGGGGGACGAGGGCGCGTCCCAGCAGCAGAGGCTGCTGAAGGAGACCCAGCACCCGGACTTCCGGCAGAAGACGTGCGACCTGCGGGGCGCCACCGTAAAGGTCGAACCGACGTGGGCCACGCTTCGCACGGATGCCGACTGGGCACCCCCCGGTGAGAAGGCCCACCCGCGCGGGAACGTGTACGTCGTCGCCGTCACGATCACGCTCAGCCGGGACGGCGCGGTGGTGGGCAGCCAGATCGGATCGCTGCACGTGGTGCACCTGGACGGACAGGTGTACGGGTTCGCACCCTGTCTCGGTGGCTGACCAGGTTGCCGGTCTTCCACGCTCACTGGATCGGAGCAGGCGACGGTCAACCGGACGGGGGAAATCCCGCCCCCACGCGCCCTTCTGGCTCAAGCGCCGCCTCTTCGGAGACGACACCTGGCAGGTAAGGAGGTGACCGCGATGACCGCGCTGCGACCCGAGATCGCAGATCCCCAGCCCGACACCGGTGTCGACGAGCAGGGAACCGGGCCGATCACCCTGCACGAGTCCATCGCGACGCTGTTCGCCTCCCGCGGGGAGTGGCGCAAGGCGTACCTGCACCTGCGTTCCGCGCTCGACCTCGTCTACGCGGACCAGATCGAGGAGCCGCACGTCCCGGAGCAGCTGCGCCGCGAGGTCGACAGGCTGCGCCGGGAGCACGCCGAGGCCCGGGAGCAGAGCCTGCGCGACAGCCTCACCGACACCTACAACCGCCGCTACCTCGACCAACGGCTGATGGACCTGCTGACCGAGCACGGGGCGTGCCGGCACGGGCTCGCCATCGCGCTGATCGACCTCGACTGGTTCAAGCAGGTCAACGACACCTTCGGCCACCTGCTGGGCGACCGGGTGCTGCAGCGGGTGGTCGAGCTGCTCCAGGACGGCCTGCCGGAGGGCGCCTTCTGCGCCCGCTACGGCGGTGAGGAGTTCGTGCTCGTGCTTCCCCGCGTGGACGCCGCGACCGCTCTGGAGATCGCCGAGGCGGCCCGGGAACGTGTCGAGCGTCACCCGTGGCACGAGATCGCTCCGGGGCTGCGCGTGACCGTCAGCGCGGGCCTCGCGTACGAGCCGCCCGCCGACGAGGCGCCGGAACGCCCCGCCGTCAGCGCCGAGCAACAGCTCCTGCGCGCCGACAGCCTCCTGTACACGGCCAAGCAGTTGGGGCGCAACGCGGTGGCGTATCGTGCCGACGGACGGGTTCGCCTCGCGGGTGCTGCCTCGGGCAGGCGCGCGATCGCGCAAACACGTGCTCTCGACTACTACTGAGTGA
>NZ_JAJCXE010000028.1:0-110229 GCF_021056325.1 Lentzea sp. CC55 | reverse complement strand
CTGACTTCGCAATCACCACCGCACCCGGAGGCCTCACCCATGATCAAGCCGACACACCGTCACCAACGTGTTGGCCAGGTACACCTAGACCCGCGAACGGCTCGACAACGCCCACCACGCCCAGCACCGGCACGGGATCAGGACGCGGTGCAGGTGGGGTCGGGGTACCCGCGGTTCCGGAGGCGACGAAACCGAAGGTGGTGGAGGCGCCCGCGCCCACGATGCCGTTGTGGGCGGCGTTGCGGGCGGTGATCGTGGACCCGCTCGTGGTCAGGGTGGCGTTCCACGAGGAGTTGATGCGCTCGCCGTTGGCGAACGTCCAGTCCACCTGCCAGCCGGAGATCGCCGTCGCGCCGGCGGTCACGCGCGCCTCGGCCTGGAAGGTGGCCGAGCAGCCCGCCGAGGGGTTGCCGTCATGGTGGTGGTGCCACCGTCGGTGAAGTTCACGTCGCTGCACGCGTAGTAGCTCTGGTCGAGGTGGCTGGCCTGCCACACCGTGTACAGGACGTGGTGGCCGGTGCGGCCAGGCGCGTTGATCTCGACGGGCGTCCGGGTGCTGGTGGGGATCCTGCCGGTCTGGCCGACGAGCTCCAGGTCGCTCCACTTCAGGGCCTGGGTCTTGGGGTTGAAGCCCTGCTTGGTGGCGTAGACGACGGCCGCTACGCCGCAAGGGACAAGCCCGTCCGCGATGGACAACGGGGTGCGCGTGGTTCGGCGCCCTCGAGTCGGCCCGCACGACGCCGGTCGCGTGGTCGGTCGCCCGGACCGCCCTTGGCTCGACAGAGTGGCTCGACAGAGGTGGTCGTGCCAGGGGCGGTCGAGGCGGCGCCGGGGGCAGCCGCGGTGGCGGGTCGTCCTTCGCGCTGGGGGCGCCGCTGGTCGCACTCCCCCTGTTCGGCATCACCCGCGGTCGCAGAGCGCGTTCTTGACCAGGTCGAAGGACGGGTCCTCGAGCGGCGTCGGCGGGGTGGACGAGTCCTTCGGGATCACCGAGTCGGTGTTCATCGAGACGATGACACCGCGCTTGCCGTCGGGCGTGATCCCGTTGCGGGTCTGGAAGCCCTGGATGTCACCCGCGTGTGACCAGTACCCGCCGCACGCGGTGGGAATCCAGGCGATGCCCAGTCCATAGCGCGCTTCCGGCCACACCGACTGCAGGCTCGGCGCCGGCACCGTCTTCTGCATCTCGGCCAGCTCCGCGGGAGCGAGGAGCCTGCCCGAGATCAAGGCTTCGAGGAAGACCAGCGCGTCGTTGGTGGTGCTGACCAGCTCTCCCGCCGCTTCAGCGTAGGACGGGTTCAGTTCGGTGACGTCCACGGGCTTTCCGAAGCGCAACGGGTCCGCTGTGACGTCCTCCGGGAAGCGCTCGTACGCGGTCGCGTGGGGATGCGGCAGCGCCGTCGAGTGTCCGGGAGCCGAGGTGTTGCGCAGGCCCAGGCGCTTGATGATCCGCTCGTCGACGGCGGCGCGCCAGTCCTGGCCGGTCACCTTGCCGATGACCATTCCGGCCAGCACGTAGTTGGTGTTGGAGTAGCTCCAGCCGGCGCCGGGCGCGAAAGCGGGGGTCTGACGCATCGCGAGGGCGACGAGGTCTGCCGGGGAGTGCTTGTCGAACCGGTGCTGCCGGAAGTCGCTCTCGGTGAACACCGGCACACCGACGAGGTACTCGGGGATGCCGCTGGTGTGCTGGAGCAGCTGACGAACGGTGATCTTGCTGCCGTCGTTCCCGTTGCCGGTCACGACTCCGGGCAGCCACTTTTCGACGGTGTCGTCGAGCGACAGGCGCTTTTCGCCGACGAGTTGGAGCAGCGTGGTCGCCACGAAGGTCTTGCTGAAGCTCGCGATGCGGAAGTGGGCGTCCCACGGCACCGGTGTCTTCGCGTCGGTGTCGCCTTCCCCGCTGCGGACCTTCACGGCACCGTTGGGCGTGCGCAACTCGGTCAGAACGCCGGGGGCACCTTTCGACACCAGTGCGTCGGCATCTTTCTGCAAAGAGGCGCGGGACGCGTCGTTCCCATTTCGCTCGGCGTCGGCCGGCGAACATCCGATGACGAACGAGATTGTGGTCAACACCACCAGTGCGGTCGTTTTCGTGCTCATGAGATCACCGTAGGAGCGCATCGATGCGATGTCGTCATCCTTGCCGGTCGTCCCTTCTACCCCTCTGGTGGTAGGGCGGATCTCCCTTGTTTCCAGGCAAGAATCTCCTGGTAGGGTCCCGCCGGTGCGCAAGCTTCTCCGGCCGACGTGGGCGGACCTCCTTCTCGCCCTGGTCGCCACAGTCCTCACCCTGGCCAATCAGGTGGGATATCTCGGCGCCGATCTCACGCTCGTGGATTTGTCGCTCGCCGCGCTCACGGTGGCGCCTATCGCGATTCGACACGTCGTACCGGTGACGTCCTTGTGCGTGATTCTCGGTTCCTCGGTCGTCTACGCGTTTTTTGGTCATGGCGCAGTGGGCAACTTGGGGCTCGGTGTGGTCATCGGCGTGTTCACAGTCGCCAACGTGCGCAGTTCGCGGATTGCCGCGGTGATGGCAGCGCTGTCGGCGCTCTGCCTGCTGGTGCCCGAATACGTCGGAGAGGTGACGCTGAAGTGGCCGGAGGCCGTGCAGGCCGTCCTGGTCCTGTTCGTCGCCTGGATGGTCGGCGAGAGCTCCAAGAAGTGGGCCAGGCGTGCTGAGGAAGCAGCTGAGCGCGAAGGTCGCGCGGCCGCCGAGGAGCGAGTGCGGATCGCACGGGAGTTGCACGACATCGTCGCGCACCACATGTCCGTGATCTCTTTGCAGGCCGGGGTGGCCGAATACACCCTCGCGTCCGCTCCGGCCACCGCGCGTACCGCGATTTCGGCTGTCTCCGAGTCCTGCCGGCAAGGCCTGACCGAGATGCGCAGGCTGCTCGACGTGCTGCGGGTGGAGGACGAAACCGAATTCCCGGACGTGCAACTCGCGAGCCCGGGCCTCGACGCTCTTCCCGGCTTGGTGGACCGCACGCGCGACGCCGGCCTCACCGTCGAACTCGTGGTGCGGGGCACACCGCGCGCCTTGCCTCCCGGGCAGGACCTCTGCGCCTATCGCGTCGCGCAGGAATCGCTGACCAACGTCCTCAAGCACGCTGGTCCAGCGGCCGTGGAGGTGGTGCTCGACTACCGTGCACACGAACTGATGTTGACCATCACCGATGACGGCGCGTCAAGGCCCCCCAGCGTCAAAGCGAAATCGCATGGCATTCAGGGGATGCGTGAGCGCGCCGAACTCTACGGTGGCGTCCTGGACGCCGGACACCGCTCTCGTCGAGGGTTCCAGGTCGTGCTGCGCCTGCCGATTCCGGACCAGAGCTGATTTCCGAACACCGGACGAATGCACGAGCTGGAGAGATGTGATGGCAGTCCGCGTTCTGGTGGTCGACGACCAGTACCTCGTTCGCCACGCCCTCATGGCGTTGCTCAACGCCGCACCCGGCATCGATCCCGTCGGCGAGGCATCAGACGGCGAGCAAGCCGTGGCGCTGGTCGCCGACCTGGCGCCCGACGTGGTTCTGATGGACATCAAGATGCCGGTCATGGACGGGCTCAGCGCCACCCGTCGCATTCTCGCGATGCGTCCGGAAACCCAGGTGGTCGTGCTGACGACCTTCGACATCCCCGAGTACGTCTACACGGCGCTGACCGATGGAGCCGCCGGGTTCATCATGAAGGACACACCTCCCGATCGGATCATCGCGGCGGTGCGCACGGTCGCGATGGGAGAGATGCTGATCTCGCCGGCCATCACCCTGCGGCTGGTCCAGACCTACGCGCAACGCCATCGCGTCGAGCTCCAGGCGAACACCCGGCTGCCGGACCTCACGCCACGAGAAACCGAGATCCTGCGGCTGATCGGAACAGGATCGACCAACGAGGAGATCGCGAATCAGCTCGCCATCAGTGAAGCAACGGTGAAGACACACGTGAAGCACACGATGCGGAAGTTGAACCTGACCACCCGCGCTCAGGCTGTCGTCGCCGCTTACGAGAGCGGGCTGGTCGTTCCGGGCTCCGCGGCACACGGCGGCTGAGACGTCGACGGTCTCCGCATCGAGCCCCGAGCGATGCTGCGCGGTCCTCTGTGGAGGATGCGTCACAGACGGGTCCGAGAAGACGTGGTGGTCCGCGCCCGGCCAGGTCGGCGCCCGCCAAGGGCCCAGCGCTCGACACCGCACCCGCTCCGCGTCGGGCGCAGGCCGTTCCGCATTGTGAGCGATCGTGCCGAGCAGGTCTTTCGCCACCTCCCGGAACTTCACCGCGGCTCAACACCGGCGGTACCGCGTTCAGACAGCCTGCGCGCTGAATGCCGCCACGTTGAAGCAAGGCGCTCGCGTGGTATCGACCAAGACCGTGAGAACCGGTTGAGCCTTGTGCGATCAACAGCGAGACCGTCACACCGGGCCGAGACTCGGATAGGCCGGCCGTAGCCGGGTACTCAAGCCGATGTGATGAGACGCGCACCGCGGCAAGGGCTGTTCACCGGCCCAGCCGGGGTCGTGGTGACGCTGGTGGAGCAGGCAGAACAACGTCTGACACCTGCGTGCCCACCCCGATAGCGCGAACGTCTCGGCACGACCCGCCACGTCACCGATCGGAGGACTGCGCGCCTGATGAGCGAATCCGAAGGGCAAGCCCTACCGACCTCCGCACCGAAAGCCGTGCTCCTGCCCGGGAGGTCGCTGGCTGTCTGCGCGTTGATCGGCGCGGCGCTGATGGCCGCGGTTGACGAGATCGTGTTCCACCAGATCCTGGCCTGGCACCACTTCTTCGACCGGTCCACCCCGGCGGTGGGGCTGGTGTCGGACGGCCTGCTGCACACCGCCGAGTTGCTGGGCTTGGTGGCCGGGTTCGTCCTGTACGCCGATCTGCGCCGTCGTCGCGCTCTCGCCCCGGCTCATGCTGTGGCCGGGCTGTTCCTCGGTCTGGGCGGCTTCCAGCTGTTCGACGGCATTGTCGACCACAAGGTGCTGCGCCTGCACCAGGTCCGCTACGGCGTGGACCTGCTGGTCTACGACCTGGTGTGGAACGGCGTGGCGCTGGCGCTGCTGGCCGTGGGCGCCGTCCTCGCCGTGCGGGCGCGTCGGCAGGCCGGCTCGTGAGCGACCCTCATCTGCACCACGTGCCCGCTGCGGCGCCCACGGGACTGATCGGGATGGTCATCGCGGTGGTGGCCGTGCTGGCCGCTTCTGCTTATCTGGCGGGCAGCATCCGGCTGCGCCTGCGCGGTGATGCGTGGCCGGGACGGCGGGACGCCTGCTTCACCGCCGGGTGCGCCGTCCTGGTCTACGCGCTCCTCGGACCGCTGCCGGGAGGCCCGTTCACCGCCCACATGGCCCAGCACCTCGTGCTGGCCATGATCGCCCCTGTGCTGGTGGTGCCGGCCCGCCCACTGACCTTGCTGCTGCGGGTGCTTCCGACGCGACCCCGGCGCACGCTGCTGGCCGTGGCGCACTCGACTCCCGTGAGCGTGCTGGTCTTCCCTCCACTGGCGGCAGTGCTGGACGTCGGCGGTCTGTGGCTGCTCTACCGGACTCCCCTGTTCGCCGGCCTTCACCACCAGCCGCTGCTGCACGCCGCGGTGCACGTGCACGTCGTGGTCTCCGGCCTGCTGTTCACCTTCGCCGTGTGCCAACTGGACCCGGTTCGACGCCGCTGGAGCCTGGCCTGGCGCGCCACCGCCCTGCTCGGCGCCGGCGCCGCCCACGCCGTCCTCGCCAAGACCCTCTACGCGGCACCTCCGCCGAGTACCGCCTTCGCCACTGCCGACCTGCACACCGGCGCCCAGCTGATGTACTACGGCGGCGACCTGACCGAAATCGCCCTCGCCGCGATCATCGCCGTCCAGTGGTACGCCGCCAGCGGCCGCACCCTGATCCGCCGGCAACGCCGAGGTGAGGTCAGCTCCGCCTTCCGGTGACCGCAACGAGCAAGGGGGCTCGACTCCGGCGTGGCCGTCAACGGCTCCGGTGGCTGCGAACGGGGCCCACGCGGATGTCCGGCTGATCACGACGGGGATCTCGGACGCGAACCGGGATCGAATTTCCGCCCGCGTCGGGCCGGGTGTCGGCGGTGAACGGCGCGGGGTCACCGGTGGTGCGGCGGCAGGCGTCGCGCAGTTGGGCGTGTGCGGCCACCACCTGGGCCAGCCGTGCCGGGTCCGCGGGCTCTGCGCGGGTGTCCGGGTGGAGAGCGAGCAGAAGCGCTCGGTAGGCCGTGCGGATCTGGGCCGGGGTGGCGTCGCGCGGGACGCCGAGCACGCGGTGCGGGTCGTGTGATGATGGGTTTCGGTGCGTCGGCATGGCCGGATCACTTCCGCGGCCGGGCGGGTGCGACGTGGTCGTCGCGGCGCGACTCGTGCCGTTGTGGACAGTCTCCTGTGGAGGCCGCGTGGTGGGTGGCGTGCGAGCGGGGTTCCGGGCGGCGGCTCATGCCAGGCCTCCGGCGGGGTCCGGTTCGTCGTCGGGCGGAGGCACGACGCGGCGCTGGTCGGCGACATCGGCGGGGTCGGCCTCGATCACCTCTCCCGGGGCCGCGACGTCGCCGGGATCGGGAACACCGTCGAGTGCGATCTCGTCGAGTTCCGGCCAGGCGGGACGCAGTTGGTCGGTCACGTCGTTCCACGGCTTGTCCAGGTCCATCACGAGTCCCCCTTTCGCGGTTGCCGTTCCGGCACGACCCGATGCCCGCCACGGCTTCCGGTAGCCGTGACGGGCGTGATCCAGGCTCAACTCGAAGGTCTGCGAAACGCGTCTCCGGCAAGGCTCGGGCCGTGGCGGTCGCTTTGATCGCGTCACGAGACGCAGACCGGTTGTCGCGTCGAGGCGGGAACCGGCGGGATGACGAGCGAACAGCCACGACGGATCGGCCGTGCCCTGCGCTCTACCACCTCCTGGACAGCGTTCGAGGTGTCACGTCGAGGGTCCGACCGCCGGGCGCGGAGGAGAGCGCTCCCGCGCGCCCACTTCGCGTGCGGTCCGGTCGCGGGCGCCGGATTCCCGGCCGGGCGGTGTGGCCGTCCGCACCGGTGGTGCCGGATGGCGAGACCGCTCGCGCGGATGCCTTCGAAGCGGCGGGACGGGTGACTCGGGGAAGTTCGCGGCCACGATCTCGTCGAACTCCGCCCGCACCCAGCCGAGGTCGGCGACGACCACGTCCGCGAACACCGGCGCGCCGCCGCGCTCGACGTGGGGAACCACGTTCTCGCCGCTCATCTCGATCACTCCCGGGCCACTGTCACCAGGTCATCGACCGACACTTTTCTTATAGCGCGCACTGCAGATTGTGTCAAGCAATCGCCGAAGATAGTCTTGAGCAGCGAATTCACCCAGGTTCAAGGAGCCGTCCACGGTGCCCCTCGACGACCTCGACGACGTGGATCACCCGGCCTACACCACCGGCCAGGCCGCGGAGCTGCTCGGTGTTCAGCAAGCGTTCCTGCGCAGCCTGGACACCGCGGACCTGCTGCGCCCCCACCGCTCCGGCGGCGGACATCGCCGCTACAGCCGCCGTCAACTCGAACTGGCGGGCCGGATCCGCGTCTTGTTCGACGAGGGCCACACGCTCGCCGCGACGGCCCGCATCATCGGGTTGGAGGACGAGCTCGCCGCCGCCCGGAGCCAGATCGTCGAGCTGCGCAGGCAGCTGGGGCAGGTGTGCCGCCACTGACGCCACTTCACGACCGCGGTCAGCACGGACCGCGATCGGCGACACCTGCCTGGACTTCGTCACCGGCCTCGTCAGGAAGGGCTCAGGATGGCGTGCTCGTAGGCGTAGATCACCAGGTGCACGCGAGTGCGGAGGCCGAGTTTGGCGAGTACGCGCGCCACGTGGGTTTTGACCGTGCCTTCGCCGACGGTCAAGGCACGGGCGATCTCGGCGTTGCTGAGGCCTCGTGCCACGTGGCGCAGCACCTCCTGCTCGCGCGGGGTGAGCAGATCCAGGCCGGTCGGTGCGGGGCGGGGCGCGAACTGCGCGAACCGGCGGATGGCGCGGCGGGTGACCTGCGGGTCCAGCAGCCCCTGTCCCCTCGACGCCGCGCGGACGGCCTCGACGAGCAGAGCCGGTTCGCTGTCCTTGAGCACGAAGCCCGCCGCGCCCGCCCGGAGCGCGCCGAACAGGTACTCGTCGACGTCGAACGTCGTCAGCGCGACCACCGCGGGCGCCGGGGTGACCGATTCGGTGATCCGGCGGATGGCCGCCACCCCGTCCATCCGCGGCATCCTCAGGTCGAGCACCACCACGTCCACGCCCAGCCGGCGGGCCTTGTCCACGGCTTCGGCGCCGTCCACGGCCTCGTCGACCACCTCGATGTCCGGTTCGGCGTCGAGGACCAGGCGCAGTGCCCACCGCACGGGCTCTTGGTCGTCCGCGACCAGGGTGCGGATCACCGCTGCTCCCCCAGCGGGAGCCGGGCTTCGACGAGCCAGCCGCTGGGCCGGTTCGGCTCGATCCGCAGGGTTCCGCCGAGCAGCCGGGTCCGTTCCCGGATGCCGCGCAGCCCGGTGCCGTCGGTCGCCGGGCCGGGTGTGGTGGAACCGTTGTCCGCCACGGTGATCACGACGGCGTCCGGTGTGTGGTGCAGGCGCAGGTCCACCTTGGACGCGTCGGAGTGGCGCAGGGCGTTGGTGAGCGCCTCCTGCGCCAGCCGGTAACCGGCGTGGTCGACCAAGGGCGGCAGGGTGCCCGGCGCGGAGCCGTCCCTGGTGAGGGTCACGGTGCGGTTCGGCCCGGTGACGTGGTCCACGAGGGTGTCCAGGTCGGCCAGCGTGGTGCCGTGCGTGGGCAGTGCGGCCAGAACGTCGCGGACCTCGGTGAGCGCGGTGGCCGACACCTCGGCGATCGTCACCAGCGCCCGGTCGGCGACCGCGGGCAGGGAGCGGGCGACGTGCCGGACGGCGTTGGCCTGCATCCGGATCACGGTGAGGTGGTGGCCGACGGCGTCGTGCACCTCGCGGGCGATCCGGGCGTGCTCCTCGGCGATCACCCTGCGGGTCTCTTCCCGGTAGAGGCGTTCGGCGTGGTCGGCGCGGTCGCGGTGCAGGCGCAACGCGGAGCCGGCGGCAGCCGGCGCGATGCCGAGCAGGAGCAGGTCCGTCCACGTCGCGGCCGTCGGTGAGCGGACTCCCGCCGCGGCCAGGACGAGGAACCCCGCCACGGCCAGGACGAACACCGTACGCCGGGGACGGTGGTACGCGGCGGAACCGAACGCGGCCATGGCGGCCAGGCGCCCGGACCACTCCGGCACGGCGACGACGACCACGATCGCGGCGGATGCGAACGCCGTGGTCAGGGGAAAACGACGCCGTAGCAGCAGAGGTACCGCCACCGCGACCGACGCGGCGACCATGACGACCGGGTTCGCGGAGCGGTGTTCGACCAGCCCGAGCACCGACACGACGACCACGGCCACGCCGGCGAACACCGCATCGCCTCCGGCGGTGTCGCGAAGCCGCTCCGGGAACGTCCGCGTGCTCGGTGGAAACGACCACCACGAGCGCGGTCCCGCCGGACGGATGGCAGAACCGGGCATCCGGCGGTCGTCCATTCCCCAGTTGTACACGGCCCGGTCAGACCGATGAGCCGCACCGCGCGTCCGGCGCGGGCAGCTGCCCGGTCAGGAAGTAGCGGTGCACGTGGTCGCGGACGCAGGCGTTGCCGTTGAGGTAGAGCCCGTGGTTGCCCTCCACGGGCAGGTAGGCGCCTCGCAGCTGGGCGGCGACCCGGCGGCCGTGCTCGGCGGGGGTCAGCGGGTCGTGTTCGCCGTTGGCCACCAGCACGTCCGGCATCGGGGGCAACGCCGCCGGCGGGTTGACCCCTTCTCCGGGCACACCCGAGCAGTGCCCGGAGACCCGCCACGGGACCGCCGCCCACCCCAGCCGGGGCGCGACCGCCCGCACCCGGTCCTCCACCCGCTTCACGGCCGGGAAGTCGTCCGGGAAGGGGAAGTCCGCGCAGAACGCCGTCCGGGCGAGACCGACGTCGGACGGACCGGGCCGCGGTGTGATCGCCGTCGTGTCGCCGGCCGCCAGCTGCGCGAGTCCGGTGGCCAGCGCGGGCCAGCCCCTGTCGTTGCCGATCCTCGCCGCGGCCCACCTGAGGACCGCGGACACCTCCACACCGGGCGTGGACAACACGCGGTCCCACACCGCGATCAGGTCCTCGCCGTGCAGTGCGCAACCGGCGTCAGCCGCGCACCACCGCGCCATCCGGTGGAGGTTGTCCTCCGCCGTGACGGCACCGGCCCGAGCCCACTCAGCCGGGTCGCGCCGGGTGTGGTCCAGCACGCTGTCCAGGTACATCCGCCCGACCCGGTGCCCGAAGAGGTCCGCGTACAACTGCCCGTACACCGTGCCGTAGGAGTTGCCGAAGTAGTTGAGCCGGCGCTCCCCCAGTGCGCGCCGGACGGCGTCCATGTCGTGTGCGACCTGGCGAGCGTTGAGGCGCCCCCGGTACGGGCCCATCGCCGCCGCGCAGTCCGCCGCGAACCGGCCGTTGGCGGCGGCGTACTCGCGATGGGCGGACTCGGTCACCGGCGAGGACAGCGGAGCGGGATTCGGACTCGGGCAGGCGACGCCCATGCCGCGCGGGTCGAACACCACGACGTCGAACCGCGCCGCGAGGTCCGCGAACTGGTCGCGATAGCCCGGGAACGCGAAGTTGGGGATGGCCGACCCCGGACCACCGGGGTTGAGCAGGAGGACACCGGTCTTCTGCTCCCGTGCCGGGATCTTCAGCAGCGGAACGGCGATCCGGGTGTCACCGGAAGGACGGGTCCAGTCGGCGGGAACCAGGACTTCGCCGCACCTCAGCCCGTCGTAGCAGTCCCGCCAGTGCAGCCCCTCGGCGGCGGTGGCAGGCCCCGCGCCTCCTGCGAGCACGGCGAGTGCGGCCAGGAGCGTCATCAACGCTTTCATGCCCACGATTCGATCACCCGGACCACGCGGGCGCGTCTGCCTTTCGACAGACATTCCGCTCATCGCGACGACCGGCCCCGCACCGCGCGAAACACTCGCTGGACAGGCCCATTTCACCTGGACGTGTGGCTTGTCGGCGAAGCGGTACCGCTGGGTGCGCGGACCGTGCCGAGTGGACAGCCGTTCGAGGACCGGTCGCTACCCCATCGATCGATGTGCCCTGTGGCACAACGGGCCTAGCGTCGGCGAGGGGAATCCGACCGGACGCGGAGGTGCGTGGATGAAGGTTCAACCGTGGCTCGTGGTGCTCGCCCTCGCCGGGACGCTCGTGGGCGCCGATCAGGTGGACCAGCGGCAGACGACGATCGAGCTGACTTCCAAGCGGACGCTCATGTCGGCGCCGGTGAACATCGCGGTGGGAGGCGGGTTCGTCAGCGGCGGTGAGCTGGCGGACGGGCAGGGCCGGGCCAAGGTGGGCAACGGCTTCTCCCACTGCGGCGTGCTGTCGGTGTCCGTGGCGGTGCCGCCCGCGGTGACGGCGCACTGCACCTCCACCTTCCGGCTCCAGGACGGGGAACTGCACCTGTCCGGCCTGCGTGACTACAAGTCGATCGCCGAAGGCTTCGAGAACACGACCATGGCCGTCATCGGCGGCACCGGCCAGTACTCCGAGGCCCGCGGCGAGGCCAAGGTCACCCGCGTGACGGACAGGGCCGACGTGGGTTACCGGTTCACCATCACGCTGGCGGACTGAGGAGCAGTGCGCCGCCGACCGGCACGCCCGGGACGCGGCGGTTGTCCACGACGACCAGTTCCGGGCGCTGTCCGCCGCGCCACTGCCCACCCGCCAGCGCGATCTTCGCGACGCCGGGCGCGGGGCCGTCCGTCCAGTCCAGGGTTCCGGCGAGGGTGTCCAGCCTCAGGCCTGACAGCGCCTCGGCCGTCCCCGCGCGGGAGCGCGAGGCGGTGACGGCGTGGCAGACGACCTCGAGCGCGGCATGCGCCACGCCGAGCGGTTGCGTCCACGGCATGCCGGTCGCGTTCTCGTAGGCGGCTGCCAGTGCGCGCCCCGCGCCGTCGCCGTGCTCGGGAGTCCAGTAGACGATCGTGGCGATCCGGTCCAGCCGGGCGTGCGCGGCGACGCTGAACGGGTAGGTCAGCCAGCGCGAACAGGTGACCAGCCGGGGACGGGCACGCCGGATGGCCGCGGCGAGGTCGGCGGCGGTCGCGGCCGAGGTCACCACCTCCACCTCCGCCAGGTCGGGCAGGTCGTCGCCGTGCTCGCGGTAGGGCAGGTCGACCAGCACGTGCCCGCGTGCTTCGGCCACCGGGCGGAACCACCGCCGCAGCGCACGTCCCTGCGTGCCGTCGTTCCACAGGCAGCCCACCCGGCGTGCGGCGCCGAGGTGCTCCCACAGGTCGGTGAACACCTCGGCGATGTCGTCGACGCCCCAGCTGAAGTGGAACGCCCACCCCGGCCGGTGGTCGTCGCCGAACACCTCGGCGGCGAACACCTGCCACGGCAGGGTCGTCGACACGCACGGCACCTCCCGCTCGGTGCAGGCACGCGCGACCGCGGGCAGCGTCTCCGTGCCGCCCAGCGTCACGACCGCCCGCACGCCTGCGTCGGCCAGCGCCGACACCGCGGCGCTCGCGCCCTGCGGCGTGGAGCGGCTGTCGTGGACCAGCACGTCCACCGGCCACGGCAGAGCGCCGGCGACGAAGTCCAAGGCCGCGCCCAGCGGCGCGAGCCTCCCGGTCCGCGCGAGGACGATTCCGATCAGTGGCTTGGGCACGTCCGGCACGGTAGCGACGGGCTGATCGCCACGAATGAGTGATCACCCCGTTCGGACACGGCGCAGCACAGCCCACAAAGGACGTTCCGGTGGTGACTGCCGTACCGGGCCCGGGGTGGCGCCGGCGATCCGGCGGACCGGATCGCCGGCGGCGTCGCCGTGGCGGCGTCAGCCGGTCAGGCGCCGGGTCAGCAGTTCCTTGCCCTCGTCGGCGCCCTTGCGGCTCGCCTCCTGGGCGCGCCGGAACAAGTCCGCCAGCTCGCCGTCGCCCGCACGCTCCGCGTCGGCGATGTAGGTCTCGAGCCGCAGCACGTTGCTCAGGCACGCCTCGACGAACCAGATGATGTTGTAGTCCTTGTCCGGCGTGCCCGTGACCTGACCGGTCCCGTTGCTGGACATCCGCTCCTCCTCCTGGTCGGGTTCTCTCCCGGCGTGGTACCCGCGCCTGGTCAGCCGACACGTCCGCTGTCGGGGCCCCACCCAGGCGGAGGCCGCCATACGGGTTCGCCGCACCGCCCGTTCACAACGCGGCGAGGGGTCGCGGCAGGGCCGCGACTCCTTTTCAGCCGCTCACGTGGACAGTCCTCACCGGACCGGCGGGTACTGGTCCTGCTTGAGCAGGCGCGCCAGGTGCGCGGCGTTGCTCGCCAGCTTCTTGTTGGTCGAGGCCACCGGATCAGGCGTCTGATCCAGCTCGATGTAGTCCTTCGGGTTCATGGCCTCGTTGTTCCAGTACGTGCCACCGCTGGCCGGGATGGTGAAGCCGACGTCGTCGAGGGCCTGGAAGCAGTCCGCGATGATCTTGTGCGCGCCGTCCTCGTTGCCGACGACCGCGACCACCGCGACCTTGCCGTAGGTCAGCAGGCGGCCCTCGTCGTCGGTCTCGGACAGCTCGGCGTCCAGCCGCTCCATCACCCGTTGCGCCACGCTGGACGGGTGACCCACCCAGGTGGGCGTGGCCAGCACCAGGATGTCGGCGGCCAACACGCGTTCACGGATCATCGGCCACTCGTCGCCCTCGCCCATGTCCTTCTCCACGCCAGGACGCACGTCGTGGTCCACGACCCGGATCAGGTCACCCGTGACGCCGTGTGCGGCGAGTTCGTCCAGCACCTCGCGGGCGAGCTTGTCGGCGCTCGACGGCTCGGGTGAGGGCTTGAGGGAACAGGTCAGCGCGAGCGCGGTCAACGTCGTGGGAGCCATGCACAGGACCTACCCGCTCCACCCGGCCTCAACCACCGAGAACGAAAGCGACGACCCACATCGGGGAAGCCCGCGTCGAACCCGGCAGCCCGGGTAGCCAGCACTTCGGACCGACTGCGGACGGCGAGGAGGACAGCAATGGAGGAAACGGACATCCAGGCTCTGCACAAGAAGGCCGAGCTCCTGGGCGTGATCAACCACGACGACTTGGCACCGGACGAGCTGCGCAAGGCCGTCGAGGCACGCCAACACGGCGCCGACCCCCGTCAGGCTCAACAGCACGTCCAAGGCGACACCGCTGCCGACGAACCCTGACGCGAGGCGGCCAGGGCGCGGTTGTTCAGCGCCGGACAGAAGACCAGCGTCACCAGGATGAGGAAAACGCCGGCGACGACATAGGAGACCTGGACGCCGAACGCACTGGCGAGAACACCGCCGAGTGCCGCACCGACCGGCCCTCCGATCATGACCACCAGTCTGCTCGACGAGAGCACCCTTCCCAGGAGCTCATCGGGCACGATCTGTTGGCGCAACGTGCTCACCACGACTTTCTCCGCGGTCATCAGCGCGCCGGTCACCATCATCATCACGGCCGCGACCCACGCGTTGGCGACAAGTCCCAGAACCAGAACGGCCGCGCCCACACCGGCTTTGCCCACGATCATCACCGTGCCGGGGCCGAAGCGCTTGCCGGCGGACGCGGCGGCCAGTCCCCCGAGCGTCGCGCCGACCGCGGTGGCCGTCAGCAACAGGCCGAAACCGAGGTCGGGGAGTTCGAGGACGTCCTCGGCCAGCAGCGCGAGCATCGCGAACTGAGCGGTGGCGGCGACGTTGCCGAGGCAGGAAACCACGGCCAGGGCCCGCAGGGTCCGGTTTCCGGACAACCAGCGGATGCCCTCGACGATGTCGCTCCGCACGCTCTTGCGCGGAGCCCCGGTCGTGTTCTCCGGCTTGGCGTTCGCCCGGATCGAGAAGATCAGCAGACCGCTGGCGGCGAACGAGAGAGCGTTGGCGGCGAACGGCAGGATGTTCCACACCGCGAACAGCGCGGAGCCGAGCGGAGGCCCCGCGAAGTCCTCACCGCCGCTGTCCGCCGCGGCGATCCGCCCGTTCGCCGTGGCCAGGCTCCGCGGATCGCGGGAGACGAAGTCGGGAACGGCCGACTGGGCGGCGATGTCGAAGAAGACCTGACCGACGCCCAGCAGGAGCGCCGCGAGCACCAGCCACACCAGGTCCACCCGCGCGGTCAGGACCAGCACCGCGAGAGCGACCAGGACCACGAACCGGCCCAGGTCGGCCCACACCATCACCCGCCGGCGGTCCAGCCGGTCCACCACGACACCGGCGTGCAGCGACAGCAGCACCCAGGGGATCTCGGCGGCCATCACGACGAGGCTCAAGGCCATCGGGCTGCCGGTGCTCTGCAGGACCAGCAGGGGCAAGGCGGCGGCGTGCATGCCGGTACCGGTGGCCGACACGAGAGTGGCGCCGAAAAGCCTGTGGAACCGGCTGTCCAACCTCACCTTGGCGTCATCAGACCTCTTCGCCGGCACGTCGAGGATTCCTCCCGTCAGCACGCCGGCAACAGACCACGACCTTCACCGTTCGCGGTCGGCTCGGGCACCGGCAGCACACCTGCCGGGCACGGTACCGATGCCGGCGGCACCACTACGACCAGTGCGGGCGGTCCTGCGACACGACCACCGAGGTGGTCCAGCGGTGTCACGACGTCAAGGTGTCCGTTCTAGGCTGGGCGGATGAAGGTTCTGTCCATCCAGTCGGTCGTCGCCCACGGCCACGTCGGCAACTCCGCCGCCGTGTTCCCGCTGCAGCGCCTCGGGGTCGAGGTCGTCCCGATCCCCACGGTGAACTTCTCCAACCACACCGGGTACGGCGCGTGGCGCGGTCCGCTCCTGCCGCCGTCGGACGTGGCCGAGATCCTGCTCGGGGTAGAGGACCGCGGCGTGTTCGGGCAGGTCGACGCCGTGCTGTCCGGCTACCAGGGTGGCACGGGCATCGCCGATGTGATCATCGACGCGGTGCGCAGGGTGAAGGCCGCGAACCCGGCGGCGCTCTACGCGTGCGACCCGGTGATGGGCAACGCCAAGTCCGGCTGCTTCGTCGCGCCCGAGATCCCCGTGCTGCTGCGCGACCGGGTCGTGCCGGTGGCCGACATCATCACCCCGAACCAGTTCGAACTGGGCTTCCTCACCGGCACCGCGCCGGCGAGCGTCGAGGAGACGCTGGCCTCGGCCGACCTCGCCCGCGCGATGGGCCCGTCGACCGTGCTGGTCACGAGCGTCGAGCGGCCCGACCGGGAGGAGGGCACGATCGAGATGCTCGTCGTGGACACCGCCGGGTCGTGGCTCGTGAGCACCCCGCACCTGCCGTTCAAGGCGAACGGGTCCGGCGACGTCACGGCCGCGCTGTTCACCGCCCACTACGTGCAGACCAAGGACGCGGCGCTGGCGCTGGAACGCACCGCGTCGAGCGTCTTCGACCTGATCGACCTCACCTACCGCTCCGGTGAGCGCGAGCTGCGGCTGGTGCAGGCCCAGGAGTTCTACGCGACGCCGCGGATGCAGTTCAAGGCCGAGCAGGTGCGCTGAGCCCGAGTCGCGCGGTCGCCACCCCGTGCGGGTCGGTGCCCGGTCACGAGACCGACAGCACCGGGGTGGCGGCCGACGAACGCGTTGTCGAGCAGCGCGCCGTCAGTTGTGCACGGCCGACTGGATTCCCAGCTCCGCGGCCCAGCGCTCGACGACGTCCGCGGCGGCCGTCCGCACGGTGTTCGCCGAGACCCGTGCGCCGAGCTCCTTCGCCCGGTCGGTGCGGTCCAGCGCCGCGTCCACGGCGGCGCCGAGCCGGTCCAAGGTGATCTTGTGGAACGGCAGGCGCACGCCGGCACCGAGCTTCTCGACGCGCCACGCCCAGTAGGCCTGGTCGGCGAGCACGCCGGCGATGACGGAAGGCAGACCGGCGCGCAGGACGGACGCGGTCGTGCCCGACCCGCCGTGGTGCACGGCGGCGCGGCACCGCGGCAGCACCGCGTCGAAGTCGACGTTGTTCGTGACGTACAGGTGGTCCGGCAGCTCGGCGCCGTCGGCGCCGAAATCGCTCCAGCCGGCGCAGATCAGCCCCCGCAGGCCGCGCTCCCGAGTCAGCCGGGCGATGTCGCGCAGCATGGCCGCGGGGTCGGCCACCGGCGTCGAGCCGAAGCCGAAGAAGACGGGCGCGCTGCCGGCGTCCAGCCAGGCGTCCAGGTCGGCCGGCACCTCTTCGCCGAGGCGGGCCCGCAGGTCGGCGGACAGCGCCTGCCACCCGACGATCTCGTGCCGCGGATGCCATTCCGCCGGCCTCGGCGCGACGTCCTCGCTGTACATCGCCACCGACGGGATCAGCTCCACGCGCGGGGCGCGCTGGAACCTCGGGATGCCGAGCACGTCGCACATCTCGTCGATGTTCGGCTTGCTCTCCTGCCAGAACGCCCTGTCCAGCAAGCGCCAGCTGGCCAGGTTCAGCCAGCGCAGTCGCAGGTCGTGGACAGGCGAGAGGAAGCTCGCGTGGTTCCCCGCGTCGAGGACCGGGTACGGGCTGGACGTGCGGTGCGGCACGCCGAGCGCCTTCGCGAGGCACTCGCCGCGGTACACGGTCGTGATCGTCGAGATCACCAGGTCGGCACCTTCTGCCGCGGTGACGCACGCGTCGATGATCGACCGGTTCGCCTCGCGCTCCTCCAGGGTCATCGCCTTCAGGAACGCGAGGACCTTGCCTTGTGCCATGTGGTTCCGCGCCGTCTCGGAGGTCAGGAGCGCGTTCATGTCCGGCTTCATCGGGACGACGTCGATACCGGCACGAGCGACCCACGCCGCGAGGTTCTCGTTCACCGTCATCACCACCGAGTGCCCCCGGCGCCGCAGTTCGTCGCCGAGCGCCACCATCGGCTGGATGTCTCCCCGCGAACCGTGCGCGAGCATCGCCACTCTCATGGGAACTTCCTTCGCAGTGGTCTGTGAACTCCTGTGCGGAAGCGCCGGATCCCCGGTCTTCCGTCCACACCGGACGTGTCAGGTGATGCGGTCGAGGTGCACGGGGAGACCGCCGGTCGGCGACGGGGTGTTCGACCAGTCCCACCGCGCCCGGTAGCCCTCCGGCAGCCGCCACCGGTGCCGCAGCAACAACTCGTGCAGGATCGTCTTGACCTCCAGGAAGCCCAGCACCATCCCGATGCACTTGTGCGCACCGCCGCCGAAGGGCACCCATGCGAACCGGTGCGCCTTGTCCTCCCGGCGCGGTTCGGCGAACCGGTCCGGGTCGAACGCGTCGGGGTCGCGCCAGTACGCCGGGTCGTAGTGGTTGGCGGCGGGCATGACGACCGTGGTGGTGCCCGCCGGCAGGTGGTAGCCCGTGAGGTCGACGTCGCGGACCGTCCTGCGCACGAAGGTGGGCACGGGCGCGACCAGGCGCAGCGACTCCTTCACCACCAGGTCGAGCGTGGTCAGCCGGTCGAGACCGTCGATGTCGGGTGCCGGCCCCAGGGCGACGGACTCGGCACGGGCCCGTTCCTGCCACTCCGGCCGGCGAGCCAGGTGGTACATCGCCGCCGTCGCCGTGGTGGCCGAGGTGTCGAGCGCGGCCACCATCAGGAAGATCATGTGATCGACGATCTCGGTGTCGGTGAACCGCCGGCCGTGCTCGTCCCGTGCGGAGGCGAGCACCGAGAACAGGTCGCCGCCGGCGCTGTTTCGCCTGGCGGGCAGGTCGGCCTTGAAGTACTCCTCGAGCATCCTCCTGCCCCGCAGCCCCGCCTGCCACCTCCCGCCCGGCACGGGAAACCGCGCCAGTGCCGTGGTGCCGTCGACCGCGGCCTTGAACGCCCGCATCACCGGCTCGTTCGTGCCGAGGGCGCGCGCCATGAACACCTGCGAGCCGATGTCCATGGTGAGCCGGGCCATCAGCGGGTGGGCGGCGAGCCGGGCCGGCAGGTCGTCGAGCACCTCGCGGACGACCTGGCCGGCGACCTCCGCGTAGGCGGCGAGCCGGGGCCGGGTGAAGGCCTGCTGCATGATCCGCCGGTGCTGCAGGTGCTCGTCGTCGAGCATCAGCAGGCCACGCCGGAAGAACGGGTCGAAGAACAGGTTCCACCCGGACTGCGAGAAGGCCTTGTCCTTGTTGGTGAGCACGGCCTGGGTGGCGTCGGCGCCCCCCACCACCGCCATCTTGACGCCGAACGCCTTCATCCACGACACCGGTCCGTACCGCGTCACCCTGGCGCGTTCGAACCGCGGGCCGTACCGCATCCACGCGAGCCCGTGACCGACCAGGGGAAGACCGGCGTCACCGGGCACGGCCCGCAGGCCCGAGCCCGGCGGCGGCGCGGCCAGGTGCCCGGTCCGCGCGGTTCCGCCGCGCAGCACCCGCGACTCCAGCCAGCGCGGCACCGGCGCCGTGCTGATCGACAAGCGGCGCGTCTGCTGTTCGTGAACCGTCATGCCGGTTCTCTTTCCTGTCGCAGGTCGGGTATCGGTGCGTGAGGGCGGGGACGGGCGTCGTGGCCGTCCCCGCTTCGGACGGCTCAGCTCCGCCGAACCTGCGTCAAGAGATCACCCGCAACGCACGGCCCACCTTCTCGAACGCCTCCAACGTGCGCTCCAGGTGCTCAGGGGTGTGCGCGGTGTTGAAACTGGTGCGGATGATGCTCCGCCCCCTGGCGACGGCCGGGGGGATGGCCGGGGTGGCGAAGACCTTCTCGTCCCACAACCCGCGCCAGAACTGGAGAGCGGTGCCCTCGTCCCCGACCAGCACGGGGATGATCGGGCTGTTGGAACCGAGCAGGTCGAAGCCCAGGCCCAGGAGGTTCCGGCGCATGAAGTCGACCTTGGCCCACATCTGCTCGCGGTGCTCGGGCTCGGAGCGGATGACGCGCAACGCAGCGAGACTGGCGGCGATGTTCGGAGCGGGCAGAGCGGTGCTGAAGATGAGCAGCCGTGCGGTGTGCTTGACGTGGTCGATGACGTCGGCCGTGCCCGCCAGGAACCCGCCGACGGACGCGAGCGCCTTCGAGAACGTGCCCGCCACGACGTCGACGTCGTCAGCCAGGTCGAAGTGGACGTGCGACCCTTCACCGTGCGGCCCGAGCACGCCGGTCGCGTGCGCGTCGTCGCACACCACTCGCGCGCCGTACCGCCTGGCGACGTCCACGACTTCGGGAATCGCGCCGATGTGGCCGGACATCGAGAAAACGCCTTCGGTGTAGATCACGCGTCCGCCCGGCAGGCCTTCGTCCTCTTTGAGGAGCCGCTCGAGATCGGCGGCGTCGTTGTGCTCGAAGCGCCGCGGGCGGTTCGCCATCAGCCGCGAGCCGTCGATCATGCTCGCGTGGTTCTCGCTGTCGAAGTACAGGATGTTGCGGCGTCCGCCCAGCGTAGACACGGCCGAGGCGGTCGAGAGGAAGCCGGCGCTGAAGACCAGTGCGGATTCCTTTCCGAGGAAGTCCGCCAGTTCGGCCTCGAGGGTCTCGTGGAGCTCGAGGGTGCCGGTCAGGAACCGCGATCCCGAACAGGACATGCCGAAGTCGTCCACCGCGTCACGCGCGGCCTTGCGCACCCGTTCGTCCTGCGTGAGGCCCAGGTAGTCGTTGGAACCGGTGAGGACGTACTGCTCACCGTCCACCACCACGGTGCCGCCGTCGTGCCGGGCCATGGCCTTGAAGAACGGGTACATGCCCATTGCGCGTGCCTGGTCCGCTCGACGCGGGGCCCGCAGATCGGCGAAAGCGTCCACAACGGGTTCACGAAGGAGGCTCGAGGTGCCTCCGATGATGCCAGTCTCGCCCATGGCCGAACACTCCTGGTTCGTTGCTCCGCGAAAATTCCCGCACGACTGATGAAACAGACGTTATTGCACGGAGCACCAAATTCCGCCCATCGCTCAGTAATCGCACAACCGAAAGGGCGTTTCCTCGTCGGCAGGAATCGCGGATGGTCAAGCCATCCGCCGAATTCGAACGCGAAAGCCGAGAACGTGCATTTGCCGAGCCTTTCGGATGCGCCGCTGGAGACCGGACCACGGCTAGTACGGCGATGAGCGGTGACGGCGCCCCCGTGGCGACCGGGGACGCCGTCACCGGCGATCACAGCTCGCGGATGGCGATGTCCCGAACGCCGTTCCAGCACCATCCCGCGCTCGCCGAGCCCCACCGGTAGGGCGAGGAGGAGACGGCGCCGCTGGTGGCGGTGGACCCACCCACGCACGTGACGACGATGTACCAGCCCGCCTCGCCCGGCCACAGGCCGTTGTAGCAGGACGCGTCACCGTGGGTGAAGCCCGCCGTCACGCTCGTGGTCAGCGTGCAGTACATGCCCCTCTTCGGCGTGGACGTGATCACCGATCCCGGCGGCGCCGCGGTCGCCACCGCGGTCGTGCTCGCGATGACGCCGACGGCGAGTGCCCCCGCCACCACCGCCTGCCCCGCCTTGCGCAGCAATTCCTTCATCATGTCCCTCGTTCGTTCCCCTCGTGGCGCGGTCCCTTGCCGCGCAACGTCATCCTGCGGCCGTGCGCCGCGCCCGTGACAGGACCACAAACGCCGGAACTCCGGCAGACCAGTCCACTGGGGACGGAGTGGCAGTGGTCCTGTGCAGTCCACCGGTTAGTGGACCTGACGGCCGGTGGGGACCGCACACGACGCTGGGGCGTGGTTCATTCCCGGACGTGGTGAGGACGTGCGATGAGCGAGAACGATCTGCCGGCCGACGGAGAGCAGGGCAAGGCGGTCAGCCGCCGCCGGTTCCTGTTCCTGGCCGGAGCGGGCGGCCTGGTGCTGGCGGCCGGATCGTCGGGAGGACCGCCCGACGACGTGATCGCCGGCATCGCCCTGACCGCCACCGCGACCCGGACGCTGCACCTGCGCCGCCGGGAGGACTCGCTCAACCTGCGGATCGACCTGTTCAACGCGGACCTGGTGCGGACCGCCACCGGGTCGGAACTGCGCAAGGTCGGCGCGGGCAGCGCGTTCATGGTGGTGCACTTCCCACCGCAGGCGGTGCTGGAGCAGATGCTCACCACCGCGCTGACGACGGGCAACCTGCCGCTTGCCACGAGGGTGTCGGGGCCGAGCCGGCTCGCCTTCGACATCACCGCGGCCCTGCCCATGGCCACGACGGTCGACGCGTTGCTGGCGTGGACCGCGTTCACGCCCCGGCTGGCCCCGACCGCCACCACCACCCAGACCGCGTCCGCGCTCGTGGCGCCGATCGACACCGAGACCGCCCTGGAGCTGCCGTGGCGCATCCTGTTGTCGCCCAACGAGAACGAGGGCTGGAAACACTCCACCGCCCCGGTGACGCGCAACGGGTGGACCGAGCTGTGGCACACCCGGCTGGGCGCCAGGAACGGCTCCGAGGTCGAGGACGGGCCGCAGGCCCGCGCGATGCGGGCGATCTGGCTCGCCGACCCGCAGATGGCGTCGTGGGTGCGGAGCCCGGGGAGCGTGCCCGGAACCGAAGACATCAACCACGTGCTGATGCCGAAGCAGCGGTTCTCCATTGTCCGGCTGTCGGCTGACCCGACGCTGCGCACCGGGGTCCACCCGTCGCTGCCGAAGCCCGTCGAGGTCTCCGGGCTGACCCTGAGCAGCCTCGGCGCGAGCTTCGAGGCCGAGGGCGCGTGGAGCTACCCGGACCACCCCACCCTGCAGCTCAGGGGCTGGCAGCACCGCGCCACCCTGGGTCGCGACCACCACATGCGCACCGAGAACGCGGGTTACCTGTACCCCTACGGCCACCGCGCCTCGCTGGTCGACGTCGCCGAACGCCGGATCGCCCGTCGTCCCAACCCCGACGGCACCCCGGGACCGTGGTACGCCTATCTGCGACACACCCAGTACATCGTGGTGCAGCAGCGCACGGTCACCTACTGGCAGGACGAAGCGCTGGCACGGGACGGGCGTGAACTGCCGTTCACCTCGATCCGCGTGCTCACCCGCAGGACCCCGGAGCTGGCCACCGGCCGCCAGGACTTCGCCGACCCGGCCAAAGCGGTCAGTTCGTTCGTGCCGAAGGCTTCCAGCGCGCCGACCACGCCGTTCCCGTTCCACCTGCGCGGGATCGACCACGAAGGCGGCGAGGTCGACTTCACCGTGCCGGTGGTGTTCGTGCCGTCCGCAACGGCCACCAGCACCACTTTGCTCAACGACATCCGCAGGACGTACAACACCGGCACCACCGCCGACCCGATCGCCGTGCGCACCGCCGACATGGGAGGCCGCAAGATCGCCCTGGCGGACCGCGGCCCGTACCCGGAAGGCAGCACCACGTCCAACGTGGACCGGATCGTGTTCCACGCCGACACCCTCACGACGGCCGGCCGGGCGCCGTTCCACCCCCGCATGGAACGGGCCGTGGTGCGGCTGCCCGAGGTCGCCGCGGTGACCGGTACCGCGATCCCCGCGGCGGCGTTCGAGTTCGCCGAGCCCTACCTGAGCCACGGCATCTCCCCCGAACCCGGGGAACCCGAAAACCCCGAGGAGAACGTCGGCGCGGTCTACCTGGCACTGCACTCGTCCGCACCGCCGACGCCGTTCGGGGTCTCGCCGGCCAACAGCGGCGGCCTGGCCACACCCGGCGGCAGCATCCAGGCGATCTCGGCCAAGCAGGGCGCGGTCGCCGTCAGGCCGATCGACGTGGCCAAGGAGTTCTACGACCCGGCGCAGATGTTCGGCGACGGCACCAAGGCCAAGTTCCTCGGCGGTGTCCCGCTCAAGGACCTGCTGGCCTCGCCGGAGGATCCGCCCGTGCGCAACCCGGAAGCCGCGCCGAAGATGGGCCATCGCCGCGTGCCCGAACTCGGCGTCGACGAGTTCTCGATGTACTGGATGCCGAAGGTCAAGGCCGCGATGGGCTTCGAGCCCGGGGAGAACACGCCCTACCCGCTCGTCCTGAGCTCCGTGTACAGCGTCCCCTACAAGAGCGGTGTGGAGTCCAGCTGGCGGACCAACGCCGAGATGCGCGACTTCACCCTGCACCTGCTCGGCGAGAACAGCGCTTACCACTGGATCAGCCTGGAGTTCAACCACCTCCGGTACGCGTCGGCCAGCGGCATGAAGACGCAGCTGGACTGCAACCTGCGGCAGGTGAACCTCGAGCAGGCTCTCGAGTTCTTGCAGCCGATCGCCGAGAAGTTCTCGATCCTGGGCGGCAAGCTGGAGATCACCGTGACCTCGGCGGGCCTCAGGGCCGGGTTGCGGTTCCAGCTGCCGGAACTCCCGATGGGCCCGTTCTCGATCGCCGAGACCGCGCTCCACGTCGGCGTGGAGGTCCCGTTCGACGGCACCCCGGTGCGGCTGAACTTCGCGCTCAACAGTCGCGAACGGCCGTTCCAGCTGCGCGTCTTCGGGTTCAACGGTGGCGGCTACGTGAGCCTGGCGCTGGGCGCCGACGGGATGGAACGGCTGGAGATCGGCTTCGTCTTCGGTGCGGGGCTCTCGCTGAACGTGGGCATCGCCTCCGGCATCGTCGAGATCGTCGGCGGCATCAGCTACCTGCTGGAGAAGGTCCAGGTCGTCGAGAACGGCACCGAGGTGGTGCGCCAGCAGGTCGGCCTGGTCGCGTTCCTGCGGATCCGCGGGGCCCTGAAGCTCTGGGGCTTCCTCACCGTGTCGGTCGAGTTCTACATGGGCCTGACCTACCTGCGGAAGACCGACGGCAGCTCGGTGCTCTTCGGTGAGGCGTACGTGACCGTGTCCGTCGAGTGCTTCTTCGTCAGCGAGACGTACACCCTCCGCACCCAGCGCGAGTTCTCCGTGTCCCCACCGCCTTCGGCGAGCCGTTCCGCCGGCGGGGACCGCCTGGCCCTGGCGGCGCCGACGATGCCCGCCCACCCCTTCGGCGCCGCCTTCACCCAGCAGGACTGGGCCGGCTACTGCGCCGCGTTCGCACCACTGGGAGCCTGATCATGAGCAGTCAGACCATCACCTGGACCGTGCTGCCCAACGGGCTCACCCCCGCCCTGGACAGGGTCTTCTTCTCCGTGCACGTCGCGCCGCGACTGTCGACCGCGCCCGACCCGGCCGGCTCGCTGAACGACTTCGCGGACTGGCACGACTGGCCGGGCAAGGTGTCCGCGGCGACGTTCGGACTGGAGTTCCCCGGCGTCCTCGACCGGAACGGCGCTCCTCTGCGCGTCTCGGCCAGACGCGTGTCCACGCCGGTGAGCAGGCACTGGAAGGCGCTTTTCCCGCTCTCGTCGAGAGTCGCGGGCCACAAGCTGCCCAAGATCGTCAAACGGCGCCTCCGCTCCTACCCCACCCGGCACGTGCGTGATTTCGTCAACCAGCGCTACGGCCTGTTCGGCGCGCGGTACCCCGAGCAGTTCCCGCCGCTGAACGACCTGGCGGCGGCGGACGCGTTCGGTCCCGTCGGGTTCGAGTTCGACAGCGACCGGACCGGTCCCGGCCTGCAGCGCAAGGAGCGGCTGCGCACCGCGCTGGAGAAGCTGTTCACCCTCGACTCGCAGGACCCGGCCAGGTGGGCGGTACCGTTCCGGCCGGGCGACGCCGCGACCGCCGACGGCATCGGGACGTCGTTCCTGCAGGCCGAGCGGTTCCACCGCAGGCGCGAGCCCGTGGCCGGGGATCCGCCGAGGCTGGATCCGCCGAAGCTCGACTTCCACCAGGTGGTCTCGATGACCCGCGAGCACAACCACCTCCAGCGGCTGCTGGGCCTGGTGCTCGACTTCGAGTCGACCGACCCCGCCCTGCTGGCCCTGGCACAGGGCAACGAGCGGGACACCGAGGTCCGCGTGGTCACCGACCTGAAGCCGGTGCTGGGCGGCGAGGCCGAGGTGCACGTGCGGCCCCTGATGCGGTGCCGCGTGGGCAAGGGCGCGAGAGGCCACGTGTTCACCGCGATCCCGGACGCCGACAGCGACCAGCGCGACCGGATGCTGCGGGTGGGCGACACCGATCGGTTCGCCGTGGTACAGGTGGACCCGGACAACGCGGCGCTGGCCGTGCGCCAGTTCGCCGACACCGTGACCCGTGCGCGTCACGAACAGGGCGGGCAGGTGGTCAAGCGCAGCGGGGTCACGCCGGACACGCAGGCCCTGCCGGCGCTGCACACGGCCGGGTTCTCGGTCGGCAGGCTGTCGCGGGCGTCCCAGCTGGCGCAGAAGGCCGACCGGAACCAGAAGAACAACGACGCCGCGTTCAAGCCGGACGGCGGGAAGATCACCGACGACATCACCCTCAACGCCGACGACGTGGTCCGGGGCTACCGGTGGGACGTGCGCGACGAGACCACCGGGAAGTGGTTCTCCCTGATGTGGCGCGACGGCTCCTACGTGTTCGTGCGCACCGCCGGCGAGGAGGTCGGGGTGCTGGAGGAGACGGCGGCGCAGACCGCGCTGACGACCTCCGGTGCCGCCGGCGACGAGGACCTGTACGTCCAGGAGTCGCTGGTGCACTGGGCGGGCTGGAGCCTGGCCGTGGGCCGGCCCGGCAAGGGACTGGCCGCGGACAACGGCCTCGCCGACAACGAGGGGCCCGGGGACCAGGACTTCCAGTTCCGCACCAGGTTCAAGGCCCGTGCGCTGCCGCGGCTGCGGTTCGGCAGGCGGTACCGGCTGCGGGCGCGGGTGGTGGACATCGCGGGCAACTCGGTGACCGCCGAGCAGGCCGACGCGATGACCGACTCGGCGCTGAGCACCGCGGTGGAGACCTTCCGCCGGTTCGAACCGGTGCCGGCCCCCGAGGTGCTGCTGCGGTCGGTGCCGGGCGAGGCCGAGTCGCTGGAGGTGATGGTGCTGCGCGGCAACACCGGCGGCGACACCGCCGTGGGCACCGTCGACCGCCACGTGCTGCCGCCCCGCACCACGGTCCGGGTCGCCGAACAGCACGGGATGCTCGACCGGACCGCCGACGGCAGGCCGATGGACGCCGTCGCGTACGCCGATCTGGCCACCCGCGACGCCGCCGTGCTGGAGCAGCACGCCTCGGCGCGCACCCTGCCCGCGCCCAAGGACGACCACTGGTACTACGACACCGACACGCTGCCCGTCCCCTACCTGCCGGAACCGCTGGCCAGGCGCGTCCTGGTGCGCGGGCTGCCCGGCGGCACCACGTCCACCACGATCGTCGCGGCCGACCCGGCCACCTGGCCCAGTGCCAAGGGATTCCGCATCCGCCTCCAGCAGGGCGCGCCGGGCTGGTCGTGGAACGGCACGGAGCGCGTGCTGACCGTGCGGCTGATGCCGGGCGACAGCTACCAGCTCCAGCTCTCCGCGCAGTTCAACTCGGCCGACCTGGACCTGATGGCGCTGTGGCCGCTGGTCGAGAAGGGCGCGACCGACTGGAACACCGCCCACCCGTCGGAGCAGGTGAACCTCACCGCGCTCCGGGAGTCGGTCGTCGGCGGACGGCACTGGATGTTCACCCCCGCCAGGACGCTGACCCTGACGCACGCCGTGCGCACACCGCTCGCCGTGCCGGGCATCGGCTCGGTCACCGCCAGGCGGCCGGTCGAGGGCCAGCTCGGCTCGACCTGCGCGGTGCTCGGGCCGTCCATGACGGTCAGCCGCAAGAGCACCGGCAGCGTGGAGTTCGCCGGCCGCTGGAAGATGCCGGTGGACGACGGCGTGAGCGCCGTGGAGCTCGAACGCGAGTTCCGGGGCGCCCCGGTCACCGTGGTGGTGGACCGGACGCTCGGGCCGGCGCCGGACACCGAGACGGTGGAGTTCCAGGCACGGCACGAGTTCGGTGACACGAAGCACCGCCGCGTGCGGTACGAGGTGCGGGCGGTCACCCGCTTCAGCGAGTTCTTCCAGGAGCACCGGGAGGTCGCGTTCAGCGGGGCGGAGCACACCCTCGGCGTGCCGATCGACCCCGCCCACCTGGTCGTGGTCGACAAGCACAGCCAGCAGCGGTACCACCCCGGCCCGCTGGGGAGCACCGCGGACAAGGCCTCCGGCGACTACGTGATCACCAACGCGGCCACCGGCACGTTCCGGCGCACCGACGGCGGCAGGCTCACCTCGCCCCGCACGCTGGAGGTGTCGTTCGTCCGCCCGGAGACGCGCAGCGCGGCCGCGGTCATCGAGCAGAACATCCCCAGCACGGCCCGTCCCGCCGCGCCCAAGATCCGCCAGATCGTGCCGATCTTCCAGTGGGAGAGCCCCGCACCCGGCCAGAGCGTGCGGCGCGGCGGCGGGCTGCGGGTGTACCTGGAGCGACCGTGGTTCTCCAGCGGTGCCGGGGAGAAGCTCGCCGTCCTGATGTGGCCGGACGTGGTCAACGACGCGCCCGAACACATGCGCGGCGTGGTGACCGCGTGGGGCGCCGACGGGGCGATGCATTCGACCGTGATGCCCGACGACGTGACCACGAGCTCCTTCCCGCAGGCCGCCGTCTACGGCTCGGGCTCGCACATGACGGTGCCGGAGTTCCCGGCCACCGAGCTGAAGTTCGCCGCGTACGACGTGGCCTACGACTCGGTTCGCGGTCTGTGGTTCTGCGACATCCGCGTCACGAAGGCGGGTGACGAGCGGCTGCAGAACTACTTCCCGTTCGTGCGCCTGGCGCTGGCCCGCTACCAGCCCAGCTCGGTGCCCGGCTGCGCCCTGTCCTCGGTGGCGACCGCGGACTTCACGCAGCTCGCGCCGGACCGGACGGTCGTCGTGACCGGCACCGGCGACACCCGGACCGTCCAGGTGACCGGCCCCGGTCCCCTGCACACCGACTCCGGCCGGCTCAACGAGGTCCGGGTCACCGTGGAGCGGCAGCTCGACGGCGTGACCGACCCGGTGCTGCGCTGGCAGCCCGCCGCCGGGAGCGTCGCCGGCACGATCTCCAACCCGACCAGCGCCAACGGCATCCAGACCTGGACCGGCACGGTCCTGCTGCCCACGGGGGCCGGTGCGCTGCGACTGGTCGTCGAGGAGTTCGAGGTGCACCGCGACGGCAACGGCGGCACCGCCGCCACCCGCCTGGTCCACACCGACACCGTCCCGCTGGCCTGAGAGGAGAGCGCCGTGCCACTGGGTACGACGGAAGTCTTGCTGATCCTGCTGGTGGTGGTGCTGCTGTTCGGCGCGAGCAGACTGCCGAAGCTGGCCCGGTCCCTCTCGGACGCGCGCCGGGAGCTGCGCCGCGGCGGCGACGAACACGACCGCGACGACGGGAGATAGCGCGAAACGGCCGGTGCCGTCCCCTTCCGAGGAAGGGGACGGCACCGGCTTGCAGATGACTCAGGGCCTGCTGCTCCCACCGGCGCCGTCGTTGTCGGCGTACATGGACACGGGGACGCCCGCGTCGTGCGAGTCGCCGGCGGCCGCTGCCACCGCCTGACCCGCGGTGATGGCGAGAGCGGCGGCCAGGACCACTGCGGCGGCGGCCGCTGATTTGCGGATGTTCACGAGAACTCTTCCCCTCGGTTCTTCTTCCGTTCACCGCGCGTGGACCGCGCGGAGTTCTGGGACGGCCGGTGCCACGGCCTACAGGCCGCTCGCCCGGCCGATCACGGCGTGGCCGGCGCGCAGCACGGCGATCAGCTCCTCCAGCGCCGTGCGCAGCGCCCGCTCGGGCAGGTGCCCGTGCCCGAGGACCAGCGCGTTGCCCGCCGGGCGTCCGGGCAGGTGGAACGACGCCAGCGTGGGCACCTCCACGCCGCGCAGGGCCAGCTCGGCGTGCACCTGCTCGGCGCGGACGTGGCAGGGCAGGTGCACCACGGTCACGCCCGGCGTGCCGAGCGCCGCGAGGCGGACGGCAGGACGCAGAGGAGCGAGCGCGGCCCGCACCAGGGCGTCCTTCCGCTCGAACAGGCGTCCCAGCTGGCGCAGGCGACGCGTGACGTGTCCCCCGGCCAGCAGGTGGGCCATGGCGGACTGGGCCACGGCGGACGGCTGGTCGTTGCCACGGCACACGCTCCACGTCACATCGCTGAGCAGGCTGCGGTGCATCAGCACGTAACCGACCCGCAGCGACGGGGCGAACACGGTGCGGAAGTCGCCCACCGCCACGACACGTGCGCCGGCCAGGTGCAGCAGCCGGGGCAACGGCGCGGCGGAGGGCACGATGTGGTCCTGCGCCACCGCCACCAGGTAGCCGTTCTCACGCCGGGCCCAGTCGGCCAGCTGACGGCGGCGCAGTGCGGGCATGACGGCGCCGCACGGCGCCTGCCCGTCGGGTGAGACCACCACCGCCGTGCAGGACGGTGGCACCACCCCGCTCCACAGGCCGTCCCGGTTCGCGGGCAGCGCCACGGCGGTGGCCCCGGCGTTCTCGACCGCCTGCCCCAGCACCCGCGGGGCCGGGTCCTGCACGGCGACGCGCCGGCCACGGGCTCCCAGGGCGGTCAGCACGTACATCACCCCTTGGGGCGCGCCGGTGGTGATCAGCACCTCGTGGTCCTCCGACACGAGGCCGCGGGTGCGGCGCAGGTGCTCGGTGACCGCCTGGCGCAGTTCCGGCAGACCGCCGCGGGGCAGGTCGCACGTCAGCGGCGGCTGGAAGCTCGCGTGCCGCCACGCCGCACGCCACGCGGCCAGCGGGAACCCGTCGCGGGTCGCCTGGCCGGGGGTGCAGTCGACCAGATCGCAGCGGGGTGCCGCCGGCGGTAGCGCGTGGACGGCCGACGGCCGGTCCGCCGGGCGGCCGGCGACGTAGGTGCCGGAACCCCGGCGGCTCTCCAGGTAGCCGCGGAAGTACAGGACCTCGTAGGCGGCGAGTGCGACACCGCGCGAGACGTCCAGCCGCTCGGCGAGCGTCCGCGTGGACGGCAGCCGGCGGCCGTGGGCCAGCTGCCCGCGGTCGACAGCCGTGGCCAGCTGCTCCGCCAGCTGTTCCTGCAACGGGCGGCGGGCTCTCCGGTCCAGGCTGATCGGAATCGTCAAGCTCTCCGGGTCGCGCATTGTTCCCCCTGTCGTGCGAACGCCGCCTCGACGACGTCCGGACCGACCCTCGTGGCCTCGACGATCCGCTCGAAGGGCACCCCTGCCCGGCGGAAGGTCAGGCCCAGGTGGTCGGGCGTGCCGTCGCTGAAGAGGCAGAAATAGGTGTCGTCACCCGGTATGGCCAGGCAACAGACGAACGCCGCGGTCCCCCCGCTCGCGGCCACCACCGCTCCCATCGCGGCGGCGACCTCGTCCGCGGCCGCGCCGGGCAGGTAGCACTCCACCAGGAACAGCTGCCCGGCCGCCTCCGTCGTCATGCGTCCAAGCCTGCGGTGAAGACACCCCCTGACGAATCGGGGAACGACCCCACAGTTGGGGTCCGTGTCGAAGTCCGTGTTCGCGGTAGCCGGGCCTGAGGCGGCCTTTCGGGGGCACGGTCGGCCGACCCACGTACAACACCGGGTACGCGGGTCGGTACAGGTCTCAGGGCCGCGGCTCCCTCAGGAACTCGAGCCGGCTCAGTTCGCGGCGCGAGCGCACGCCGGTCTTGCGGTAGATCCGGCTCAGGTGGGCCTCGACGGTCTTCGTCGTCACGTACGCCGCCGCGGCCACCTCGCGGTTGCTCAGCCCGCCGGCCACGAGCCGGGCGACGTGCAGCTCCGTCGCGGTGAGGCCGTGCTCGTCGTCGCGGCGCAGCCCCAGCCTGCCCAGCTCGGTGTCGGCCTCGCCCACCCAGCGGGGCGCGCCCAGCCGGTCGAACTCGTGCCGGGCGGCCAGCAGCGCCTCTCGTGCGGTCAGCTTCTCCTTGCGCCGCCTGAGCACCCGGCCGCGCACCAGGTCGGTGCGGGCCCGTTCGAAGGGCATCGGCAGGTCCGGCGCGGAGTCGAGCGCCGCCTGCGCGCCCGCCAGATCGCCGCGTGCCATCCGCACCAGCGCCGCCGACCTGGCCGCCACCGCGGTGATCCAGGGCCGCGGCGCGCGATCGCGGCGGAGCTCCAGGTCCGCGAGCAATGTCTCGGCCTCGGCGACCAGGCCCAGTTCCGCGGTCACCTCGACCAGATCGCCGTACAGCGAGCTGAGCGGGAAGTCCCCCAGCCCGACCACCGCGCAGACCTCCAGCGCGGCCGTCAGGTGCGTCCTGGCCGCCTCCGGCTCGTTGCGGGACAGCTCGGTGAAGCCGAGCACCGCACGCAGGTGCACGGTCACCCACGAGTCGTCCAGCTCGGTGGCGATGCGCAGTCCTTCCTCCGCCGCCTCCCGGGCGGCGTCGTGGTCCCCGCGGTGGGCGTCCACCAGGGCGCGGGTGTAGAGGGAGTAGCCGATCCACGGCCGCTGCCCGGTCTGTTCGGCGGCGTCGACGGCCTCCGCGGCCTCCCGGGCCGCCAGGGGCCAGTCACCGAGCCAGACGTCCAGCTCGGCCAGGTGGACCAGCTCGTGCACGGCGACCGCCTCCTCGCCCCGTTCGAGCAGCGCCTCGCGCGATCGCGCGAACTCCTGGCGTCCTCGCGCCGGGTCGGTGTACTTGGTGACGACGCGCAGCAGGCTGCGCGCCGACCGCGCGTCACGGGACTGCCCGGTCGGCGAGACCAGCTCCGCGGCACGCCGCAGGTACTCGCCGTGCAGCCCTTCACCGGCCAGCAGCTGGTAGTAGGCGCTGCCGGCCAGGACGCACGCCACGAGGTCGTCGGGCGCCGCGCCCTCGTGACCGGTGATCGCCTCCAGCGCCTGGCGCGTGTTGCGGTTGCGCTCGGCGGTGTCGTTCTGGCAGAACAACGACCGGCGCAGGTAGGTCGTCGCGCGCAGCACCGGGTCGTCCCCCGCGCACGCCAGCGCCTCGTCGCTCAGCGCGGTCGCCTCGACCGGCCCGTCCCCGAAGAACACCACGACCGCCAGCTCCAGCAGCGCCGCCGCGCGTTCGGGTCCGGCGGGCAGCTCCGCCACGGCGGCCTCGAACAGCTCGCGGGCCCGTGGCGCGTCACCGGCCGAGAACAGGCACTGCCCGGCGGGAACGAGCAGCCCGGCCCTGCGCACCGGGTCGGCGACGTGGCCGGCCGCCAGTTCCCACAGCCTGGCGGCGTTCTCCGGCGCACCGCGCTGCCGGGCGATGTGCGCGGCCTCGTCCAGCGCGTCGGCCACCTCGGGAGCCGGGCCGCCGGCACCGATGGCCAGGTGGAGCGCGCGGGTCTCGGGGTCGGCCAGCACGGCCGCCAGACGCCGGTGCGCCTGCCGCCGGCGGCCGCTCGGTGCGGCCGAGTAGACCGCCGAGCGCAGCAGCGGGTGGGTGAAGCGGACAGCTCCCGCCACGACCTCGACCACGCCGTGGTCCTCGGCGTCGGCCAGCGCTTCGTGGGCTGCCTCGACGTCGCCCATGGCCGCGGCGAGGAGGTCCGCGGTCGGCTGCGCCAGCGCCGAGGCGTAGAGCAGAGCGTCGCGGCTGCGGGCGGGTAGCGCGACCACCCGGCTGGTGAGCAGCTCGCTCAGCGCGCGGGGTGCCGGCAGCGGCAGCCCCGGCGCGCCGCCGTCGCGGTCCAGCACCCCGGCGAGCTCCAGCGCGTAGAACGGGTTGCCGCCGCAGGCCCGCTGCAGACGGATGAGCGTGGGACGCGGCAGCGGCAAGCCGACCGCGGAGCGCACCAGCCGGTGCAGGGCACCGATGCTCAGTCCGCTCAGGCGCAGGTGCACCAGGTGGTCCTGCTCCGCCAGCCCCGGTGGCGTGTGGTCGCCGGCCTCGTCGCGGACGGACATCACGACCGCCACGCGTTCGTCGGCGAGGCGGCGCACCACGTACTCCAGCACCCGGCCGCTGGACTCGTCCAGCCACTGCGCGTCGTCCACGGCCAGCACGAGCGGCGCGGCCGCGGCCAGCGAGCGGATGACGTTGAGCGTCGCCAGGCACACCGCACGCGGGTCACCCGCGCCGTCGTCGGCGTTGCGGCGGAGCAACGCCACCTCCAACGCGGTCCGTTGCGGCCCCGGCAGACGGGCGAGGGCGTCGTCCGGCACGCGGTCGAAGAGGTCGACCAAGCCGCCGAAGGCGAGCCGTGCCTCGGACTCGACCGGGCGGCACGACAGGACGGTGTAGCCGCGGCAGGCGGCGTCGGCCAGCACCCGCTCCCACAGCACGCTTTTGCCGATGCCCGGCTCGCCGGACAGCAGCAGCCGGGCGGTGCGTTCCTCCGCCCGTACGAGGACCTCGGCCGCCGCGGCGAGTTCGCGCTCACGCCCGATCAGCTGCGAACCGGCCACACTTCCCCCTCCCCTGATCACAACGGTAGTGCGGGGCGGCGGTCTCCCGCGCGGATTTTCGCCACGATCCACCGACAGGTCGCGGTGCGCACTGCGCCGATCGGCGGGACATCCCACGGGCCGCACGGACATCACCGTCCACTGTGGCCGGTCACCCGGCGTCCCGCCGCGCCGGAGTGGCCCACCCCGTCCTGCCCGGTAGTGGTCCTGGGGGAAACCGCACCGCGCCGCGATCGTGGTCTCACAAGCCTTTCCGAACTTCCGAGAAGGTAGTGAGCGATGTCCAGATCGAAGGCGCGTGCCTGGTGGCCGACCGCACTGGTCGCACTCACCGCGAGCAGCCTGATCACGGCTCTCCCCGCCGGGGCGCAAGCGGTGGAAGGGCCGCAGGTGTGCACGCTGAGACCCAACCCGCACGTCACCACCCTGAACCCGTGGGGCAGCTGCGTCTCCGTCTCGGCCGAGCTGGCCGCCCTGCCGGCCGTGGGCGAGTCCGCGCAGCTGACCGTCGAGGTCGCCGCCCAGTTCGCCCGGCCCGACGTGCGCGTCGAGGTGGACCTGCCCGCCGGGCTCGAATGGGAGCAGGTGCCCGCCGGGCTCGGCACCCGCCGGGTGGCCGCGGCCACTCCCACCGACCGCGGCGGGGTGCGCCGCGCCGAGGGCGCCACCGCGCTGGCAGCGGGTGGCACCAGGCGCTTCACCGGCCGGGTCCGGGCCACCACCGCCGGTCCCGCCGACATCGCGGTGCGCGCGGTGGCCGCCGGTGACGAGCACTCCGCCGACCCCGCCGACCACGTCTACCTCACCGTCGCCGACCGCGGCGGCAGGTCCACCCCCGGCATGGCGGGTTCCGCCCACTCCTCCGCCGCCCCGGTGGAGGTCACCGCCGGCCGCGTGGCGCCCCAACTGCCCCATCGGCCCGCCGCTGCCGCCACCGCGCCCGCCGGGACCACCGCCCAGCGCGGGGAGACCACCGCCCTCGCCGGAACGGCCTGTGTCACCGGTGGCTGGGCCTACACCGACAGCACCTTCGCGGTCCGCAGTTCTCCCAACTACGGCGTGCAGGTGTGGGACCGCGACACCGCCGACGGCCACGACCTGCTCGGCGTGGTCGCCACCGACAGCGGGGGCGGCTACACCGTCTGCTTCGACAACACCGACGCCGACGGCGGCACCATCGACGGCGGTCAGGACGTCTACGTCCGGTTCCTCGCCGAGAACAACATGTGGCGGGTGCAGGACCTCGGCGGCAACCTGTACTCCTACGACAGCACCGTCGTGTCCAACCTGGCCGCGGGTGCCACGCACGACTACGGCCAGCTCCAGCCCACCGACCCGCTGCACTGGCTCGGCGTGCAGGCCTTCGACGCGGTCAACGACCTGTGGTACTGGAAGCCGGGCGACTGCTGGGACGACCTCGACGTCGGCTCCTGCCGGCAGATGGTCGTCAACTGGCGCTGGGACTCGGCCGTCGGCCCCCACTACGACCCGAACGAGAACGTCCGCCAGGTCTTCCTGCCCGCCAGCTCCCCCATCTCCCGCGACACCACCGTGCACGAGGCCACCCACTGGGTGATGGACGACGTCTACGAGTTCAGCCCGGTGCCCGGCGCCGGCGGCTGGCACCAGGTCCACACGCAGTCCACGGCGGGCCTGGCCTGGGTCGAGGGTTTCGCCGAGTGGACGCCGACCCAGGTGTACAACGACCCGGTCTGGAACTGGGCGGACGGCAAGACCATCGACCTGGAGAGCGCGACCTGGGGATCCACCTGGGCCAACCCGCCGCTGGGAACCTTCCCCTGGCAGGACGGCGAGACCGTGGAGGGCCGCGTCGCCGGCGCGCTGATCGACCTGTCGGACGCCACCAACGAGGCCCCCTGGGACCGGCTGAGCGACGGCGGCCGCACCCCCGGCCACATCTGGACGACCTTCCTCCTGCACAAGTCCAACACGTTCGCCGAGTTCTGGGGCCACCGCACCGCCGACGGCTTCAACACCGCGCTCACCAACGGCCTGGCCTCGCTCTACCAGAACACCATCGACTTCACCTTCCGCGACCCGCTGGCCGCCAACACCCCGGTGTCGCGGCCGACCCCGCCCGCGACCTCGCACAACTTCTCCTACAACACGGTCAACAACTCGTGGTCCGTGGTGGCCCTGCGCCCGCCCGCGGGCGCCGACTACAACCTGCGGGTGTACGACGACAAGGCCCAGACCGTCCAGAAGGGGTCCAGCGTGGTCGCCGGCGCGACGGACTTCGTGGCGGTGAACTCCAACACGGGGAAGACGCCCCTCGGCGACTTCTACCCGCGCGTCAGCGTCGCCTCCGGCACGGGCGGCACTTACGCCCTGGAGCTGGCACAGGGTTCGACCCTGCTGCACGTGGCCAGCTCGCAGGCCGTGGCCATGACGAGCTCCAAGGTGGTGGCGGTGCGCGACACCATGCTCACCGCGGGCGTGCCGGTGACCATCAAGGTCACTCCGGGCAGCGCGTCCCAGGACGCCGAGCTGTTCGTCGTCGGTTCGGTGGACGGCTCGTCCTCCACCTACGTCAGGAGCCGCGCGACCGCCTCGGCCGGCGCCACGGCCGGCGGCCCCGGCGCGGTGGAGACCATCACCTTCACCCCTGCCGTCAGCGGCTGGCACGGCGTGGTGCTGATCAACAAGGCCGGCAGCGGAACCTACACCCTCCAGCGCCTCTGACCCACCCCTCGACGAGCCGGGTCGCCCCGCGCGGGGCGACCCGGCTCGCGCCGTCAGCTCCCGCCCTCGGCGCGGGCGAACGGTCAGACGTTCGCCGGTTCGCGCTCGGCGTTCGCGGTGACCGCGCGGCGACCGCGCACCGTGCCGCTCGCGACGAGCGCGCCGACGACGGCGATGCCCGCGGCACCGGTGAAGGCGGCGGAAACGCCGGTGGTCAACGCCTCGGGGTCACCGATCTGACCGGCGCCGTAGGAGGCCGCCAGGGCGGTCATGGCGGCGAGGCCGAGTGCGGACCCGATCTGGTAGCTGGTGTTGACGATGCCCGACGCGAGGCCGCCCTCCTCCGGGCGAGCGCTCGAGATGGCCGTGCCCAGCGACGGGATGAACGCCAGCGCCATGCCCGTGGCGGCCACCAGCGAGGCGGGCAGGACGTCCACCCAGTAGTCGCCGTCCGGGCGCACCAGGGCGAGCCAGCCGAGACCGGCGGCGAGCAGGACGAGGCCGGACACGACCATCGCCTTGACGCCGAACCGCGCGGTGAGCCGTGGTGCGACGACGACCATCAGCAGCATGATCGCGGTGGTCATCGGCAGCAGCGCCGAACCGCTGGCGAAGGCTCCCAGGCCGAGCACCTGCTGCAGGTAGAGGTTGAGGAAGAACCACATCGGGATCCACGCGCCGCCGAGCAGCAGCTGCGCGACGTTCGCCGCACCGAGCTGGGGCGTGCGGAAGATGCCCAGCCGCACCAGCGGAGCCTTCCGCTTGGCCTGGACGAGCAGGAAGGTGCCCAGCAGCAGCACGGCCGCGATCAGAGCGGCCACGGTCTCCGCGGAGGTCCATCCGGCTTCGGGAGCACGCACGATCGCGTAGACCGCCACCGCCAGCCCGGCTGTCACGGTGACAGCGCCGAACAGGTCGGTCGAGCCGCGCCGCGCCGTGCCGGCGGGCATCAGGGAAGGGGTGGCGATCAGGGCGATGACCGCGACCGGCACGTTGATGTGGAACACCCACGGCCAGCTGAGGTACTCGGTGATCACACCGCCGAGGAAGACACCCGCGGTGCCACCGGCCGGAGCAGCCGCTCCGTAGATCGCCAGAGCCTTGCCGAGCCGCTTCGGCTCGCCGCCGAAGAGCATCATCAACAGCGTCAGCGCGGACGGCGCGATGAGTGCGGCGCCCGCACCCTGCACGGCGCGGCCCGCGAGCTCCAGCCAGGTGGAGCCCGCCGCACCCGCGGCCACGGAACCCACCAGCAACACCAGCCAGCCGGCGGCGAACACGCGGCGGGCTCCGAGGAGGTCCGACAGCCTGCCCCCGAGCAGCAGCAGTCCGCCGAACGCGACCACGTAGGCGTTGAAGACCCAGGACAGGTCCTCCTGCGAGAACCCGAGGTCCGCCTGGATCCTCGGCAGCGCGACACCGATGATCGAGGTGTCCATGATGACCATGAACTGCGCGGCGGCGATGAGGGTCAACGCCCACCACCTGCGCCGATCAGTCCCCTCTGACCGAGACATTTTAATACTCCTTACGGGTACGGGGTATACGACCTCCACACGTCGGCCGTGACCGGACGCTGGAAGCCCTACCCCGCAGAACGAATATCCGGACGAGCGGTGGCCGCGAGCGCCTCGCGGCCACCGATCACTCAGTGGTGGTGACCCTCGTGGCCGCCGCCGTGGTACTGGTGCACGACGGCGTGCCCCTTGCCGCGCGAGATCAGCCAGCGGTTGACCGGAACGGTGACCACGAACGCCACCGCGAGCGCGAACGCGAGGCTCCCCCAGAACAACCAGCTGGCCAGGCCGGCCTCCATCGCACCGGGCACGATCAGCATCACGCCGTTGTCGACGATCTCCATCACGGCGATCGACACGGTGTCGGCGGCGAGCGCCACACCGATCGCGGCGCGCAGCGGGAGACCGGACTCGAGCACCGGACGGATCGTCAACGCGTACCCGAAGACGAACGCGAGCGCCACGGCGAGGGCGATCGTCGCCAGGTTCGACCAGCCCAGCGCGGTGCCGATGACCATGCCGAGGACCTCACCGATGGCGCAGCCCGTGAGGCAGTGCAGCGTCGCCGAGACGGCCAGCTTCGTCAGACCCGTTCGCCCACCGGTGTGGTTCATCGCCTGCTCCTCTTCTTCCGACCTTGATACCCCAGTGGGGTATGTTGGCGGCCAAGTTACGCCCATACCCCCAGGGGGTGTCAAGCCTTCTTCGCGGAGCGGCAGGACCGAAGACGGAATGCCCGGGAAGACGAGCGGTCACCGTCCACTGGCGCGTCAGTCGCGGCGACCCGAGCCGCCCCGGCTGTGCTGTTGGCCGAGAGACCCGGTTTGCCCGGATCAGGGACCTACTACCCCGAATAGCATTTGAAGCCGGCCGATCTGCTCCTCTTCGAACCAGATCTCGCAGCGACCCGTGGACACCGTTGATGTGACCTACTAGGTAGGGTAGTTACATGGCTCCGGAGACGCACGGCAGGACGATCCAATGGATCCTGCTGTGCGCGCTGTTCCTCGGAGTGGTCGGCATGCATCACGTCAACGTGAGCAACGACGTGCCGCCCACACACGGAACCGTGTCCACGAGTGCACACGGTGCACACCATTCCGGAGATCCCGCGCCGGAGCCTGCACACGACATGCTCCACCTGTGCGTTGCCGTGATCACCGCAGTCGCGTCGTTGCTCCTGTTCGCATGGCCACTGCTGCTGACCACGAAGCGCCTTGTTCCCGCGCGCCTCCAGGCGACGGATACCCGGCCTCGCGCCCCGGAACGACCGCCGAGAGGCGGTCGCGACCTGCTCGGCTCCCTCTGCGTGCTGAGGCTGTGATCAGTCCGGACTCCGGAGACAGATCACACATTTCCCAGCACAGGAGGAAGAAGCTCGATGAGGAAGTCCCTGATCGGATTCGGCGTCGCGGGCGTCGCTGTTCTCGCGCTCGTCACCGGGTGCAGCAGCGGCGGCAACGACATGGGTGGCATGCGGCACGACTCGACGAGCGCGCCGGCTCCGGCCCCCGGCCGGCAGGCGGCGGACCACAACGACCACGACGTGCGGTTCGCCCAGGAGATGATCGTCCACCACCGGCAGGCGGTGGAGATGGCCGAGATGGTGCCGGGTAAGACCACGAACGCGAAGGTCCTCGACCTCGCCAAGCGCATCGAGGACGCGCAGGACCCGGAGATCAGGACCATGACCGGGTGGCTCTCGAAGTGGGGCGCGGCCCCGACGGCGTCGTCGATGCCCGGGATGGACCACGGTTCGATGGACCACGGCACCGGGACCGGCATGATGACCGCCGAGGAGATGGCCGGGCTCGGCCGGGCCACGGGTGCCGGGTTCGACCGCATGTGGACGGAAATGATGATCAGGCACCACCAGGGTGCGGTCGAGATGTCCACCACCCACCTCGGCAAGGGCGGCAACGCCGAGAGCAAGAAGCTCGCGCAGGACATCATCACCGCGCAGCAGGCGGAGATCACCGAGATGCAGGGGCTGCTGAAGTAGGACCGCCCCGTCACACGACGTCCGGGCCGGGTGAACACCAGTTCACCCGGCCCGGACGTGCTTCTCACCGAGTTCGAGGGGGTGCCTCGGCGAGGTCGTGGCCGGCACGGGGGAAGCCGACCTGGATCCACTATAGCGAATAGTATGTAAACCTGCCGTGCAGGCCACATTCTCCCTGCGACGACAAACCCGGTGCCCACGACACTGCGGTGAACCACGTCACGACACATACCCCTACCCCGTATCCCTAACAGGCCTTGCACACCCATACCCCCCTTAGGTATGTTTGCCGCAAGCGCCCGTCGTTCCCCCGGTCAGTCGCGACCGGCCGCGCGACGGACCGATCGACAGGAGCGGCACATGCACGGCTACACGGACAACAAGGAAGCCCACCTCCGCCGCCTGAAGCGCATCGAGGGTCAGGTGCGCGGCCTGCAGCGGATGATCGAGAACGACGAGTACTGCATCGACGTCCTCACTCAGATCTCCGCCGCGACGCGTGCACTCCAAGCCGTCTCGCTCGGGCTGCTCGACGAGCACCTGAAGCACTGCGTCAGCGAGGCGATCACCGAGGGCGGCGCCAAGGCGGACCAGAAGATCGCCGAGGCCAGCAACGCCATCGCCCGCCTCGTCCGCTCCTGATTTCCCAGTCCCATCAGCAACGAGGAGTTCCCATGGCCGAGACCAGCTACACCGTCACCGGCATGACCTGCGGACACTGCGCCAGCTCGGTCACCGAGGAGATCGGCCGGATCGGCGGCGTGCGCAAGGTCGACGTCGAGCTGGACAGCGGCAAGGTCACCGTCACCAGCGACCAGCCGGTCGCCGAGGACGACGTCCGCGCCGCCGTCACCGAGGCCGGCTACACGCTCGTCGCGAGCTGAGAGGGTCCGAGATGAACACCGCCACGAAGGTGAGCGCCTACGCGGGCGTGCTGGCGATCGTCTTCGGCGGCGCCTGGGCCGCCGGCGCCGCGGCCGGTCCGTCCGGTGGCGGCACCGCCCCGGCCGCGATGGACCACGGCGCCACGCAGTCCCCCGCCGGCACCGGCGGCGACGAGCTGCCGCCCGGTCTGTCCGCCGCGGACAACGGCTACGTGTTGAAGCCGTTGCGCACCAGCGCGAACGCCGGCGAGCAGCAGGCCTTCCAGTTCAGCATCGGCACCGCCGACGGCGGCACGGTGACGAAGTTCGACGTGGAGCACGAGAAGCGGCTGCACCTCGTGCTGGTGCGCCGGGACGGTTCCGGGTTCCAGCACGTGCACCCCGAGATGGCCGCGGACGGGACGTGGTCGGTGCCGCTGACCCTGCCCGCCGCCGGCAGCTACCGGGTCTTCGCCGACTTCAAGCCGGAGAACGGCACCAAGACCACGCTCGGCACGGACGTCCAGGTGTCCGGCGCCTACGAGCCGAAGCAGTACGAGACGGACTCGCGTGAGTTCACGGTGGACGGCTACATGGTCCGCCTCGACGGCGATCTGAAACCCGGTGCGGAGTCCACGGTGACCACGACGGTGACCAGGGACGGCAAGCCGGTGACCGACCTGCAGCCCTACCTGGGCGCCCGTGGCCACCTGGTCGCGCTCCGGTCCGCCGACCTCGCCTACCTGCACGTTCATCCGGTGGAGGCACCCGGTGCCGGCCCCGGGGTGAAGTTCGCGGTCGAGGTCCCGACGTCCGGCGGCTACCGCCTCTTCCTGGACTTCCAGCACGGGGGTCAGGTCCGCACCGCGGAGTTCACCCTCGCCACCACGGGCACGGCCGCACCGCAACCGCGGACGCAGCCCACCAGCACGACCACACCGGAGAAGGAGGACGGCCATGACCACGGCGGCTGACGTCCGCACGAGTCAGATCGAACTCTCGATCGGCGGGATGACCTGTGCCTCCTGCGCCGCGCGGATCGAGCGCAAGCTGAACAAGCTCGACGGCGTGCGGGCCAGCGTCAACTACGCCACCGAGAAGGCCAGGGTCAGCTTCCCGGAGTCCTTCACCGCCGAAGAGCTGGTGAAGGTCGTCGAGAACACCGGCTACACGGCCGAGCTGCCCGCTCCCCCGCGGGCCACCGGGAGCGCGGAGGAGGCGGAGGAGGACCCGACCCGCACGCTGCGGCAGCGGTTGATCACGTCGATCGTGCTCACCGTGCCGGTCATCGCGCTCGCCATGATCCCGGCGCTGCAGTTCACCTACTGGCAGTGGCTGTCGCTCACGCTCGCCGCTCCCGTCGTGGTGTGGGCCGCCTGGCCGTTCCACAAGGCCGCGTGGACCAACGCGCGCCACGGCGCCGCGACGATGGACACGTTGATCTCCATCGGCGTCGCCGCCGCGTTCCTGTGGTCGCTGTACGCGCTGTTCCTCGGCACCGCGGGCACGCCCGGCATGACGCACGCCTTCGAGCTCACCGTCCAGCGGACGTCCGGCGCGGGCAACATCTACCTCGAGGTCGCCGCGGGCGTCACCACGTTCATCCTCGCGGGCCGCTACTTCGAGGCGCGGTCGAAGCGCCGTGCCGGGGCCGCGCTCCGCGCGCTGCTCGAGCTCGGCGCCAAGGAAGTCGCGGTGCTGCGGGACGGACGCGAGCAGCGGATCGGTGTCGACGACCTGAGGGTCGGCGACCGGTTCGTGGTGCGGCCGGGCGAGAAGGTCGCCACCGACGGCGTGGTCGTGGAGGGCAGCTCGGCGATCGACGCGAGCATGCTCACCGGCGAGTCGGTACCCGTCGAGGTCCGCACTGGTGACACCGTCGTGGGCGCCACGGTCAACGCCGGTGGCCGGCTGGTCGTGCGCGCCACCCGCATCGGCGCGGACACGCAGCTCGCGCAGATGGCGAAGCTCGTCGAGGACGCCCAGAGCGGCAAGGCGGAGGTCCAGCGCCTCGCCGACCGGGTCTCCGCGGTGTTCGTGCCGATCGTGATCGCGCTGGCCGTCGGAACGCTCGCGTTCTGGCTCGGTGCGGGGTCGGGCGCCTCGGCGGCCTTCACCGCCGCGGTGGCCGTGCTGATCATCGCGTGCCCGTGCGCGCTCGGCCTGGCGACGCCCACCGCGTTGCTGGTCGGCACCGGGCGCGGCGCACAGCTGGGCATCCTGATCAAGGGACCGGAGGTGCTGGAGTCCACTCGCCGGGTCGACACCGTGGTGCTCGACAAGACCGGCACCGTCACCTCCGGGCAGATGAGCCTCGTCGAGGTCCACGCCGCGGATGGCGTGACCGGGGACGAGGTGCTGCGCCTGGCCGGCGCGCTGGAGCACGCCTCCGAGCACCCGATCGCGAAGGCGATCGCCACGGGCGCCACCGACCGCGTGGGCGACCTGCCGGCGGTGGAGGACTTCCGGAACCTGGAGGGCCTCGGCGTCCAAGGTGTCGTCGGCGAGCACGCCGTGCTGGTCGGCCGCGAGCGCCTGCTCCAGGAGTGGAGCGTCGGGCTGAGCGAGGAGCTCACCGCAGCCAAGGAAGAGGCGGAGGCCAAGGGCCGTACCGCCGTGGTGGTGGCGTGGGACGGCGAAGCGCGGGGCGTGCTGGTTGTGGCCGACACGGTCAAGCCCACCTCGGCCGAGGCGATCGCGGGGCTGCGCGGCCTCGGACTGCGGCCGGTGCTGCTGACCGGCGACAACGAGGCGGCCGCCCGGGCCGTGGCCGCCGAGGTCGGCATCGACGAGGTCATCGCCGAGGTGCTGCCCGAGGACAAGGTCGACGTGGTCAAGCGCCTGCAGTCCGAGGGCCGCGTGGTCGCGATGGCCGGCGACGGCGTGAACGACGCCGCCGCGCTCGCCCAGGCCGATCTCGGCCTCGCCATGGGCACCGGCACCGACGTCGCGATCGAGGCCAGCGACCTCACGCTCGTCCGGGGCGATCTGCGCGCCGCGGTCGACGCGATCCGGTTGTCGCGCCGCACGCTCAGCACGATCAAGGGCAACCTGTTCTGGGCGTTCGCCTACAACGTGGCCGCCCTGCCGCTGGCGGCGCTCGGCCTGCTCAACCCGATGATCGCGGGCGCCGCGATGGCGTTCTCGTCCGTCTTCGTGGTGAGCAACAGCCTGAGGCTGCGGGGCTTCCGCAGCGCGAACGAGCAGACCGTCTGATTCGTGGCCCGGCTCGCCGCCGTGCGAGCCGAGCCACTTCCACACCGAGGGGGCAGTGGTGCAGGACAGGTACGTCAGCAGGGCGGGCGCCAGGATCGCGTACGAGCTCACCGGATCCGGTCCGCTCCTCGGCTACGCCCACGGCGTCTTCCTGAGCCGGGCAGCGGTCCGCCGGCTCCACCTCCTCGACTTCGACGCCCTCGCGGCCGATCACCGGCTGCTGACCTACGACCAGCGCGGGCACGGGCACTCGACGGGCCGCCCGGTCGCCGACGACTACCACTTCGAGAACTTCACGCTGGACCTGCTCGCCCTGCTGGACGAGCTGGACCTCGACGAGCCGATCGACTTCATGGGCTCGTCACTGGGCTGCGACGTGGCGTTGCGCGCCGCCATCGCGGCACCGAGCCGCTTCCGCCGACTCGTGCTGATCATCCCGCCGGTGGCGTGGGAGCAGGGCCCGAACCGGACGAGTCGGTGGTACACCGACAACGCCGAGTCGATCGAGTCCGGTGGCGCCGCGCGCTGGCGCCGGAAGTGGGCGCGCAGGGAGCCGTTGCCGATCTTCGCCGACTTCCCGTCCTTCGACCTGCCGCCGGACATCCCGGACGACCTGCTCGCCCCGGTCCTGCGCGGTATCGGCCAGTCGGACCTGCCGTCGCCCGAGGAGATCGCGGCGCTGCCTCATCCGGCGCTGATCCTCACGTGGGACACCGACCCGCTGCACCCCGTCCCGACCGCGGAACGGCTGCACGGACTGCTGCCCGGATCGGCCCTGCACGTCGCGAGGACCGTCGCGGAAGTGCAGACCTGGACGAGCCGCATCACCGGCTTCCTGGCCGGCTAGCCACCCTCGGCTCGATCAGCGGCCACCGGGCCGGAGGCCGGCCAGCACGACCTCCACGAGGCGGCGCACCGCGGCCCCGGACGGCAGCGAGGCGGCTGCCGCCAGCGCGTGGACGCAAAAGGCGGCAAGCTCCTCGGGTGCCACGTCCCCCCTGACCTCACCGGCCGCGGCCGCGTCCACCAGGAGATCGCGGATCAGGTCGCGGACCTGGTTCCGCGCCTGGGCGACGTGCTCGCCGCGGTGCAGGGCAGCCACGAGGCCGGTGTCGAAGTGCCCGCGGGAACCGCGGGAGACGGCGGCGAACGCGTCGAGAACCGCTTTCAGGCGTTCGAGCGGACCGCCGGCCCGGTCGCGGACGTCGGCGAGGTGCGCGAGGTGGTGCGCGATCTGCTCGGCGTGCCACGCGAGCAGGATCGACTCGACGTCTGGGAAGTACTTGTAGAGCGTCGCCCGTCCGATTCCGGCCTGCTCCGCGATCTGGGACATCGTCACGTTCAGCAGTCCTCGATCGGCCACCAGAGCCGCGGTGGTGGACAGGATCGCGTGGCGCACGTCGCGACGGTGCGTCTCGATCGTCTCGTTCCACAGCCTTGGCACGTCCTCATCCTAGATGATCGAGACACGATGTCTTGATAAATACACTATGTCTCGTAAACTCGTCCCATGGCTGCCGCACCGCGCTGGGTGAAGATCATGGGAATCGTCGTGGCCGCGCTGGTCGTGCTGCTCCTGATCGCGCTCGTGCTGCCCGTCGAGCACGGACCGGGCATGCACCGATGAGGCCGCAGCTGCGCAAACTCGCGCTCACCGCGCACATCGCGTCGTCCGTGGGCTGGTTCGGAGCGGTGCTCACGTTCCTGGCCGTGGCCATCGTCGGCGTGACCGCCCAGGACGACCAGGTCCTCCGCGCCGCGAACCTGATCGCACAGCCGGTGGTCCGGTACGTCGTCCTGCCGTTCGCGGTGGCGTCCCTGCTCACCGGCCTGCTGTCGTCGCTCGGCAGCACGTGGGGCCTGTTCCGGCACTACTGGGTGATCTTCAAGCTGGTGCTGAACGCCGTCGCCACCGCGGTGCTGCTGATCTACACCGGAACGGTCGACCGCTTCGCCGCCGTCGCCGCGGATCCCTCCGCGGACCTCGCGCCGCTGCGAACGCCGACCTTCGTGGTGCACGCCGGTGGCGCGGTGGTGGTCCTGGTCGTCGCGATGGTGCTCGCCGTCTACAAGCCGCGCGGCACGACCGGCCTCAGGCTCTGAGAGCGGGCGGCAGGGTCGCCGCCAGCATCCCCGCAGCCTCCTCCCGACCACCGGGCATACTTCTCGTCCTGCGGGAAGGGGTGAAGTGATGCGTGGACTGGGTGAGCTGGAAGCCGCCGTCATGGACGTGCTCTGGCACGCCGGAGAACCGCTGAAGGTGCGCCAGGTGCTCGAACGCCTCGACACCGGCAAGCAACTCGCCTACACGACCGTGATGACCGTGCTGGACAACCTGCACCGCAAGGACTGGGTCGCCCGCGAACTCGAGGGCAAGGCCTACCGGTACGAGCCGACGACCAGCCGGGTCGAAGCGGCCTCGAACGCCGTGCGCGACATCCTCGTCGCCTCCGGCGACCCGGAAGCCGCCCTGCTGCACTTCGCGCAGTCGGCGACGGCCGAGGAGTCGGCCGTGCTGCGCAAGGCGTTCCGCCGCAAGGCCGCCGGGACATGACCGTCGCCCTGGCCCTGCTGCTCGCGTCCGCCGCGGCCGGCTGGCTGGCGCCACCCCTGCTGCGGAGCCTGGGCGACCCGGTGGTCGCTCTCGTCGGGTGGCTCACGTCGATCGTCGCGGTCGTCGCCACCTCGGCCGTCGCGGTGGTCTTGCTCCTGCTGCCCGAGCACGGCCTCTCCACCCTGCACCACTGCTGGGAGTCGGTGGTCCACGGCGCCACCCCCACCGTCGAGGTGCTCAGCGGCATCACCGGCGGCGCCCTGCTGACCGGGCTGCTCGTCCGCTTCGCCGTCGTCGGCGTGCGCGGCGCCCGCCGACGCGCCCGAGCCCGCGAGGAGCAACTCGCGGTGCTCCGGCTCGCCGGACGACGAGAAGCCGGCGCGCCCGCGACGGTGTGGCTCGACCACGAACGACCCCTGGCGTTCAGCCTCGCGGCCAAACCCGGCGTCGTGGTCGCCACCGAGGGACTTCACCTCCACCTGACCCCCGGCGAGGTCGACGCCGTCCTGGACCACGAACGGGCCCACCTCACCGGCCGCCATCACCTGCTGGTGGCCGCCGCGGACGCCGTCGCCACCGCGTTGCCCGTCCTGCCGCTGTTCAAGCGAGCGGGCAGCACGATCCGCGAGCTGGTCGAGATGTCGGCGGACTTGACCGCGGCCCGCACCCACGGCGCGGACACCGTCCGCACCGCCCTGCTGCGCGTCTCGTGCCACGGCGCCCCGGACTCGGCGCTCGCGATGGGCAGGGACGCGATCGACGCCCGGCTCGAACACCTGCGGCGGCGGCCCCGGACGCCGAGCCGCGTGGGCAGAGTCCTCTCCGGCACGCTCACCGGCCTCACAGCCGTCGCGCTGCCCCTCGTCACCGCTTCGACGACGATGTTCACGCTGATGCTGCTGACGTGCTGATCCGCCGTGCTCGGCGGCGCCGATCTCGGAACAACGCGGAAGCCTCGGCCGGCGTGCGAACCCAGGCCGGATGTCGGTCGTTCGACCGACTGTGCCCGGCCGCACCGGTGGATACCTTGCGACGGACGTCCGCAGCAGCTGGAGGAGCACCATGACGACCACCCGGCGGATTCTCACCGGTCTGGCCACCGCAGGTCTGTTCGTCTCCGTCCTCGGCGCGGGATCCGCCGCCGCCGCGACCAAGGGCAAGATCTACATCTCCAACAACTGCGGCAAAGCGGTCTCCACGACGATCCACCGCACCAGCGGCGAGATGATCGCGGGCACCTCGGCTGCCCCGGCCGGCAGCTACTACGGCTACCCGGTCTACCCCGGCACCTACGTGGTCCGCGTGCCCGCCGGCAACCGCACCGTGACGATCCTCGACCTCGGCGGCAAAGCGCACACAGCCGTCGTCAGGGCGTGCTGAACCGTCCCGGTGCGTCCTGTTCCTTGATCGAAACCCGGTGCTGTGGCCACCGGGTGTCGATAACGTGACCATGTGACTGCTGACAGCCATGACGACGGTGCCGTGTCCAGACCCAGCCGTGCGGGCGCGGCCTGGTCGGCGCGGGACACCGCGGTTCTGGTGGACGGGATCCGGCGCGGGACGCCGCTGAACGAGCTGGCGCGAGCGTTGCAGCGCACGACCGGCGCCCTGCAGGCGCGCTGTCAGGTGCTCTTGCCCCCGCGACTGCGGCCTGCTTCGCGGGCGGATGCCGCAGCGGTGTTGCGCGAGCACCTGGCGGCCGAGCCGGCTTTCGACGTGGCAGCGGGAAGTCCGAGCCGTGCGTCGAGCCGGCAGCGGCAGGACGGCCGCGGGACCGCGGCGGTGCCGGTGCGGCTGAGCACCGAACAGCGGCGGATGATCGACGCGGTGCGGGCCGGGCGCGACGTCATCGTCGACGCGACGGTGGGATCGGGCAAGACCACGGCGATCCAGGCGTTGTGCACCGAGGTGGGCCGGAGCCGGAAAGTCCTGTACCTGACCTACAGCAAGCTGTTGAAGGCGGACGCACAACGCCGGGTGAGGCACGCGAAAGTGCAGAACTACCACGGCATCGTGTACCCGTCGCTGGTCGAGGCGGGCATCAGGTGCGGCATCGGCGAGTCGATCCGGCGGTTCAACGCGGCGTTCACCGAGCTCTCGGCGGGTTTCCCCAGGTTCGACCTGCTCGTGGTCGACGAGTACCAGGACATCAACGAGGAGTACGCGCAGCTCTTGCGCAACATCAAGTCGCTGAACCCGTCGATGCAGACCGTGCTGGTCGGCGACCTCGCCCAGAAGGTGCAGTCGAACACGACGCTGGACGTGCAGCGGTTCACCAGGGAGATCACCCGGCAGGCCGAGCTGATGCCGTTCACGCAGTCCTTCCGGGTCGGTCCGGAACTCGGGGCACTGCTCAGCGAGGCGTGGAACAAGCCTGTCGTCGGCGTCAACCGATCGCAGACGATCCAGTACGTCTCCTACGACGAAGCGCTCGAGTTCATGGCGGCGAAAAGTCCCGGCGACCTGCTGTGCCTGGGCAGGCGCAACGGGCAGATGGCCGAGGCGTTGAACCACCTCGAACGCAAGCACGGTGACGTCTTCAACAAGAAGACCGTCTACGCCTCCATCCGGGACGGCGACAGCTCGGTGACCTACAACGACGACACCGCGGTGTTCACGACGTTCGACTCCAGCAAGGGTCTCGAACGATCGGCGAGCGTGGTGTTCGACTACGACGAGACCACCTGGGACATGCGCTGCGGGTTCCCCGGCGTCGACAAGACGGTCCTGCGCAACGTCTTCCTGGTCGCGGCCTCCCGGGGGAAGGACGAGGTCGTCTTCGTGCGATCGGAACAGTCGCACCGGCAAGCCAGGAGCATCGGCTTCATCCCCGTGCAGCGGTTCACCGGGCTGCTGGACGACGCACTGCCGAAGTACGAGAAGCCGTTGCTGGCATCGGATTGCTTCGACTTCACCTATGCGGAGAACCTCCAGGCCTGTGTCGACCTGCTGGACCGGCGGCGCCTCGACGACGGCACGGGCGAGGAGATCGACATCGACCGCGTCGACGGGCTGATCGACCTCTCCCCCGTGGTGGGGCACTACCAGGAGGCGGTGTTCTTCGACAGGTACAACCCGGCGGCCGAGGTGCTGCTGAACCCCAAACCGATCGCGAAGCGACTGCGCGCCCTCCTGAACGAGGACCCCTGGCACAACTCGCTGGTGCTGACCGCTGTCGACACGGACCAGATGCGCTACGCGGAACAGGTCACGCGGAAGGTGGGCGATGAGGTCCGTGACGCGGTGACGAGGCGGCTGGCGACACAGCTTCCCCCCGACTGCGAGGCGCAGGTGTCGATGACCCTGTCGGGGCTGGCTGTCGCCTCGTCCGCGGCGACGCCGATCACGTTCGCGGGTGTCGCGGACGCCGTGCACGACGGCCGGGTCTTCGAGCTCAAGTTCGTCTCCGAGCTCGATCACGCCATGTTCCTCCAGCTGGCGCTCTACCTCGTCATGAGCGGGCACCGGACGGGCGTGCTGTGGAACACGCGCACCGATGAGCGCTGGGCCGTGCGGGTGCCTGACCGCGAGAGGTTCATGCACGCCGTCATCGTGTGCGTGACCAAACAGCGCTACCGGACCTTCCAGCCGGCGACACCACCACAGCACCAGATCGGCAGGCTTCGCGGGATCTCCGACGGCCTGCTCACCCGGCTGCGCCGGGCCGGACGGCCCTCGCGCTGATGCGGGAAACCCGAGCCGCCGGTCGACGTGCACGGACGTCGACCGGCCTCCCGGTCAGGCCAGCAGTTCCACGGGTCCGGCCAGGTGCCGGAGTTCGGCGTTGCACATCATGAGCCGCTTGGCCGGAAGGTGCCGCAGGTAGTGGTCCACGTCGGCGCCGAGCGCGAACACGTGCACCGGTACGCCCGAGGCGCGGCCCGACTCGACGGTGTCGCGCAGCGCGGCCAGCACGGCCGGGTGCCGGGTCTGGTAGGTGGCGGCGACCCGGTGGTTGCCGCGGTCGGCCGCGAGGTAGAACTGGATCAGGTCCTTGGTGCCGACGAACAGCTCGCTGGCGCCCGCCGCGCAGAACTCGGCCGCGGAGTGCACCGCGGCCGGTGTCTCCACGAAGACGCCGAGCGGGGTGTCGGCGGTCAGGGCCAGGTGGTCGCGCAGGCGCAGGAATTCGGTGCTGTCGTTGATGAACGGCACCGCGAAGCTCAGCCGGTCCGCGGCCGCGCCGAAGTGGTCGGCCACGTGGGCGCGCAGCGAGCGGAACGCGGCCGGGTAGTGGTGTTCGGCGAGCAGCCACCGAGCTCCGTGCAGGCCCATCTCGGGGTTGGGCTCGGCGTCCACCTCGGCCCCGGCGGTCATCCGTGCGGCGTCGTCGGAGCGGAGGTCGAGCAGCCGCATGACGAGTCGTTGCCCCGGGAGGAGTTCCTCCACCATCGAGTGCAGTTCCGCCGCGACGGCGACGCCGTAGCGCTCGGCTTCGCGCGGCCCGGCGCGAAGGGCGTCGACCGGGCTCAGGCCCGCGCTGAGGCACAGGAACTCCTCGCGGATGAAGTAGCTGTCCACGTGCGGGGTGAGGTCGTTGGTGGAGCGGATGTCCGAGGCGTCGGCGATGACCACGCAGATCGACTCGACGTCACCGAGGCCCGAGATGGAGGGTCTCACCTGGTGCTGCACGTGTTCGGCGTTGCCGTGGAGGACCACGCCGCGGTCGAGCCGGATGGTGATGTCGCCGGCGAGCGCGTCCAGGTCGTGCGGGTCGACGCGCAGGACGGGGATGCCGCGGGAGCGGCACAGCGACTGCATGTGGCCGGTCCGGCCGCCTCGTGCGCAGATCACGGCAGCGGACGACAGGATGGCGTCGTAGAGGTGCGGGCCGAGCTCACCGGTCAGCAGGACAGCACCGGCGACGGGTTTCCCCGTTCGGTTGCAGGTGCCGCGGACGGTCTTGAGGGGTCCGCCGACCAGTACGTCCGCACGTGTCTCGCGAAGGTTCACAGGCGTCCTTCCACCATTCCCTGGCCGGAGCGCCGCGGTCGGCAGGGCGTGGGCGGCGCACTCCGGATCGTTTCGAGGATCGCAGCCGCCGAACCGGCCGCGCATCTTCCGGAATGCCCGGTGCCCGCGCGTCAGCCGGTGGGCGTGGCCGGCTCGTCGAGTCCCAGCAGGGAGCGGAGGTCCCTCGGTGTCACCGACAGGTCGTTGAGCTTCGTCGCGGCCACCGCGTTCACCGCGAACCGGAGCGTGGTCGTCGTGAGCCCGCCGTCACCGGCCAGCGCCTCTCGCGCGGCCGTCAGGCTCTCGTCGAGGCGCAGCGCCAGTTCCTCGCGGTCACGCCGCCGTCGAGCGGCCATCCTGCGCGCTTCGAGCGAGACCGCGCGTGCGAACGCCGGTGCGCTCGGGTCCGCCGCCCCGTCGCCGGTCCGGTCGTCGTAGCAGGACTCGAGCCGGCGCAGCACGTCCGCGGCGACACCGACGGAGTGGTTCTTGATCGCGGCGAGGTTGAACGCGAACGCGCCCATGCGGCCGTACCGCACGATTTCGTCGCCCTCGCGGGGACCGCCGACCACCGAGATCGGGCCGGACGGAACACCGGCCGGGCCGAGCAGGACACCGGTCTCGTCCACCTCCACCCCGCGGCCGGTGCGCCCGTGCCGCACGGCCAGACCGCGCGCGAGCAGGTTCGTCCACAGAGGAGAGCCGACTCGCCCGTAGTCCGGCTCCCGGCCGAAGTTCGAGATGACGAGGTCCGCCTCGACCGTCCGATCCGAGTCCTCTGTGGACACCGTCAGCGCCAGCGTGCCGTTGCCGGTGTCGGCGATCCGGGTCACCTTCCCGGTCGTGACGGTGATCTGCCCGTCACCGGTCATCGCCGTGTCGACGACCTCGGTCGTGTACGCGACGGCGCTCACCCGGAGGGTGGCGAGCACACTGCCGTAGCCGTCGAGGAGCGCGCGCAGATCGGGTGTCGGCACGCAGCGCAGGAGTTCGGGCAGGTGGGGCTCCCAGGACTTGGCCACCCGTTCGGTGACCACCGCCGGTGCCACGTCGGGGTGCTTCTCGGCCACGACGGCGCAGGCCCGGTCCCATTCGTCCTTCACGCGCCGGACCAGGTCACCGGGGCCTTCGTAGTCGCCGCGCAACCGCGGCGGAGGCAGGTCGAGCACCTGGTGGCGGTGGTCCGCCGGGTAGGTGCGGATCGTCAGACCGGACCGCGAGATCATGTGGATCTTCCCGGTGTGCCCGCGGCGCAGGAGCAGCGCCGCGGAGTCGTAGCCGGTGAGCAGGGTGCCGATGATCGCGACGACGGCGTCCGGCCGCACGGCCTGCACGCGCTCGACCCCCGCGGCGGAGTAGGGGTGCCGGACGAACGACGGGTGGTCGAGCACCTCGGCCGCGAACGGGTGCGCCCGCTGCTCCAGTCCTGTCGCGATGACGAGGTGGTCGGCGCGCAGGCGCACCCGCGACGACCCGGTACCGCCGAGCGGCGCGGGTTCGCGTGGCAGGGCGAAGTTCTCGACGGTGACGTGCACGTCACCGGCGTCGACCGTCACGTCGACCACCTCGCCGTCGGCCTCGGTCAGCGTCACGCCCGCCGACGCCTCGCGCGCGGCTTCGGCGAGGCGGTCGGCGAGGTAGTCGGCGTAGATGCGGCGCGGCGCGGGCCCGGACTCGGTGAACGTGACGTCACGCCACTCCGGCGCCCAGCCGGTCCGGTCCGCGCTGGTGTTGGCCCACGTCACGAAGTCGTCGACGTCCTCGCGGAACATCGACATGCGCCCGGCCTGGATGTTGAAGACGTGGTGCCAGGGGTTGCCCGCCGGGTGGTAGGCCACGCCGGCGTTGCGGTGCTCCGGGGTGCGCTCGACCAGCACGACCTGCAGTGGTTCTCTGGCGAAACGCAGGAGCCGGACCGCGGTGGCGGTGCCACCGAGTCCCGCTCCGACGATCACCACCCGCCGGGATCTGTCGGAGAATCGCACCCTGGTCGTCACTCCTGTTCGCACGACTCGGCCGGCTCCCGGCCACGGCTTCGGCTCGCGGTGGGCGGAGAGCTCACCGGTTCTGGACGTCTTGCACGATCACCGCGTGCCCGGCGGGCGTCGCGTCAGACGCCGAGTGCTTCCGCCGCCAGGGCGGTGCCCTCCACGCGAGCGGCGATCTTGGCGAAAGCGGTGTCGCGGGAGGTCGAGGTGTCGTCGGCGAACGGCGAGAAGCCGCAGTCGTCGCAGGTCCCCATGCGGTCTGCGGGAAGGAAGCGGGCCGCCTGGAGAACGCGGTCGCGCACGACCTCCGGCGTCTCGACGCGCGGGTCGATGGGGTCGATCACGCCGAGGAACACGACAGCGCCGGCCGGGGCGTGGTCGCCGATGATCCGCAGGACCCGTTCGCGGTCGGGCTCACTGGCCAGCTGGAGGTAGAACCGGCCCGCGTTCAGCGCGAAGAGGTCGGGCAGGAGTTCCGCGTAGTCGACGTCGAGGCTGTGGGTCGAGTCCTGGTCGCCACCGGGGCAGGTGTGGACGCCGATGCGTGCGCGTTCCTCGTCGGAGAAGCGGTCGAGCACCTGGTTGTTCAGCTCCACGAAGCTGCGCAGCAGGCCGCGGCTCGGGTCGAGTTTGAGCGACAACCTGCCCTCGGTGAAGTCCATCTGGACCGAGGCGGCGCCGGCGTCGAGGCAGCGGCGGATGTCGGCCTCGCTCTGGTCGACGAGGTCGGCGAGGAATTCCTCGCGCGGATAGTCGGCGAGCCCGTCGGAGGGGTAGAGCAGGCTCAGCGCGGAAGGCGCGATCACCGCTTGTTTGACCGGCAGGTCGGTGTGGTGCGAAACCGCGCGAAGGTACTTCTCCGCGAATGACGCGTAGCGGAAAGGACCTCCGGTCAGGCGCGGAAGCCGGCGGGTGTGCCCGTCCGCGAACGGGATGACCGCCCCGTCACCGGCCAAGGACGTGGCGCCGTCGAGCGGGTAGGTCGCGAAGCTCGACTTCGCCTGTTCGCCGTCGGTGACCACGGGCGAACCGGTCGCCTCGAAACGGCGGACGGTGTCGGCGACCGCCCGCTGCGTCACAGCGTCGAGTTCGGCCTGCCCCAGCCTGCCGGAAGCGAACGCGGACAGTCCCTCGACGAGTTCGGGGGAACGAGGAATGCTGCCGATCGGCTCGGTTGGAATGGGCAAGGCTCCCCCTTGGCGCGAGGTGTGGGACAGACCGGGAATTTCGCCCGAAAACTAGCAGTGCGATCACGGAAGAACATCGGTGCACAATGTTCGCCACCCGTGTGGTGGATCAAACTGCCGGTTGTCCGCTACAACGAGCCACCTGCCGCCACCGATCCCGTGAACGCCACCACCGACAGTGCGAGGGCCCCCGCGACCACTCGCAGAACGACACGGCCGGCGCGTGATCTCGGCACGCAGAACGTCATCCACGACACCGCGGTCAGCGCCGCCAGGAAGGCGCCGGCCTGGTCGGCCGGAGCACGGAGCACCGCCGTCACGAACGCGGCGGCCACCAGCCACGGTGCCACGACCACGACCCGTGCGATCAGGTGCGGGCCGCGCCACCAGAGGACGAACGGGACGATGCCCGCGGCGAGCAGGACCACGATCGCCTGCGGTGGCAGCGCGAACGAGGGGAAGAGCAGCATCGCCACCAGGAACGTCGTCGTCGACGCGCCCGTCACCAGCAGCGCGTCGATCCGGCGCGGAGGTGGCGTCACGATCCGCATGAGCGCGAACCCCGCCACCGCCGGAACCGAGAGGTAGCCGATCAGGTAGAGCAGCACGGGCCCGAACAGCACCGGCACCGTCGAGCCGTGGTCGTGCACGTCAGGCCGCCGCGCCGACCGCACAGGTGCAGCGCATCTCCGCCCTGTCCTGCGGGGAGGGCCTCATGTGGAAGTACAGGGCGACCACCATCGGCACGAACACGATCAGGTTGTAGAAGAGGTGCAGCTCCACCCGCGGCAGCACCAGCTGCAGAATGCTGACCGGTACCGGGCCGCCGAGCAGGTTCCGTCCCGTCAGCGCCTGCACCAGCAGCAGCAAATGCTCGAAGTGGTGCCAGAACTGGATCCACAGAGCGGTCTTCCACCATTTCTTCGCACGGCCGGTGAATCCCGGAGCCAGCACGAAGAAGCCGATCAGCATGATGACCGCGTAGCCGTAGTGCATCCATTCGGACGTCACCAGCCACGGAATCCACAGGCCGAGCACACCGCCCGCCTGCGGACGCGGCCAGCCCAACACGAACACCTGGATCGCCTGCACGATGTGCTCGGCCCAGTGCGCGATCACCACGAACGCGAAGAGGTTGAGCGCGAGACGGTGCCAGCGGTCGTTGAGTGAGCCGGGCGCGGACCGCGCCCCGGCGTGAGTCGTCATGGGTCAGCTCCATCTCCGAAGTCGCCGAGCGAGCCGGACGTTACTGGGCGGTCCGCGAGGTTCCTTCTTCCAGATTGCGCAGATCGCGGTGGCGATTCTGCAATTCGAGAGAAGCGCTCGGGCACCGCGCGCTGCCAGGATCGGCGAGCGGGACATCCACACACACTTTCCGGAGGACAGGTTGAACTCCCAGTCGCGCACGGAATTCGTGCAGAACGCCTCGAAACTCGTTCCGCTGCTGCAGTCGCACGCGTTGTGGCACGAGGAGAACCGCCGCCTCCACGACGACGTCGTCGACGCCATGACCGAGGCCGGTCTCTACCGGATGCGCGTGCCCACGCGGTACGGCGGCCTCGAGACCGACGCCGGCACGACGTTCGAGACGATCAGCCAGCTCGCGCTCGGCGACGGGTCGGCGGCCTGGAACGTCGCGGTGAACGCGGTCAGCTGCTGGCTCGCCGGCCTCTTCCCGGACTCCGTGCAGGACGAGGTGTTCGCCGACCCCGACTCGCGGGTGTGCTCGGTGCTGAGCCCGACGGCGATGGCGACCCCTCACGACGGCGGCGTGGTGATCAAGGGCGGCTGGCAGTTCGTCAGCAACGCGCTGCACAGCAAGTGGCAGGTCGTCCTCGCCATGGGGCCGACCCCCGACGGCAGCAGCCTCTGGCCGTTGATGGCCGTCGTGCCCATGTCCGACCTCAAGATCGTGGACGACTGGCACCCCTACGGGCTGCGTGGCACCGGCAGCGTCACCACCGTCGCGGAGGACGTGTTCGTTCCCGCGGAACGCGTGCTGCCGCTGATCCTGGTGCTGCAGGGCCAGTACGCCTCGCAGGCCAACGCGGGGGCGCCGATGTTCCGCGCGCCTCTGATGGTCACGGGCTCGGCGACGTTCACCGGCACCGCGATCGGCCTCGCGAACGCTGCCAGGGAGAACTTCTTCGACCGCCTGCCCAACCGCAAGATCACCTACACGAAGTACGAGAGCCAGCGCGAGGCTCCCATCACCCACCTGCAGGTCGCCGAGGCCGCCATGAAGATCGACGAGGCGACGTTCCAGGCCACCCGCCTCGCCGAGCACATCGATGCACGACAGGCAGACGAGCCGTGGTCCGTGCACGAGCGCGCACGCGCACGGGTCGCTCTCGGCCGCGTCTTCGACCTGTCGAAGCAAGCGGTGGAGGTGCTGGCCACCGCGAGCGGCGGCTCATCGCTCTACAACACCGTGCCCATCCAGCGGATCCTCCGCGACGTCCAGGCCCTCAACATGCACGCGCTCATGCACCCCAACACCAACTACGAGCTGTACGGGCGAGTGCTCTGCGGCCTCGAACCGAACACGGACTACCTCTGACCCAGCCGGAAAGGACACACCATGTCGGTCACCGAACTCGGTGCGGAGCAGATGCACGAGCTGCCCGCCAAGATGATCGAGACCTGGGCCACCAACGACGGCGCGGCGTTCAGCGAACTGTTCACCGAGGACGCCACCCTGATCCTGCCGAACGACATCTTCCTGCGCGGCCGTGACGGCATCCGCGGGTTCATGACGCAGGCGTTCGGTGGTCCTTACCAGGGCACCCGCGTGTTCGGCGAGCCGCTCGACGCGCGCTACCTCGGCGAGGACGCCGGCGTGATCGTCACCCAGGGCGGCGTGCTCGCGCCCGGCGACACGGCGGTCGCGCCGGAACGCGCGATCAGGGCGACCTGGGTGCTGGCCAGGCAGGACGGCCGATGGCTGATCGCCGCGTACCAGAACACCCCGATCAACGCCTGACCAGATCCGTGCCCCGCCGGTCGAACGGTGGTTCCCGGTGGGGCACGGATTCCCACCCCCTGCTCGAACGCGACTCGGCGCTGCGGGCGGTGCTGTCCGGTCCACCCCAGGTCGTCGTCAGCGGCGGCCTCGGGTGCGGACGCACCGCCCTGCTGCGTGCGGCGCTCGAACGGACGACGGCACAGGTGGTGGCCGCCACCGCCGTCAGGTCCGAGCGCACTGTCGCGCACGGCGTCGCGCACCAGCTGGCACCGCACCTCTCACGGTCGCGGCCCACGCTGGTCGTGGTCGACGACGTGCAGCACGCGGACCCCGAGTCCGTCGGCTTCCTGGTGTGGCTGCGCCGTTTTCCGAACATGCGCGTAGTCGTGACGCACGCGGCGACGGACTCGCCTCATCGCGCCGAGCTGTCGACGTGGGCCCAGGTCTGGCTGCGTCCGCTCGCCGCGGAGTCGCACGGGCCCAGTGGCGGCAACCCGGCGCTGCTGGCAGCGTTGCGCGAGGACGGCGGCCAGGTCGGTCCCGTGACCCGCAGGACGTTCCTGGACCTGGTGCGCGGCAACGGTCCCGCGCTGTTCGAGGTCGCGTGCGGACTCGCGGTGCTCGGTCCTCGCAGCGCTCTCCTAGGCAGGTTGACCGATCGGCATCCGCAGGCCGCCACCGCGCTCACCGCGGTGCTCACCGACAGCGGGCTGCACGACGGCACCCGGTTCCGCCTCCCCGGGGCGGAGGAGGTCCTGCTCGGCGCGCTCGCCCCCGCGGAGGCCGTCGCGCTGCACCGCCGTGCCGCGGAACTGCTGCACGACCTGGGCGCGCCGGACGCCGAAGTCGCCGAGCACTGCGTTGCCGCCCACTCGGTTGACGCCTCCACGGGCGGGATCTCGCTGCTGCGGCGGGCGGCACGGACCGCCACACCCGCGTTCGCCGCCGAGTGCCTGCGGCTCGCGCTGAGGAACCGCGACGACGAAGCCTTGCGCGTCGAGCTCGGCCGGGCTCAGTGGCACACCGATCCGGCGGCAGCGGTGCGCACCCTGCTCCCCTGCACCGCCGACGATCCCGTGGTGCTGCGGGCGCGGTGGTGGCAGGGCGACTTCTCCCCCGCGCCGCCCACGCGCCCGACCCCGGAGCTGTCGTTGTGCCACGAGTTCCTGACCGGACGGCCGTTGCTGCCGGTCGACCCCGAGGCCGTGCTGCGACGACGTGGACCGGACACCGCGCCGGAAGCCGTCGCCCAGGCGCTGCGCCTGGCCGGGCCCCGCCACTGGCGGACGGCTCCCGCGGACGAAACCTCCGCCACCCTGCTCGCGTTGCTCGACGCCGTCCGGGCGGAGGACCGCTGGCACCGGGGTGACGTCGTGGCCGCGGCCGAAGCCGCCGAGTCCGCGCTGAGCCGCCTGGGTCCGGACGGCTGGGGCGCCGCCCTCGGGTTACCGCTGCGGTTCGCGCTGCTCGCCGACGCCGCGCTCGGCAGGGAGTCCGGCCCGCGCCCCGTGCCGGACGCCGTGTCCCGCAGCGTCTTCTGGCTGCCGTACCTGCGGGCTCGAGGCCGCCACCACCTCGCGCTGGGCCGGCCGCACGCGGCGCTCGACGACTTCACGGCGTGCGCGGACCGGCTGGGTGCGGCCGAGGCGAGGATCGCGCTCGGGCAGCCCGGGAAGGCGACAGCGCTCCTGGAGGAGGAGATCACGGCCGCGACGGACCCCCGCACGACCGGGATCGCGCTGCGGCTGCTCGCCGGGGTCTCGGCCGGCGCGGACCGGACGAGGCTGCTGCGCGACGCGGTGCGCAGGCTGGAGCACGCCGGTGATCACCTGGAGCTGTCCCGCGCGCTCGCCGACCTCGGCCACGACCGGCACCAGCGGGGTGCGCTGCGCGAAGCCCGCCTGCTCGGCAGGAGGGCCCGCCGGGAGTCGGGGCTGCCCTGCGAGCCCGTCGCGGCGCCGGCGGTCCTCAGCGCCGCGGAGCGCAAGGTCGCCGCACTGGCGTCCGCGGGGCACAGCAACCGCGAGATCGCCCGCAGGTTGTACGTGACCGTCAGCACCGTCGAGCAGCACCTCACCCGCGTCTACCGCAAGCTCGGGATCGCGGGACGGGAAGACCTCCCGCGCGAGCTGCTCACGACGTGAGGCTGTGCAGGCACGCCACCAGAGTCCGGGCCTGGACGTTGACGTAGTGGCTGTGCCGGAGCAGTCCCACGAGCTGGTGCGGCACCACCCAGCGGAAGTCGGGGTGCTCCAGGTCCTCGTCCACCTCGATGATCACGTACCGCGTGCGCGGGTGGAAGAACCGGCCGCCCTCCTCCGAGAGCACCGCGTCGAAGCGGATCGACGACGCCGGGGCGTTCAGCGCGAGGTCCAGGAACGGCGGACGGGCGGCCGCGGGCAGGACGTCGAAGTTCGCCGGCGTGCACTGCACGGTCGGCGAAAGCTCGGCCACGTCCAGGAAGCCCGGTTCGGCGCTCGCGCGCACGAACGCGTGGAGCACGCCGCCGATCCTGCGCACCACCAACGCGGCCAGGCCCGTGCCGTGCGGTTCGATCATCGGCTGGGTCCACGTGCGCACCTCACGTCCGCTCGCCCGCACCTCGACCGCCATCACGTCGAAGAACCTGCCGGTCTCGTGGGTGATCGCGTACTCGGTGCGGTGCCAGTCGCGCACTTCGTGCAGCGGGATCAACTTGGTGCGCAACTCGGTGCGCACCCGCACGTCCGTGATCCACCGCAGGATCTCGTCCTCGCTGTGCACGCCGCGCACCGCGGGCCCGCACGACCGCGCGACCACGTCGCGGAACCCGTCGCCCGTGCCGGAGAGCTCGCCTGCGCCGGTGAACGGCAGGCACGACAGCACGGTCCGCGCGTCCATGTTGACCAGGTCGTCGACGAGCAGCAACCGGTGGACCTGGCCGAGCGTGAGCCAGCAGAAACCGTCCAGCAGCTCGACGTCCTCGCTCACCGACACGATCATGTTCCGGTTGCGCTTGCGGTAGAACCACGCGCCCTGCTCCGACTGCCGCACGTCGGCGACGACGGTGTGCCCGGAGGTGTCGCGGAAGTAGTCGAGGTAGGGCACGTCCTGGCCGCCGTGCACCCTCGTGTAGTTGCTGCGGGTGGCCTGCACGGTGGGCGAGAGCTGCAGGCCGTTGGGGTTGCCCGGTTCCGGCTTCGCCTGCATCAGCAGGTGCAGGCGGCCGCCGAACTCCTTGACCAGGATCCCGAGGATGCCGACCTCGGGCTGGTTGATGATCGGCTGGGTCCAGTGCGGGACGGCGTTGCCCGGCATGTCGACGTCGAGGCCGTTGACGGTGAAGAACTTGCCGCTGGCGTGCACGATGTCGCCGCTGCCCGGCAGGGTGTACCAGCCGTCGAGGGCGTCCAGCGGGATCCGGCGGGTGTGCGTGTAGCACTGCTCCGCGAGCCCGGCGAACCAGCGGTGGAAGTCCGGCAGGTCGAGGTGCGCGCCCTCGACGTCGTGCGCGGACAACGCGATCTGCGTGGAGATGCTCGTCATCGGAGCACCTCGTGCAGCGCGTCGATCACCTTGTCCTGCACGGACGGGTCGAGCGAGGGGTACATGGGCAGCGAGAAGATCTGCTTGGCCAGTGCCTCGGTCACCGGCAACGAGCCCGTCGCGTAGCCGAGGTGGTCGAAGCCGGTCATCGTGTGGACGGGCCACGGGTAGCTGATGTTGAGGAAGATGTCGCGGGACCGGAGCTCCTCGATGATCCGGTCCCGGTCCGGGTGGCGGACCACGTAGACGTAGTAGACGTGCTCGTTGCCGTCGGCGACGTGCGGCAGCACGAGCTCGGTGTCCGCCAGGCCTTCGGCGTACCGCCGGGCGACGGCCCGGCGGCCCGCGAGGTAGGTGCCGAGGCGGCGGAGCTTGCGCCGCAGGATCTCGGCGTGCACCTCGTCGAGCCTGCTGTTGTGGCCCGGGGTCTCCACGACGTAGTACCGCTCGGCCATGCCGTAGTAGCGCAGCCGCCGCAGCCGTTCCTCGACCTTGTCGTCCGAGGTGATCACCGCGCCGCCGTCGCCGTACGCGCCGAGGACCTTGGTGGGGTAGAAGGAGAACGCCGCCGCCTCGCCCATGCCGCCGGCGATCCGCCCGTGGTGGGTGGCGCCGTGGGCCTGGGCGACGTCCTCCAGGACCGGGATGCCGTGCGCCTCCGCCAGCGCCTGCAGCGGCGCCATGTCCACGCACTGGCCGTAGAGGTGCACGGGCAGCAGGCACTTCGTCCGCGGGGTGATGGCGGCGGCCACCTGGCTCACGTCCATCAGGTAGTCCGACGGGCGCACGTCGACGAACACCGGTGTGGCGCCCACCGAGTCGATGGCGACCACGGTCGGTGCCGCCGTGTTCGACACGGTGATGACCTCGTCGCCCGGCCCGACCTGCAACGCCCTGAGCGCGAGCACGAGCGCGTTCGTCCCGTTGTCGACGCCGACGCAGTGCCGCACGCCGTGGTAGGCGGCGAAGTCGGACTCGAACCCGGCGACGCTGTCGCCGAGGACCAGCCGGCCGGACCGGAACACGCTGTCCACCGCGTCGAGGATGTCGTCGCGCTCGGCTTCGTACTCAGCCAGGTAATCCCACACCGACGTTCCCACGGCGCTACCTCCGAGTGTGTTTCCGGCGAATCACCACAATTAGATTCACGAGCGCCCCGGCACCCAACCCCTAATGCCCCCTACCGCCCTGCGGAGCGCATTATCGAACAAATACCGCGGGTTCCCTCCGCCGCTGCCGTTAACTGGATTCGTGAAGGGAATCATTCTCGCCGGCGGCACCGGTTCCCGGCTGGGCCCGATGACCGCCGCGATCTCGAAGCAACTGCTCCCGGTCGGCGACAAGCCGATGATCTTCTACCCGTTGTCGGTGCTCATGCTGAGCGGGATCCGCGAGGTGCTGATCATCTCGCTGCCCCGCGACGTGCCCCTGTTCCGGCAGCTGCTGGGCGACGGCAGCCAGTTCGGCATCCACCTCGACTACGCCGAACAACCGCGGCCGAACGGGCTGGCCGAGGCTTTTCTCATCGGAGAGGAGCACATCGGTGGCGATTCCGTCGCGCTCGTGCTGGGCGACAACGTCTTCCACGGTCCCGGATTCCAGCGCGTGCTCGAGAAGCACAGCACCGCGGTCAAGGGGTGCGTGCTGTTCGGTTACCGGGTGAGCGATCCGCACCGGTACGGCGTCGGCGAGCTGGACGACACCGGGCGGCTGGTGTCGCTGGAGGAGAAGCCGGCGCGGCCGAGGTCGGACCTCGCCGTCACCGGCCTCTACTTCTACGACAACGACGTGGTCGACATCGCGCGGCAGGTGAGGCCGTCGGCGCGCGGCGAGCTGGAGATCACCGACGTGAACCGCGTCTACCTCGACCGCGGCCTCGCGAAGATGGTCGACCTCGGCCGCGGCTTCGCCTGGCTCGACACCGGAACGCCGGAGGCGCTGCTGGAAGCGAGCCAGTACGTCCGCACCCTCGAGCAGCGCCAGGACGTCGGCATCGCATGCCTGGAGGAAGTGGCTCTGCGCATGGGTTTCATCGACACCGACGCCTGCCTCGCCGCTGCTCGCAGGTACGGCAACTCACGATACGGCCGGTACATCACGGAGATCGTCCGCGAGTTCGGCGGCTGACCGCCGGTACCACGCCACGGTGCGGCGCAGTCCCTCCCGCAGCGGCACGGGCGCCGTGCCGTCGATCTCCCGCATCCGGGTCAGGTCCAGGTTCCGGCTCGACCGGCCCTCGGGCTTGCCCGGATCGGTCCTGAGGCGCACCGGCCTGCCCAGTGCCTCTCCCACGAGCCGCGCCAGTGCCAGCACCGAGACCTGTTCGCCTGTTCCGATGTTGGCCACGCGGTGCACCGGGTGTCCGACCATCGCCAGCACCGCCCGCACGACGTCGGTCACGTAGATGAACGTGCGGGTCTGCTCACCGCTCCCCCAGATCTCCACCTCCTCTCCCGCGTGCACGCGGGAGATCAGCCTCGGGATCAGCCGCAGCGACCGGGGACCGAAGTCGTCGCCGGGGCCGTAGATGCTGGTGGGCCTGGGCATGTGCACGCGCATCCCGTGCTCGGCCGCGTACTGCTCGGCGAGCACCTCGGCGTACACCTTGGACAGGTAGAAGCCGTCCTGCGCGAACCTCATGTCCGTGTGGTGGTCCTCGGTCTCCCTCGTCGGCCACGGCACGGAGCCCGCGTAGACGTCGCTGGAGCTCAGCAGCACGGTGTCCGCGACCCCACCCCGCCGCGCGCTGTCGAGGACGTTCGACACCATCCGCATGTTCTCGTCGATCATCGTGCCCGCGCGCAGCCGCTTGTCCTCGGGTGTCCCGTCCACGGCCGCGCTGTGCACGACCAGGTCGACGTCCCCGGCCGCCACGAGCCGGGCGAGACCGGTCCTGTCCAGCAGGTCGAGCCGGACCGGCCGCAGGCGGTCGTGCGGCGGCAGGCGGAGCACCCCCGACCGGCACGGGCACAGCACGGTCGCACCGCGGGCGACGAGCTCCTCGGCGAGGTGCGCGCCGAGGAAACCCGTCGCCCCGGTGACCAGGGCGGTGCGGCCCCGCATGTCAGCCTCCGACCGCACCGAAGAACTTCCTCACCTCGCGGACGAACGCCTCCGGCTGCTCCATCGCGGCGAAGTGCCCGCCCCGCGGCACCTCCGACCAGGAGACGATCGCGGGGTAGTCGGCCTCGGCCAGCGCACGGACCGGCGCGACGACGTCCCCGCCGAACACGCTCACCCCCAGCGGGACCGGCACGGGCTCCGGCCGCACCCCCGGCGTGAAGATCGCACCGAGCTGGGGACCCGCCTCGAAGTACAGCTGCGCGGACGACGCGGCGGTCCCGGTCAGCCAGTACAGCGTCACGTTCGCGAGCAGCATGTCGCGGTTCACCGCGTCCTCCGGCAGCTCGGCCGCCGGATCCGTCCAGTCCTTGAACTTCTCCACGATCCACGCGAGCAGGCCGGCCGGGGAGTCGTTCAGCCCGAAGGAGACGGTCAGCGGCCGGGTGGACATCAGCTTCAGGTAACCCGACAGCTCCCGGTCGAACCGCTGCAGCCCGCCGAGCCGCCCGAAGTCCTCTTCGGACAGTCCGGCCAGTTCGGCCGGATCACCGGACGGCACCGTGACGAGCATGTTCACGTGCACCGCCCGGACGTGCTCCGGATCGCGCCTGGCCAGTTCCAGCGAGATGAACGAACCCCAGTCGCCGCCCTGCGCGAAGTACGCGTCGTAGCCCAGCCGGGCCATCAGCTCCGCCCACGCCCCGGCGATCCTCGGAAGGTCCCAGCCAGGCTGTTCCACCGGACCGGAGAAGCCGTGGCCCGGCAACGAGGGCACGACGAGGTGGAACGCCTGGGCGGGGTCGCCGCCGTGCGCCCGCGGGTCCGTGAGCGGGCCGATCACGTCCAGGAACTCGATCACCGAGCCTGGCCAGCCGTGCGTGAGCAGCAGGGGCCGCGCGTCCGGTTCCGGCGATCGGACGTGCAGGAAGTGCACGGTCGCGCCGTCGATCTCGGTGACGAACTGGTCGTAGGAGTTCAGCCGCCGCTCCACCGCCCGCCAGTCGAAGTCGGTGGACCAGTGCTTGGCGAGCTCCCGCAGGTACTCCGGTGGCACTCCGCGCTCCCAGCCCGTGCCGGGGATGGCGGCGGGCCAGCGGGTCGCGGCGATCCGGGTGCGGAGGTCGTCGAGCCGGCTGTCGGGCACGTCGATCCGGAAGGGACGCATGGTCAGCCTTTCACGTTGGCGGACAGTACTTTCCGGTGCTTGGTCCGCTCGATCCACCACTGGGCCACGAGCAGGTTGAACACCCACACGCACCACCCGACCATCTCGAACAGCAGCGCCTGGTCGATCCGCGCGGTCCACGGCAGCTGCACGCCGAACACCGGCACGACCCCGAGCAGGAACAGCGCGAGCCGCGTGCCGACACCGTCCATGATCAGCGCGAAGCTGTAGATCATGTACCGGCGGTGGTCGGCGTACCGGTGCCTTCTCGCCATGCGGTACGCCACGACCGTGCTCAGCAGCAACAGCAGGCCGAGCACGAACCTGCCGACCCTGCCCGGTCCCGCGGCGATCTCGCCGGAGAACAGCAGCAGGACGGGCGTGGTCACCGCGACCGGCAGCGCGCCACCGAAGATGTAGACGATCCCGCTCGTGCGGTGCAGTCTCGGATACCTGCCGCGCACCCACGTCGACATCTGCAGGCAGGCGGTGAGCAGTCCCAGCGTGCCCGCGACGATGTGCAGGACCAGCAACGGGTAGTGGATCGAGGAGCCCTCGACGATCGGCGACAGGGACTTCGCCGGGTCGAGGTCGAGGTAGGGCGGTAGGGCGTAGACCAAGAATGCCACCACGAGCGCCACTAACGCTATCCACCAAGGGTTTCGCCACACGGGTCTGGACGCCGGCCTGGGCGTCGCCGCGGGCGCGCGATCGGAGATCGGAGCGAGCTGATCCGTCACTGAACTTCCTCCTCAGCCTGCGAATTCCACCCGATGCGCGCGCCCGCTGACCGTAGCTTTGGACAGCGGCACTTCCTTCTCGCAGATTGCGCTGCCGACGCCTTGCAATCCGGGGTCGGAAACCCAGGGGTGCCAGCGGTTTCACGCTCCGCAACCTCGGAGATGCGCACGCTGCTCCGCGCGACTCAGGATGGCCGTCGCCGTGCCTGCGTCATCCGCTTTCGCCCTCTGAGGAGCAGCCGCATGCGAGTCGTGTTCACCCCCTGGCCAACGCCGTCGCACCTGAACCCGATGGTTCCGCTCGCCTGGGCGCTGCAGAGCGCGGGGCACGAGGTCTGCGTCGCCGCGCATCCGGCGCTCGCCGACGCCGTCGCCGCGGTCGGGCTGACCGGGGTGTCCCTCGGAGCCGCCGACAGCGCACCGGCCCTGATGGGACCGGGACGTCCGACACCGCCGGAGACACGCGCGCGGCTCGAAGAGACCGGACGCGCGCTCGGCCCGTTCAGCCCGGCCGAGCAGAACCTCTGGGACGTCTTCTGCCAGTTCATGCTGCCGCCCATCTGGGACTTCCACCCGGTCGGCGCCACCGCCTCCGACGCGCTGCCCGTGGTCGACGAGTTCGTGGACTTCTGCCGCGCCTGGAAGCCGGACCTCGTCGTGTGGGACGCGTGCTTCCCCGCGGCGGCCATCGGAGCGCGGGTGAGCGGCGCGGCGCACGCCCGGCTGCACTGGGGTCTCGACTACTTCGCGTGGGTGCTCGACCGCGTCGGGACGAACTGGAACCCGCTGGCGGAGACCGTTCGTCCCGCCGCCGAGCGGCACGGCGTCGAGGTGGACCGCGATTTGCTGCTCGGCCAGTGGACCATCGACCCGCTCCCCGCGGGCATGCGGCTGCCGGTGGCCACCAGGACGGTGCCGATGCGCTGGATCCCGTACTCCGGCCAGACCGCCGTCCCGGACTGGCTCCACGCCCCGCAGGACCGGCCGCGCGTCGCGCTGTCGCTCGGGCAGTCGCGGCGGCTGGTCATGAAGGGCGGCTGGGACCACGTGCCCGGCCTGCTGGAGATGGTGTCCGAACTGGACGTCGACGTCGTGGCGACGTTGAACGAGACGCAGCTGGCCGGTGTGCGCGAGGTGCCGGGCAACGTGCGCGTCGTCGACTACGTGCCGCTCAACCAGCTCCTACCGACGTGCGCGGCGTTGATCCACCACGGCGGCGTCGGCACGTTCTCCGCGGCGGCCGGCCTGCGGGTGCCGCAGCTCATCCTCGACTCCGGGGGTGAGGAGGGACTGCTCGCCGAGGGGGAGGCCGGCACCGAATGGGCACTGGCGGCCAAGGACATCGAGTCGTCGGACACCGCGGCGTGGGTGGTCGGCCAGGGCGCCGGGCTCACCCTCGACTTCGCGCGGCACTCGATCGACGTCATGCGCAAGCGGGTCATGCGGGTGATCGAGGACCCGTCCTTCGCGCAGGGGGCGCACCGGCTGCGGCTCGACGCCGCCGCCGCGCCGAGTCCTGGTGAGCTCGTGCCGGTGCTGGCGCAGCTCGTCGAGCAGCAACGAGCGGGGGCGTGATGAACGACAACCGGAAGAACTCCGTCTGCCACGTGTGCGCCGGTGTCGTGCGCGAGTTCGCCGACTTCGGGTCGCAGCCGCTCTCCGACGCCTTCGTGCTGCCGGGTGATCCGGCCGGCGACTTCCGCTTCCGGCTCGCCGTCGGGGTCTGCGAGTCCTGCACGATGGTGCAGCTGATGTCCGAGGTGCCCCGGGACCGGATGTTCCACCACGACTACCCCTACCTGTCGTCGGGCTCGCGGTTCATGCGCGAGCACTTCGCGGCGCTGGCCGCCCGGCTGCGCCGCGACGAGCTGACCGGGCCGGCGCCGTTCGTCGTGGAGATCGGCTGCAACGACGGCGTGATGCTCGAGTGGTTCGCCGCGGAGGGCGTCCACCACCTCGGGGTGGAACCGTCCGGCGGGGTGGCCCAGCGCGCCGCCGCGAAGGGCGTGCAGGTGCGCAACACGTTCTTCGACGAGCCGACCGCGGTGGAGATCCTCGCCGAGCACGGCCCGGCCGACGTCGTGTTCGCCGCGAACACGTTGTGCCACATCCCCTACATCGGATCGATCCTGCGGGGCGTCGCCGCGCTGCTCTCCCCCGGCGGCATCTTCGTCTTCGAAGACCCGTACTTCGCCGACATCGTCGAGCGCAACTCGTTCGACCAGATCTACGACGAGCACTTCTTCTTCTTCACCGTGCGTTCGGTGCAGTACATGGCCTTGATGCACGGACTGGAACTGGTCGACGTCGAACGGCTCACCGTGCACGGCGGCGAGCTGCGGTACACCCTGGCGCGCAAGGGAACCCGCGCGGTGTCGCCGGCCGTCGCCGAGCTCGCCGCCGAGGAGGAGCTGTCCGGCCTCACCTCGCCGGCCACGCTCACCCGGTTCGCCTCGAACGTCGCACAGATCAGAACCGACCTGGTGGAGCTGCTGCGGTCGTTGCGGGCGGAGGGCAAGAGCGTCGCCGGCTACGGCGCGACCGCGAAGAGCGCGACGGTGCTCAACTTCTGCGGCATCGGACCGGACCTCGTGCCGTTCATCTGCGACACCAGCGTCACCAAGCAGGGCCGCGTCACCCCCGGCTCGCACATCCCCGTGCGCCCACCGGCCGCCTTCTCCGACCCCTACCCCGACTACGCGGTGCTGTTCGCGTGGAACCACGCCGACGAGATCCTGGCCAAGGAGATCGGGTTCCGGGAGTCGGGCGGCCGCTGGATCCGTTACGTGCCCGACGTCCACATCGTGTAGCCCGGTCCCAGGAGGACAGACGCGTGACCGAAGAGAACGTTTACCTCGCACTGAAAGCCGAGGGCGAGGAGGTCGACCGCATGGTCGCCCCCCTCACCGAGTCGCAGTGGTCGCTGCCGACCCCCGCGCCCGGCTGGACGATCGCCCACCAGATCGCCCACCTCACCTCGACCACCCGCATGGCGGGCCTAGCCGCCTCCGACCCGGCGGCGTTCGCCACCCTCGTGGCGGGCATCGGGGCCGACTTCGACGGGGCGGTCGCGGGAGCGCTGGCCCCGTTCCTCTCGCTCGGCCCCCGCAAGCTGCTCGAACGCTGGCGGGCCGAACGGCAGGCCGCGGGCAGCGCGCTGTCGTCCGTGCCGGACGGCCGGCTCGTGCCGTGGCTGGTGAACCCGCTGCCCGCGCCGGTGCTGGCCGCCGGCGGCATGATGGAGCTCTTCGCCCACGGCCAGGACATCGCCGACACCCTCGGCATCCGCCGCGAGCCGACCGGCCGGTTGAAGCACCTGTGCGGGTTCGGTTTCCACACCATGACGTTCGGCTACCTCGCGCGGGGGCTGACGCCACCGCAGAAGCCGTTCCGCTTCGAGCTGACCGGGCCGTCCGGTGAGCTGTGGACGTTCGGCCCGCAGGACGCCTCGCAGCGGATCTCGGGACCGGCGCTGGACTTCTGCCTGCTCGTGGCCAGGCGGCGGCACCACGCCGATCTCGCGGTGGTGGCCGAGGGAGAGGAGGCGCTCGGCTGGCTGGAGGTCGCACAGGCCTACCGCGGGCCGGCGGGAGCCGGACGGGAGGCCGGGCAGTTCTCGAGCCTGCCCGCGTGACGCGATGACGGGAAGGGCCGGGGACTCCCCGGCCCTTTCCGCGTGCGGACGACGTGCGAGCACGAGTGGGCCCGGCATCGAGGGGGGACGATGCCGGACCCACCCGCGGGGTGGTCGCGCCGCGACCGGACGATCAGGGGATCGTCGTCGTCACCAGGTCGCGGCGCGACCGGGTCACCGGGCTTCCCGGTCCGCCGCCAGGGCGACTCCCGCGTCGGCCGGGGCCGGTGACTCCTCGCCGGTCTTGCCGACGTGCCGCAGCAGGGCGACCGTCAGGCCGGACAGCACCACCAGGATCACCGCGGCGACTCCCGCCGCGGTGTTGACGCCGCTGGTGAACGCCGCACGGGCGGAGTCGAGCAGCGCCGCACCCGTGTCGGCGGCCAGTCCCTCCGCCGCCGCGACGGCGCCGCTGATCGTCTCCCCGGCCGCCGCGGCGGCCTCCGCGGGAACCCCCGGCGGTACCGCGACGAGGTTCTGGTAGACCGCCGCCGCGATCGTGCCGTAGGTCGCGACGCCGATGGCCACGCCCAGTTCGGTGCTCGTCTCCGACACCGACGCGGCGGAGCCGGCGCGTTCCTCCGGCGCCGAGCCGACGATCATCTCCGTGCCGAGCGAGCCCATCGGACCGACACCGGCCTGCACCAGGACGAACCCGAGCAGCACGACCAGGAGGCTCGTGGCGGTGCCGACCTGGGACACGACCGCGAGACCGGCCGCCGCCACCAGGAGACCGGCGGCGGCCACGTAGGCCGGGCGGACCTTCTGCGCGATCTTCGGCGCCACCAGCGACGTGACGATCAGCGCGGCCGCGGCCGGGATCAGCCACAGGCCGGACTCGACGGCCGAGTACCCGCGGACGGTCTGCAGGTAGAGGCTGAACAGCATGATGCTGGACGAGATCGTCGCCGAGGTCAGCAGCATGACGACCAGCGCGCCGCTCAACGTCCTGCTGCGGAACAGCTTCAGGTCGAGCAGCGGGCTGTCGAGCGTGCGCTGGCGCAGCACGAACAGCACGCCGAACACGATGCCGACGAGGACCGACCCGCCCGCGACCGCGCTGAAGCCGTGCTGCGCGATCTCCTTCAGGCCGTAGACCACGGGCAGGATCGCGAGCAGCGACAGCACCACGCTGAGGAGGTCGATGCGGCCGGCGTCCGGGTCGCGCATCTCCGGCAGCAGGACGGGGGCGGTGACCATCAGCAGCACCATCACCGGCACCGCCATCAGGAACACCGATCCCCACCAGAACCAGCCGAGCAGGGCGCCACCGATCACCGGGCCGATGGCCATGCCGCCCATGAACGAGCTCAGCCAGACGCCGATCGCGAAGCCGCGCTGCTTGGCGTCGGTGAACATCGTCATGATCAGCGCGAGGGTGGACGGCATCAGGGTCGCGCCGGCGATGCCGAGCAGGGCCCGCGCGAAGATCAGCATCTCCGGGGTCGTCGAGTAGGCGGCGATCACGGAGGCGACGGCGAACGCGGCGGAGCCGTACAGCATCAGCTTGCGGCGGCCGATGCGGTCGCCGAGGGTGCCCATGGTGACGAGGAAGCCCGCGATCATGAACGCGTAGATGTCCATGATCCAGAGCTGCTGGCTGGCCGACGGGTTCAGGTCGGCGCTCAGCTGGGGTTGCGCGAGGAACAGCACGCTCAGGTCGAGCGACAGCAGCAGCGTCGGCAGGGCGAGCACCGCGAGGCCGATCCACTCCCGCCGCCCCGCCCGCGTGGTGTCCTCGGCCGGACCGGTCGAATCCATGAACTTGTCCTTCCGTGTGGTGCCATGGCCGGCACCCGAACTCATCGATCCGGGTCACCCTGCGCGTCGGCACTGTCGGAATTCTTTCGGCCGGTATCGTGTGCGCATGTTCTTCGCGGTGCTCGGGCCGCTCGCCGTCCGAACCGCCGACGGCCGCCCGGTCGAGATCCCCGAGTCGAAGGTGCGGGCACTTCTCGCGAACCTGCTGGCGCACCGCAACCGCCCGGTGTCGGCGACCGCGCTGATCGAGGACCTGTGGGGCGACGACCTGCCGGTCAACCCGACGGGCGCCCTGCAGACCAAGATCTCCAAGCTGCGCCAGGCCCTGGCCGCGGGCGAACCCGGCGCGCGCGACCTGCTCGCCTCCCAGCGGCCCGGCTACGTGCTGCGGACCGGCGCGGGCTGCGTGGACGCGGACCGGTTCGCCGCCCTCACCACCGCCGCGCGCACCAGCACGGACCTGAGCGAGCGCGCGCGCCTGCTCGGCGACGCGCTGGCGCTGTGGCGCGGGGCCGCCTTCGCGGACTTCGCCGGGGAACCGTTCGCCCGCGCCGAGATCACCCGGCTGGAGGAGGACCGGCTGTCGGCGGCCGAGGAGCTGGCCCAGGCCCGGCTGGAACTCGGCGAGCACGCCGCGTTGCTCGGCCAGATCGGCGACCTGGTGGCGGCCCACCCCCTGCGCGAACGGCTCCGCGAGCTGCACATGCTGGCGCTCTACCGGGCCGGGCGGCAGAGCGAGGCGTTGGCGTCGTTCCGCGAGGTGCGGGCGCTGCTGCACGACGAACAGGGGCTCGAACCCGGTGAGCGGCTCGCCGAGCTGCACCGGTCGATCCTGCGCCACGACCCTTCGCTCGCACCGCTGGGCAGGCGCCCCGCCACCCTCCCCGTGCCGCCCACCGAGCTGATCGGCCGGGACGAGGCCGTCTCCGGCGTCTGCGCGCTGCTGGGCTCCTCGAGGCTCGTGACGCTCACCGGATCGGGTGGCGTCGGCAAGACCCGTCTCGCGGTGGAGGTGGCGACCCGCACGGCCGCGCGGTACCCGGACGGCGCCTGGCTCGTGGAGCTCGCGACGATCACCGAGGGCGGTCTTCTCCCGAGCGCGGTGATGGCGGCGCTCGGCATCAGGGACGTGCCGGGCACCGAGGTGCTCTCCGAGGCCGTGCGGACGCGGCGGATGCTGCTGGTGCTGGACAACTGCGAGCACCTCGTCACCGAGGTCGCGGCGGTCACCGAACGGCTGCTGGCCGCCGCGCCGGGTCTGCGGGTGCTCGCGACGAGCCAGAAGCCGTTGCGCATCGCGGGCGAGTCGGTGTGGACGGTCTCACCGCTCGACCTGCCCCCACCCGGCACGCCACCCGACGTCGTGGAGCGGTCGAGCGCGGTGAAGCTGTTCGTCGCCCGGTCGGCGCCCTCGTTCACGCTGGACGCGGGCAACGCCCGGGCCGTCGCCGAGCTGTGCACCCGGCTCGACGGGGTGCCGCTCGCGCTGGAGCTCGCGGCGACCAGGGCCCGGTCGCTGGGGCTGCGCGAGCTGCTGGCCCGGCTCGACGACAGGTTCCGGCTGCTCGCGGACGGCTACCGCGACGCGCCACCGCGCCAGCAGACGTTGCGCGCGATGATCGACTGGAGCTGGGAGCCGCTCGACCCGGTCGGTCGCGCGGTGCTGCGCAGGCTCGCCGCGCACTCCGACGGGTGCACGCTGACCGCGGCCGAGGCGGTGTGCGCGGGCGGGACCGTCGCGGCGGCCGACGTGCTGGACGCGGTCGCGGACCTGGTCGACCGGTCGCTGGTCACCGCCGTCGACACACCGGACGGCACCCGGTACCGGCTGCTCGAGTCGGTCGCCGCCTACTGCCGCGAACGGCTGGCCGAGGCCGGCGAGACCGAGACCGTGCAGGAGGCGCACCGGCGGTACTACACGGCGCTGGCCGAGACCGCGGAACCGCACCTGCGCGGACCCGCCCAGCGCGAGTGGCTCGAACGCCTCGACGCCGAGTCCGCGAACCTGCGCACCGCACTCGACACCGCGGACGGTCCCGGCGCGCTGCGGCTGGTCAACGCGCTGGCCTGGTACTGGTACCTGCGGGGCAGGCTGTCCGAGGCACGCAGGGCGCTGTCCACCGCCCTGGCCCTCGACACCGCGCGCTCGGCGGAACGGGCCCGCGCCTCGGCGTGGCACGCGGGCATCACGTTCCTCGGCAGCGACGTGGCGGACCGGGCGGCCGCGCGTGCCGCCGCGCTCGCCGCGTACGACTCGCTGGACGACCCGCGGGGCAAGGCGTTCGCCCAGTTCTTCCTCGGCTTGGTCGAGGCGGACTTCGGCGCCCAGTCCACCAGCGAGGACCTGGTGAACCGCGCGCAGGAGACGTTCGGCGAGCTGGGCGACCGGTGGGGTGTCGCCGCGACGCTGAGCCTGCAGGCGATCCGCGCGCACACCCGAGGCGATCTGGAGTCCCTGCGGCGCAACGGTGCGCAGAGCCTCGCGCTGTTCCGCGAGCTCGGCGACCGGTGGGGTCAGCTGCGCGCGACCGAGGCGCTCGGTGGCCTCGCCGAGATCGAGGGCGACTACGAGGAGGCGGCCCGCCTGCACCGCGACGGCCTGCGCATGGCGGAGGAGCTGCGCCTGTGGCCGCAGGCGGCGGACCGCCTGAGCTGGCTGGGCCGCGTCTCGATGTTGCGCGGTGACCACGCGCGCGCCCGCGAGCTGAACGAACGCGCCCTGCGCCTGTCCCGTGAGCAGAGCTACAAGCCGGGCCAGATCTTCGCCGAGATCAACCTGGGCCTCATCGCCCGGCGGGCGGGGGACCTCGAGGCCGCGGAACGCCACCTGCGCACCGTGCTGGAGTGGGAGTGGGAGCCGGGCATCGGGTTGTGGCTCATCCTCACCGAGCTCGGGTTCGTCGCCGAACAGCGCGGCGACACCAGGACCGCGAGGGCCCGGCACCTCGAAGGACTCACCGTCGCCCGCTCGCTGGGCGACCAGCGCGCGGTCGCCGTCGCCATGGAGGGGCTGGCGGGGGCGTGCCTCGCCGACTCGTTGCCGGCCGAAGCGGCACGGCTGCTCGGGGCCGCCGAGGCGGCACGGCGGTCCGCCGGAGCCATGCTGACGGACGCCGAGCGGGCGGACCGCGACCGGGTGGAAGCCGGGGTGCGGCAGCGCCTGGGCGAGGAGTTCGCCGCGGAGTACTCGCACGGGTTCGAGTCGAACGGCTCCTCGGCGGTCGTGCCGCTGTAGCGGGTGCCCGCGGGTCAGGCGCGGTTCGACCTCGTCGCCACCTCACCGGGACGGGCCGGCTCGCCGCAGTCCGGGCACATCAGGCACGCGACCAGTTCCCCTTCGCACGGCGTGTGCAGGGCGGTGCGCGGTGGTCCGTCCGGCGACGGCACGTTCCGGTCGCCCCACTGCATCAACGCGACCACCACGACCGCGAGCTCCCGGCCGGCCGCGGTCGGGCGGTACTCGTACCGCGGCGGGTGCTGCCGGTAGGCAACGCGTTCCAGCACACCGTGCTCCACCAGGCCGCTGAGCCGGTCGCTGAGCACGTTGCGGGCGATGCCCAGACTCGCCAGCAGGCCGTCGAACCGCACGACGCCCAGCAGCACGTCCCGCATGATCAGCAACGTCCAGCGCTCGCCCACCACCTCGAGCGCGCGGGCGGCTGAGCAGACCTGGTCGTCGTACCTTCGTCCGAGCATTCCCCATGCTAAACCGCCAGTTGCGTGATCGAACCGACGTACCGTAGCGTTCCGGTGAGTAGCATCATGCAACCGTTGGGGGCCCGATGGCGCGCTCGCTGCTCCGCAAGGCCCTGCGCGGCCTCTCCCTCGCCCAGGTCCGGCACGTGACGCCGGTCCCGTTCCGCAGGGCCGGCCCCGAGGTCCTCGAGGTCTACCGCGCGGTCGAAAGCGAGTTCGGCGTGCTGGCACCCCCCGTCGTGCTGCACGCGGCGGCACCCGCCGTGCTGCGGGCGTCCTGGGTGATGCTGCGGGAGGTCGTGCTCGCTCCCGGCCGGCTCGACCGCGGCACCAAGGAGGCCGTCGCGGCGGCGGTGTCACAGGCCAACGAGTGTCCCTACTGCGTCACCGTCCACACCGCGACCACGGCCAGGTTCGGTGGCGGCAGGGTGGATCTCGCGGACACAGGGCGGTTCACCGCCGACGAGCTGCCGGAGGTGCTCGGCGTCGCGACGACGCTGCAGTACTTCAACAGGATGGTGAGCGTCTTCCTCACCGAACGGCCGATGCCGCCGTACGCGCCCGCCTTCATGCTCGGTCCCGTGACGAGGATGCTCACCGGCCTCATCGCGTCCGCCGGGAGCGCCCTGCCCGGACGCAACCCGCTGCCGGAGGCGCCACTGCCCGACGAGCTCGCGTGGGCGGCGGGCAGCCCGGTCGTCGCGCAGGCCCTCGCCCGCTCGAAGGCCGTCTTCGACTCGGCACCGGTCCCGGAAGCCGCGCGGGTGCTGCTCGCCGCGGAACTGTCCACCTGGGACGGCGGACTCAAGGGGCCGAGCCGGAGGTGGGCGTGGGACGCGGCCGCCCGCGTCGGACCGCGGGACCGGGCGGCGGTCAGACTGGCGCTGCTGTGCGCGTTCGCGCCGTACCAGGTGGACGACGAGGTGATCCGGGACGTGCGGGCGGACGACGCCGCGCTGATCGAACTCGCCGCGTGGGCGAGCATGGCCGCCGCGGTCCGCGCGACGGCGCTGACGAAGTCCCCGGCCTGAATATCCGGCCGCGCATTGCCGTTGTCCGATTTTTCTTTTCTCCGGGAGCAACGTGAGAGAAGCGACCCGACCGGAAGGTGTGCCAGCATTGAACGGTGGATAATCGCCTTTCCAAGAGGAGGTCCCACCGGAAATGTCAACCACGGGACTGATTCGCAAACGGTTCGTCACGCCGGACGCCTCGGACGTCCTCTTCGACCGGCGCGGGTTCGCCGTCGACACACCCGCGCGCGCCCAGCTCGAAATGAGCGCCCTGCAGCTCGTCTACGGATTCGAGTTCGGCATCGAGCACAAAGACCACGGCTCGATAATCGCGCGGCTCGACGCGCTGTCCCGCGAATACCGCGGCTTCGCCTACGAGGGCGCCACGATGGCGCTGGCGCTGCGCGACGCCCTCACCCCGCTGCCCGGCCGCAGCCACGTCGAGCAGTTCCTCGCCGGACCCCACTTCACCTCGGCACCCGCGTCGAAGCACATCTTCATGGCCTACATCGGCGTGGGGTTCGCGCTGGCGAGGTTGCCGCGAATGCTGTGGTCACGGGCCATCCCCGACGCGCGCAAGCTCGCCGACCACCCGTCGCTGAGCTGGTTGATCATGGACGGTTACGGCTTCCACCTCGCCTACTTCGACCACGTCTCGTGGGTGGAGGACCACCGCGTCCCCGGACGGCTCGCCTGGCCCGGTCCCGCCGCGTACACGAACCGGGTGATCGACCACGGCATCGGGCGGGCCATGTGGTTCATCCACGGCGGTGACGTCGACCGGCTCCTGAAAAGCATCAGACGCTTTCCCCAGGACAGGCACGCGGACCTGCTCAGCGGAGCGGGACTGGCCGCTTCCTATGCGGGCGGAGTCACCGAGCAGGAACTCGGGAAACTGGTCGAAGGAGCCGGTGACCTGTTGCCGGAGGTCGCCCAGGGCGCGGTTTTCGCGATGCGCGCCAGGGTGGTCGCCGGCCTTGTGACGCCGCACAGCGAAATGGCCGCCCAGGTGTTCTGCGGGCGCAGCGCGGAGGAATGTTCGGAAATCGCCGCGAAGGAGATCGAGGACCTCCCCGAGGACGGCTCCGTGCCCGCGTACGAGGTTTTCCGCCAGCGCGTCCAGAACTACTTCCGGTGAGGCCGCCATGTCCGGAATCGTGAAGCACGTCGAGGTCGTCCCGGCGAAACGGGCGACCGGCCTGGTCCGCGAGGTCTACGCGCAGTCCGCGAAGGAGGTCGGCCGGCTCGTCGAGGCGGTGACGATGTTCTCCGCCGCGCCCGCACTCCTCGCCGCGTCCTGGGCGGCCTTCCGCGAACCGCTGCTGGCGGGCACGGCGCCCCGCGTCAGCAAGGAGGCGGTGGCCGCCACCGTGTCCCGGCTGAACGAGTGCACCTACTGCGTGGACGCCCACGCGATCATGCTCCACGGCGGCGGCGCCGGGTCTTTCGCCACCCAGCTGCTGTCCGGCGCCGGCGCGGACGAGCTCGACCCGGCCCTGCGGCCGTTCGCGGCGTGGGCCGAGACGCCGGTGCGGCCGCCGTTCGCCGCGGACCACACGCCCGAGTACGTCGGCGTCCTGGTGTACTTCCACTTCCTCAACCGCGTGATCAACGTCCTGCTGGACGGCACGTTCCTGCCCGGTCCCCCGCGGGCGCGGGCCATTGCCCGGCGCGTGGCCGGCAGGGTGATGTCCGGCAAGGTCACCGCGCGGAACGAGACCGGTCGCGCGCCCGGTCTGCACCTCGGCACACCACTGCCGGGAGGCTTCGGCTGGGCGGCCGGCTCACCTGCCGTCGCCGCCGCTTTCGCCACCCTGGCGAACGCGACCGCCGAGGCGGCGGCCCACCTCCCCGGCGAGACACGCCACACCCTCGACACCGTGGTCCCGGAGCGCCTCGTCCGGCCACCGGGCATCAGCGCGTCCTGGGTGGACGAGCACCTGCACGCCCTCGGGCGGAAGTCCGTCCCCTCCACCCGGCTCGCACTGCTCACCGCGCTCGCGCCGCACCAGGTCGGCGACGACGACGTCGCGCGGTTCCGGGACCAGTACCCGGACGACCGCGACCTGCTCGGGCTGCTGTCCCTGGCCGCGCTGACCGCCGCCCGGCACCTCGGCGAGCAGAAGGCCGGCATCGTCCACTGAGGACATGCGAGAAGTGCCGATGGCTGGTCGCCATCGGCACTTCCGCTGTGTTCACCAGGTGGACACGGTCATCGGCAGACCGTCCCGCATGCGCAGCGTCAGCATCGGCTCCGGCACCGCCGCCCGTCCCGGCACGCCGGTGAGCCGCAGCGCCCTGGTGACCGTCGCCAGCACGAACGTCGCCTCCATCATCCCGAGGTGGTTGCCGACGCAGTAGCGCGGTCCCGCGCCGAACGGGATGTAGGCGTAAGCCGGCCGGCCCGCCGCGTCACCGGTGAAGCGGCCGGGGTCGAACCGCTCGGGGGCCTCCCAGAACGCCGGGTGCCGGTGCAGCGTGTAGGGGCAGATCAGCACGTCGGCGCCCGCCTCCACGCGGTACCCGCCGATCACGTCGGCCTCCCTGGCCTGACGGGGCAGGATCCACACCGGCGGGTACAGCCGCATGACCTCCTGCAGCACCGCCGACGTGTACGGCAGCGCGTGCAGGTCCTCGAACACCGGCATGCGGTCACCCAGCGCGCCGGCGACCTCGTCGTGCACCGCGGCCGCCACGTGCGGATGGCGGTCGAGCAGGTGGAACGCCCAGCTGAGCGTGCTCGCCGTCGTCTCGTGCCCGGCGAGGAGCAACGTCACCAGTTCGTCGCGCATCCGGCGCCGCCCGACGGCCGCGTCGGTCTCCGCGCGCGTGGACTCGACCAGCCGCGACACGACGTCGTCCCCGCCCGCCCGCGCACCGTCGGCGCCGAGCCGGTCCACGACGTCCTGCAGGTCGGCGCGAGCCCGGCGGAACCTCAGCTGGCGCGGCAGCGGCACCCAGGTGGGCACCGCGCTGAGCGACATCATCTCGAACATCGCCTGGTCCTGCACCGCCTCGAACGACGCCCCGAGCGTGTGGAACTCGCTGAGGTCGGCGTCGAGCAGGACCCGCCCGAGCACCCGCAGCGTCAGATCGGTCATCTCCGCACGGATGTCGACGGTCTGCCCGCGCAGCGACCGGAGCCTCTGCGCCGTGTCCGCCGCCTCCTGGGCGATCACCCCTCCGTACCGCGCCATCCGCTTGGCCTGGAACACCGGCTGGATCACCTTGCGCTGCTTGCGCCACAGCTCACCGTCGCTCGTGAGCAGGCCGTCGCCCAGCGCACGCCGGGCGTGCGTCAGGCCGATGCCCTTGACGTAGTTCGCGGCGTTGTCCGCGAGCACGTGCTTCGCGTGGTCGGGGTGGTTGAAGTAGTTCAGCGTCTTGGGCCCCAGGGGCAGCCGCACGACGTCGCCGTACCGGGCCGACATCGACGACATCACCCGCAACCGGTTCCTGGCCATGCTCGCGAGCACCGCGAGGGTCGCCCGCCGCGGCGGGCCGGGAGCCACCGCGGCGGGCGCGACCGCCGTCGTCATTCCGCCACCAGGTGCGACACCAGCGGGAGAACGCCGTTGCGCGCCGAGGTCTCCCCGTCCGGCGACGGTGCGCCGTAGGAGACGTCGACCCCGCGTCGACGAGCCGCCCGCACGATCGCGGGTACCGCGCGTTCGGCCAGTGCCGCGATCGTCATCGCCGGGTTCACCGTCAGCGCACCCGGCACCGCGGAGCCGTCCGTCACGAAGATGCCGGGATGCCCGCGCAGCTCGTGGTTCTCGTCGAGCGCCGACGTCGCCGGGTCGTCACCGATGCGGCAGGAGGACAGCGGGTGCACGGTGTACGCGCCCACGACGTCGTTCGTCCACGGCATCACCCGGGACATGCCGTCGCGTTCCAGGATGTCGCGGACCGCGGCGTCGGACTCCGCCCAGCCGCGCCGCGTGTTCTCGGTCGGCTGGTAGCTGATCGTGCCTCGGCCGAGCATCTGCTGGGAGATGCGGTGGGCGTTGCCGGTGGGAGGAGGCGGGCCGAAGACGCCCTCGTTGTCGTCCTCGGACATCGTGAACACCGTCAGCCACGACCTCCAGCGGCGCAGGATCTCCTTCTTCTCCACGCCGAACCAGGTCGGACCGGTGGCATCGGGCACCTGGGCGAGGATGGTGCCGAGGCCGGGCGGGAAGTACAGCTGCTCGAGCGAGAAGCGCGAGTACTCGGGCAGCGAGCCGTCGAGCCGGTCCCAGCTCGCGACGCAGGGGCCGCGGCCGATCTGGTTGGCCTGGAAGGTGACCGCCTCGTCGATGCTGATGCCGAGCACCTCGCGCACCCGGTCTTCGTTCAGGATCGCGGTGTTGAGGCGTTCGCCGTTGCCCGAGAAGTACCGTCCGGCCGCGTGCGGCATCGCGCCCAGCGTGGGCTCGGAGCGTTGCAGGATCACGGGTGTGGCGCCGGCGCCGGCGGCGAGGACCACGACCTTCGCGTCGATCGTGCCGGAGCCCGTGGACACGCGGTAGTCCTCGCCGTCGATCACGTTGTAGTGCACCCGGTATCCGCCGCCGTCCGTCGTGGACAGTTGCTGGACCTCGTGCAGCGGCCGGATCTCCGCGCCGTGGGCGAGCGCGGCGGGCAGGTAGTTGAGCAGCAGCGAGCGCTTGGCGTCGAACTTGCAGCCGGACATCATCCAGTTGCAGTTCGTGCACAGCGCGGTGTCGATGGCGGCGGGCACCGGGTTCGCGGTGTGGCCCGCGTGTGCGCAGGCGGCACCGAAGAGACCGCCGCCGTAGGTCATCGTGTCCCAGTCGGTCGTGCTGATCGGCAACGCCTCCGCGACCCGGTCGTACCACGGTTCGAGGCTGTCCCTGGTGATCGCCGCCGGCCACATGCGCCTGCCGATCGAGCCCTGGCGGTCGAAGACGAACCGGGGCGCCCTGGGCATGGCGGCGAAGTAGACGACGCTGCCGCCGCCGACGCAGTTGCCGCTCAGCACGCTCATGCCGTCACCCACGACGAAGTCGAACACGCGGGTGGACGACGAACCGAGCCGGAAGTCGTGGTCGAACTCGTCGGCCTGCAGCCAGGGGCCGCGTTCGAGGACCACGACCCGCGCGCCACCGGCGGCGAGGTGGTAGGCGGTGATCGCGCCGCCGAACCCGCTGCCGATCACCACCACGTCCGTCTGCTCCACTGTGGACGCACTCATGCCGGGCTCCCTGAAGGTGTCGTGTCCGGGTGACGGCGCGCGAGGGGCTTGCCGTAGGTGTAGTCGGGGAAGCGCCACAGGCCGTCGGGGTCCGGCGGCGCGAACCCGATCGTCAGCAGCCCGGGGTGACCTGCCGCGATCGCGTCGGTCGTGTGCATGTGCGCGCCGGTGTCGAAGGCCATGTTGCTGAACAGCGCGATGCCGACCCAGACCTCCTTCTCCGGGTGGCCGGGCGTGGTCAGCAGTTGCACCACCGCCGTGCGGTCGCCGAACGGCAGAGCGACGAACGGTGGCAACGCGGGGTCGAGCTCGATGTCGTGCTCGGCCGCGTACGTCGCCGCGTGGTTGTTCAGCAGGCCCGCGAGCGGGTCCAGCAACGCGGCCATCCCTCCCTCCGGCATGCGCAGCAATTCGATGGCGCCGGCCGCCACGGCACCGGGACCGGCGCTCGCCCCCGCGACCGCGACGTCCCCCGGCCATCTCTTCTCGCCGGGCACGATCGTGTCCGCGAACGCCTCGAACGTCATCGTCGTGACGTCGTTCTGCCCTGTTTCCGCTTCGCTGGCGGTCACGTGCGCGTCCTCCTGTCGTGTTGGTTCGGGCGAACGCCCGGCTGTGGGGCAACATTGACTTTCACAGGCCGAACCACCCGTTCGGCGGAAGACACGGAAGGCGGCCAATACCAGCCGAGGCTTTCCGTGGACACCATTCTCGCGATCGTCGCCCGAACGGCGCATCTCCCGGATTGCGGTCTCGATAAATGGAAGATCAACTCAAGAGGTGGGATGATCCCCTTCGCACACGGAGAGCGATGGGGAAACACCACACCTGGGAGCGCGCCCACAACTCCGGGCGGTTCAGGACATTGGGCCGTACGGACCAACGGGCCAGGTCCGGCGTAAAGCACTGCCATGCACTTCGCGCATAGGCGGAACGTACAGGTGACATAGCAACCATGAATCGCCTACCGAGAGTGAAGCCATCAGAGGAGCGCTATGCCTGAATCGCGCCTTGCCTGGCGTTTTGCCCACTGCTAGCTTCGGCTGGAGCGATTCCAACGCACTTTCCCAACAACTGGATAATCCGCTACATCCACCGCAACATCCGATTGGGGGGCCAATGGACAAGCTCGGCGAACAAGCAGTCGCGAGAGTCGTCGGTGCCATGCAGACGAACCTGGGCGAGCGGATAACCATCGACGACATGGCGAAAGTCGCCATGTTCAGCAAATTTCACTTCACCCGCGTGTTCCAGCGGGTTACCGGAGTATCACCGGCGCGCTTTCTCTCGGCCTTGCGACTGCAAGAGGCCAAACGGTTTCTGGTGGCGACCGACCTGAGGGTCACGGAGATCAGCCACCGGGTCGGCTACAACAGTCCCGGCACGTTCAGCTCGCGGTTCAAAACCAGCGTCGGACTCTCGCCCACCGAGTACCGGCAGCTGCGCGGCCGGACGACGCGCATCTCCGTCGACAACCGCAAGAACATCGTGGTGCGGCGCACGAGCTCGGTCAGCGGCCGGATCCACTGCCCCGCCGAGTGCGAGCCCGGCCCGACGTTCGTCGGCTTGTTTCGCGACCCGATCCCGCAGGGGGCGCCGATCAGCTGCGCGGTGCTGCCGGGGCCGGGTCACTTCCAGCTGGAGAACGTGCCGGAGGGCGCGTGGCACCTGCTCATCCACACGGTGCCGGCGGGCAGTGAACACACCGCGGACCGCACGCCATCCGTGGGTTCGCACGGGCCGCTGGTCGTGTCGAGCAGCACGGTGGCGCACGTCGTGGACGTCGTCCTGCGCCCCATGTCCGCCATCGACCCTCCGGTGCTCATGGCGTTGCTCGACGTCCGGACCACCGCGCTGGAAACTTCACGGGCGAGCTGAACACGGACGCGAAAGGCGGGTCACCGGTGGTGACCCGCCTTTCGCGTTGGCGTCCGGGTGGTTCAGGCCGACAGACCGGAGTGCTCCAGCGCGTGGAAGCTGCCGTTGAGGAACAGCAACGCGTTGCGGCCGGCCGGACCGTCGGTCGCGAGGAGCCTACCGAGGAAGATCGTGTGGTCGCCGCCGTCGTAGGTGCGCCACAGCGTGCATTCGAACCGGGCGAGCGCGCCGCCGATGAGCGGCGCGTCGATCCTGGTGCCCGGCACCCAGTCCACCGCGTCGAACTGCGCGTGACCCGCCGGCCGCCACCTGCTGGCGAAGTGGCGTGCGACGTCCTCCTGGTCCGCGGCGAGCACGGACACCCCGAACGCCCCTGTCTTCGTGAGGTGCCCGTGCATCGAGGCATCACGACCGACGCACACGAGCACCAGCGGCGGGTCGAGGGACACCGACGTGAAGGAGTTCGCCGTCATGCCGTGCGGCGCCGAACCCCCGACGGTGACGACGGTGACGCCCGTCGCGAACGTGCCGAAGACTCGCCGCAACGTCTTCGGGTCTTCGAACTCGTCCATGGAGGTCTCCCCCGTCATGATCAGGCCGCCGCCGGGGCGTACCGCTCGAGCGCCAGGCGCAGCGAGTCGGGCACCCGCGCCGGCCTGGTCGCGTTGTTCGGGCCGCGCATGCACGCGACCCGCTGGGCGCCCCGCGCCACGAGCTTCTCCGACCCGTCCGGCCCGACCAGCACGTAGTCGAAGCCGAACTCGACCTGGGTCTGCGCCAGCTCGACCAGGGTCATCCTGACCGCCAGCTCGTCGAACGCGGTGAGCTCGGCGTAGAACTCGCAGTCCACCTTCAGCGTGAAGAGCTTCAGGTCGTCCTGGAGCTCGGTCAGCACGTCGGGGGCGTGCCGCACCAGGAACATCTCCCGGCACCGGCCCTGCCAGCGCAGGTAGTTCACGTAGTACACGTTGCCGACGAGGTTGGTCTCCTCGAAGCCGACCGTGTGCCTGATCTCGAAGTACGACTCCACGTCAGCTCCCCTCCACCAGCAGCACGGCGGCGACCACGGGATCCGCGACCCCGCGCAGCGCCGTCACCAGCGTCGCGATCCTCAGCCCCGGCGCGGTGAACACCACCCAGCCCTCCGGCCCGCCCGGTTCCGGCGTGAGCGGGGTGTCGAGCGGGAGACCCGCCTTCTGCAGGCACTCGACGGCGGACCACACGCGGGTCGCGGCCACCGCGAACGGCTCACCGTCCCCGGCCAGCAGCGCCGCCGTGCGGTGGCGCCGGCCCAGCAGCCCCTGCCACACCTGGTCCTCCTGCTCACGCACCTCCTGCAGGTCGCAGGCCGTCACGCGGTCCGCGGCCACGCAGAGGGTGACCCCGGCGGCGTGGGACGCCGACACGACCACCCCGGCGCCGACCTCGGGCCGGCCGTCGGTCCGGTACCGGACCTCGGTCTCGCGTCCCAGCAGCCGGCTCACCCCGAGCGCCGTGCTCCTGCGCCGGGTCGCCCGGTCGGCGCCCGCCTCGCGGTCGGGTTCGACGACCACCGCGACCCGGTGGCCCAGCAGGCCCTCGACCTCCCGTTCCAGGTGCGAGCCCAGCAGCGGGGCCACCCACGGTCCGGCGGACCCCTTGCGCCGCACGGCACGCAGGTGCAGGCCCTCCCACCTCTCGACGACCTCGTCGCCGTCGAACACCGCGATGTCGTAGACGTAGGTGTCGCCGTCGCGGTGGCGTTCGGTGGCGCGCATCCGCACCTCACCGGCGCCGATGCCCGAGCCCGCGGCGTACAGGCGGTCGATCCGTTCCGGCAGCAGCGTCCCGTCCGGGACGCAGACCTGGTTGCCGTGCATCAACGCGTCCCGCATGCCGGGGTCGGCGAGCAGCAGCTCGGCGGGCAGGTAGCCGGCGAACCCGTCCGGGTGCGCGCTCAGGGCCACGTCGGCGCTGACGTCGCGGGCACGGGCCTCGTGGAAGCGCCGCAGCCGCTGGAACCTCGGGCCCTGGAACATGGTGTCGCCGTAGAGCTGCGCCGCCGGGTCGAGCGCGACCGGGGGCAGACCGGTGTGCACGACCGGGTCCTCCTGGGGAACCGCCTTGCCGTACGAGAGCCGGGCCACGAAGTGGTCCGCCTCGAACGCGGTCTCGGAGCTGCGGATGGCCACGTCCACCACGTCGTCGGCGGTGACCACCGCGGCGATCCGGATCGTCGTCGTGCCGCGCGGCGGCACCACGATCGGCCGGAGGAACCGGATCCCGGACAGCACGGGGGTGGACTCGCGTCCCGTGAGCGCCGCGGCGACCTGGGTCATCGCCTCCATGCCGTAGACGGCGGGGAACAGCAGGTTGCCGTCGAGCAGGTGGTCGGCGAGGTAGAGGTCGGTGCCCGCGTTCAGCTCCACCTCGGTGACGAGCTCGACGCCGTGGTACCGGACCAGCGGCTTGTCCACGAACCTCAGCAAGGGCAACGGCGGCAGGTCGTGCCGCACGGTGTCGACGCCCTCGGTGCGGCCGCTGACCACGACGACGTCCGGCGTCCGCGGATCGACGAGCAGCCGGCGCAGGATCCGCACGCCCTCGTCGGGCGGGATGGGGGTGACGCCGTCCCGCGAGAGCGACTCGACCACGGCGAGCCGCTCGCCCATGCCGACACCGGACCACACCGACCACTCGAGACACAGGGCACGGCAGGACGGGTGGGTGTCGGCGAACTCGCGGGTGAGCGCGGCCAGCCAGTCGTTGGCGGTGCCGTAGTGCGCCTCGCCGCGCAGCCCGGAGCGGCCGATGATGCTGCCGAAGGTCACCAGCAGCCGCAAGGACCCCGCGTCGACGGCATCGAGCACCGCGCGCAGGCCGTCGAGCTTGGGCGCCATCGTCGACCGCAGCCGTTCCGCGTCCACCGCGGGCAGCGCGACCGGCTCGTTGCGCCCGGCTCCGTGCAGCACGGCGGTGACGGGGCCGAGCGCGGCCTCCAGCTCACCGACGGCGGTCCGCAGCCGTTCGGCGTCGGTGACGTCGGCCACCGCGTACGCGACCTCGATGCCCCTCGCCCTCATGCGGTCGAGGTTCGCGGCCAGTTCGGCGTCCGCGGAGATCTCGGACCTGCCGAGGACCGCCAGCCTCGCGCCCCACTCCTGGGCGAGCGAGATCGCGCACTCGGCGGTGATCCCCTTGCCTCCGCCCGTGACCAGCAGCACGTCGGTGTCGGTCAGCGGCCGGATCTCGGCGGCCGGAGCCACCGGCAGTGCCCGCATCGTCGGCACCGTGCGGGTCATTTCGCGGTCGTACCGCACTTCGCTGAACGCCGTCGTCGACAGCACCTCCGGCAGCACGACGTCGCACCCCGACCCGGCGGGCAGGTGCACGATCGTCACCCGAACGCCGGGCGCCTCCAGCCGCAGCGTCTTCGCCATGGCCGCCGCGCCCGTGTCGTGCTGCACGAGCACGAACCGGCCGCCGTTGCGCGCCGCCGCGGACTTCGCGCCGCGCAACGCCAGCTCCAGGTGCCGTTCCTCGCACACCTCGGGCAGGCACACGAGGACGCCGTCCCCGGTTCCCCCTCGTTCGAGGTCGCGCCGCAACCGTTCGGCGAACGGGTGGCCGTCCTCGGCGTAGAGCTGCCACTGGCCGTTGTCCTCGGCCACCGCCGCCGGCCGCAGCGGAACCGGTTCGTCGTCCACGACGAACGCCCGCGCCCACGGTCCGGCACCGGTGACGACCGCCGCCGCGGTGTCGGTCTCCCTGGCGGTGGCGCTCAGGTCGTCGAGGGCGTCGGCCAGTTCCCGCACGGTGGCGGTGGCGAAGTTCGTCGGCGCGCTGGCGGGCGGCACCCCGAGCCGCTGGGCGGCCTCGTTGACGAGCTGGCCCACGGTGATCGAACTGAGGTGCAGGTCGTCGAGCAGCCTGCTCTCGGGGGCGACCGCCTCGCTCGGCAGTTCGGCGCGCGCGGCCGCCATCTCCCGCAGCACGTCCACGGTGGACGTCGCGGTGCCGACGACGGTCATGCCCGCCACAGCCGTCACGACCAGGTTGGCCGCGCCGACCGACGTCTCCGGCGCCTGCTCGCAGGGACTCGCGAAGAACGAGAAGTCCTGGCCGATCCGCAGCGGCCGCACCAGCCTGTCCGCGAACAGCGGCCGCAGGTCCAGCGCTGCCCCGGTGACGTGCGCGGCCCCGACGACGCCGAGCAGCGACACCAGCGACTCGTCGTCGGTGTCGAGCGCGACGACGGGCACCTGCGCCACGTCGGCCGCGAGCGCCGTCAGCACCCGGCCGGGACCGACCTCGACGAGCAGGTCCGCGTCCTTCGCCGCGACCCCGACCGCCTGTGAGAACAGCACGGGGTCGGTGATCTGGGCGCGCAGCAGACCGGGGACGTCCACATCGGACGGCAGGGCCTCCCCCGTCACGGTCGACACGACGTGCCCGCTGACCGCGCCGAACTCCTCGGCGCTCAGTTTGGCGTGCAGCGCGTCGGCCGCCGGAGCCACGAGTGGTGAGTGGAACGCGTGCGAGACCCGCAACGCCGTGGCCTGCACACCCTCCCGGGCCGCCGCCTCGACCGCCGCCGCCACCGCGGCCTCGCTGCCCGCGACGACCGTCTGCTTCGGACCGTTGTACGCGGCGATCACCACCGGCAGCTCGCGGACGAGCTCGCTCACGAACTCCGCTGACGCGCCGAGGCTCGCCATCGTGCCCGAGGCGCTGTGCTCGGTCATGGTCGCGCCGCGCACGGACGCCACGCGCAGCAGGGTCTGTTCGTCGATCGCCCCGGCCCAGTGCAGCGCGGTGATCTCGCCGAGGCTGTGGCCCACCGCGACGTCCGCCGTGACGCCGAGACCTGCCAGCACCCGCAGCCCCGCGAGCGATCCGGTGACGATCCGCGGCTGGGCGACCGACGTGGCGACCATGTCACCCGACGCCGGCAGCGCCGCCCGTTCGTAGACCTCCCGCGCGGCCGCGAAGCGCCTGCGCATCGCGCCGCCGCTCGTTCCCCGGCCGGAGCCCTGGCCGGGGAACAGGAACCCGACCGTCGCCGGTTCCGCGGCGTGACCGAGGAAGCCGCGGCCGTCCGGCGCGAACCACGTCGTCACACCGGAGTCGGCCGCCTCCAGCACGCGGGTGAGGCCCTGCACGGCGTCCTCGGGCGACCGCGCGACCACGGCCGCCCGGTACGGCCGGTCCGACAGCCCGGCGTGCAGCACCGCCGCCAGGTCGCCGAGCTGTGCGTAGGACACCCGTGCCGTGAACTCGGCCAGCTCGCTCAGCCTGGCCCGCAGCGCCTCCGCCGAGTCGGCGTCGACCAGCAGCACCTCGGCGTCCTGCGCGGCGCGGGACATCTCCAGCGCCCGCGCGTCGGGGGCGCGCAGCGGCACGGACGACTCGAGCACGACGTGGGTGTTGATCCCGCCGAAGCCCATCGCCGTGACGCCGGCCCGCAGCGGGGCGTCCGCGGGCCACGGCTCGGCGGTGCGCAGGACGCGCAGGTTCGCCCGGTCCTCCGCGAGCACGGGGTGCGGGTCGACGCAGCCGATCGTCGGCGGCAGCGTCTGGTGGTGCAACGCCAGCGCGGCCTTGATCAGACCGGCCACGCCCGCCGCCGCCTTGGTGTGCCCGATCATGCCCTTGATGGTGCTGATCGCGGCCGGGGAGGCCGCCGGGTTCGCCGCCGCGCGGGCCTGGGACAACGCCCGCAGCTCGGTCGCGTCGCCGACCTCGGTGCCGGTGCCGTGGCCCTCGAACATCGGCACGGTGTCGACGCCGAACCCGGCCCGTTCGTAGGCGCGGTCGAGCGCGAGCCGGTAGCCGCTGACCTCGGGGCGGGTCATGCCGCCCCAGCCGTCGGACGACACGCCCCACCCGGCGACCGTCGCGTAGACGCGCTGGTGCGGCTGGACGTCCTCCTCGCGCATCAGCACGACCATGCCGCAGCCCTCGCCCGGCCAGAACCCGTTGGACCCGCGGTCGTAGACCCGCATCTCCGACCGGGCGAGCGCCCCGGTCTTGGCGAAACCGACGATCTCGAACGGGTCGATCGACAGGTCCACCCCGCCCGCGACGGCGACGTCGAGGTCTCCGTCGACGAGCCGGCCCGCCGCCGTCGCCACGGACAGCAGCGACGAGGAACAGGCTCCGTCGACGGTGTAGCCGCCGCCGTTGAGGCCGAAGTAGTTGCAGACCCGGCCGGCGATCGTGTTCGCGAGACCACCGGCGAGGCTGTCCTCGTCGATGGCGGGGAACGGGTTCTTGTAGGTGGCCTCCAGATCCGCGAGGAAGCCGGCGAGCTCCTCGTCGTCCCAGCCCCTGGCCTTCAGCGAGGCGGCGACCGTGCGGCGCACGTACGGCCACCGCAGCCTCATCAGGTTGGCCCTGGCGAACTCGCCGGTCAGGGTGTTGCCGACCACGACACCGGTGCGTTCGCGGGGCAGGCCCTCACCACCGGCGAACCCCGCGTCGGCGAGCGCCCTGCCCGCCGTGTCGAGCGCGAGCCAGTGGGTCAGGTCGGTGGAGCGGTAGGTGCTGCCCGCGATGCGGTGTGCCACCCGGTCGAACTCGTAGCCCTCGATGACGGCGGCGGTGCGGGCGTAGAAGCGGTCTGGTGTCGCGGGGTCCGGGTCCCAGTAGTCCTCGAGGCGCATCCGCTCGTCCGGGAGCCTCCGAAAGGCCCTGCGGCCGGCGAGCGCGTTCTCCCACAGCTCCCGCGCCGACGTCGCGTCCGGATAGCGGCAGGCCACACCGACGATCGCGATCTTCGTCATGCCGGTACGACCTCCTTGCCCGTTGTCGAGGGAGGCGAGACGACCTGGCCGTTCTCCGTGGAGCTCTCGACCGCGGCCGCGGCTTCCTTCGCCGCGAGGGCCTGGCTCGCCTCGAACTGCTCACGCGACCTGTTCACGAAGTGGATGCCCCACAGGAACATGCCGCGGATCAGGCACACCAGCGCCGTCGCGAAGAACAGGCCGTACGCGATGTGCACACCGGTGAAGAAGCCGTACGCCAGGGCCACGCCGCCACCGAACGCGATCTGCGAGATCGGTTTCGACGGGCTCGTACCGGGGTCGGTGATCATGTAGTTCGTGAACAGCACGAACGCGACGCCGGTCATGGTGAGCAGCGCGCCGGGGATCGACGTGCCGAACAGGATCCCCCTGACCACCGACTGGACCACGAAGAAGAACAGCCACGACAGGATCAGCCACATGCGGCCGGTGAGCTTCGCGTTCAGCATCGTGCCGGCGGTGACGATGATCGCCGGGATCAGCCAGTCGAACAGGCCGTGCACGTTCTCGGTGAAGTGGTAGGGCGGCACGATGCTCGCCCAGGGGAAGATCAGCAGGATGACCGCGATGCCGAAGTTCGACGGGTTCATGTAGTGCCGCAGCCGGCCGCGCACCGGTGCCCGCAGCACCCACTTCGCGCCGACGGCCACGGTGACACCGAAGATCATCACCCAGATCTGGTCGTTGACGTAGATGAGCATGTTCATCGCGAGGCTGGTGATGTGCGCCGGGTAGAGGAACTCGACCACGCCGCGCACGCCGTTGCCGGTGAACCTCGGTGGCCGTCCGTCGATCCTGGACCCGACGAGCTCGAGCCCGATCTCGACGGTGTAGCCCGTCAGCAGCGCGATGAACGGCCACAGCCACGGTTGCTCGAACCCGAGCACGGAGTAGCCGATGATGTTGAACACGGTCATCGACATCGCGAAGTTGCGCAGTGCCTTGACGACCTTCGGGTCGTGCCGGGGCACGGTCGCCGCCACGTCCGTCACGTCCGTCACCTCTCCTTCGCCTCGGTACCGAGTTCGAGCGTGTGCCTGCCGGGGTCGAGCGTCAGCGTGTCCTCGCGGGTCGCGCCCGAGCGGTCGCGCCAGTTGATCCGCACCTCGACGGGTCCGTCCGCCTTGCCGAGTCCGATGTGGACCTCGTGGCTGCGCTTGCCGGAGTGGCCGCCGCCGCCGTCGACGTGGCCGATGAACGTGCGGCCGTCCCTGGTCTTCGCGGTGACCTGGGCGCCGACCGCGGGCGACCCGCCGTCGTGGCACAGCCGCAACGTGAGAGCGCTGCCGCGCGACGGGCCGGAGTTGCGGTAGAACACCGGTTCCGCCCACTGCCGGGCCACCGCGAGGTCGAGCCTGCCGTCGCCGTCCGCGTCACCGGTGGCGATGCCGCGGGTGGGGACGGGAATGGCGAGGCCGAGCTGATCCGCGATGTCGACGTACCGGTCGCCGTCCTTGACGTAGAAGGCGAGGCGGTGGTTGCCGCCGACGTCGTCGCCGACCGTCACGCGCGGCCAGGACACGGGGTGGCGCAGCGCGAGGTCGTTGGCGGTGGCCAGTTCCTGCAGCTGGGGCCACCTGTTGACCTGGCCGCGGACGAAGCCGGTGGCCTGGGCGATCGCGGGTTCGCCGGAGTTGGCGAAGTCGGCGATCTTGACGTCCCAGCCCCAGCCGGACCACGCGGTGCCGGCCGGCGCGCTCACGTCCTCCCACGGCGCCTCGCTGTTGGCGAGCTTGGCGCGCAGCACGTCCCGGTCGCCGGACTGGGACATGAACTGGAAGTTGCTCTCCTGGATGCCGTACGACGTGGTGATGTTGCTGACGAACATGTCGTACACGCCGTCGCGGTTGAGGTCGCCGAAGTCGACGCCCATGCCCTTGAACGAGTCCTGGCCGACGACCTTCGACTTCGGGGTGAGCGCGGTGCGGACGCCCTCGACCGGTGCGAGCACGATCCGGCCGGGCGTGGACCTGTTGTGGAACATGCGGTCCGGGCCGAAGTCGTTGGCGAGGTAGAGCTCGGGCAGCAGGTCCCCGTCCAGGTCGGCGGCGGACGCCGCGAGCTCCCAGCCCTTGGACGAGTCCAGGCCCTGCACGCCCTCCTGCACCTCGAAGCGGGCTCCGGCCGCCGACGCTCCCGTCCAGCGCAGGAAGTAGTTCTCGCCGCCGTTGTAGGCGGCCGACATCGAGTCGTTCATCTCGACACCGCCGCTGACCGACGGGTCGAGCACCGGGCCGTGCGGGAAGTAGTTGCCGATGAAGACGTCCGCGTGGCCGTCACCGTCGAAGTCGGCGACCGCCGCGGCGTTGCTGTTCCACTGCGGGCCCGTGTAGCGGCCCGCGGTGGAGTTCGCGCCGGGCACCAGTTCGGTGGCGGTGTAGGAGGCGGCGGTGAGCCCGTCCTGGCCGTCCTTCGCGATGTGCACGATCGGCGTGCGGCCCCACAGGTACACCAGCAGGTCGACGCGGCCGTCCTCGTTGAAGTCGCCGGGCACGCAGCCCATGGGCGCCATCACGTCGTTCATCGGCAGCGAGCCGGGCGAGAGCGCGAACGCCTGGTAGCGCTCCTCCTTCGCGCCGGGTGCCGGGGTGACCACGACTTGGTCGATCCGCGGGTCGACCAGGCACAGGTCGTTGGCGAGGCCGTCGCCGTCGAGGTCGTTCATCGCGATCGCCGCGCCGACGGAGGAGATCCAGGCGTCGATGTGGGAGTAGTCCTTGTTGACCTTGCGGATGGTCTGCTGGTCGAACCCGCCCGGGAGCGAGATCGACATCGAGGTGAAGCCGTAGCCGCTCGCCACGTCGCGCTTCTCCTCCTGCGACGCGGCGGGCAGCCGGGCCATCAGGAAGGTCACCATCACGAGAACGAGCGCCAGGATCCCCGGCAGCTGTTTGCGGGCCCAGTTCACTGCTCCACACCTCCTGAGTGGACGTACTGGTCGGCGAAGCCGCGCCGCCACAGCTCGTAGGCGGGGACGTCGTCCCGCCCCGGCCCGGCCGGCTTGAGGGCGCGGACCCGGTGCGCGGCCTCGTCCGCGCCGGTGCCGCACAGGACTTGGGTGGCGATGTGCGTGTGGTCGACCGCGAGGCCCGCGAGCACGCGGGCTTCCGCGGCGAACGCGCTGCCCTGGGCCACCACCGCGCGGTGGCGTCCCGCGTGCTCGGCGAACCGGCGCAGCTCCTCGGGTCCCGCGCCGCCCGCGTAGGTCGCGGCGAGGCCCGCGCCCGCGTACAGGTCGGCCCGCCGCGTGTCGGGGAAGCCGTCGACCAGCTCGACGACCCTGGCGGCGTCCGCACCTCCCACGAACCACAGCGCCCTGCCGATGCCCTGGTCGATCGCGCGGTTCGCGTACCAGGCCGGGCCGGAGAAGGGCCACGGGAAGTCGGGTTCGCGGTAGTGGCCGTGCACGTACTTCGCGGTGTGGAAGTACGCCTGGTGGAAGCCGTAGCCGTCGAGCAGGAGCCACTGCAGCAGCTCGTCGCTCACCGCGAGCCGCGGCCAGCGGAACCTCGGCACGCGGGCCATCGCCCAGCCGACGCCCACGTAGACCATGTAGACGTGCTTCGCGCCCGCCCCCGCGAGGAACTCCGCCACCCGCCCACCGCCGCCGAACGGCAGCGCGTCGAGCGTGGCGAACCCCATGCCCGCGCCCTCGTAGGCGAAGCCGCGGAACTGCGGGGGCACGGTGTCGAGGTGTCGCTCCACCTCGGCGGGCGCGCGTGCCTCCACCGCGGTCGCGAACCCGAAGAGGAAGTTCCGGCCGATGCTTTCCAGCAGTTCCTTCGCCGCCTCGTCCTTGTGGTGAAATCCACGTACTGAAAGCGTTGCCTCCGAACTCCTGGGCGTCAGCAACCGACGCCGCAAAGCGCGCCATCCCGCCTTGGTCACGATGCACTCTCCCCAAACATACGATTTCCAGCCACCATTCTTTGCATCACCGAGGCGGTCTGACATCTTCCAGCATGCTCGACCCTTTTCTCACCGCGTGAAATGTGCGCGAATGCGACTGCGCCACCGTTCGTATTCGGGCTCGGGGCCCGGTTCGCCGGCGGAGGTGGAGGAGGTCTCGACGAGGGTGACCGCGGCGGCCGCGGACAGGTCGCCCAGCGCGTGGACGGCCTGTCCCGCGCGGTCGTCCACGTGGCCCGCCGCCGCCTTGGCCATGACGGCGAGTGCGGCCCCCAGCGCGAGCTCGGGCGCCTGCTGCCCCGCCTCGGCCCGCAGCCACGCGAGGTCCGCGGGGGTGGCGCCCCCGGCGAAGGTGGCGGCGAGCCCGACACCGCTCCAGAGGTCGGGCCGGCGGCGGCCGGCGAACTTCCGCACGGCGCTCGCGACGGCCTTCACGTCCGCGCCGTGGATGAACCACAGGGCGCGGCCCAGCCCCTGGTCGAAGGCCCGCGGGAAGTAGGACGGCGTGTCCTGCCACGGGTACGGCTCCGGTGAGCGCTGCCCGGCGACCCAGCGTCCGGGCTGGAAGTAGGCGCGGTCGAAGCCGTAGCCGTCGACGGCCAGCCAGGTGATCGCCGGGTGGTAGCGGACGCCTTCGAGATCGGGCACCACCTTGCGCCACAGCGGCCGGGGCAGCCGGGCCATGGCGAAGCCGATGCCTATGTAGGCGAGGAAGAGGTGCGGGAGGCCGGGACCGCGCAGCAGGTCACGGGTGCGCTTGCCCCGGTCCATCGCGTCCAGGACCGTGCAGGCCATCGTCGCGCCCTCGTAGGCGAACCCGCGCAGCTCGGGCGCGACGAGCGACAACCTGCGTTCCAGCTCCCACAGCCCGCGGCAGTCGATTCCCCATTCGAATCCCGCGATCACGGTCTGCGGAATCTGTTCCAGTGCCCGGGTCGTCTCCGACTCCGGAATCGAGAAACCGCGCGCCGCGAACGTGACGTCCACGAGAGCCGGTGTGAAAATCAATCGTCTGATGGAACCGAGCACCGTCGACATCAGCGCTCCTCTACTAGGCTCCTCCCATCTTCATCCGGACCTGTGGAAATTTGCATCTTTCCAATTGCGGTGCCGCTCAGCCGTTCTCGACCGCGAGGTCGTGGCCCAGTCTGCGGGCAGCCGTGAGCGCCACCGCGCCCAGGACGACGGACACCAGCAGGCGTTCCGCGCACTCCCTCGTGGCACCGGCGCCACGCGCCTGGTCCGCCTCGGCGGCCGCGACCGCCGTCCCGGCCCTCAGGTAGGCCTCCAGCAGGGCGTCGTCGGGCGCGTGTCCCGCGAGCTCCAGGCTCGCCAGCACGCCGGCCAGCTCGGCCGCGGCGGCGTTGTCGTCCGCGACCTCGCGCCCGTCCCTCGCCAGCACCTCGTCGACGCGGTCGCGCCACTTCGCCCGCGCCTCCCCGAGGGAACCGGGCGCGGTGGCGTCAGGCGCACTGGTGCGGGAGATCGCGGTGAGCACGTCCGGCACCCTGACGTCGCCGCTGCCGCCGACGAGCTCGGCAACCGCGGCGACCGGCAGGCCGCCGCGGTCGACGAGTGCGCGCACGACGCGGAGCCTGCGGACGTGGCTCTCGTCGTAGCGCATCTGGTTCGGCCCGGTCCTCCTGCCGGGGTGCAGCAGGCCGGACCGCAGGTAGAACTTGATCGTCGGAATGCTGACCTGCGTGAGGCCGCTCAGCCCCGCGATCCGCAGGCCCTCGCCCGTCACGCCCATGGCGCCGTCGGGTACCACGGGATCAGCTCGCGGCGGGCGAGCAGTCGCACGTCCCAGTACAGGAAGGTGAAGACGCCCACGGTGATCAGCGCGACGCCGGTGATCACCGCGAGCCGCACCGGCTTCTCCGTCAGCCACCGCCGGACCCGGTCGCCCAGGAACGCCGCGGTGGCCACGAGCGCCAGGGCGAGCACGGCGATGTTGCCGAGGGACTGCAGGCAGAACGCGGCAGCTCCGTAGAGGGGGTTGCCGCTCTCCGCCGCGTCGCGGAACAGCTGGCGGAACAGGCCGAACGGGCGGCCGATCAGGAACCCTCCGATGAGCACACCCATGAACACCATGGGGGCGTTGGGGTAGCGCTTCGCGATGCGCGCGAACGGGTCGCGGACCACGCCCAGCGCGGCGAGACCGAGGTAGGTCATCGTCAGGCCGATCACGCCGAACACGACCAGGGACTGCACGCTGCGGCCGGACAGCGTGCCCGCGACGTTCTGCGCGGTCGAGAACTGGGGCATCGAGGTGCCCACGAGTCCGACGACCGCGCCGTAGACCGCGGACACCGACAGCATGCCCGCCGACAGCCACAGCAACGGCTTCAGCGCGCCGCGGACCCGTTCGGCACGGCTGCTGGAGCCGCCCAGCATCGGCGCCATCGCCCCGAACGCCGCGATGTTGCAGGCGGTGAACGTACCCGCGAGACCCGTGACGAACGCGAACGCGATGCCGGCGGCCGCCCCGGCGATCGGCGTGGCCTTGGCGTCGTGGCCGAGCAACGTGTTCGCGACGTTGTCCCCGATGGTCGAGTCCACGAAGTGCGCCGACCACACGACCGTCAGCCCGAAACCCGCGAGCGCGCTCAGCAGGACGATCAGCCCGCGCCTGCGCGGGAAGTGGCCGTTGACGAACGCGGATGTGGCGATCGGCCGCACAGGTGCCGGTGCGGTTCGTTCCGTCGACATGGGTGTTCTCCTCGCCGCCTACATTCATCCACAAAGGACTTGCGCTGCTGCGCCTATCACAGAATGGAGGTGGCGTGCCGACAATCGCTTATTCCAGAGTGCGCGGTTGTGGCGCGGCGGACATCGCACGCTCGAAGAAGCAGCACGACCGCCGCGCGGGCAGGCTGGCGTTCGTCGTCGCGGCGAATGGGGTGCGGATGCTGGTGAGCGTGACCGGAGGGACGGGTTTCGTCGGATCGCACTCGGTCGCGGCGGTCATAGCGGCCGGGCACCGGGTCCGGCTCCTCACGAGGAACCCGCGGGCGGTGCCGGAGGTGCTGCGCCCGCTGGGCGTCGATCCCGCCGGCGTCGAGGTGGTCGCCGGTGCCGCGACGGACCCCGGCCGGGTGGCGGAACTGGTGCGCGGCGCGGACGCCGTGCTGCACGCCGCCGGTGTCTACTCGTTCGACCGGCGCCGGCGCCGGGAGATGCGGCGCACGAACGAGCTCGCCACCGAGGCGGTGCTGGGGGCGGCGCGGAAGGCGGGGGTCGGTCGGGTCGTGCACGTGTCGAGCTTCGTGGCACTGGGCGGCACCGTGCTCGACGAGAACTCCCCCGTGACGTCGTCTTCCGAGCCGTACGCGGCGTCGAAGGCCGCGGCGGAGGAGGTCGCGCGGGAGCACGGCGCCGTGATCAGCTACCCGCCCGCGCTGCTCGGACCGCACGACCCGCGGCTGGGCGACCAGACCGCGCGCCTGCGGGCCACCCTGCGCGGGCTCATGCCGATCTGGCCGACCGGCGGCTTCCCGCTGGGCGACGTCCGCGACACGGCGGCGATGCACGCCCGTCTGCTCACCGGCGGTCCGTCCCGGTGTTTCGGGCCCGGCCGGTTCGTCTCGACGCGCGACTACGTCCGGACGTTGCGGGAGGTCACGGGGCGCCGGTTGCCCGCCGTGTTCCTGCCCGCCGCGGCACTGGTGCCGGTGGGCGTGGCCGCCGACGCGCTGCAGCGGGTGTGGCCGTGGCCCGTCCCGGTGCAGGGCGGGGCGATCCGCACGTGCCTCGCCGCGCAGAGCACCGCCTCGTCCGGGCCCGTCCGGCCACTGGCGGAGACGATGGCCGACACCGTGCGCTGGCTGCGCGACGCGGGGAGGGTGGCATGACCGACCTGTCCGAACGCTCGCTGCGGCGGGTCGACTTCGTGCCGGTGACCGTGCCCCGTCCCGCGCCGGCGGCGGAACCGCGTTCGATGCGGTCCGTGCTGGACGAGTCCGACCGGCTGCGGTCGCGCATCGTGGCCGGTGACGAGAACGCCGTCGCCCGCCAGCACGCGCTCGGCAAGCACACCGCCCGCGAACGGCTCGACCTGCTGCTCGACCCCGGCTCGTTCACCGAGATCGACCTGTACCGGCGCCACCAGGCGAGGGGGATGAAGATCTCCGAGAACCGGCCGCACACCGACGGTGTGATCGCGGGTTCCGGCACGATCGACGGACGCCGGGTGTTCGTCTACGCCCAGGACTTCTCGGTGTTCGGCGGGTCCCTCGGCGAAGCGCACGCCTCGAAGATCCACAAGGTGATGGACCTGGCGATCTCCACCGGCTGCCCGTTGATCGGGCTCAACGACAGCGGTGGCGCCCGCATCCAGGAGGGGGTGATGGCCCTCAACGCCTACGGCGGCATCTTCCGCCGGCACGTGGCGGCGTCCGGGATCATCCCGCAGATCAGCGTCGTGATCGGTCCCTGCGCGGGCGGCGCCGCCTACTCCCCCGCGCTGACCGACTTCACGTTCATGGTGCGCGGCACGGCGAAGATGTACCTGACCGGACCGGACGTCGTCGCGGCCGTCAACGGCGAAGTCGTGACGCACGAGGAACTCGGCGGTGCGGACGTCCACGGCAGCCAGTCCGGTGTCGCCACGTTCGTCCACGACGACGAAGAGACCTGCCTCGCGGACGTGCGGTACCTCGTGTCCCTGTTGCCCGCCAACAACCTCGACACCCCGCCGCACGACGGACCGGTCGGCGCCACGACCGACGAACGACCGCGGCTCGCCCAGCTCGTCCCGGTGGAGCCTAACAAGCCGTACGACATGCGCTCGGTCGTGGCCGAGGTGGTGGACGACGGCGAGTTCATCGAGGTGCACGAGCACTGGGCAGGGAACGTGATCTGCGCGCTGGGCCGCGTCGACGGCCGGCCGGTGGGCGTCGTGGGCAACCAGCCCCTGGTGCTCGCCGGCGTGCTCGACTCGGCCGCGGCGCAGAAGGCGGCGCGGTTCGTGCGGTTCTGCGACGCCTTCAACATCCCGCTGATCACGCTGGTGGACGTGCCCGGTTTCCTGCCGGGCACCGCCCAGGAGCAGGGCGGGGCGATCCGGCACGGCGCGAAGCTGCTCTACGCCTACTGCGAGGCCACGGTTCCGCGCATCCAGGTGATCATCCGCAAGGCCTACGGCGGCGCGTACATCGTGATGGACTCCCGCTCGATCGGCTCGGACGTGTCCCTGGCCTGGCCCACCAACGAAATCGCGGTCATGGGAGCAGAGGGAGCGGTGAACGTGTTGTTCCGCAAGGAGCTCACCGCCGCGGCCGACCCGGCGGCGTTGCGGGCGGAGCTCATCGCCGAGTACCGGGAGCAGCTCATGCACCCGCACTACGCGGCCGAACGCGGCCTGGTCGACGACGTCATCGACCCCGCGCAGACGCGGGCGGCGATCGCACGCGGTCTGGAGATGATGAGCACCAAACGTGCCTCCGCCCCGCCGCGCAAGCACGGGAACGTGCCGCTGTGAGCGCGCCCGACCACCTGCTGTACCGGCAGGTCCGCCTCGACATCGGACTCCTGGCGACACGGCGGGTCGGCGCGGTGCCGGTGCCCGCGTGTCCTGGGTGGACGGTGACGGACCTGGTGGCGCATCTGGTGGAAGTCGCGGCGAACGTGGCCGCACGGCTGGGTTCTCCTGCGGGCACGGTTCCACGAGGCATCACCGACGTCGATCTCGCCCTGGCGGAGTGGGAGCGCGTCTGCCACGTCCTCGAGCCGCTGGTCGAACTGGAGGGCCCGCGCTCGGCCGGGCGGATGGTGATGGACGCGTTCACCCACCTCCTCGACCTGCACGCCGCCCTGGACGTCCCGCCCGATCCCGGGCACCCCGCCTACCCCAGCACGCTGAACCTGCTCATCGGCGGCTTCTCCGCCTCCGTGCGGGCGCACGGCCTGCCCGCCCTGCGGATCGAGAGTCCCGCCGCCACGGGGACGGCGGGAGACGGCCCGGTCGTCCGCACGCTGCGAGCCGGTACCCACGACCTGCACCGGAGTCTGGCCGGCCGGCGGTCCCACGCCGAGATCGCGGCGCTGGACTGGGACGGCGCGCACGAACCGTGGCTGCCCGCCTTCAGCTGGGGCCCGTTCACCCCGCCTGCGCGCTGAGCTCGCGCTCGATGCGCCGGCGTGACGACCGCACGGACCGCACCGCCGCTTCCGGCCGGTCGCCCGCCCCCACCATCAGTGCGACGAGCTGCGGCTCGAACAGCGCCTCGCCGTCGAGCGGCGCCGCCAGGTACCCGCCCAGTTCCAGGGTCACGAGGCCGTGAGTGGCGATCCACATCTGATGTGCGACGTGCGCGACGTCGGCGTCGGCGAACCGGCCCGCCGCCACGCACCTCGCCACGCACTCCACGACGCTCGTCAGGGTGTACCGGCCGTGCTGGCGGTCGTCGTCGGTCAGCGAGAAGCCGCTGAGCGACGCGCCCCCGAACATCACGCTGTACAGGTGCGGGTTGGCCAGGGCGTTCATCCGGTACGCCCGGCCCAGCAGCGCCATGTCCGCGACCGGGTCGGACGTCGACCCCACGGCCGTCAGGTGGCGCTCCAGCCGCTGGAACCCTTCGTGCACCACTTCCCGCACCAGGCCGCTCATCCCGCCGAAGTAGGTGTACACGGCCATCGTCGAGGTACCGGCCTCCGCCGCGATCCGCCGCGTCGAGAGGGCCTGGGGTCCCTCGGTGGCGAGCAACGCGGCGGCGATCTCGATGAGGGTGGTGTGGGTGCGCGGGTCCATTCGGCGTGGGCTCACCTTTGACATTGTTGCATAACGGCGATATGTTTAGCACAACGCTGTTATGCATAGGTCGGAGGTGCGACCGTGGAAGCACTCCTCGTGGAGGGTCAGCTGCCCGCGAACCTGCACGGCAGGTTCCTGCAGTCCGTCCCGCATCCCGCACACGGCACGGACCCGGTCTCGATCACCGGCGTCCGCCTCGCCGGCGGCACCGCGACCTGGCACCGCGCCCGCACCGACCTCTCGTTGCTGGGCACCGTGCCCACGCTGGCCCCGGCGGTGCGCGACGGCCTGCGCGTCGCCCGGCCGGCGCAGGACCCCCGCACCGGCGAATGGCACACGATCGCGACCAGGCCGGGCTCCCCGCTCGCCGAACACGTGACGATGAGCGCGGCGAGCGCGGTGCGCCGGGGCCGTTGTTTCGTGCTCAGCGGCCCCGCGCGCATCGACACGGTTGCTCTGACGGCGGACCACGTCGTCGTCCTGGACCTGTCCGTGGAACACGACCGCGCCACCGAGCTCATCGGCCTGCGCGCCCCCTACACCTGGCGGCCGGGCAAACAGGCGCGGATCGGCCTCCTGCCACGCCGGTCCCGGGGCAACCCCCTCTGGTTCCCCGTGTCACCGTGCTTCGTGCCGGAGGCGGTCAACGCCTACGAGGACGGGCCGGAGGTCGTCCTCGACGCGGTGCGGCACACCTCGCCCACCGGACCCCGGGAGCTGACGCGCTGGACGCTCGACCCGAGCACCGGCACCGCGAGCGAGGAGCGCCTGCTCAGCGCCGACTCCGCCGTCGTGGCCGCCCCGGAACGCGGCCGACGGCACCACACCGTGTACGCGGCCCGGGACACCGCGGTGTCCAGGCACGATCCGCACACGTCCACGACCTACGACTTCGGCCCCGGTCACCGACTCGGCCAGCCCGCGACGGCCGGCGACTGGCTCATCGTCCCGTTCCACGACAGCACGTCGAGCAACCTGGCCGTCTTCGACACCGCGGACCTGACCTCCGGCCCGCGCTCCGTCGTGAGGCTTCCCGTCACCGTCCCGGTCGCGACGCGCACCACGTGGCAGCCATTGCTCGAACCCGTGCGCGAGACATAGGACTTCTTCGACAACAGCGTTGGAGCCGTGGCGGCACCGGTTTCGAGGCACTGCGTGACCGGCACTTGCCGGCGAACTCGGCCGGGAAGTTCACGCCATCGCGCTCCGCGGACTCCCACAACGCGGTAACGCCGCTACGGCCTTCTGCGACAGGCCGACCGCCATCAACTGAGCGGAGCCGCCCTCGTGTCGCAAAGATCGTTCCTCATCGTGTGCCTCTTGCTGGGAGCGACGGCATGCGGAAGCGGAGAACAGCAGGCGGCACCGTCCTCGAGTTCGTCGGCAAGCACCACCACCAGCACCACCACGACGACCACCGCAGCGCCGGCCGCCACGTTCAACGCTTCGGCCAACGACGTCATCACCGCGTTGAACATGCAACTTCCGCTCATCCACGAGGGCGCACAGCAGTTGCCGACCACCGTGCAGGCCGGCGGCATTTTCGGCGGTCGCGTGTCATCCGACGTCGAGGTCTTCGTGAAGCCGCAGACCAGCGCTTTCACGAAGGTTCATGCAGTAACCGTGCACGTCACGGGCTCCGGCGGCGCGTTCCGGACCCCGGCGCGTCTCCTCAGCGGGGTCGGCACTTCACTGCACCAGCTGTCCCCTGAGGCCGCTGACCGGTTCCGGACGGACGCTCTGCCAAAGCTGTCCTCGATCACGCAGACCCGCACCACCATGACGATCAAAGGGTTCTACGACCTGACCGCCGTCGTGCGCGATTCGTCATCGCTCGCGTTCGTGTTCACTCCGGTCGGGGTGACGCCGTTGTCGTCGTACGACACGCTCGGCAAGTAAGACACCGCGATGACGAGCGGCCCTCACACCCGCGTACCGGCCGGCTCCGGCAAGGGCTCCTTCTGCCGCGTGTTCGCCGAATAGTGGGCGACGGCGATCGCTCCGGCGATCGCCAGGACGAACCCCGTGGTCGCGGCGATCACGTAACCGTCGCGGACGTTGTCACCGAGGTAGACCAGCCCGACGAACGACGAAAGCGCCGTGTTGGTGGTGAACATGATCGCGGTGACCCCGGTCGGACCGCCCTTCTGCAGCGCCATCGCGAACAGCGCCGCCGCGGTGAGGCCGTTGAGGACGATGGACCAGGCCGCCGGTTCCAGCACGAGCCGCCACACGGCGTCCGGGAGGTGGAGCGTCCGCGCCGAGATGCCGACGACGCTGTAGGAGACACCGGAGCCGAACGCCAGTGCCACCGTCGCCCCGACGTGGTGGTGGCGCCGGGCGTAGAGGACGATCGCCGCCACCGGGATCGGAACGGCCAGGAGGAGCCACCGCCAGTGCGGTGGCAGGGCCTGTGCGGGACCCGGCTCCGCGGACACGCCCAGCAGGACCAGACCGCTCGCGCCGACCACCAGCGCGCCCCATCCCCGCGCACGCAGGTGGGCACCCATGAAGCTGCTGATCATGGCGGTCACGCCGACGCTGAACGCGAGCATCGACTGGACGAGGAACAGCGGCAGCCGGTGCAACGCCGCGGAGGCGAAGGCGAATCCCAGCAGGTTCACGCCGAGACCGAGGAAGTACAGCCACTGACGCCAGAGAGCGATGAGATCCCGCGACGACCCGCCGTGCGCGGCCACACGCCGCACACCCATCGCCTCGAGGATCGAACCACTGCCTGACGCCAGGGTCGCCAGCACGGCGAAGACGTAACCCAGTGCCATTCATCCATTGTGTCAGCCGGTGACCGGCGTGCTTTCAAGGTCCCCGTCGAGAACGGCTGATCCGGCGGTCACCGCGATAGCGCACTATGACTTGCCGCCATTCCACCGCAAAGAAATCCAGTCCCCATTACTCCATATGGAGCAATGGAGGTAGACGCATTACGTGATCAAGGCAAAGCACACGAATTCACGGAAAGCTCTGAACGTTCCTATGAGGACGCTCTCCATCACGCAGAACGTCCACATCGGATACGGCGGCCCTGCCCCGGGGTCCCGGTCGTCACCGGGCACCCCGCTCGGCGGTCGAGCAGCTCCAGGAACCGCTCGCGCATCATGCTCCGGCACTCCTCCGGACTCCACCCGCAGTCCCGTGCAGGCGCTGTGCCGCGCGGTGGGCATCGTGCAGCCGGCCGCGCTCTGGGGCACCACCCACTTCCTGAGGGTCGCCGCGCTCGCGCACGCGCCCGACCTGCCGGTCAGCCCGATCGGCACGACGCCCGCCGGTCTGCTGCACGCCGCCACGTCGGTCCCTTACCACCTGGTGAGCGAGTTGCCGGGGCTCCAGCCGCCGGTGGGCGTCTCCGTGGACCTGCGCGTGGAGGACGGCGCCTACGTCCTCGGCGACAGTCCGGGCTTGGGCGTGCGCGTGGACGAGAAGTCGGTCGCCCTTGGCGCGCCACCTGCCGCCCGACCGGCCGGCCGGTGGCGCGCACATCCGCCCCGAACGCGCCGGGCGCCGTCTGCACGCGGTCGAGACGGCCTGAGGAGACCGGCCCTTGGCACCAGGGACCGCCTGTCCGGCGTCCGCTCGCCGCAGTGACTTCCGCCGGTACCGCCACGCGGTCCGGTCGCAGGTGCGGCGAGCGCTTTCACCGGTTCAGCCGGCCGGGGTCCCCTGCTTCGCCGCGGCGCACGAGCCACGCCTCGGTGATGTGGGTGAACATGGCCTCCGCCGCCCCGGCGGGGTCGTGGGCGGCGATGCGGTCGAAGACGCGCCGATGCCCGGCGTTCGACGCCTGGCACAGCTCGCGGCTGCTCTCACCGCGGTACCCGGCCGTGTGGAGGACCTGCGACTGCAGCGAGCGCACGACGCCGCGGGCGATGCGGTTCCCCGACGCCAGCATGATCGCGTCGTGGAAGAGGCGGTCGTGCTCCTCGTACTCGGCGACGTCGTCAACGAGCTCGTCCATCCGGTCCACCAGCGCCCGCAACCGGTCGACGGTGTCGTCATCCGCGGTGCGCGCGGCGACCTGCGCCATGTCGGACTCCAGCAGCCGCCGGGTCACCACGAGGTCGTCCAGGGTCGCGAGGCTCTCGTCCTCGGCGATCGCGGCGAGGAGCACCTGCTCGTCGAGCATGTTCCACTGCACCGGCGGGTTGACCGTCGTGCCGGAGCCTTGGCGCACCGTGACGAGGCCTTTCTCCTGCAAGACCTTCACCGCCTCGCGGATCACCGTCCTGCTCACCGAGAAGGTCTCGCAGAGCACCGGCTCGGGCGGCAGCGCCATGCCGGCGGACCAGCTGTGCCGGACGATCCGCTGCACCAGTTCCGCGGTGACGGCCGCGGCGAGGCTGGCCGGTCTCCGCGTCCACACCGGATCCGCGGACGCGCCCTGCTCCGCCTGCCGTCCTGTCGTCGTCATGCTCGGCTCCGTTGCGCTGCGCCGTGGTGCTCCCGGCCCGCAGTGTACGGACCACCGTTGACGTCACACGTCATACGAGTTACGTTCGGAGTGTTCCGCTGGCCGGCTTCCGCACCGCGCCGGCACCGTTCGCTCCGCCCGAACGGAACAGTCCCGACCTGAGCACCGAACGCCGCGACCCGGCGTTCCGCGAGCGCTCGGCGACCGGACGCCGCCAGTCTCGTCGCGTGCGTTCGCACCTCACCCACGTGGACGTGGTGGCGCGCCGTGCTCCGAGCGTCCACAGGCCCCCGCCAGCCGCCGCGCACCCACCTCAGGAGGTCCCTTGTCCACGTCCTCGTTCCCCGCTGCGCGGCGGCGAACAGCTCTCGCCGCCGTCGCGGTCGTGGTGGCCGCGGCGGTCGCCACCGCTCCCCCGGCCTCGGCCGCCACGACCACTCTCCACGCTTCTCCGTCCGGCACCGGCACCGCCTGCACCGCAACCGCTCCGTGCTCGCTGCCGGCCGCGCAGTCGGCCGTGCGGTCCCGCACCGGCACGATGTCCGGTGACATCGTCGTGGAGCTCGCCGACGGGGTGTACCGGCTCTCGCAGCCGTTCCGGCTCACCGCGGCGGACTCGGGCACCAACGGCCACCGCGTGCTGTGGCAGGCGGCCGCATCGGCTCGTCCCGTCCTCAGCGGCGCCAGAGCCGTCACGGGCTGGACGGTCGCGGACGCCGGCAAGAACATCTGGCGGGCGAACGTCGGTGCCGGTCTCGACAGTCGTCAGCTCTACGTCGACGGTGCGATCGCCACCCGCGCGCGCACTCAGGTCAACCGGTCCGACTTCACCTTCACCGACAGCGGCATGCGCTTCTCCAACGGCGCGCTGAGCTACCTGAACACCCTGGCGAACCAGAACCGGGTCGAGGTGGAGAGCGTCAACTCCTTCACCGACAGGTACTCGCCGGTGCAGAGCATCAGCGGCAACTTCCTGACGATGCAGCAACCCGCGTGGAACAACAACACCTTCGGCTACGACACGCTCAACAACCCGTTCCGCGCCGGCCCGCTCTACCTGGCCAACGCGTACGAGTTCCTGGACGCGGCGGGTGAGTGGTACCTCAACCCCGGCACCGGTGTCCTGTACTACATCCCCCGCTCCGGGCAGAACATGAACAACGCCGGCGTCGAACTGCCGGCGTTGCAGTCGCTGGTCTCCGTCGGCGGCACCTACGACGCGCCCGCGCACGACATCTCGTTCAGCGGCATCACCTTCACCGGCACCTCGTGGCTCGGCCCCAGCAGCAACCAGGGGTACGCGGACCAGCAGACCGGTGCCTACATCTCCGGCAACTGGAACTGGCCGGCCGACCGGCTGAACTCGTGCCGGAGCGGCTGCCCGGCGTTCGAGGCGGTCCGTCCACATTGGTCTCAAATGCCCGCCGCCGTCCAGATCTCCGCGGCCAGCCGCGTCACCTTCACCGACTCCCGCTTCGTCAACCTCGGGCAGACCGCGATCGGCATCGGCAACGACGCGAACGCGCACAGCAGCGGGGTCGGGCTGGGCGCGTCCGGCATCACGATCACCCGCTCGGAGATCGCGCACAACTCGGCGGGCGGCGTCGTGGTCGGCGGCGTGCGCGCCGACGCGCACCACCCGGGCGACCAGCGGATGGTCAACCGGGACATCATGGTCAGCCACAACCGCGTCCACGACCTCGGGATCGAGTACCGGGGAATCGTGTCGGTGCTCAACACCTACGTCACCAACGCGACCGTGGCCCACAACGAGGTCTACAACCTGCCGTACTCCGGCATCTCCCTCGGCTACGGCTGGGGCTCGAACGACGCGGGCGGCAGCAACCACTACGCCGGCCGGGGCCTCTACAACTACCAGCCCCGCTACACCACGCCCACCACCGCATCCGGCAACAAGCTGCTCAACAACTACGTCCACGACGTGATGCAGCAGATGACCGACGGCGGTTGCATCTACACACTGGGCTGGAACCCGAACGCGGAGATCCGCGGCAACTACTGCTTGCGCACCAACGGGTTCTTCGGGCTCTACTTCGACGAGGGCTCCAAGTACTACCGCGCCACGGGCAACGTCTTCTCCGCCACCGGGACCTGGGCCACCGCCAACTACTACGGCGGCGAGAACATGGGCAACTGGACGCTCACCGGCAACTGGTCGAGCAACGGCAGCAGCAACATCACCAACGGTGATCGCGGCAACGTGGTGAGCGGCAACGTCGTCGTCTCCGGCGGCAACTGGCCGGCCGGCGCTCAGGCCGTGATGGCCGCCGCCGGACCGGGTGGCACGGACGGACGGGAGAACGTCACCGTCGCCGGCCTCCAGTCGGGCCGTTGCCTCGACGTCGCCACCACGGCCGGCAACAGCACCGCGAGGTTGTGGGACTGCGGCGGCGGCGCGAACCAGCGCTGGACCTACACCTCCGGCAAGCAGTTCACGATCGGCGGCAGGTGCCTCGACGCCTCGGGTGGCGGCACCGCCAACGGCACCGCGGCGATCCTCTGGGACTGCCACGGCGGCCTGAACCAGCAGTGGAACGTCAACGCCGGCGGCAGCGTCACCGGCGCGCAGTCGGGGCTGTGCCTCGACGCCAGTGGCAACGGGACGGCCAACGGCACACCGGTCGTGCTCTGGACGTGCCACGGCGGCGCGAACCAGCAGTGGAGCCTGCGCGGCTGACCGGCCCGGGCGGAGCGACGAGCCGCCGGCACCCCGTTGCGGCGCACTGCGCCGGACAGGGCGGCCGGCGGCGTCGTCATGCACTCGAAAAGCTGGCAGTGTTAGCGCTCACTTCGACTCAGAAGTCTTTCATTCGACCCTTTTCGGCAGCATTCGACTGCGTTCGACGTGCCTTTTCACCACTCTTCCTGGCCGCTTTCCTCCATCCAGCGCAATTCCGAGGAAAAGTCGTGTTCGCCTTCTTGTGAGCGTGAACACAGAGCTGCAACACTCCTGGACGACGCACTCGCGGTCGTGTGAGGAAGGGGATGGCGATGCAGCTCCTCCACCGAAGACGATTCGGCTTCAGCACCTACCTCCCTCCGCACCGCGGGTGACGGAGACGCACCACAGCCGCGATTCCGCGCGCACGAGAGCCCCGGCACCGCCGCACCGGGTCTCCTCGGCGTGCACCGGATCGCCCCATCCACCACGCCCGCATTCCGGGCACGTCCGGTGAAAGTGTGGAAGATGAAACTGACATCGAGGTCGGTCTCACTCGTCCCGATCGTGTCGACAGCAGCGGCGGCGGCCCTGGGCGCCGTGCTCGTCGTGTCCGTCCCCGCCAGCGCGGCGACCACGCTCGGCGCCGCCGCGGCGCAGTCCGGCCGCTACTACGGCACCGCCGTGGCGGCGGGCAGGCTGAACGACCAGACCTACGTGAACATCCTGAACACCGAGTTCACCATGGTGACAGCCGAGAACGAGATGAAGTGGGATGCGACCGAGCCCAACCGCGGCCAGTTCACCTACTCCGGCGGAGACCGCATCCTCAACCAGGCCGTGGGCAACGGCAAGCGGGTCCGGGGTCACGCCCTGCTGTGGCACCAGCAGGAACCGGGCTGGGCCCAGCGCCTGGAAGGCGCCGACCTGCGCCGGGCCATGATGAACCACGTCACCCAGGTCGCCACCCACTACAAGGGCAAGATCTACGCCTGGGACGTGGTGAACGAGGCGTTCGCCGACGGCGGCAGCGGTGGCCGGCGCGACTCCAACCTCCAGCGCACCGGCAACGACTGGATCGAGGCGGCGTTCCGCGCCGCCCGTGCGGCCGACCCCGCGGCGAAGCTCTGCTACAACGACTACAACACCGACAGCATCAACCCGAAGTCCACCGGCATCTACAACATGGTCCGCGACTTCAAGGCCCGCGGCGTGCCGATCGACTGCGTCGGGTTCCAGTCCCACCTCACCAACAACGCGCCGCCGGACTACCAGGCGAACCTCCAGCGCTTCGCCGACCTCGGCGTCGAGGTGCAGATCACCGAGCTCGACATCGCCGGCAGCAACCAGGCGAACGCCTACGGAGCGGTCACGAGGGCGTGCATGGCGATCCGTGCCTGCACGGGCATCACCGTGTGGGGCATCCGCGACACCGACTCGTGGCGCGGCGGCGAGAACCCCTTGCTGTTCACCGGATCCGGCGCCAAGAAGCCCGCGTACAACGCGGTGCTCGACGCGCTGAACGCGGGAGGCCCCGGTCCCACCACCACGACGACCACCACGTCCAACGGCCCCGGCCCCGGTGGCTGCACCGCGTCGGTGTCGTTGAACCAGTGGAACGGCGGGTTCGTCGCCACGGTCAAGGTCACCGCCGGATCCGCCGCACTGCGCGGCTGGCGGGTGACGACGACCCTGGCGAACGGGACGGTCACCTCCTCCTGGAGCTCCAACCGCAGCGGCACCAGTGGCACCGTCACCTTCACGAACGTGGACTACAACGCCAACGTGCCCGCGGGCGGCTCCACCGAGTTCGGTTTCCAGGGCACCGGCAGCGGTTCGGGGCTCACCCCCTCCTGCACCGCCACCTGACGTTCCGCAGCACACACCACCGGAGGACGGCTCCAGCGGCTCGGGCGTGCGCCCGGGGCCGCGGAGCCTCCCTGCCCCCAGGAGACGACGATGGCCACGAAACGAAGGTTCTGGGCGACC
>NZ_JAJCXE010000002.1:0-266536 GCF_021056325.1 Lentzea sp. CC55 | reverse complement strand
CGGCTTCGCGGCGTACGCGGGCGTGGCCTGGTACTCGGCGTCGCACTCGTCGGAGTCGTCGTTCGCCGCGACGCGCGACGAGGCCCTGCGCTCCGGCCAGGTCGGCATCACGAACTTCCTGACGCTCGACTACCGGAAGGTCGACGAGGACCTGCAGCGCTGGCTCAGCTCGTCGACCGGCGACCTGCGCGCCGAGATCGACAAGGACAAGGACTCGCGCAAGAAGCAGCTGGTCGACGCCAAGTCCGTGACGACGTCGAAGGTCCTCGACGCCGCGATCACCGAGCTGGACGACCGCGCGGGCAGCGCCTCGATGATCGCCGTCGTCGAGAGCACCGTGACCCCCGACGGCGGCCAGAAGGTCACCAAGATCAACCGGTACCTGACGATGCTCACCCGCACCGAGGACGGCTGGAAGCTGAGCCAGCTGGGCCCGCTGCGGGCCGGCGTCTGATCCGGCATGAGTTGATTGGACGAGTGCACGTGCCCCCATCCCGCCGCCGCCCCATCCCCACGCCGCCCGCAGGAGGCCGCCCGAAGGTGGCCGGTCTGAACCGGCGCCCCGCCGCTTCCCCGGCCGAGCCCGCCGAGGCCGTCGAGCCGGCTGAGGCCGTCGAGCCGGCTGAGGCCGTGCCCGCCGCTGCGGGCGCGGTCGAGGAGGCGGAGCTCAAGGCGCCGGCGCCGGTCGAGTGGGAGCCGCCGGCGGTGAAGAAGCCGTCGGGCGGGAAGGCGGCGGTCAGGGCCGCTGCTGACGAGCCTGCCGCCGCCGAGGCCGTGGACGAACCCGCCGCGGCGGAGAAGGCCGACGAGCCGCCGGCCGTGAGGACCGGCTGGCTGCTCCCGGTGTCCCTGCTCGTGGTGGCGGTGCTGCTGGGTGGCCTGGGCACGTTCTTCCTGCTGAAGTCGCGTGCGGTGGCCTACGACGCGGCCCTGGTCGACTCGGCCACCACCTCGGCCGTGAACGGCCAGGTCCGCGAGGCCGTCGAGAAGTCGTTCTCGTACAACTTCGCCGACGTCGAGGCCACCGAGAAGGCCGCGAAGGAACTGCTCACCGGCAAGGCCCTGTGCCAGTACAACGCCGTCTTCGGCCCGGTGAAGGAAGTCGCGCCGCAGCAAAAGCTCGTCGTGACCGTCCGCGTGGTCTCCTCGGCCGTGTCGTCCCTCAAGGACGGCCGCGCCGCCGTCCTCGTCTTCGCCGACCAGGTCACCACCCGCACGACCGACAACCAGACCGGTGGCGGCACCGCCATGCTCCGCGTGAGCGCCGTGGACGACGACGGCCGCTGGAAGATCGACAACATGGAGATGTTCGGCGCGACGGCCGAGCAGAACCGCCAGCTCCAGGGCTGCTGACGGGTCCGCTCGAGAGCGGCCGGCCGGGAGCCGGTGGACGGGCCGGCTGCGGGGCGTGTCGACCGCGGGCCTGCCTCCTGCGCCCCTCCTGCCCACGAGCCGGCCGCGCAGGGCCGCGCCCGCGCCTCATCGGGACCGCCGCGCCTCATCGGGACCACCACGCCCCACCCTGGGGGTGGCGCCGACCGTCCCGACCCACCCGCCCCAACACCACCGGCCGCGAGCCCCGGCACAGCCGCGCCCAAGATCGTTTGGCTCGGCCCGGCTCCGGGTACCTGATCTCCGCCCGCTAAGATCAACTCCCTGCGAGGTCGCCTCAGGAGCTCCAGAAGCACCGAACCGACGTCCTCCGCCAGCCCCGACACGCGTGATCTCGGTCACATGAATTCTCGTGGCGCTCTGTGAGACCGCTAGAAGCCGTCAACTTCCCACCAAACCGGCCGCACACGTGTTTGTGCAGGTCAGTTGGATGAGGGGAAGAAGACGCCGCTCCATCCAGAGGGTGGATCGGCCCGCAACATCTTGACTGCGCGCTCATGCAGGGTCACTCTGTCGGTGAGCAAGAGGAGGGTCCTTCCAGGTGCCTCTCGACAGTCGCCGTGCGTGTGGCTAGACTGCCCCTTTGCGCTGCCCATTTTCCGCTTGCCCTTCGCCGAGAGCGTGGATTAGTCGGGCATCGCCGCACCCTTGACAGCCGTGCTAGTTCGCTCTAGCCAGCTACCTGTCCCTGGAAGGACGCATCTTGGCGATCTCTCGCGCGACCAAGGCCACTGCTGCGACCAACTCCACGTCGGGGATCCCTGGAGCGCCGAAGCGAGTCTCCTTCGCGAAGATTCACGAACCGCTTTCGACGCCCAACCTGCTTGACCTGCAGATCCAGTCCTTCGAATGGCTCACCGGTGACGAGGCGTGGTTCCAGCGCCGCGTCGACGCCGGTGACGAGACCCCGACGGGCGGCCTCGAAGAGGTCCTCAACGAGATCTCGCCGATCGAGGACTTCTCCGGCTCCATGTCACTGTCCTTCTCCGATCCGCGCTTCGACGAGGTCAAGGCCTCGACCGAGGAGTGCAAGGACAAGGACATGACGTACGCGGCACCTCTGTTCGTCACGGCCGAGTTCACCAACCACACCACTGGCGAGATCAAGAGCCAGACGGTGTTCATGGGTGACTTCCCGATGATGACGAACAAGGGCACGTTCATCATCAACGGCACCGAGCGCGTGGTGGTTTCTCAGCTCGTGCGTTCGCCCGGTGTGTACTACGACACCGCGGTCGACAAGACGACCGACAAGGACGTCTTCAGCGTCAAGATCATCCCGTCCCGGGGTGCTTGGCTGGAGTTCGACGTCGACAAGCGCGACACCGTCGGTGTCCGCATCGACCGGAAGCGTCGCCAGCCGGTGACGGTGCTGTTGAAGGCTCTGGGCTGGAGCACGGAGCAGATCCGCGAGCGGTTCGCGTTCAGCGAGACGTTGCTGACCACGCTCGAGAAGGACCACACCGCGGGTACCGACGAGGCGTTGCTCGACATCTACCGCAAGCTGCGTCCGGGCGAGCCGCCCACGAAGGAGTCCGCGCAGGCCCTGCTGGAGAACCTGTTCTTCAAGGACAAGCGCTACGACCTGGCGAAGGTTGGCCGCTACAAGGTCAACAAGAAGCTGGGCCTGGACACCGACATCAACACCGGTGTGCTGACCGAGGACGACATCGTCACGACGATCGAGTACCTCGTCCGCCTGCACGCCGGTGAGACGATGATGGACGGCGCCAACGGCACCGAGGTCCCCGTCGAGGTCGACGACATCGACCACTTCGGCAACCGCCGTCTGCGCACGGTCGGCGAGCTGATCCAGAACCAGATCCGCGTCGGCCTGTCCCGCATGGAGCGCGTCGTCCGCGAGCGCATGACCACGCAGGACGTCGAGGCCATCACGCCGCAGACCCTGATCAACATCCGTCCCGTCGTGGCGGCGATCAAGGAGTTCTTCGGCACCTCGCAGCTGTCGCAGTTCATGGACCAGACCAACCCGCTCGCGGGTCTGACCCACAAGCGCCGCCTGTCGGCGCTGGGTCCCGGTGGTCTGTCCCGTGAGCGGGCCGGCATGGAGGTCCGCGACGTCCACCCGTCGCACTACGGCCGCATGTGCCCGATCGAGACGCCGGAAGGCCCGAACATCGGCCTGATCGGTTCGCTCTCGTCCTACGCGCGGGTCAACCCGTTCGGCTTCATCGAGACGCCGTACCGCAAGGTCGTCGACGGCCGGGTCACCGACCAGATCGACTACCTGACCGCGGACGAGGAAGACCGCTTCGTCAAGGCGCAGGCGAACTCGCCGACCGACGACGAGGGCAACTTCACCGACGACCGCGTCCTGGTCCGCAAGAAGGGCGGCGAGGTCGAGTTCATCGACCCGACCGACGTCGACTACATGGACGTCTCGCCGCGCCAGATGGTGTCGGCCGCGACGGCCATGATCCCGTTCCTCGAGCACGACGACGCGAACCGCGCCCTGATGGGTGCGAACATGCAGCGCCAGGCCGTGCCGCTGCTCCGCTCCGAGTCGCCGCTCGTCGGCACCGGCATGGAGCTGCGCGCCGCCGTCGACGCCGGTGACGTCGTCGTCGCGAAGAAGACGGGTGTCGTCGAGGAGGTCTCCGCCGACTACATCACCGTCATGGCCGACGACGGTGCGCGCAACACCTACGCGCTGCACAAGTTCCGCCGCTCGAACCAGGGCACCTGCATCAACCAGAAGCCCATCGTGAACGAGGGCGACCGGGTGCAGGAGGGCCAGGTCCTGGCCGACGGGCCGTGCACCGAGAACGGTGAGATGGCGCTCGGCAAGAACCTGCTCGTGGCGATCATGCCGTGGGAAGGCCACAACTACGAGGACGCGATCATCCTGTCGCAGCGCCTCGTGCAGGACGACGTTCTCACCTCGATCCACATCGAGGAGCACGAGATCGACGCCCGCGACACGAAGCTCGGCGCCGAGGAGATCACCCGGGACATCCCGAACGTCTCCGAGGAGGTCCTGGCCGACCTCGACGAGCGCGGCATCATCCGCATCGGTGCCGAGGTGCAGCCGGGCGACATCCTCGTCGGCAAGGTCACGCCCAAGGGCGAGACCGAGCTGACGCCGGAGGAGCGCCTGCTCCGCGCGATCTTCGGTGAGAAGGCGCGCGAGGTGCGCGACACCTCGCTGAAGGTGCCGCACGGCGAGTACGGCAAGGTCATCGGCATCCGCGTCTTCTCGCGTGAGGACGACGACGAGCTGCCTCCGGGCGTCAACGAGCTCGTCCGCGTCTACGTGGCCCAGAAGCGCAAGATCCAGGACGGTGACAAGCTCGCCGGCCGCCACGGCAACAAGGGCGTCATCGGCAAGATCCTCCCCGCGGAGGACATGCCGTTCCTCGAGGACGGCACGCCGGTCGACATCATCCTGAACACCCACGGTGTGCCGCGTCGTATGAACATCGGCCAGGTGCTGGAGACCCACCTCGGGTGGATCGCCAAGCAGGGCTGGAGCGTCAACGGCGACCCGGACTGGGCGAAGAACCTGCCGGAAGAGCTGTACGACGTCGAGCCCGGCACCAAGACCGCGACCCCCGTCTTCGACGGCGCCAAGGAAGAGGAGATCACGGGCCTGCTCGGCTCGACGATCCCGAACCGCGACGGCGAGCGGATGGTCAAGGAGAACGGCAAGGCGCAGCTCTTCGACGGCCGCTCCGGCGAGCCGTACCCGTTCCCCGTGTCGGTCGGCTACATGTACATCCTGAAGCTGCTGCACCTGGTGGACGACAAGATCCACGCGCGTTCGACCGGCCCGTACTCGATGATCACGCAGCAGCCGCTGGGTGGTAAGGCGCAGTTCGGTGGTCAGCGCTTCGGTGAGATGGAGTGCTGGGCGATGCAGGCGTACGGCGCCGCATACACCCTGCAGGAGCTGCTCACCATCAAGTCCGACGACGTGCTCGGCCGCGTGAAGGTCTACGAGGCCATCGTCAAGGGCGAGAACATCCCGGAACCCGGTATCCCGGAGTCCTTCAAGGTGCTGCTCAAGGAGCTGCAGTCGCTCTGCCTCAACGTCGAGGTCCTGTCTTCGGACGGTGCCGCGATCGAGATGCGCGACGGCGACGACGAGGACCTGGAGCGCGCGGCCGCGAACCTCGGCATCAACCTGTCGAGGTCCGAGTCGCCCTCCGTGGACGACGTCGTCAACTAGTCACCTCGCCGGCTGGGGAGCGCAATGCCTCCCGCGTAGCGCTCCCCAGCCTTCCCGACCAGCTCCTTTTGCCACCGATCTAAAAAGGGGAAGAGAGTAGACGTGCTCGACGTCAACTTCTTCGATGAGCTCCGCATCGGTCTCGCGACCGCGGACGACATCCGCCAGTGGTCTTTTGGCGAGGTCAAGAAGCCCGAGACCATCAACTACCGCACGCTCAAGCCCGAGAAGGACGGCTTGTTCTGCGAGAAGATCTTCGGTCCCACCCGGGACTGGGAGTGCTACTGCGGCAAGTACAAGCGCGTGCGCTTCAAGGGCATCATCTGCGAGCGCTGCGGCGTCGAGGTGACCCGCGCGAAGGTGCGTCGTGAGCGCATGGGCCACATCGAGCTCGCCGCTCCGGTCACGCACATCTGGTACTTCAAGGGCGTCCCCAGCCGGTTGGGCTACCTGCTCGACCTGGCCCCCAAGGACCTCGAGAAGATCATCTACTTCGCCGCCTACGTCATCGTGGGCGTGAACGCCGAGCTGCGCCACAACGACCTGCCGACGCTCGAGAGCGAGATGCAGGTCGAGCGCAAGCGCGTCGAGAACCGCCGCGACGCCGACGTGGAGGCCCGCGCCCAGAAGCTCGAGGCCGACCTGGCCGAGCTCGAGGCCGAGGGTGCCAAGTCCGACGTGCGCCGCAAGGTCAAGGAGGGCGGCGAGCGTGAGATGCGCCAGCTCCGCGACCGCGCCCAGCGCGAGCTGGACCGCCTCGACGAGATCTGGTCCACCTTCACCAAGCTCGAGCGCGCCCAGCTGATCGCGGACGAGCTGCTCTACCGCGAGCTGTACGACCGCTACGGCGACTACTTCACCGGTGCCATGGGCGCCGAGGCCATCCAGAAGCTGCTGGGTGACTACGACGTGGACGCCGAGGCCGAGGTCCTGCGCGAGACGATCCGCAGCGGCAAGGGCCAGAAGAAGCTGCGTGCGCTCAAGCGCCTCAAGGTCGTTGCCGCCTTCCAGGCGACCCGCAACAACCCGCAGGGCATGGTGCTGGACTGCGTCCCGGTCATCCCGCCGGACCTGCGCCCGATGGTGCAGCTCGACGGTGGCCGCTTCGCGACGTCCGACCTGAACGACCTGTACCGCCGCGTCATCAACCGCAACAACCGCCTCAAGCGACTGATCGACCTCGGCGCGCCCGAGATCATCGTCAACAACGAGAAGCGGATGCTGCAGGAGGCCGTCGACGCGCTGTTCGACAACGGCCGCCGCGGCCGTCCGGTCACCGGACCGGGCAACCGCCCGCTGAAGTCGCTGTCCGACCTGCTGAAGGGCAAGCAGGGCCGGTTCCGCCAGAACCTGCTCGGCAAGCGCGTCGACTACTCCGGCCGTTCGGTCATCGTGGTCGGCCCGCAGCTCAAGCTGCACCAGTGCGGTCTGCCCAAGCAGATGGCCCTGGAGCTGTTCAAGCCGTTCGTGATGAAGCGGCTCGTGGACCTCAACCACGCGCAGAACATCAAGTCCGCCAAGCGGATGGTCGAGCGCGCGCGCCCGGCCGTGTGGGACGTGCTGGAAGAGGTCATCACCGAGCACCCGGTGCTGCTCAACCGCGCACCCACGCTGCACCGCCTCGGCATCCAGGCCTTCGAGCCGCAGCTGGTCGAGGGCAAGGCCATCCAGCTGCACCCGCTGGTCTGTGAAGCGTTCAACGCCGACTTCGACGGTGACCAGATGGCGGTCCACCTGCCGCTGAGCGCCGAGGCGCAGGCCGAGGCCCGCGTCCTGATGCTGTCGTCGAACAACATCCTGTCCCCGGCGTCCGGCAAGCCGCTGGCCATGCCGCGTCTGGACATGGTGACGGGCCTGTACCACCTGACCCGTCACAAGCCCGGCGACATCGGCGAGGGCCACTTCTACTCGTCGCCCGCCGAGGCCCTGATGGCGTTCGACCGCAAGGTCCTGGGCCTGCAGGCGATGGTGAAGATCCGCGTCTCCGACAAGAACCCGCCCAAGGGGCAGGAGCCGGAGGGCTGGGAGCCCGGTCAGCCGTGGCTCGCGGAGACCACGCTGGGTCGCGTGCTGTTCAACGAGATCCTGCCGCAGGACTACGCCTTCATCAACGAGGTCATGCCCAAGAAGCGGCAGGCCATCATCATCAACGACCTGGCCGAGCGGTACCCGATGGTCACCGTCGCCCGGACGCTGGACAAGCTGAAGGACGCCGGCTTCCACTGGGCCACCCGCTCCGGTGTCACGGTCGCGATCTCGGACGTCCTCGTGCCCGCGGCGAAGCAGGACATCCTCGAGGAGCACGAGCGCCTCGCGGACGCCGTCGAGAAGCGCTACCAGCGCGGTCAGCTCTCCCACGAGGAGCGCAACTCCGAGCTGGTCAAGGTGTGGACCAAGGCCACCGAGCAGGTCCACGAGATCATGGAAGACAACTTCCCCGAGGACAACTCGATCCGCGTCATCGTGCAGTCCGGCGCCGCCGGCAACATGACGCAGGTCCGTTCGCTCGCGGGTATGCGTGGTCTCGTGACCAACCCGAAGGGTGAGTACATCCCGCGTCCGATCAAGAACTCGTTCCGCGAGGGCTTGTCGGTGCTGGAGTACTTCATCGCGACGCACGGTGCCCGCAAGGGTCTCGCCGACACCGCGCTGCGCACCGCCGACTCGGGTTACCTGACCCGTCGTCTGGTGGACGTCTCGCAGGACGTCATCATCCGCGAGGTCGACTGCGGCACCACGCGTGGCGTGAACATGACCGTCGGCGAGCAGCTGGGCGACAAGGTCGGCCTGCACGAGTTCGCGCAGACGTCGGTCTACGCCCGCACGGTCGCGGACGACATCCACGACGCCCAGGGCAACCTGGTGCTGAACCGCGGTGACGACCTCGGCGACCCGGCTCTGCAGTCGCTGGTCGAGGCCGGCATCCTGCGGGTCAAGGTCCGCTCGGTCCTGACCTGCGAGTCCGCGGTCGGTGTGTGCGCGTCCTGCTACGGCCGCTCGATGGCCACCGGCCAGCTGGTCGACGTCGGCGAGGCCGTCGGCATCGTCGCCGCCCAGTCGATCGGTGAGCCGGGTACGCAGCTGACGATGCGCACCTTCCACCAGGGTGGTGTGGCCGGTGACGACATCACGACCGGTCTGCCGCGTGTCCAGGAGCTCTTCGAGGCCCGCGTCCCGAAGGGCAAGGCGCCGATCGCCGACGTCGACGGCCGCGTCCGCATCGAGGACGGCGACCGCTTCTGGAAGATCACGCTGATCCCGGACGACGGCTCCGAGGAGATCGTGTTCGAGAAGCTGTCCAAGCGTCAGCGTCTCGCCAACACGGCCACCGGCCCGCTGCAGGACGGCGACCACGTGGCCGTCGGCCAGCAGCTGCTGGAAGGTACTCCGGACCCGCACGAGGTCCTGCGCGTCATGGGCCCGCGCGAGGCCCAGCTGCACCTGGTGCAGGAAGTGCAGAAGGTGTACCGCGCCCAGGGTGTGGCGATCCACGACAAGCACATCGAGGTCATCGTCCGGCAGATGCTCCGCCGGGTCACGATCATCGACTCGGGTGCGACGGAGTTCCTCCCGGGCTCGCTGGTCGAGCGCGCGGACTTCGAGTCGGGCAACCGCGCCGTCGTCGCCGAGGGTGGCGAGCCGGCAGCCGGCCGTCCGGTGCTGATGGGTATCACGAAGGCTTCGCTGGCGACCGACTCGTGGCTCTCCGCCGCGTCGTTCCAGGAGACCACGCGTGTGCTGACCGACGCCGCCATCAACGGGCGTTCGGACAAGCTCATCGGTCTGAAGGAGAACGTCATCATCGGTAAGTTGATCCCGGCCGGTACGGGCATCAACCGCTACCGCAACATCCAGGTCCAGCCGACCGAGGAAGCGCGTGCCGCCGCGTACGCGATCCCCTCGTACGACGACGGGTACTACACCCCGGACGTCTTCGGCACGGGCACGGGTGCCGCGGTGCCGCTGGACGACTACGACTTCGGTCGCGACTACCGCTAGTCGGTGGTCTTGGAACGGCCCCCGGAGCCTCGCGCTCCGGGGGCCGTTCCCGTTCTCGGGAGTGGGTGGGCCTGCGCGGCAGGACCAGGCCGTGCCGGGCTACCTGGACTGCTGGGCCGGCACGGGAGCAGGTGGGAGCGGAGGACGCGCCGCGGGCTTCTTCTTGCGCCGCCCGTACGTCAGGAACCGCAGCAGCACCTCCAGTGGCCCGCGGATGCCGGCGAGGTGCATGCCGAGCGACAGCACGACGGTCGCGAGCCAGGTGAGCAGACCGACGAGCGAGGCTTCCGCGACGCCGATCCGGTAGCCGAGGCCGCCGATCGTGAACACCAGCGTCCACGACACGGACTGCAGGATGTAGTTGGTCAACGAGCGCTCACCGGTCGCGGCGATCGCCACCATCAGCAGGTTCGGCTTCTTCACACGGGCCGAAATCCAGCCCATCAGCGCTGCGTAGCCGAGGCCGCCGGGCAGGACGCTGACAGTGTGCAGGACGACGAGCGGCATCGGCACGCCCGGCAGCACCTGCGCGACGGTCAGGGCGAGCGGCAGGCTGCCGACGATCATGAAGCTGATGCCGCCGATCGCCACGTTCCGCAGGAACCGCACGTGCCGTTCCGGCTCCATGAGCATCTTGTGCCGTGCGGCCCACATGCCCAGCACCACCGGGACCAGCACCGCCGCGGGCCACGCCACCGAGTGCAACGCCCAGGTGGCGATCCCTTCGGGGAACACCCCGTCGACCTTGATGACGCGGAACGCCGACAGCACGACGTAGGCCAGGTACACGACCATCCACCCGCCGGCGAGCGCGAGCAGCGACTGGTCGCGCCACACCATCGTGCCGACCAGGATCAGCCCGAGCAGGCCGTAGGTGCCGAGGATGTCCGCCTCGAACAGGAAGTGCGCGTGCAGGCCGCCGAGCACGATCATCCAGAAGCAGCGCTTGACGACGGTCCAGCGCGCCGCGGGCCACGTGGGCTGCCGGCCTGCCAGCTGAACCAGCCCGTAGCCGAACAACGCCGCGAACAGCGGCAACGGCTGTCCGTCGACGAAGACCATCTGCACGCCGGCGATCGCGAGGTCGAGCGAGTCGCCGTCCGTCGGGTAGTTGCGGTGGGTGGTCGGATGCCCGCGGATGAACTGGTGCGCGTGTGAGAGCGCGATCAGCATCAACATCAAGCCGCGCGCCAGGTCAGGCGCCAGCGACCGCTTGCCCACCGTGTTCATCCGAGTCCCCAGGGTCAACAGCACCAGCAAGGTGCTGACCTGGGAATATACGTGACGGAAGCTTCACGTTTCAGCGGTTTGCGAGGCCGTCCAGGCGAAGTGTGGCGGAGTCGTCGCGGTGGCTGCCGGTGGTGCCGACGTGCTTCGCGCTGATCTCCGGCCCGTTCTTCAGGACGTGGAACAACGCCATTCCGTGACCGCGGCCCAGGTCGTAGTCCGTCTTCAGCCACTCCAGGAACACGCCCGCCTTGGTCGTGGCGTCGTAGCCCCGCTCGGCGGCCGCGGCCAGCAGTTCGGCGGGGGTCTTGCCGGTCTTCTTCTCGGCGCCGTCGAGGTAGGCCTGGAACGACATCGTGGTCTCCGTTCGTCTGGTGGAACCGAGACTAGGACAACCATCCTTGTCTTGACAATAAAATTTGTCGGTGACATCCGGCAAGGGAGTGCGCGGAAGGTCGTCGGACTAGCGGCGGCGGGCGCGGGCGAGTGCGCGGGCCCGAATGACGAGGTCGTCCACCAGATGCTCGTCGACCAACGGCGGCACGCCGCTCTCGTCGGTGCAGCAGCGGGGCTTGGTGCGCTTCTCCGACAGCCGGGGTCGCACGCCGGCCATCTCGTACAGGGCCTCGTAGAGGTCGACCCCCGGGTCGTCGTCGTGCGGGCCCACCAGGAGCACCCACACGACGTCGGGGGAGGGGAAGGCGACGACCACGCGGTCGGCGCCGCGCAGGTGTTTCACGCACAGGCGCGGCAGGGGCTCCGGGCCCGTGACGCGGTAGCCGAGGGCGGCGCAGCCGGAGTGGGCCAGCTCGTCGAGGAAGCGTTCGTAGGCCAGGCGGGCACGGCCGCGCAGGCCGTTGGCCTGGGCGTGGGCGGTGTGGGTCTCTACTACCTGGATCAAGCTGTGCGGACCACGCGTCCCTTGCCGTTGCGCATCTCGTCGAGGGAGGTGGCGAGGTCGGACCTGTCGAGCAGGGACCGGTCGCTGAGACGGCGGTGCACCTCGTCGATGAGGCCGCGGGTCTTGCCGGCGCGGCGGAGGTCCGAGACGAGGTGCAGGACCTCGTGCAGGCGCACGGTGTCGAGCAGCATGCGCGGTTCTCGGCTGTGGATGGCCAGCACGCCTTCGCGGGCCCAGGCCTTCACGGTCTTCTCGGTGAGGTCGAGGAGCTCGCCCGCCACCACGGGACGTACCGGTGGGGCCTGGCGGAGGGTCTTGGCCACCACGCCGTCGAGGCGGCGGCGGCGTTCGTCGTCTTCGGAGAGGGACGAGGCTACGGCCTCGATCTCCTCGATCGTGTCGAAGAGGTCGCGGATCTGGGCGGCCTCGGTCGCGACGGACATGGCTGCACCTCCCTTTGACTACCGATTATCCACCTGTTTTTCGGTAGTCGTCAACGGCCCCGGACCAGGGATCCGGGGCCGTCGCGCAGATCAGGAGGAGAAGAACAGGCCGCCGAGGCCGCGGTGCTTGCGGTGGCCGTAGCCGTAGCCCGCGTGGCCGCCGTGGTGGTGGTGGACCTGCTGCGGTGCGGCACCCCAGGCGGGCTGGGCCGGCGCCGGGTAGGCGGCGGGCGGCGGGGCGACGGGCGGCGGAGCCTGCATCTGGGCCTCGAGGCGCGTGATCGACTCGAGCTCGCCGTAGTCGAGGAAGACCCCGCGGCAGCCGTCGCACTGCTCGATGTGGACGCCCATGCGGTCGAACGTGCGCATGTTCGCATGACACTTGGGACACTGCATCGTGGTGAGCCTCCTGCGGTGGGACCGGACAAAAACGATATTAGCCGCGGTCACTGCTCTCGTACGTCGCGACGATCCGACGACAGGCCTCGACCAGCGGTTCCACTGCCTGCAACCCGGACATGAGCGCCCGCGCCGCCATCTGCACAACGTACGCCTGAGCCGGGATGTTGAGCGCTTCCCACTCGGATGTCGGCAGCGCCACACCTCCCGCTTCACGGTAGGCGTTCAGGAACCGCGCCCACAGGTCGGCGGGCAGGACCCCGGCCGCGAACAACGCCGCGGGCCGGGCCAGGTCCCAGACCGGATCCCCGACCCCCAGGTCGTCCACGTCGATGAGCCGCCAGGCACCCCGGTGCACGAGCTGCCCCAGGTGCCAGTCGCCGTGGATGAGGGCCTTCGCCGACATGCCGAGAGGCGGCAGCACCTCGAACGCCCTCAGCACCACATCGGCGTGCGGCAACTCCGGCGGCAACGCCTTGATGGCGCGCACGATCCGTTCCGGCGCACCGGCCACGGGACCCTGCGCGGGCAACACGTGCAACTTCGCCAGCAGTGCCGCGCTTTCCTCCCACGGCGCGGCATCGGGATCCGCCTGGCTCACCGGCGTCCCGTACGGCCACACCGTCACGGGCCGGTCGTCCACGAACTGCAACGGCATCAGCGGCGGCAGCATCAGCTCCGGGTGCGCCGCCGCGATGTCCAGCCGCTGCCGCAGCGCCTCGATGTCGGTGTCCGCGGGCAGCGCCTTGGCCACCACGTCGCCGACGCGCACCACCACGACGTCGCCGCGGTCGCCGCCGAGCACCTCCGGGTCGGCGGGGGAGCCGGTCAGCGAGGCCATCGCCGCGATCAGGTCGTCCACGCGCACAAGTAGATCAGGCCCTGCCGAGGCAGATCGTCCTCACCGGCTGCAGGTACGTCTTCGAGTCGTCGCCCGCGCACAGCGCCCGGTCGTACTTCCCGTCCACGACCTTCGTGACCTTGCGGGTCCCCGCGCCGCATTTCACTCGTTCGAAGTACTGGTTGACCGCTTTCAGGCAGTCACCCTCCTTCACGTTGAGCACGTAGCAGAGCCGCGTCCTGCCGTTCTTCTTCGACCTGCCCGACGACTCCGTCAGGTAGTCGCCGGTGGGACACGTCGTGCGCCGCTCACGGGAGGAGACGCGGTACACGGCCTCCTGCGACGAACAGTCGACCTCGGCCATGTTCACGCTCGTGTCGTTCAGGTCGACCTGCTTCGCGCACTCGCCGACGCCGGCCTGCTCGGAGCAGCCGGCACATCCGGTCGCGGCCAGCACCAGGGCGGCGACCAGCGCCGCGGACTTCACGCCTTCTCCAGGCAGACCGTCAGCGCGGGGTCCGGGTAGACGCGGGCCTCGCGGTCGCCGCACAACGCCCGGTCGTGGGCGCGGGCCACCTTGGACACCCTCTGCGCACCGCTGGTGCCGCACGCGACGCGCTCGTGGAAGGCGTCACCCCGCTTGAAGCAGTCGCCCTCCGCCGCGTTGAGGACGAAGCAGAAGTACTTCCTGCCGCCGCTCTTGCCCGCCGCCCGCTCGGAGCGCGCGAGGTAGTCGCCCTCAGGGCACCCGCGCTTCCGATCGAGGCGCACGAGCCGGTAGGCCGCCTCCCGCGCTGTGCAGTTGGTCTCATCCATGTCGAACCCGCCCTCCGACTCGGCGACCGGCTCGGCGCAGTCACCGACCTCCGGTTCCGACAGCACCTCGGGGATGAAGATGATCGCCGGAACGACCAGCACCAGACCGAAGAACGTCACCACACAACGCATGTACCACTTCTCGAAGCCGCTCGCCTGCGACAAGGTCGTTCCCCCCGTAGCGTGTTGATCAAGCGCGACATGTCTACTGCAGGCGGTGCCGCGGTACCCCCGTTTTGACCCAGGTAGACGTGGGCGGGTATCTTTGCTACTCGTGCCCGATCCATGTCGGGCCGCTCCGCGTGCCCGTGAGGCCGCGGTGTCCTCCACTCGCAGGGGCAGTTGAACTGGTGCCTGCGGACCTGGGGAGAGGGCGACACGCCCGACCTCGGGTGCAGAGAGGGAACAAGAAACACGAGGGTGAACCGCAAGGGAATCCCGCACAAGACGGAAGAAGCAGCCGGCGAATGCCAACGATCCAGCAGCTGGTCCGCAAGGGCCGCCAGGACAAGGTGGCGAAGCAGAAGACGGCGGCCCTCAAGGGCTCGCCGCAGCGGCGCGGTGTGTGCACCCGCGTTTACACCACCACCCCCAAGAAGCCGAACTCCGCACTGCGCAAGGTCGCTCGCGTGAAGCTGACCAGCGGTATCGAGGTCACGGCGTACATCCCCGGTGAGGGTCACAACCTCCAGGAGCACTCGATGGTGCTCGTGCGCGGCGGTCGTGTGAAGGACCTGCCGGGTGTTCGTTACAAGATCATCCGTGGCTCTCTCGACACCCAGGGTGTGAAGAACCGCAAGCAGGCTCGCAGCCGTTACGGCGCGAAGAAGGAGAAGAGCTGAGATGCCCCGCAAGGGACCGGCCCCCAAGCGGCCGCTGATCTCCGACCCGGTCTACAGCTCGCCGCTGGTGACCCAGCTGATCAACAAGGTGCTGGTCGACGGCAAGCGCTCGGTGGCCGAGAAGATCGTCTACGAAGCGCTCGAGGGTGCTCGCGAGAAGACCGGCACCGACCCGGTCGTCACGCTGAAGCGCGCGCTCGACAACGTCAAGCCGGCCCTCGAGGTCAAGAGCCGCCGCGTCGGTGGCGCGACCTACCAGGTCCCGGTCGAGGTCAAGCCCGGCCGCTCCACCACGCTGGCGCTTCGTTGGCTGATCACCTTCTCCCGGCAGCGCCGTGAGAAGACGATGGTCGAGCGTCTGATGAACGAGCTGCTCGATGCGAGCAACGGTCTCGGTGCGAGCGTCAAGCGCCGTGAGGACACTCACAAGATGGCCGAGTCCAACAAGGCCTTCGCCCACTACCGCTGGTGATGTGACGCCCGGCCTCCAAGCAGGCCGGGCGCTCCCGGCCCTAGTGAGCTGACAAGCTCAAGACAGGGGAAAGACCCGTGGCACAGGACGTGCTCACTGATCTTGCCAAGGTCCGCAACATCGGGATCATGGCGCACATCGACGCGGGCAAGACCACGACGACTGAGCGGATCCTCTTCTACACGGGGATCAGCTACAAGATCGGCGAGGTTCACGACGGCGCGGCCGTGATGGACTGGATGGAGCAGGAGCAGGAGCGCGGCATCACGATCACGTCGGCCGCGACGACCTGCTACTGGAAGAACCACCAGATCAACCTGATCGACACGCCCGGCCACGTCGACTTCACCGTCGAGGTCGAGCGCAACCTGCGCGTCCTCGACGGTGCCGTTGCCGTCTTCGACGGCAAGGAGGGCGTCGAGCCGCAGTCCGAGCAGGTCTGGCGGCAGGCGACCAAGTACGACGTCCCGCGCATCTGCTTCGTCAACAAGATGGACAAGCTCGGCGCGGACTTCTACTTCACCATCCGCACCATCTCCGAGCGCCTGGGCGCGAAGCCCCTCCCGATCCAGATCCCGATCGGTGCCGAGAGCGACTTCATCGGCGTCGTCGACCTGGTCGAGATGCGCGCGCTCACGTGGCGTGGCGAGGTCCAGAAGGGCGAGGACTACGCGGTCGAGGAGATCCCGGCCGACCTCGTCGACAAGGCGAACGAGTTCCGCGAGGGGCTCCTGGAGGCTGTCGCTGAGACCAGCGACGAGCTGATGGAGAAGTTCCTCGAGGAGGGCGACCTCACCGTCGACGAGATCAAGGCGGGTCTCCGCAAGATCGTCGCCGAGGGCACCGCCTACCCGGTGCTGTGCGGTTCCGCGTTCAAGAACAAGGGCGTCCAGCCCATGCTCGACGCGGTGATCGACTTCCTGCCGTCGCCGCTGGACCTCCCGCCGGTCGAGGGCACGCTGCAGGACGGCGAGACCGTCGTGTCGCGCAAGGCCTCCTCCGAGGAGCCCTTCTCGGCGCTGGCGTTCAAGATCGCCGTGCACCCGTTCTTCGGCAAGCTGACCTACATCCGGGTCTACTCGGGCAAGGTCGCCTCCGGCACCCAGGTCGTCAACGCGACCAAGGACCGCAAGGAGCGCATCGGGAAGATCTTCCAGATGCACGCCAACAAGGAGAACCCGGTCACCGAGGCCATCGCGGGTCACATCTACGCCGTGATCGGTCTCAAGGACACCACGACCGGTGAGACCCTCGCCGACCCGCAGCACCCCATCGTGCTCGAGTCGATGACCTTCCCCGAGCCCGTCATCCAGGTGGCCATCGAGCCCAAGACGAAGGCGGACCAGGAGAAGCTCGGCACCGCGATCCAGAAGCTCGCCGAGGAGGACCCGACGTTCCGGGTCAACCTCGACGAGGAGACGGGCCAGACCATCATCGCCGGCATGGGCGAGCTCCACCTGGACATCCTGGTGGACCGCATGCGCCGCGAGTTCAAGGTCGAGGCCAACATCGGCAAGCCTCAGGTGGCGTACCGGGAGACCATCCGCAAGGCGGTGGAGAAGTACTCCTACACCCACAAGAAGCAGACCGGTGGTTCCGGCCAGTTCGCGAAGGTGCTCGTCACCGTCGAGCCGCTGCCGAAGTCCGACGACGGCGCTCTCTACGAGTTCGTCAACGCGGTCACCGGTGGTCGCATCCCGCGTGAGTACATCCCGTCGGTCGACGCGGGTGCACAGGACGCGATGCAGTACGGCGTGCTGGCGGGCTACCCGCTGGTCGGCGTGAAGGTGACGCTGCTCGACGGCGCCTACCACGAGGTCGACTCCTCGGAAATGGCGTTCAAGATCGCCGGCTCCATGGCGCTGAAGGAAGCTGCTCGTCAGGCTTCCCCCGCGATCCTCGAGCCGATCATGGCCGTCGAGGTCACGACGCCCGAGGACTACATGGGTGAAGTGATCGGCGACCTGAACTCCCGCCGTGGCCAGATCCAGGCCATGGAGGAGCGCAGCGGTACCCGTGTCGTCAAGGCGCTGGTCCCGCTGTCGGAAATGTTCGGGTACGTGGGTGACCTGCGGTCCAAGACCCAGGGTCGTGCCAACTACTCGATGGTGTTCGACTCCTACGCAGAGGTTCCCGCGAACGTCTCGAAGGAGATCATCGCGAAGGCGACTGGGGAATAACCCCACACCGGAGCACCGCAGTTCCACCGCGGGCTCTCCGGGGTTGATTCCCTGGGGTCCGCTACTTTTTGACCCTGACGTGTAAGTCCGGCCGGCCGCCACCTAGCCGGCCGGACCAGCAAAAGAAGTCCAGGAGGACAATCCAGTGGCGAAGGCGAAGTTCGAGCGGACGAAGCCGCACGTCAACATCGGCACCATCGGTCACATCGACCATGGCAAGACCACGCTGACCGCGGCGATCTCCAAGGTTCTGCACGACGCGTACCCCGATGTGAACGCTTCGTTCGCGTTCGACCAGATCGACAAGGCGCCGGAAGAGAAGCAGCGCGGCATCACGATCTCGATCGCGCACATCGAGTACCAGACGGAGAACCGTCACTACGCGCACGTCGACTGCCCCGGTCACGCCGACTACATCAAGAACATGATCACCGGTGCGGCGCAGATGGACGGCGCCATCCTGGTGGTCGCGGCGACCGACGGCCCGATGCCGCAGACGAAGGAGCACGTCCTCCTGGCCCGCCAGGTCGGCGTCCCCTACATCGTCGTCGCGCTCAACAAGGCCGACATGGTCGACGACGAGGAGATCCTGGAGCTCGTCGAGCTCGAGGTCCGCGAGCTGCTCTCCGAGTACGAGTTCCCGGGCGACGACCTGCCGGTCGTGCGCGTTTCGGCGCTGAAGGCGCTGGAGGGTGACGAGACCTGGGGCAAGTCCGTTCTCGAGCTCATGAACGCCGTCGACACGGCGATCCCGGAGCCCGAGCGCGAGACCGACAAGCCGTTCCTCATGCCCGTCGAGGACGTCTTCACGATCACCGGCCGCGGCACCGTCGTGACCGGTCGTATCGAGCGCGGCATCATCAACGTGAACTCCGAGATCGAGATCGTCGGTATCAAGGAGCAGTCGAAGAAGACGACTGTCACCTCGATCGAGATGTTCAAGAAGTTCCTCGACGAGGGTCGCGCCGGTGACAACGCCGCGCTGCTGCTCCGCGGCATCAAGCGCGAGGAGGTGGAGCGCGGCATGGTCATCGTCAAGCCGGGCACCACGACCCCGCACACCGAGTTCGAGGCGCAGGTCTACATCCTGTCCAAGGACGAGGGTGGCCGCCACACGCCGTTCTTCAACAACTACCGTCCGCAGTTCTACTTCCGCACGACGGACGTGACCGGCGTTGTGACGCTGCCCGAGGGCACCGAGATGGTCATGCCGGGTGACACCACCGGTATGTCGGTCAAGCTGATCCAGCCGATCGCCATGGACGAGGGCCTCCGCTTCGCGATCCGCGAGGGTGGCCGCACCGTCGGCGCCGGCTCGGTCACCAAGATCATCAAGTGACCTAGCTCGACCCAGTTCGGCGACAGGCCGGGCCAACGGCTTCCCGTTGGCCCGGCCTTCGTCGTTCCCCCGGACGAGCTGTGCGGTAGCTCACGCCGCGCAGTCGCCGGGAACCGGGGAACGAGGACGCGTCGGCGAACCCGTTGCCGGACAATGGAACCGGCGCCGCCGTCGCTCCACACGCGACGGACGGAGCGGCTCACCGGTCAAGATCCGGACGTGATCTGGGACCAAGTCGGCCACCCCGATTTGGAGTGCCTCACGACCATGTGGCATTCTTTACGGGTTGCTCGACGAAGGCCGGGTCGCATCCGTGCGTGCTCGGACCCTTCGACCGAGCGTCCGCGCCCTGTTAGTGAACGCCTCCTTGCGGAGATGGGCATCAGGGTGCATGGGCTGTGGTAGGCCCAATCCCACCGGGGAGACCTTGCGTGGGACCGGTATGCGCACCGGGCGCGACACGCCCGACCGCGTGGACCGGGCACCATGACACTTCAACAGGGGCGGAGCGCGCCAAGAGGCTGTAACAGGCCTCATCCGAGGCACCGCACCGCAGCGGTTACGAGAAGCAGAGGAACGGCAAGCCATCATGGCGGGACAAAAGATCCGCATCCGGCTCAAGGCCTACGACCACGAGGCGATCGACGCGTCTGCGCGCAAGATCGTTGAGACCGTGACGCGCACCGGCGCTCGGGTTGTCGGGCCCGTGCCGCTGCCCACTGAGAAGAACGTGTACTGCGTCATCCGCTCGCCGCACAAGTACAAGGACTCGCGCGAGCACTTCGAGATGCGCACGCACAAGCGGTTGATCGACATCCTCGACCCGACGCCGAAGACGGTGGACGCGCTCATGCGCATCGACCTGCCGGCCAGCGTCGACGTCAACATCCAGTAAGCGTTGGGCGCGGAGAGTAACGGACCAATGTCTGACAGGCAGATGAAGGGCATCCTGGGCACCAAGCTCGGCATGACTCAGGTCTTCGACGAGAACAACCGGGTCGTCCCGGTGACCGTCGTCAGGGCTGAGCCCAATGTCGTGACCCAGGTTCGCACCGAGGAGAAGGACGGCTACACCGCCGTCCAGCTGGCGGCCGGCGCGATCGACCCGCGCAAGGTCAACAAGCCCGTCGCGGGCCACTTCGCCAAGGCCGGGGTCACGCCCCGTCGCCACCTGGTGGAGCTGCGCACGGCGGACGCCGGCGAGTACACGGTCGGCCAGGAGATCACCGCTGAGGTGTTCGAGGCCGGCGCTGTTGTCGACATCACCGGCACCAGCAAGGGCAAGGGCACCGCGGGTGTCATGAAGCGCCACAACTTCCGGGGTCTCGGCTCCAGCCACGGCACCCAGCGCAAGCACCGCTCGCCGGGTTCCATCGGTGGCTGCGCCACTCCGGGTCGCGTCTTCAAGGGTCTGCGCATGGCCGGCCGCATGGGCCACGTGCGCGTCACGACCCAGAACCTGAAGGTGCACAAGATCGACGCCGAGAACGGCCTGCTGCTCATCAAGGGCGCTGTTCCCGGCCCCAAGGGTGGTCTGGTGTTCGTCCGGACTGCCGCGAAGGGTGGTGCCTGATGTCGACGGTTGAGATCCGTACGCCGGACGGTGCGTCCGCCGGCACGGTCGAGCTCCCCTCGGCTGTTTTCGACGCGCAGGCGAACGTCGCGCTGCTGCACCAGGTCGTGGTGGCCCAGCAGGCCGCCGCTCGCCAGGGCACGCACGCCACGAAGACCCGCGGCGAGGTGTCCGGTGGTGGCAAGAAGCCGTACCGCCAGAAGGGCACCGGTCGTGCCCGCCAGGGTTCGACGCGTGCTCCGCAGTTCGCCGGCGGTGGCGTCGTCCACGGCCCGCAGCCGCGTGACTACTCGCAGCGGACGCCCAAGAAGATGAAGGCCGCCGCTCTGCGTGGCGCCCTCTCCGACCGGGCCCGCGCCAACCAGGTGCACGTCGTGTCCGGCCTGGTGGACGGGGACACCCCGTCGACCAAGACCGCGCGCAAGGTCCTGGAGTCGGTCACCCAGGCCCGTCGCGTTCTCGTGGTGCTCAACCGCACCGACGAGGTCGCGTGGGTCAGCGTGCGCAACCTGCCGCACGTGCACGTGATCGCGCCCGACCAGCTCAACACCTACGACGTGCTCGTCAACGACGACGTGGTGTTCACCAAGGACTCGCTCGACGTGTTCCTCGCCAGCAAGGCCCAGTCGGGTTCTGGCTCGGCCGAGGCCACGGCGACCGTGGTGGACGAGGAGGCCTCGAAGTGATCCCCGACCACAGGGACGTCCTGCTCGCGCCCGTGATCTCCGAGAAGTCCTACGGACTGCTCGAGGAGAACAAGTACACCTTCCTGGTGGCTCCGGGTTCGAACAAGACGCAGATCAAGATCGCCGTGGAGAAGGTCTTCGGCGTGAAGGTCGTCAGCGTCAACACCATCAACCGGCAGGGCAAGCGCAAGCGCACCCGCACCGGGTTCGGCAAGCGCAAGGACACGAAGCGCGCGATCGTGACGCTGTCTTCGGACAGCAAGCCGATCGAGATCTTCGGCGGCCCTGCCGCCTGATGACGAGGACTGCGTAGAGATGGGCATTCGCAAGTACAAGCCGACGACCCCCGGTCGTCGCGGTGCGAGCGTCTCCGACTTCGCCGAGATCACTCGGTCGACTCCGGAGAAGTCGCTGATCCGTCCGCTGCACAAGCTGGGCGGCCGCAACGCGTCGGGCAAGATCACCACGCGGCACAAGGGTGGCGGTCACAAGCGGGCTTACCGCCTGATCGACTTCCGTCGCAACGACAAGGACGGCGTGCCGGCCAAGGTCGCTCACATCGAGTACGACCCCAACCGCACCGCGCGCATCGCGCTGCTGCACTACGCGGACGGCGAGAAGCGCTACATCATCGCCCCGGAGAAGCTCAAGCAGGGTGACACGGTTGAGAACGGCCCCAAGGCCGACATCAAGCCGGGCAACAACCTGCCGCTGCGCAACATCCCGGTCGGTTCCGTGATCCACGCGATCGAGCTCCGCCCCGGCGGCGGCGCGAAGATCGCCCGCTCCGCCGGTGCCTCGGTGCAGCTCGTGGCGAAGGACGGCCCGTACGCCCAGCTGCGGATGCCTTCGGGCGAGATCCGCAACGTGGACGTGCGCTGCCGCGCCACGCTCGGCGAGGTCGGCAACAAGGAGCACCAGAACATCAACTGGGGCAAGGCCGGCCGCATGCGGTGGAAGGGCAAGAAGCCCACCGTCCGCGGTGTCGCCATGAACCCCGTTGACCACCCGCATGGTGGTGGTGAAGGTAAGACCTCCGGTGGTCGCCACCCGGTCAACCCGGCTGGTAAGCCCGAAGGCCGTACCCGCCGCCGTAAGCCAAGCGACAAGCTCATCGTCCGGCGTCGTCGCACCGGTAAGAAGCGCTGAGCAGGGAGGGAGTGAAGGATGCCTCGCAGCCTTAAGAAGGGTCCCTTCGTCGACGACCACCTGCTCAAGAAGGTGGACGTCCAGAACGAAGCGGGCAAGAAGACCGTCATCAAGACGTGGTCCCGCCGGTCCACGATCATCCCGGACATGCTCGGCCACACCATCGCGGTGCACGACGGTCGCAAGCACGTCCCGGTGTTCGTGACCGAGGCGATGGTCGGGCACAAGCTGGGCGAGTTCGCCCCGACCCGCACCTTCAAGGGTCACATCAAGGACGACCGGAAGTCTCGTCGCCGCTAGGCGTCGAACTGAGAAGAGCAAGGGAAAAGCAGCGATGAACGCCCGTAAGGACGCTGAGGCGCAGGAGTTTCCGCGCGCCGTGGCTCGGGCTCGCTACGTCCGCGACACCCCCATGAAGGTCCGTCGCGTCGTCGAGCTCATCAAGGGTCGTAACGCCAGCGAGGCCCTGGCCGTGCTCCAGTTCGCGCCCCAGGCCGCTTCTGAGCCGGTCGCGAAGGTGCTCGCCAGCGCCATGGCCAACGCCGAGAACAACCTGTCCCTGGACCCCGCCACCCTCTGGGTGTCGGCGGCCTTTGTGGACGAGGGTCCGACCCTCAAGCGTTTCCGCCCGCGTGCCCAGGGCCGCGCGTACCGGATCCGCAAGCGGACGAGCCACATCACCATCGAGGTGGAGTCTCGTCCCAAGAAGACCAGCGCGAAGGGAACGCGGTAGTGGGCCAGAAGATCAACCCGCACGGCTTCCGGCTGGGGATCACCACCGACTGGAAGTCCCGCTGGTACGCAGACAAGCAGTACGCCGAGTACGTGGCGGAGGACGTCAAGATCCGCCGCCTGCTCAGCAAGGGCATGGAGCGTGCCGGCATCTCCAAGGTGGAGATCGAGCGGACCCGTGACCGGGTGCGCGTCGACATCCACACCGCCCGGCCGGGCATCGTCATCGGCCGTCGCGGTGCCGAGGCGGACCGCATCCGCGGTGAGCTCGAGAAGCTCACCAAGAAGCAGGTCCAGCTGAACATCCTCGAGGTCAAGAGCCCCGAGTCGGACGCGCAGCTCGTGGCACAGGGTGTCGCCGAGCAGCTGTCCAACCGCGTCGCCTTCCGGCGCGCGATGCGCAAGGCCATCCAGTCGGCCATGCGTTCGCCGCAGGTCAAGGGCATCCGCGTGCAGTGCGGCGGTCGCCTCGGCGGCGCCGAGATGTCCCGCTCGGAGCACTACCGCGACGGCCGCGTGCCGCTGCACACGCTCCGCGCCAACATCGACTACGGCTTCTTCGAGGCCCGCACCACGTTCGGCCGTATCGGCGTGAAGGTGTGGATCTACAAGGGCGACATCGTCGGTGGCATCTCCGCCAAGCGCGCGCTCGACGCGGCTGCGCCTTCGCAGGCCGACCGCGCCCCGCGCCGCGACCGTGGCGAGCGTCCGAACCGGGCCCGTCGCTCCGGTGCCAGCGGCACCACCGCGACGAGCACCGAGGCCGGTCGTGCCGCAGCTGACGCTTCCGCGTCGGCCGAGGCCCCGGCTGCTGCAGAGAAGACGGAGAGCTGAGTCATGCTCATCCCTCGTAGGGTCAAGCACCGCAAGCAGCACCACCCCAAGCGGTCGGGTGCTGCCAAGGGCGGCACGAAGGTCACCTTCGGCGAGTACGGCATCCAGGCTCTCGAGCCGGCGTACGTCACCAACAGGCAGATCGAGTCCGCTCGTATCGCCATCACGCGCCACATCCGTCGTGGCGGCAAGGTCTGGATCAACATCTTCCCGGACCGTCCGCTGACGAAGAAGCCGGCCGAGACCCGCATGGGTTCCGGTAAGGGTTCGCCGGAGTGGTGGGTGGCCAACGTCAAGCCGGGTCGCGTCCTCTTCGAGATGGCCTTCCCGAACGAGCAGGTCGCTCGCGAGGCGCTCCGCCGCGCGATCCACAAGCTCCCGATGAAGTGCCGCATCGTTACGCGTGAGGGTGGTGAGTTCTGATGGCAGCGGGTACCACCGCTTCCGAGCTGCGTGAGCTCACCGAGGAAGAGCTCGTGCTGCGTCTGAAGGAGTCGAAGGAAGAGCTCTTCAACCTTCGCTTCCAGATGGCCACGGGCCAGCTCGACAACAACCGGCGTCTGCGCACGGTCCGGCACGACATCGCCCGGATCTACACCGTGATGCGGGAGCGGGAGCTCGGGCTCTCCGCTTCGCCGGATTCCACTGGTGAGGGTGCGGCATGACCGAAAGCAACGAAGTCCAGACCGAGAAGCGCAACGACCGCAAGGTCCGCGAGGGCCTCGTCGTGTCCGACAAGATGGACAAGACGATCGTCGTGGCGCTCGAGGACCGCAAGAAGCACCCGCGTTACTCCAAGATCATGCGCTCCACCACCAAGGTGAAGGTGCACGACGAGGAGAACGCGGCGGGCGTCGGCGACCGCGTCCTGCTGATGGAGACCCGACCGCTGTCGGCGACCAAGCGCTGGCGGCTCGTCGAGATCCTCGAGAAGGCCAAGTAAGTCCTTTCTAGACAGACCGAGCCCGTCGGGTCGGAAATCCGGCGGGCCAGGAATGGTCAGGAGCAAGTAAGTGATTCAGCAGGAGTCGCGGCTTCGTGTCGCCGACAACACTGGTGCGAAGGAAATCCTTTGCATCCGTGTTCTCGGTGGTTCGGGCCGCCGCTACGCGGGCATCGGCGACATCATCGTCGCGACCGTCAAGGACGCGATCCCCGGTGCCGGTGTGAAGAAGGGTGACGTCGTCAAGGCCGTCATCGTCCGCACCGTCAAGGAGCGCCGTCGTCCGGATGGCTCGTACATCCGCTTCGACGAGAACGCCGCCGTGCTCATCAAGAACGACAACGAGCCCCGCGGCACCCGCATCTTCGGCCCGGTCGGTCGTGAGCTGCGCGACAAGAAGTTCATGAAGATCATCTCGCTGGCTCCGGAGGTGCTCTGACCATGAAGGTGAAGAAGGGCGACACGGTCGTCGTCATCGCCGGCAAGGACAAGGGCGCGAAGGGCAAGGTCATCCAGGCCTACCCGGAGACCGGCAAGGTCCTGGTCGAGGGCGTCAACCGGATCAAGAAGCACACCAAGATCTCGCAGACCCAGCGGGGCGCGCAGTCCGGTGGCATCGTGACCCAGGAAGCCCCGATCAACGTCTCCAACGTGATGGTGGTCGACTCGGACGGCAAGCCGACCCGTGTTGGTTACCGTACGAACGACGAGGGCAAGCGGGTCCGCATTTCCCGTCGTAACGGGAAGGACATCTGATCATGACTACCGCAGAGAAGATCATCCCGCGGCTCAAGACGCGCTACCGCTCGGAGATCACCGGCGAGCTGCAGAAGCAGTTCAACTACGCCAACGTGATGCAGATCCCGGGCGTCGTGAAGGTCGTCGTCAACATGGGTGTCGGCGACGCCGCCCGTGACGGCAAGCTGATCGAGGGTGCCGTCAAGGACCTCTCGATCATCACCGGCCAGCGTCCCGAGGTCCGTCGGGCCCGCAAGTCCATCGCGCAGTTCAAGCTGCGCGAGGGCATGCCGATCGGCGCGCGCGTCACGCTGCGCGGCGACCGCATGTGGGAGTTCTTGGACCGCCTGCTGACGATCGCTCTCCCGCGCATCCGCGACTTCCGCGGTCTCTCGGGCAAGCAGTTCGACGGCAACGGCAACTACACGTTCGGTCTGAACGAGCAGTCGATGTTCCACGAGATCGACCCCGACTCGATCGACCGTCCCCGCGGCATGGACATCACCGTCGTCACCACCGCCACGAACGACGAGGAGGGCCGGGCGCTGCTGAAGCACCTGGGCTTCCCGTTCAAGGAGAACTGAGTCGATGGCCAAGAAGGCGTTGATCAACAAGGCCGCGAAGAAGCCGAAGTTCAAGGTCCGGGGCTACACCCGGTGCCAGCGTTGCGGCCGCCCCCACGCGGTGTTCCGCAAGTTCGGCCTCTGCCGGATCTGCCTGCGCGAGATGGCTCACCGCGGTGAGCTGCCTGGCGTGAGCAAGTCCAGCTGGTAATTCCAAGCTCCATTACTTCGCTGTAGGCCCGCACACGACCGTCCCGCGCCTCCCTCTCCGGGGGGAGGCCGGGTCTGGACCCTGAGCGGCGAACCGCAGCGAGAAAGGTTGACCAGGTCACCATGACGATGACCGACCCGATCGCAGACATGCTCACTCGTCTGCGGAACGCGAACTCGGCTTACCACGACAAGGTCGTGATGCCGCACTCGAAGCTGAAGGCCAACATCGCCGAGATCCTCAAGCGCGAGGGCTACATCGCCTCGTACCGCGACGAGGAGGGCGAGGTCGCGAAGAACCTCGTCGTCGAGCTGAAGTACGGCCCGAACCGCGAGCGCAGCATCGCCGGCCTCCGCCGCGTGTCGAAGCCCGGCCTGCGCGTGTACGCGAAGTCCACCGGCCTGCCGCGAGTTCTCGGCGGTCTTGGTGTGGCGATCATTTCGACCTCTGGCGGTCTCATGACCGACCGCCAGGCCAACAAGGCAGGCGTGGGCGGAGAAGTCCTCGCCTACGTTTGGTAAGGGGGAGTAGACATGTCGCGCATCGGTAAGCAGCCGATCATTGTCCCCTCCGGGGTCGACGTGAACATCGCCGGCCAGGACGTCAGCATCAAGGGCCCGAAGGGCACCCTGACGCTGACGATCGCTGAGCCGATCAGCCTGGAGAAGGCTGAGGACGGCACGCTCGAGGTGAAGCGTCCGAACGACGAGCGCCGCAACCGCGCGCTCCACGGCCTGTCGCGCACGCTGGTGCACAACATGGTCGTCGGCGTGACCCAGGGTTACGAAAAGAAGATGGAGATCCACGGCGTCGGTTACCGCGTCGCGCTCAAGGGCTCTGAGCTCGAGTTCGCGCTCGGTTACTCGCACCCCGTCAAGGTGGAGGCCCCCGCGGGCATCACCTTCGCGGTCGAGACCCCGACCCGCTTCTCCGTTTCGGGTATCGACAAGCAGCTGGTCGGTGAGGTCGCCGCCAACATCCGCAAGCTGCGCAAGCCCGACCCGTACAAGGGCAAGGGCGTCCGCTACTCGGGCGAGAAGATCCGTCGCAAGGTCGGAAAGACGGGTAAGTGACATGAGCGAGTCGACTGTTACGAAGCGCAAGCCGGTGGGCAAGGACATCTCCACCAGGCGTCGTGTTGCGAAGGCCCGTCGCCACTTCCGCCTCCGCAAGAAGGTCAACGGTACCGCCGAGCGTCCGCGCCTGGCCGTGCACCGTTCGTCGAAGCACATCACCGTGCAGATCATCGACGACCTCAAGGGCCACACGATCGCGTCCGCGTCCTCCATGGAGGCCGACGTCCGTGCGCTCGAGGGCGACAAGAAGGCCCGTGCGGCCAAGGTCGGCCAGCTGGCCGCGGCCCGTGCCAAGGACGCCGGCGTCACGGCGGTCGTGTTCGACCGCGGCGGCAACGCGTACCACGGCCGCATCGCCGCTCTGGCTGACGCCGCTCGCGAGGCGGGGCTGGAGTTCTGACAATGATCATCACCGGAATTGAGAGGGACGCCTGATGCCAGGACGTACGCGTCGCGAAGGCGGCGGGGGCGAGCGCGGAGAGCGCCGCGACCGTCGTGACGGCGGCCGCGGCGGCGCGGCCCAGGAGAAGACCCCCCACCTCGAGCGCGTGGTTGCGATCAACCGCGTCTCCAAGGTGGTCAAGGGTGGTCGTCGGTTCAGCTTCACCGCCCTCGTGGTGGTGGGCGACGGCGACGGCATGGTCGGCGTCGGCTACGGCAAGGCCAAGGAAGTTCCCGCGGCCATCGCCAAGGGTGTCGAGGAAGCGAAGAAGAACTTCTTCCGCGTTCCCCGCATCGCCGGCACCATCCCCCACCCGGTCCAGGGTGAGAAGGCCGCTGGCGTGGTCCTGCTGCGTCCGGCCTCGGCCGGTACCGGTGTCATCGCGGGTGGCGCTGTCCGCGCCGTCCTCGAGTGCGCCGGCGTGCACGACGTGCTGTCGAAGTCGCTCGGCTCCGACAACGCGATCAACATCGTGCACGCGACCGTGGCGGCCCTCAAGGGCCTGCAGCGTCCCGAAGAGGTCGCGGCCCGTCGTGGCCTGCCCCTCGAGGACGTCGCCCCCGCCGGCATGATCCGCGCTCGCGCGGGCCAGGGGGTGTGATCATGGCTCAGCTGAAGATCACGCAGGTTCGCAGCACCATCGGTACCAAGCACAACCACCGCGAGTCGATGCGCACCCTCGGGCTGCGCAAGATCCGCCAGTCGGTCGTGCGTGAGGACACCCCCCAGGTGCTCGGTCTGATCCACACCGTGCGCCACCTGGTGGTTGTTGAGGAGGTCCAGTCGTGACCATCAAGATCCACGACCTGCGTCCCGCCCCCGGAGCCAAGACCGCCAAGACCCGCGTCGGTCGTGGTGAGGGCTCCAAGGGCAAGACCGCCGGCCGCGGCACGAAGGGCACGGGCGCTCGCAAGAACGTCTCGCCGCGCTTCGAGGGTGGCCAGATGCCGCTGCACATGCGGCTGCCGAAGCTCAAGGGCTTCCGCAACCCGTTCCGCACCGAGTACCAGGTCGTGAACGTGTCCGACATCGCTGCCTCGTTCCCCGAGGGCGGTTCGGTCGACGTTCCGGCGCTGGTCCTGGCCGGGCTGGTCCGCAAGGGCTCGCTCGTCAAGGTGCTGGGCGATGGTGAGGTCAGCGTCAAGCTGGACGTCACCGCCGACAAGTTCTCCAAGTCCGCTGTGGAGAAGCTGGCCGCTGCCGGTGGGTCTTCCACCGTCGCGTCCTGACGTTTCCTTCTGGGACGTTGTCGAAGGGCCCCGAGGCTTTTGCCTCGGGGCCCTTCGGCGTTGCTAGGGGTTGGGTTGCGTTGGTGAGGTGCCTGTTCCAGCGGGGTTGGTTGCGTTTTGTTGGTCGGGTTGTGTTGCGAGGGTGTTTGCGCGGGTCGGGACGAAGCGCCGGGGTGGCGATTGGGGCTTGACCTCGAGCCTCTGGCGGGATGCTGGGACGGCCGGAAAAGCCGGGGCGAAAAGAGCCCCGGCCGTGCCCTGCGAGGGGAGCATCCCGCCTCCTCGAGGTAAAGCCCCAATCGCCTTCGCCGGTGCCGACCGCTGCTCGGCGGCGCATAGTTCGAACGGCTCGCTGCGCATCGCCACGCCAGGCTGCATGCGCGGCTGAGATGGGCTGTCGGCTGTCCGGCTGGCACCGCGCGCCGGGTCTGGGTGCGTGGTCGCCTCGGGTTGTCGGCTGTCCGGCTGGCACCGCGCGCCGAGCCTGGATGCGTGGTCGTCTCGCGCTGGCGGCTGCGGCTCGCACCACACGCACGAACCCCGCTTGTAGGAATGTCAACATTCCTACAAACGGCTGGCGGCGGGGTTCACAGTGGTCGGCTTGCATTGGCGGGTGTGGCTGGGTGCGCTCGTCCGGCCCGGCTCCGCCTGTCCCGTGCTGCTCGCCGTGCCCTTGCCGAGGCCGCCCACCCCAACGTCGCCCACCCAAGCGCCGCCTCGTCTCACTCGCCGTGCTCGCTGTCGCCTGGCGGGGACGCGCTGCCGTCCCCGTCTCGCCGTGCGCCTCGGCCGGCGACGCGCGGGGCGGGTTCGCTTTGCGGGGATTTCTGCGGGAACAACGGAGACTCCGCAAACGTTCGCGGGCGGTGTAATGGCTGCTGGTAGCACGGAAGTGGAGGAGTTTCTACCCCGGATGGGCTAGTGGTGTGGTGAGAGATCAACGAGTTGGAACCTGTGATTGGCCACTGGGTACGGCGGAGTCGTGGGGGACTGTTAGAGTCGCGGGCTGAACCCGGATGTCCTCCGGGTTGCTTGGTCGTGGCTGCCTGCTTCGGCCTGCCAACTACCGCATGTGCCGGTCCCTGGGGGTCGGCAACGCTCAGGAGGTTCGCGTGCTCGGCGCATTCCGCTCGGCTCTCGCGACGCCGGATCTACGCAAGAAGATCCTGTTCACGCTCGGGATCATCATTGTGTACCGGCTTGGTGCGACCATGCCCGCGCCGGGCGTGTCCTTCAAGAACGTGCGGGCGTGTGCTGAACAGCTCGAGGGCCAGAACATCTACTCGCTGATCAACCTGTTCAGCGGTGGTGCCCTGCTTAACCTGTCGGTGTTCGCGCTGGGCATCATGCCCTACATCACCGCGAGCATCATCATCCAGCTGCTCACCGTGGTCATCCCGCGGTTCGAGCAGTTGAAGAAGGAAGGGCAGGCCGGTCAGGGCAAGCTGACGCAGTACACGCGCTACCTGACGATCGGCCTCGCGATCCTGCAGTCGACCGGTCTGGTGGCGCTGGCGGTGCGCGGTCAGCTGTTCGGTGAGTGCGACCAGGACGTCATCCCGAACAAGGACAGCATCTTCACCCTCATCGTGCTGGTCATCACCATGACCGCCGGTACCTCGGTCATCATGTGGCTGGGTGAGCTGATCACCGAGAAGGGCATCGGCAACGGCATGTCGTTGCTGATCTTCACCGGTATCGCCGCCCGCATCCCGGCCGAGGGCAAGAACATCCTCGACAAGAGCGGCATCACCTTCGCCCTCGTGGTCGTGGCCGCTCTGATCATCATCGCGAGCGTCATCTACGTCGAGCAGGCCCAGCGCCGCATCCCGGTGCAGTACGCCAAGCGCATGATCGGCCGCCGCATGTACGGCGGCACGTCGACGTACCTCCCCCTCAAGGTGAACCAGGCCGGCGTCATCCCGGTCATCTTCGCCTCTTCGCTGCTGTACCTGCCGGACCTGATCGTGCGCCTCACCCAGGGCTCGTCGACCGAGCCGAACTGGTTCTCGACCTTCGTCCAGACCTACCTGGTCAAGCAGTCGAGCTGGGTGCACATCGCCACGTACTTCCTGCTCATCGTCTTCTTCACGTACTTCTACGTCGGCATCACGTTCAACCCGGACGAGCGCGCCGACGAGATGAAGAAGTTCGGTGGCTTCATCCCCGGCATCCGTCCCGGCCGCCCGACCGCCGAGTACCTCAAGTTCGTCCTGGGTCGCATCACGCTCCCCGGTTCGCTCTACCTCGGCATCGTGGCGATCCTGCCGAACCTGTTCCTGGACCTGACCGGCGACGGCCAGAACCAGAACTTCCCGTTCGGCGGCACCGCGGTTCTGATCATGGTCGGTGTCGGTCTCGACACCGTGAAGCAGATCGAGAGCCAGCTCATGCAGCGCAATTACGAAGGGTTCCTCCGCTAGATGCGACTCGTTCTCGTTGGCCCGCCCGGCGCGGGCAAGGGCACCCAGGCCGAAGTTCTGAGCCGCAAGCTCGGAGTGCCGCACATCTCGACGGGCGACCTCTTCCGGTCACACATCAGCAACCAGACCGAGCTCGGGCTGGAGGTGCAGGGCATCCTCGACGAGGGCGCTCTCGTGCCGGACTCCATCACCAACGAGATGGTGCGCAAGCGCCTCGCCGAGGCCGACGCGACGGACGGGTTCCTGCTCGACGGGTTCCCGCGCAACGTCGCCCAGGCGGACAAGCTCGGTGAGTTCCTCGCCGTCGGTGGCCACACCCTCGACGCGGTGCTGGAGTTCCGGGTCGACGAGGACGTCGTCGTGGAGCGGTTGCTCGCCCGCGGGCGCACGGACGACAAGGAAGACGTCATCCGGCACCGCCAGCAGGTGTACCGCAACGAGACCGCGCCGCTGCTGAGCTACTACGCGGACAAGGTCGTCTCCATCGACGCCGTCGGGGAGATCGACGAGATCAGCGAGCGCGCGCTGGCCGCGCTGCACTCACTGCGCGACGAGAAGTGACAGGTGGACTGCTTGACCGGCTCCGCACTGCCATCACGGGTGGCAGCGACAGCATGAGCAAGATCGAGATCAAGACCCCCGGCCAGCTGGAGGCCATGCGCGCCTCCGGCCTGGTCGTGGCTCGGGCACTGAAGAACGTCGTCGCGGCGGTGAAGCCCGGCGTGTCCACGTGGGAGCTCGACGAGATCGCCGAGCAGACCATCCGCGACGCCGGCGCCATCCCGTCGTTCAAGGGCTACCACGGCTTCCCGGCGAGCATCTGCGCGTCGGTGAACGACCAGATCGTCCACGGCATCCCCAGCAAGACCCAGGTGCTGGCCGAAGGCGACCTGATCTCCATCGACTGCGGTGCGATCCTCGACGACTGGCACGGCGACTCGGCCGTCACGGTCGGCGTCGGCGAGCTCTCGCCCGCGGACCACAAGCTGTCCGAGGCGACCAGGCTGTCGATGCTCGCGGGCATCGAGGCCGCGGTGCCCGGTGGCAGGCTCACGGACATCTCGTTCGCCATCGAGTCCTCGGCCCTGGAGTCGGGCGACCGCGACGGCATCGAGTACGGGATCGTCGCCGACTACGGCGGCCACGGCATCGGCTCCAAGATGCACATGGACCCGTTCCTGCCGAACTACGGCAAGCCGGGCAAGGGGCCGAGGCTCAAGGTCGGCATGGCGATCGCGATCGAGCCGATGCTGACGCTCGGCACGGACGACTCGCAGGAGCTGGAGGACGGCTGGACCGTCGTCACGCTCGACGGCACGCGCGCCGCGCACTGGGAGCACAGCGTCGCGATCACCGAGGACGGTCCCTGGGTGCTCACGGCCCCCGAGGAAGACTGATCCAGGCTTGGACGTAACCCCGTTCACCGCGTGCGGTGGGCGGGGTTATTTCGTTTGTCACGACCGATACCGTCGAGGGTGACGAACGAGTCCAATGCTTGGGGGCATTGTGGGGGTAACCCGTTTCGTCCTGTCCGCGCTATTGGTTCCACTCGCCGGCTGTGCTGCCACCAAGCCGGCCACCGACTTCACCTACCAGGACGTCCCGGCCGAACGGGTCGCCGACCGGATCTTCCTCGCCGACACCATCGCGGCCGTCGAGCAGTGCGATCCGCCGTTCTCCGACGTCGTCGTCCGCCGGCCGACCTTCACCGGCGCGCCACCACCCGTGGACGGCGGGTGCGGTGGTGCGATCAGGGCCGGCGCCTCGTGGGAGTACTCCGACGCCGTCAACCGTGTCACGGCGCTGCACGACACCGTGGTCCGCGAGTGGGAGGTCCTGCTCGCGTCCGGGCCCGAGGCCGCCGAGACGCGGGCGATGACCGCGACCCTGCTGCACTGCCTCGACCGGGCCGGGTTCACCCAGCGCGGTCCCGGTGACCCCGGTCTGGAGAGCTACGGGGTCTCCCAGGGCGACGTCGCGCTCGACAACGCAGCTCAGAGGTGTTCCGACGAGACCTGGTACGGCACCGGCATCGCTGCTCAACGCCTGCGCACGCTGCGTTCGGTGCTCGGCAGGCACGAGGAGCAGATCAACCGGATCGCGAAGCTCCGGCCCGTCCTGGAGCGTGCAGCGGTGCCCGACGGCGGCCGCGACCGGGCCCGATTTGGGTTGCCGGAGTGAACTGCGTACACTGGTCAGGTGGCGCATCCGTCGCGCCGGTTCTGTCATGCCCTCGCAGGTGAGATCGAACCCGGCTGGCGCGCGTCCAAAGGTTATTATCACCGTCACGAAACGCGGAGGACATGGGCAAGAAGGACGGGGCCATTGAGGTCGAGGGCCGCGTAGTCGAACCGCTTCCCAACGCGATGTTCCGCGTCGAGTTGGAAAACGGTCACAAGGTACTCGCGCACATCAGCGGCAAGATGCGTCAGCACTACATCCGCATCCTCCCTGAGGACCGGGTTGTCGTGGAGCTCTCGCCCTACGACCTGTCCCGCGGGCGCATCGTCTACCGCTACAAGTGACCTCCAATAGCAGGAGACTTCAGGCGTGAAGGTCCAGCCGAGCGTCAAGAAGATCTGCGACAAGTGCAAGGTGATCCGCCGTCACGGCCGGGTCATGGTGATCTGCGAGAACCTGCGCCACAAGCAGCGCCAGGGCTGAGCAGTTCCACTCGCGCTCGTCGAGATCGTTCGATGACGCAGTAACGAGACACTCCTCGCACCTACCGCACGCAGGGCTTCAAGCGTGCGGACACCCCCGGATTCCAGGCCGGGGCCGGGACACCGGCTGTGAGAGCAGCCGGACACGACACACAGCGAGTCAGTCACCGGAACCGGGCGAGGAGCAGACCTGGAAGTAAACGACAGGAGTTAACCGCCACATGGCACGACTCGCTGGCGTCGACCTCCCCCGCGAGAAGCGGATGGAGATCGCGCTCACCTACATCTTCGGCATCGGTCGTACGCGCTCCAAGGAGCTGCTCGCCGCCACGGAGATCTCCCCGGACCTCCGGGTGAAGGATCTGACGGACGACGACCTCGCCAAGCTGCGGGACCACATCGAGACGAACTACAAGGTCGAGGGTGACCTTCGCCGTGAGGTTGCGGCCGACATCCGTCGCAAGATGGAGATCGGTTGCTACGCGGGTCTTCGGCACCGTCGCGGCCTGCCCGTTCGCGGACAGCGCACCAAGACGAACGCCCGTACCCGCAAGGGTCCGAAGAAGACCGTGGCCGGCAAGAAGAAGGCCGGCAAGAAGTAAGACCTCGCGTCTACTGCCCTCAACTTAGGAGCTCGTTTTGCCACCGAAGTCCCGCACGGGCGCCGGGGTCAAGAAGATCCGGCGCAAGGAAAAGAAGAACGTCTCGCACGGCCAGGCGCACATCAAGAGCACGTTCAACAACACCATCGTGTCCATCACGGACCCGATGGGCAACGTGATCAGCTGGGCGTCCGCCGGCCACGTGGGTTTCAAGGGCTCGCGCAAGTCCACGCCGTTCGCGGCGCAGATGGCTGCCGAGAACGCCGCCCGCAAGGCCGCCGAGCACGGCATGCGCAAGGTGGACGTGTTCGTGAAGGGTCCCGGCTCCGGCCGTGAGACCGCGATCCGTTCGCTGCAGGCCGCCGGTCTCGAGGTCGGCACCATCCAGGACGTGACCCCGCAGCCCCACAACGGCTGCCGCCCGCCCAAGCGGCGCCGGGTCTGAGGCACGGGGAGGAGTAAGAACTAATGGCTCGTTACACGGGACCCGCGACGCGCATCTCGCGCCGCCTGAAGGTCGACCTCGTTGGTGGGGACCAGGCGTTCGAGCGCCGTCCGTACCCGCCCGGCCAGCACGGCCGCGGCCGGGTGAAGGAGTCCGAGTACCTGCTGCAGCTCCAGGAGAAGCAGAAGGCTCGGTACACCTACGGCGTGCTCGAGAAGCAGTTCGTCCGTTACTACAAGGAAGCGGTTCGTCGCCCGGGCAAGACCGGTGAGAACCTGCTCCAGATCCTCGAGGCCCGCCTCGACAACGTGGTGTACCGCGCGGGCCTCGCCCGCACGCGTCGCCAGGCTCGTCAGCTGGTCAGCCACGGTCACTTCCTGGTCAACGGCCACAAGGTGAACATCCCGAGCTACCAGGTGTCGAAGTTCGACATCATCGACGTGAAGCCGAAGTCCATGCCGACGCTGCCCTTCGAGGCTGCTCGCGCGTCCTTCGGTGACCGCCCGATTCCCGCTTGGCTGCAGGTCGTCCCGTCGAACCTGCGCATCCTCGTGCACCAGCTGCCCGAGCGCGCGCAGATCGACACGCCTGTCACCGAGCAGCTCATCGTCGAGCTCTACTCGAAGTGATCCTCTCCGAGCCGCTGTCCTCCCCGGACGGTGGCTCGGGTCGGGTCCCGCATCGGCGCGAAGGGTGTGCCGAGTGCGTACGCCGGTCTCCGCGACTGGCTGTTGTTGACGGCGTCAAATAGCGGGCGTCGTTGTAGAAAGGTTGAACCCAGTGCTGATTTCCCAGCGCCCCTCGCTCGGCGAGGAAGCGGTCTCCGAGACCCGTTCCCGGTTCGTCATCGAACCGCTGGAGCCGGGCTTCGGTTACACGCTCGGCAACTCGATCCGCCGCACGCTGCTCTCGTCGATCCCCGGTGCTGCTGTCACGAGCATCCGCATCGACGGCGTGCTGCACGAGTTCACCACGGTTCCCGGGGTGAAGGAGGACGTCACCGACGTCATCCTGAACCTCAAGGAGCTCGTCGTCTCGTCCGAGGAGGACGAGCCGGTGACCATGTACCTGCGCAAGCAGGGCCCCGGTGTGGTGACCGCGGGCGACATCGTGCCTCCGGCCGGTGTCACCGTGCACAACCCCGACCTGCACATCGCGACCCTGAACGGCAAGGGGAAGCTGGAGATCGAGCTCGTCGTCGAGCGCGGTCGCGGCTACGTCCCGGCTGTCCAGAACAAGCAGGCGGGCGCCGAGATCGGCCGCATCCCCGTCGACTCGATCTACTCGCCGGTTCTCAAGGTGACGTACAAGGTCGAGGCGACTCGTGTCGAGCAGCGCACGGACTTCGACAAGCTGATCCTCGACGTGGAGACCAAGCCCTCGATCACCCCGAGGGACGCGGTCGCTTCCGCGGGCAAGACCCTGGTGGAGCTGTTCGGCCTCGCTCGCGAGCTGAACATCGACGCCGAGGGCATCGAGATCGGCCCGTCGCCGGCCGAAGCCGACACCATCGCCGCGTTCGCGATGCCGATCGAGGACCTCGACCTCACGGTCCGGTCCTACAACTGCTTGAAGCGGGAAGGCATCCACACCGTCGGCGAGCTCGTGTCGCGCAGCGAGGCGGACCTGCTGGACATCCGCAACTTCGGTGCGAAGTCGATCGACGAGGTCAAGATGAAGCTCGTCGGCCTCGGCCTCGCCCTGAAGGACTCGCCTCCTGGGTTCGACCCGTCCGCGGCTGCCGCCGACTACCACCCCGGACACACGGGCTGGGGCGCCGGTGCCGGCCTGGACTCGCACGACGACGGCCAGGACTACGCGGAGACCGAGCAGCTCTGACGCTCTGATTCAGAGCTAGAGGATCTCTTTCAGTTACAGGAGTAAGCGATGCCCACCCCTACCAAGGGCCCACGGCTCGGTGGGTCTCCGGCGCACGAGCGGCTGCTGCTCGCCAACCTGGCGACGGCGCTGTTCCAGCACGGCCGGATCAAGACCACTGAGGCCAAGGCGAAGCGGCTGCGTCCGTACGCCGAGAAGATCATCTCGAAGGCCAAGGCCGGCGACCTGCACAACCGTCGCGAGATCATGAAGCTGATCCGCGACAAGGACGTCGTCCACAAGCTGATCGCCGAGATCGGTCCGTTCTTCAGCGACCGTTCCGGTGGTTACACCCGCATCACCAAGACGCTGGCGCGCAAGGGCGACAACGCCCCCATGGCCATCATCGAGCTGGTGCAGCAGAAGCTCGTCTCCACCGAGGCCGAGGCTGCGCGCAAGACCAAGTTCGCCAAGGACGAGAAGCCGGCCGAGACCGCCGTCGTCGACCAGGACGCTGACGCGCCCGAGTCCGCGACGAAGGACGCTGCCGACGAGCCCGCCGAGGGCGCTGTCGAGGTCGACGGCGAGCCGTCGGCCGAGGACGTCAAGGCGGAAGAGGCCAAGGACGAGTCCAAGGACAAGTCCAAGGACAAGTCCTGAGTCGTCTGAACGCTGACGAGCCCGTCGTTCCCGCTTCCGGGGACGGCGGGCTCGTTCGTGTGCGGCTCGACCTCGGGTACGACGGGACGGAGTTCTCCGGCTGGGCCCGCCAGCCTTCCCGTCGGACCGTGTGCGGGGTGCTCGAGGACACCATGTCGATGGTGCTGCGGGAGGACGTGGTCCTGACCGTGGCCGGGCGCACGGACGCCGGCGTGCACGCGTCCGGACAGGTCGCTCACGTCGACCTGCCCTCGACCGCGGACGTCGCCGGCCTGCCGAAGCGGCTTGCCCGCGTGCTGCCCGCCGACGTGCGGGTCTTCTCGGCCCGTGTGGTGCCGTTCGCCTTCGACGCCCGTTTCTCGGCGTTGCGGCGGCACTACGAGTACCGGGTCGCGGATGCCGACTTCGGAGCGCATCCGCTGCGCCGGCTGAACACGCTGGCGTGGCCGCGTCCGCTGGACGTCGAGGCCATGAACCGCGCGGCCGCGTTGTTGTTGGGGGAGCACGACTTCTGCGCTTTTTGCAAGCGGCGTGAAGGGGCCACGACGATTCGTGAGCTCCAGCGCTTGGAGCTGGTGCGGTCGTCGGCTGACGGGGTCGTGACGGCGTTCGTGTCCGCTGACGCGTTCTGCCACTCGATGGTCCGGTCGCTCATCGGGGCGTTGCTGGCTGTCGGGGAGGGGCGGAAGGCCGTCGAGTGGCCTTCGTCCTTGCTGTCGTTGAGCGGGCGGGCCAGTGGGGTGGCTGTGGCTCCTGCTCACGGGTTGAGCTTGGTCCGGGTGGATTTCCCCGCGGATTCGGAGTTGGCGGCTCGGGCTGAGCTGACTCGGCGGGTTCGGACGTTGTCCTGACGCTGCTGTGAGCCTGTGGGGGCGCTCCGGTTGCTGTGATCGGTGGGGGTGGTCCCGTCACTCGTGACGGGACCACCCCCACCCGTCGAGTGTGGGAAGACGGCTCCTTCGCATCGCGGAGAGCCTGCCCGCTTCGCTCGACCGCCTCCCCGCGCCCTGCATCGGCCGCAGCCGTCCTCCCATCCGTTCCGGAAAGGGAGGAGCCCCCGGCGGGGGGACCGGGGGCTCCTTGGCGTGCTGGGCGGGGATCAGATGTCGAGCGTCCACGAGTCGATGTGGCCCGTGTCCTGGCTGTAGAGGTCGCGGACCCGCAGCTGCCAGGTGCCGTTGGCGTCCTCGGTCGAGACGTTCACGGCGTAGGTGGCGTTGACGTCGGCCGCGCTGTCGTTGCCGTTGTTGACCTTCAGCAGCTTCACGGCGCCGCTGGGGGCGATCAGGGCCAGTTCGAGGTCGCCTCGGTAGGTGTGCTTGATGGCGACCTTCACGGAGCCGGTGGCGCTGGCCTTGCCGTTGCAGTCGGCGATGGTGATGGAGGACGTCACGCTTGCGGCGTCCGGGATGGCCGTGTCGGTGTCGTTGGTGACCGCGGGGCACTGGCCGGGCGGGTTGCCGGGGGCCGTGCCGGTGATGTGCAGGAGCTTGTTCGGCGAGCCGGTGCCCGGGTTGGTGACCACGTCGGAGGTGGCGTTCTCGACCAGGGCGTCTCGGACCTGCTGCGGGGTCGCCGCGGGGGACGAGGCCAGGTAGACGGCTGCCGCGCCGACGACGTGCGGGGTGGCCATCGAGGTGCCGCTGATGGTGTTCGTGGCCTCGTCGCCGGTGTGCCAGGACGAGGTGATGTCGCGGCCCGGCGCGAAGATGTCGAGGCAGGTGCCGATGTTCGAGAACGACGAGCGGGCGTCGGTGCGGTCCGTGGAGCCGACGGTGATGGCTTCCGGGGTGCGGGCCGGGGAGGTGTTGCAGGCGTTGCCACCGTTGTCATTGCCCGCTGCGAGGCCGTAGGTGACGCCTGCCGCGATGGAGCGCTTCACGGCGTCGTCGACGGTCTGGTTGGCGCCGCCGCCGAGGGACATGTTGGCCACGGCCGGCTTGCGGGACGGGGTGGCCTGGACGTCGGCGGTGACCCAGTCGATGCCGGCGATGACGCCCGCGAAGGTGCCGGAGCCGGAGCAGTTGAGCACCCGGACCGCCACGAGGGTGACGTCCTTGGCGACGCCGTGCTTCGTGCCGCCCACGGTGCCCGCGACGTGGGTTCCGTGGCCGTTGCAGTCGGTGGCATCGTTGTCGTTGTCCACGGTGTCGCGGCCGTGGACGGCGCGGCCGCCGAAGTCGGTGTGCGAGGTGCGGATGCCGGTGTCGATGATGTACGCGGTGACGCCCGCGCCCCGGTTCGGGTAGGTGTAGCTGTTGTCCAGCGGGAGCGTGCGCTGGTCGATGCGGTCCAGGCCCCACGACGGGGTCGGGGTCTGCGTGTCCGAGATGCGGACCTCGCCGTCCTGTTCGACGTGGGCGACCGACGGGTCAGCCGCGAGGCGCTTCGCCTGGGCTTCGGACATCTGCGCGGAGAAACCGCGCAAAGCGGACTTGTAAGTGTGCTTGACCTTCGCGTTGTACTTGGCGCTGAGGTTCTCCACGCTCGTCGTGCTGAAGTCCTTCAGCACGACGATGTAGTTGTCCTTGACCGAGTCGGGCGCACCGAGGTTGCGAATCTCCCCCTCGGGCGCAGCGGTGGCGGAGACGGACGACAGGACGAGCGCAGTGCCCGCCACCAGCCCGATTCCGGCCGCTCGGCTGGCCCACGATTCTCCCATAGCAGCAAGCTCCCTCGTCGCAGGGTGGTGCAGTGAGAGTTTTCTTAGTGGCGCGGACTGATTTGGCACAAGACGGTCCACGGATTTGCCTTCGAATGGCGAATCCACAGATTTGGCCGGTGATGTGAACCGGTTGGTGCGGCTGATCTCTTTACAAAACAATTGCGCCCCGAACGATGAACCGTTCGGGGCGCATGTTTCGCCTATTCGTCCAGCGTCTCAATCGCCGCGGCGGACCGCTCCGAGGATCTGCTGCTCGGCGGGCGTGGTGTACAGGCGCAGGTGCGCCCACATGTCCTGGCCCAGGGCGATCACCTGGTCGTCCTTGAGCTGCGTGAGCTGCTGGAACATCTGCGGGCGCAGGCGCCACATCTGGCCCGCCAGCTGCGCCTGGCCCATCGGGAGGCGCTGCAGCAGCACGAGGTCCGCGTTGTTCGCCGTGGACGACGCCTGCGGGTGCAGGTACGGCAGGACGTACATCGTGGTCTGCCACGGGGCGCGCGGCGGGAACAGCTCCTGCGGGACGTGGCCGCCGTCGTGGATCACCAGCAGCGGCATGTCCTCGGTCGGGCGCGGGAGGTCCGCCGGGGACAGCCGGCGCAGCTGCACCAGTTGAGACGGACGGCCGTCCGGGCCCTGGCCCGCGGCGCGCACGACCGGCTGCCACGCCTGGGGGCGGCCGGTCGCGATGATGATCCACGCTCCGGTCGCCATGGCGCGCAACGCGATCTGGCGGGCCAGGTACAGGCCGCCGACGACCACCATGCGGGTCGGGGTCGGGCGCAGGACGGACACGCTCAGCGGTTCGCCCTTGGTGCCCTGGCCGAGCATCATGCCGCCGCGGTCACCGCTCGGGCTGACGAGGTCGAGCATGGTCGGCGACACCAGGAACTCCGGTGCCACCGCGCCACGGCCGCGCGCGTCGAGCAAACGGGACGAGCTGCTCATGCCACACCTCCCAGCGGCAGCGTCGCGGCGAGGCCCGCGAGCTGCATGCCCCGCAACGGGGTCAGCGTGATGTCGAGCTTGTCGCCCAGCTTCGACAGCTGGTCCTCGGCGCGGTCGAGCTCGCTCGGCGTGCGGGCGCTCACCCGGACCAGGCCGCGCAGCGAGACCTGACCGTCCTCACGTGACGGTGAGATCGACATCGCGAGCGTCGACGAGAGAGCGCGCACACCGGTCAGCGCGTTCAGGTTGCCCTTGAGGCCCTTCGCGGGCCAGCCGGTGATCGCGTAGCTGGCGTGACCGACGCCACCCGCGGTGACGCCCTTCCACTTCTCGCGCAACGACACGGGGTTCGTGCCGCCGACGACGGCGGTCAGCTCCGCGGACGAGATCGCCGCGCGCAGCAGCTCGTCCGAGTCGAGCGGGCGGATCGTCACGCCGGCGGACTCCAGGGCGTTGCGGACGCGGGACAGCGCGCCGATCAGCGCGCGGTGGGCGCCGACGACGCCGCCGCCGCGCTCCCTGATCGCCTCGCCGCAGCGGCGCGGGTCGAGCCGCACCGTGATCCACGTGGTGCGCCGGGCCGCCGCGGGCAGCGGGCCGAGCACCTCCATGTACGAGCTGACGGCCGGCGAGTTCGGCGGGAGAGCCGCGCTGCCGGGGTAGCAGTGCCAGATCACGGTGATCGCGTCCAGGACGACACCGCGGTCCTCGAGGCACGGTGTGAGTGCTCCCAGGGGCAGCGAGGGGGCCGAGCCGACCGCGGAGATCAGCGGCGGCGTCGGGTCGACGAGCAGCACCGCGGTCCACACGCCGTCGTGCCACGACAGCGCGAGCGGGCGGCGTTCGTGGTCGACGCCCTTGGCGATCACCAGGTCCGGGATCGCGAGGCGCAGCAACGCGACGCGGGGGTCCTCCGGGCCGAGCACCTGCATCTCGTCGTCACCGGGCTTGGACTCCTGCGGGTCCTGGCGCTTCGCGGTCCTGCTGTGCGACCGGAAGTTGTAGCGGAGCCGGACACCGATCCACTGGGTCAGCCAGCGGCCGCGCGAACGCGTGAAGGCGAGGACCAGTGCGACGAGGAGCACACCGCCGGCGATCGAGACGGAGACGACGTTCAGCGCGTCGCCGTCCTTCACGCCCATGATCGCGAGCACGAGGAGGGCGATGGCGAGACCGACCTCGATCGTGACTACGTTCGAGACGGGCAAAGAGCCGAGGCTGACGCCCGCGGCCCTGCGACGGACACGCCCGACCGGACGCGGAGGCGCGGGTGCCTGCTGGCCAGGACCCCCAGGTCCCTGCGGCCGTGCCATCCCTGGGTTGGGCCGGGGCGGATGTGGAGTGGTCACGGACATCCGTTGTGGTCTCTTTCCCCTCGACGGTCGGTGGGCTTGGCGAACCGGCCCACGAAGCAACCTGCGTCCGGCTATCCTGCCGAACCGTACCGCGACTGGGAGAGCAGCGAGCCGAGAATGGCATCAACACCCACCACCAAGTCACAGGTCCAGGCCTACCAATTCGTCCTGCGGCGGATGCAGTCCGCCCTGGTCCGCAGAGACGCAGTGATGTTGCACGACCCCATGCGCAACCACTCGCGTGCGACAGCGGTGGGTGTCGTCCTGGGCGTTGTCGGTCTGCTCGGCTTCCTCATCGTCGGGCTCTTCAGCCCCGCGCCGCGGTTGGACGACCAGACGCAGATCGCCATCAGCAAGGAGACCGGCCAGGTCTACGTCGTCGACAACGCCCCGCGGCGGTTGATCCCGATGACGAACCTCGCGTCGGCGCGGCTGCTCTGGTACTCCCGCAGCAACCCGGACCAGCAGCAGGGCCAGGGCGGCGGTGACGCGCCGGCCGGCACGACGGGAGCCCCGGCGGAGGCCGCGGGCGGCACCCCGAAGCTGGTGAGCGAGAAGGCGCTGGCGAACCTGCCGCGCGGCCGTCTCACCGGTCTGCCGGACGCGCCGGACGTGCTGCCGAAGCAGGACCTCCGCATCGACGCGCAGTGGTCGGTCTGCGACACCCTCGACCTGAACGAGTTCCGCGAGAACCAGGCGGCGGAGAACCAGATCAAGACCTCCGTCATCGGTGGCGTGAGCGGCGGCAACCCCGAGCTCGGCGACGAGGCGGTGCTGGTGCAGCAGCGCACCGGTGCCAAGAAGGCGTACCTGATCTACAAGAAGCCCGACCCGCTGAACGACATCTCGTCGTCGACGGTGCGCGCCGAGGTGGACCTCAAGAACGACAAGGTGCTCAACGCCCTCAACCTGAACGGCAAGCAGGCGCGCTCGATCAGCACGGCGCTGCTCAACACCATCCCCGAGGTGGCCCCGCTGGCCGCGCCGGTGATGAACAACCAGGGCAAGAAGGCCGCGTACGTCACCGAGACCACGGTCAACATCGGCGAGGTCGTCCAGGTCGAGCGGACCGGCGCCCCGGAGTTCCTGGTGGCGCTCGAGGACGGCTTCCAGACCGTCGGCGAGACGGTCGGCGACCTGCTGCGCTGGGCGTACTCGAACAACAAGCAGGCGGTCAGGCTCTCGCCGAGCGCCGTCGCGGACCACAAGAACCCGAAGAACCCGCTGAAGCTCGACTCCTACCCGGCGAACATCCCGACCACGCTCGAGGCCAACCCGAACAACACGGTGCTGTGCCTGGGCTGGAAGGCCGAGAACTACACGGACACGACCAAGGCCGAGCACACCTCGGTCACGATCGGGTCCAAGCTCCCCGGCCCCAAGGAGATGACCCCGGTCGAGATGAACGCGGCCGGCGCGACGGGTGAGATCGTCGAGGAGTTCCTGATGCTGCCGGGCAAGGCCGCCGTCGTGCGGGCGAGCCAGGGCAAGGGCGACTTCGGCACCGGGCCGGTGCAGGTCGTCACGGGCCGCGGTGTCCGCTACGGCGTCCCGGACGCCGCCACGGCGGGCGCGCTGGGTCTCGACGGGACGTTCCCGCCGGCGCCGAACCAGATCCTGAGCCTGCTGCCGATGGGGCCGCAGCTCAACAAGAACGAGGCCAACCGCAGCTACGACTCGATCCCGGCGCCGGGCGGCACCATCAAGGACCCGCAGGCCGTCCAGAAGTAGCGGAACCGCTCCGGGCGCAGCACCGTCGAACCGGGCGAAAGCACCCGGAGCTGGTTTGGGGGAAGAGTCGTGGCCGGTCGCATCAGCGTCGATCCGCGGTGGCTGGAGTCCTACGCGGACAGGATCGACGGCACGACCGACGACCTGAGGCGGGTGCGGGACGCCATGAAGGCCTCACCGCTGCGCCCGCAGTCGTTCGGCGAGATCGGCAGGGCCGCCGGCACCGACCGCGCCTACGCGCGGGCGGCCGCCCTGCTCAACTCCCAGCTCGCCCGCGCCTGCGACACGCTCGACGCCGCCGCCAGGGGCCTGCACGCCGTCGCCCGGCAGCACGGGGCGGGCGAGGAGGAGAGCCTGCGGGCGATCGAGAAGGTCGACCGGCGGTAGGGGGAGCAGTGGTGGCCAAGGACGGCAGGCAGATCGCGGCCGAGGTCGGTCCCGAGCTCGACTACCTCTCGCGGGTCAGTCGCAAGCTCGGTGTCGTGGACCTCGTGCACGACTTCTTCGACCCTCTCGTGGGCGACTGGAACGACCTGCGCGACGAAGCCGAACGCTGGCGCAAGGCCGCGAAGGTGACCGAGGCGGCGAACGAGCACGTCGCGGCACCGCTGGGCGGCGTCGACGCGCGGTGGGAGGGCAGGGACGCCGACGCGTTCCTCGACCACATGCGCAAGGTGGGCCTCGCGGGAGGCGACCTCGCCGACGCGATGGACGCCATGGCGGACGCGCTGGAGGAGACCGCGGACGGCGTCCGGGACATCGTCCAGGACATGGCCCACGTGCTCGCGGACGCGGCGGACTCGGTGTCCGGCACGGCGTCGCTGCCGCAGGAGGGCGACCAGCGGGCCGTCAAGCACATCGAGGAGCTCAAGCACCCGGTCCGGGAGATGCACGAGTCCGCGCGGCAGGTGCTGGAGGCGTTCCTGCGGCTCTGCGACGGGGTGTCCGGTGAGGCGGGCGGCTTCGACTCCGTGCGGATGGAGCACAGGTACCCGGACGAGGACTGGACCTACAGCGCGCCCGCCGAGCAGAAGAGCAAGGCGCCCGAGCCCGCCAAGGCCTCGGACACGGCTCCCGCGGGCACCGGCGCCTCGCCGGGAGGCGGTGGCGGTGGTGTCGGTGGCGGTGTCGGCGCGGCCGTGGGAGGCGGTTCCCCTGCCACCGCGGCGCCGCAGCCGATGCAGTTCGGAGGCGCCACGGGCGTCGCTGAGCAGGTTCCGCCGGCGGAGGCGGGTGCGGGTGCCGCTCCGGCCGCGGCGGCCGCGAGCGGCCGTTCCGGGGGCGTTCCCGGTGGTGGCGCGATGATGGGCGGCATGGCGCCGATGATGGGCGCCATGGGTGGCCAGCAGGGCGGCGACAAGGAGCACAAGGCGAAGCAGCGCCTCACCGGCTCGATCGACGACCTGCTCGGCAAGCCCAAGAAGGCTGCGCCGAAGACGATCGGCGAGGACTAGCGGCTCCGGCTCACAACGCGAAAAGGCCCCGTCGGGACATTCTCCCGACGGGGCCTTTTCGCGTCGTTCGCGAAGAAACCGGGTCAGACCGGCTGGCCGCGCCTGCGGTTCAGCGAGTTGCGCACGAACAGCGTCAGCAACAGCAGTCCGACGCCGATGCCGATGCCCGACAGCGCCACGATGATCGGCGGCCAGTCGAGACCCGGCGGCGGGGTGACGGCGGTGTTCATCTCCTTGGGCTGGGGCTTCTTGAACCCCTTGGCCTCGGCGGGCAGGACCGCGGTCAGCGCCGCGACCGGGTTGATCATGCCGAACCCGATCTTGTTGTCCTTTCCGGACACGTTGCCGGGGTGCAGCGCCGTCGCCTTGAGGCGGTTCATCACCTGGCGCGCGGTGAGGTCCGGGAACCTCTCGCGCACCAACGCCGTGATACCCGCCACGTACGGGGACGCGAAGCTCGTGCCCTTGATGTCCTGCACGCCCTGCGCCGTCACGTTCGCGTTCGTCAGGCCGGTGCCCTTGGGGTCGACGGAGATGATCTCCTCGCCCGGTGCGGCGATGCTGACCCACGGGCCCCAGACGCTGAACGACGAGACCTCGCCGTTGCGGGCCAGGGACGCCACCGACAGCACGTCGTTGGCGAACCACGCGGGTGACGAGACCGAGTTGACCGTGTTCGGGTCGAGGTTGTTGTTCTGCGCGGCACACCCCGTGCCCTGGTCGCTCAGGTTGCCGGCGGCCGTGACGATCACGACGTTCTTGACGTCGACGGCGTACCGGATCGCGGCCTGCAGCTTCTGGTCGTCCGCGCTGAAGCCCTTGGGGGCGCCGCAGTTCGTCAGCGAGATGTTGATGACCTTCGCGTCGGCGTTGGCCGCGCGCACGATGGCCTGCGCCAGCGTGCCGACCTTGCCGGCGGAGCCCCGCTTCTCGTTGTTGGCGTCGCCCTTGAACTCGAAGCGGTCGCTGGTCTGGCGGATGGCGAGGATCGTCGCCTCCGGTGCCGCGCCGACGAAGTCGCCCTCGGTCTTGGCCGCCGCGGCGACACCCGCGACCTCGGTGCCGTGGCCGTCGCAGTCGTCCAGGCCGTTCTTGTTGCCGTCGACGTACTCGCCGGCACCGACGACCCTGTTGCCGAAGCGCGGGTTGCGCGGGTCGACGCCGGTGTCGATGATCGCGATCTTGACGCCCTTGCCCTTGGCGAACCGGTGCGCCTGCTCCAGGTTCAGCTGGACCTGGCCCCAGGGCATCGTCTTGATCAGTTCGCTCTTGGTGTCGGACTCGACGCAGCCCTTGTTGGTGCGCTCGTACTTCACGTCCGGCTTGCCCTCGTCCGCCGGGGGCGGCGTGTTCGGCGGCAGGTCCGGCGGCACCGAGTTCGGCCGTGCGGTCGCCGACGTCGACGACGGCTGAGCGGAGGCCTGCGGAAGGGTCCCCGTCAGCAGAAGCAGTCCGGCGGTCGCTGCCGCCGTGGTGCGCCTGATGCCGGTCCTCATAGCGTGATCAGACCCCGGAAGACGGCGTACATGTCCATGACGGCCAGCGCCAGCGGCAGCACGGAGGCGATGAGGATCGCCTCGATGATGTCGACGGTGCGGCGCAGCGGCGGCGAGAACTTCTGGCCGGGGAAGATCACGCCGAGCACCAGCGCGAGCGCGCCCAGCACGAGCAGCGTGCCGAAGACGAAGGCGATGCGGTTGAACGAGCTCGTGGAGATCAGCCAGCCGAGCAGGATGCCCGCGCTCGCGAACATGCCGGTGGACAGCAGTGCCACGGCCTGCGCGCCGTTCGCGTACGCCCGGCCGCGCATCATCAGCACGATCGCGACGACGACGCCGTAGATCGGGCCCCACACCGAGTCGCCCGCGCCGCCCGCGGCGACGATGGCGGCCAGCGCGGCGACCGTGCCGGTGCCGATGATCATGCCGGTGAGGTACTCGTGGGCCACGGCCGTGCGGCGCTCGATGACCGCGTACTCCGGGAAGCCGCTGTCCTCCTTGAGGTCCTCGGCGTTCGTCGGCACGACGGGCGGCGGGATCTTGGCGAGCTGCAGCGTGAGCCTCGGCAGCATCGACAGCGCGGCGAGCGCCACGGCACCGGTCGCGGCGGCGACGCCGGCCAGCGGGTGCTCGACGAACGTCGCGACGAGGAACGCCAGCGCCACGAGCGTGCCGCCGGTGGCCGCGGCGATGAACACCGTGATGCCCTGGCCGATCAGCAGGATGCCGCCCCACGCGAAGATCATCATCAGCGCGGAGGCCAGCAGCATCTTCGGGTTGAACCCGACACCGGGCACGGCGTGGTAGCCCGCGACGAACGCCATCGGCAGCGACCCGCACGCGGCGATCAGCACACCGGTCGAGACGGCACCGTAGGCCCGCGCGATGGTCGCGCCCGCCGCCAGCGCGGCGACCGCGGCGACACCGCCGGCGATGGCGGCCGCGAGGCCGCTGCCACTGCCACCCGCCGTCACCGGGCCGGACAGGAACAGCGCCACCGCGGCGGCGATCAGCGCGAGCGCGCCGGCGATGTGGCCGAACCGCTGGGCGGTCTCCCTGGTCCACGGCCGGAAGGAGTCCGGGTCGGACTCGGCGATCGCGTCGACGACGTCGTCGTACAGCGGAGGAGGCGGGTTCTCGTTGCGACGCCGCAACTGCAGCAGCTCGCCGTCGACCACGCCGAGCGAGGCCAGCGTGCGCGCGGGGTCGAGCGGGCTGTCGCCGAGCTTGGCGAGGCACCAGCCACCGTGTCGCACGCCACCGTCCGGGGTGGCCTCTCTCGCCATGTCGAGCAGCATCGGCAGGAGATCGGCCACCGCCACGTCGGCAGGCAGCGCGACGTCGATACGCGTTCGAGGTGCCACCACCGTGACACGGCTGAACACCGTCGTACCGGTCGCCACCAGGGCCCCCTAAAGTCATTCAGTCAGATCAGCGCTTGCACATCCGTCAACGGACCGACCTTATTGGTCCACCTGGGCCGTTGTCGGGCGGCCCTAGTATGGCCGCACCGGCGACTCTTGCACGTGTGGTTCGCAGAACACGTCCGACTGGGTTTTTTCCCGACCCACCTTCGTGACGCGCACGGATGCGCAATAGTGTCGGTTGCTACTGGTGGTGTGACGAGTCGAAGAGGTGCCTGTCAGTTGAGCACGCTGCAGTTCAAGCGAACGGCACGCCTTGCTGCTCCCCGGCCTCCTGGCGGTGAGGTCCACCTCGAACCGCCACCCGAGGTCCCCCGCATCATCCCCGGCAACATCATGATGAAGGCGATGCCCGTCGTCATGATCGTCGCGTCCGTGGGCATGATGGGCATGATGCTCGTCTTCATGCCGCGGCAGCCCGCGGCGATGATCATGCCGGGCATGATGATGATCTCGACCATCGGCATGATGGCGAGCGGCATGGGCTCGGGCAAGGGCCAGAAGAAAGCCGAGATGAACGAGGACCGCAAGGACTACCTGCGGTACCTCGGCCAGATGCGCGACCGCGCCCGCGAAGCCGCCGACGAGCAGCGCGCCGAGCGCGAGTGGGTGCACCCGGACCCGCAGATGCTGTGGTCGCTCGCCACCACCAGGCGCATGTGGGAACGCCGCCAGAACGACCCGGACTTCTGCCACCTGCGCGCGGGCCGGGGTTCGCAGCGCCTCGCGACCCGTCTGGTGCCGCCGCAGACCGGTCCCGTCGAGGAGCTCGAGCCGATCGCGACGCTGGCGCTGCGCCGCTTCGTGCGCGCCCACTCGCTCGTGCCCGACCTCCCGATCTCCATCGCGCTGCGCGGGTTCGCCGCCGTCGGCCTCCTCGGCGACATCGAGGACCGCCGCGACCTGGCGCGCGCCCTCATCGCCCAGCTCGTCACCTTCCACGCCCCGGACGACCTGCTGATCGCGGTCGTCAGCGCGGGCCGCACGAAGCAGCTGTGGGAGTGGGCGAAGTGGCTGCCGCACGTGCAGCACCCCACCGACATCGACGGCATCGGCCAGCGCCGCATGATGGCGAACTCGCTCGCCGAGGTCGAGGCGATGCTGGACGAGAACCTGCGCGACCGCCAGCGGTTCACCCGCAACGCCCCGCCGCCGCCCGACCAGCCGCACATCGTGATCGTCATCGACGACGGCGACATCAGCCGCGAAGAGATGATCATCCTCGAGGAGGGCCTGGTCGGCGTCACGCTGCTCGACCTGTCCGAGTGCCTGGGCAACCTGACGGCCCGGCGCGGTCTGCGCCTCGTCGTCGAGAACAACCAGCTGGGCGCCCGTTCCGCGAGCGGTGTCGAGTGGTTCGGCGCCCCGGACCGGCTGTCCGTCGTGGAGGCCGAGGCCCTCGCCCGCCGCCTCTCGCCCTACCGCATGGGCGCCGCCGGCGAGGCCGGTGGCGACTCGGGCGAGGACCCGCTGGCGATGAACAACAACCCGCCGCTGCTCGAGTTCATGGGCATCCCCGGCGACCCGATCACGTTCGACGTGCAGCAGGCGTGGCGGCCCCGGCCCAAGCGCGACCGCTACCGCATCCCGTTCGGCATCGGCGAGCACGGCCAGCAGGTCGAGCTCGACATCAAGGAGGCGGCGGAAGACGGCATGGGCCCGCACGGCCTGTGCATCGGCGCCACCGGTTCCGGCAAGTCGGAGTTCCTCCGCACCCTGGTGCTGGGCCTGCTGGCCTCGCACTCGTCGACGGCGCTCAACATGATCCTCGTCGACTTCAAGGGTGGTGCGACGTTCCTCGGCCTGGACAAGGCGCCGCACGTCGCCGCGACGATCACCAACCTCGCGGGCGACCTCAGCCTGGTCGACCGCATGAAGGACGCCATCGCCGGTGAGGTGTCGCGTCGCCAGGAGGTCCTGGCGAAGGGCAACTACAAGAACGTCTGGGACTACGAGAAGGCCCGGGAGAACGGCGCCCAGCTCGACCCGCTGCCCGCGCTGTTCATCTGCATCGACGAGTTCTCCGAGATGCTGACGGCGAAGCCGGACTTCATCGACATCTTCCTCCAGATCGGTCGTGTCGGCCGGTCGCTGCAGATGCACATGCTCCTCGCGTCGCAGCGGCTCGAGGAGGGCAAGCTGCGCGGTCTGGACACGTTCCTCTCGTACCGGATCGGTCTGAAGACCTTCAACGCGGCCGAGTCCCGCGCGGCGATCGGTGTGCCGGACGCCTACGAGCTGCCGCCGATCCCGGGTTCGGGCTACCTGAGCGTGCAGGGCATGCCGCTCACGAGGTTCAAGGCGCTCTACGTCTCGGGCACCTACCGCCCGTCGGGCATGCAGTCCGCCGGCGAGTCCGTGGCGGTGCGCAGCGACAAGCGCCCGCGGTTCTTCGTGCCGGACTTCATCGAGATCCCGAAGGAGCCGGAGCGCCCCGCCGAGGCGGTGCCGGTCGCGGCCGCGCCGGTCAAGGAGGACGCGAACGAGCCGACGCAGCTCGAGCTCATCGTCGACCGCCTCGTCGGCCAGGGCCCGCCCGCGCACGAGGTGTGGCTGCCGCCGCTCAACGAGCCGCCGACGATGGACACGATGCTGCCGCCGCTCGACGTGACGCCGGACCGCGGTCTGACGTCGCCGGGCTACGGCGCCAACGGCACGCTGCAGATCCCGGTCGGCGTGGTCGACAAGCCGTTCGAGCAGCGCCGCGACCTGCTGTGGGCGGACTTCTCCGGTGCGGCCGGCCACGGCGCGGTCGTCGGTGGTCCGCAGTCGGGCAAGTCGACGCTGCTCAGGACGATCATCGCGTCGATGGCGCTCACGCACACGCCGCAGGAGGCGCAGTTCTACTGCATCGACCTCGGTGGTGGCACGCTCGCCTCGATGGAGGACCTGCCGCACGTCGGTGGCTTCGCGGGTCGTCTCGACGTCGACAAGGTCCGCCGCATGGTGGCCGAGCTCCAGACGCTCATCACCGAGCGCGAACTGCGGTGGCGCGACCAGCGCATCGACTCGATGGCCGAGTTCCGCAACCGCCGGCGCCGCGGTGAGATCAACGACGACGCCTTCGGCGACGCGTTCCTGATCGTCGACGGCTGGATGAACTTCCGCCAGGAGTTCGAGATGGTCGAGCCGCAGATCCAGGCGCTGGCGGCGCAGGGTCTGTCCTACGGCGTGCACGTGATCGTCGCCGCGAACCGGTGGGCGGAGATCCGGCCCGCGATGAAGGACCTCCTGGGCACGCGCTTCGAGCTGCGGCTCGGTGACCCGAGCGAGTCCGAGGTCGACCGCAAGGTCGCCGTCAACGTGCCGCCCGGCCGTCCCGGCCGCGGTCTCACCGGCGACAAGCTGCACTGCCTCACCGGTCTGCCGCGCATCGACACCCTGCAGGACCCGACCACGATCTCGCAGGGCGTGCAGGACCTCAGCAACAAGCTCAACCAGGCGTGGCAGGGCCCGCGGGCCCCCCAGGTCCGGATGCTGCCCGACCTGCTCGACCACGCGCAGTTCATGGCGCAGGTCCAGCAGATCAACCCGAACCGCGGCCACCTGGTCCCGGTCGGCGTCAACGAGGACGAGCTCGCGCCGGTCTACATGGACTTCGACGCGGAACCGCACTTCCTCGCGCTGGCCGACGGCGAGTCCGGCAAGACGAACATCCTGCGCACGATCGTCCGCGGCATCATGCAGAGCTACACCTCGACCGAGGCGTTGATCCTGCTCGCGGACTACCGCCGCACGATGCTCGGCTTCATCGACACCGACCACCTGCTCAGCTACGCCGTGTCGGGCCAGCAGTTCACGCAGAACATCCAGGAGGTGCGCGGTTCGCTCGCGAAGCGCATGCCCGGCCCGGACGTGACGCAGGAGCAGCTCAAGAACCGGTCGTGGTGGACGGGTCCCGAGGTCTTCATCGTCGTCGACGACTACGACCTGGTGGCCCCGCAGGGTGGCGCGAACCCGATGCAGCCGCTCGCGGAGTTCATCCCGCAGGCGAAGGACGTCGGTCTGCACGTCGTCGTTGTCCGCCGCATGGGTGGTGCGTCCCGCGCGCTGTACGACCCGATCGTCGGCAAGCTCAAGGAGATCGCGGCGCCGATCTTCATCGGGTCCGGTTCGAAGGAGGAGGGCAGCATCGTCGGCAACCTCAAGCCGTCGCCGCAGCCTCCCGGCCGGGGCACGCTGGTGACCCGCAAGCACGGTCAGCAGCGCATGCAGTTCGCCTGGATCCCGCCGGACTAGAGCCGGGTGCAACGTCCTCGTGGGTGGTCTCGCCGTTCGGCGGGGCCACCCACGAGTCGTTCCGGGCAACGGAAAACGGCCCGCGACCGGAGCCGCGGGCCGTGAACGGACAGCAGGGGACTGTCCGGTTCCCCCCCCCCATGACCGGTGTCCCGCCGGGCCGTCCTCACGGGGAAGACCGGCCGGCAGGAGTTCGGCAGAGGCAGCCCCCAGGTCTGCCTCTGCCGAACCGGCTGGTCAGAACTCTGCCGCAGACCGCTCTCGCGACGCTCACGCTTCGATGACACCGGTTTCGGGCGAAGCAAAAGGGCCCGCAGCGCAAGCCGCGGGCCCTGACCGGACAGCAGGGGCTGTCCGTTTTTCCCCCATGACCGGAACTCCCTCCGGGCCGCCCCACTGGGAGGGATGGCCCGGCAGGAGATCGGCGAGCGTGACACCCCCCAAACCCGTTGTCACTCTCGTCGTTCCGGCTGAGCACCACTTTGCCCGGTGGCGCTCACACTTCGGTCACACCGAGTCCACGCCCCGGCACCGCGGGTCGGATGGCCGGCCCCGCCGCGGCGAAGAGGGAGGTGACCGCGGCGGGGCCGGCCGGTCATCGGCGCCGCCGGGAGCGCTCACACCCGGTCACGGCCCTGGAAGTGATGAGCGGTGCTGGTGGCCCCCCAGGAACTTCGCCACCAGCACCGCTGGGGAGAACTCTGCCGGACGCCGGTCACACTTCGCTCACACGGCGCTCACGCACCTCGTCCCCCGCTCCGGAGGTCCACTGTGGAGGGGAGCGGGGCCGCCACCGGACGACCGCCCGGCACCACCGGTTCCGATCCTGCGAGGTGTTCCATCACCCGGTCGAGCAGTCCCATGGACTGGTATCGCACGGCCCGCACGTGGGAGGGTTCCCACGCCGTTGTCGCAGATCCGCGGTCGTGCAGCTGCGCCGCGCCCACCTGGACATCGGCACATCGATGAGCAATGGTCAGGGACGCGAGTCCGCCGGCTGGGGGTGGTGGTGATGAACGTCGAGTTCCGGGTGCTGGGCCCGCTGGAAGTCCTGCTCGACGGCGAACCCGTGTCCGTGCCCGCCGGTCGCGGGCGAGTGCTGTTGGCGACGTTGTTGTTGCGCCCCAACCAGTTCGTTTCGGTCGACGAACTCGTGGACCGCCTGTGGGACGGCGACCCGCCCACCGCCGACCGTGCACACAAGACGTTGCAGACGACGGTGCTGCGCCTGCGCCAGGCGCTCGGGGCGGCCAACCGCGTGCGGACCACGTCCGGTGGCTACCTGGCCGAGGTGACGCCGGAGGAGCTCGACCTGCTGAGGTTCCGCGAGTTCGTGCGGGCCCGGGACTTCGCCTCGGCGACGGCGCTGTGGCGCGGTCCCGCGCTGGCGAACGTCGCCTCGGACGCGTTGCACCGCGACGAGGTGCCGCACCTCGAGGACGAGCACCTGGCCGCGGTCGAGCGCAGGATCGACGCCGACCTGGAGCGCGGTCTCGCCGGTGAGCTCGTCGCCGAGCTGGGCGCGCTCGTCGGGCAGCACCCGTTGCGGGAGCGGTTCTGGGGGCAGCGGATGACGGCGCTCGCCCGGTCGGGACGGCAGGCGGAGGCGCTCGAGAGCTACCGCGAGCTCACCGCGCTGCTGGCCGGCGAACTGGGCGTCGACCCGTCACCGGAGCTGAGCCGGCTGCACCTCGCCCTGCTCAACGGCGACGCGGAGCTCCCCGAGCGCAAGGTGATCTGCCAGCTGCCGCCGGACACGTCCGCGTTCGTCGGCCGCGAGCAGCTGCTGCGCCAGGTCGAGGCCGAGCTGGCGCGGGACGCCGGTGTGCCGGTCGTCGTGCTGAGCGGAGCTCCCGGGGTGGGCAAGAGCGCGTTCACGACCAGGGCGGCGCACCGGCTGCGCGACCGCTTTCCCGACGGGCAGCTGTTCGTCCGGCTGAACGGTGCCGGCTCCGCACCGCGCGACCCCGCCGAGGTGCTCGGCGAGCTGCTGGTGGCGCTGGGCGTGTCGGTGACCGGCATGCCGGACGGCCTGGAGGCCCGCGCCGCCGCCTTCCGGGCCCAGCTCGCGGACCGGGCGGTGCTCGTGGTGCTCGACGACGCGGCGGGACCGGAGCAGGTCAGGCCGTTGCTGCCGGGCACGGCCGGGTGCGCGGTGCTGGTCAGCAGCAGGCAGCGGCTGGTCCAGATCGAGGGCGCGCAGAGCGTGCGGCTGCCGCCGCTGGGCGACGAGGACGCGGTGGCGCTGCTGGCGGACGTCATCGGCGAGGCCCGCGTGGCCACGGATCCGGCCGCCGCCCGTGCGATCACCGACGCGTGCGGAGGCCTGCCGCTCGCGCTGCGGGTCGTCGGTGCCCGGCTCGCCGCCCGCGAGTCGTTGCCGCTGAACGCGCTGGCCCGCAGGCTCTCCGACGAACGGCGCCGGCTCGACGAGCTCAGCACCGGTGACCTGGAGGTCCGCGCGACGTTCGGGCCGAGCTACGAGGCGCTGCCCGCCGACGCGGCGACGGCGTTCCGCAGGCTCGGCCTGCTCGGCGCCACCGACGTCGCCGCGTGGGCGGTGGGCGTGCTGGCGGGCGGGGACGGCGAGAGGCTGGTCGAACGGCTGGTGGAGGCGAACCTCGTCGACGAGGTCGGGCTCGACGTGACCGGCGAACCCCGCTACCGCATGCACGACCTGCTCGCCGTCTACGCCGCCGAGCTGGTTCGCGGCGAGGACCCCGCGACCGTGTCCGCGGCCCTGCGCGACTACGTCGAGGTGATGCTGACGCTCGTCGACCAGGCGGCGAGCGAGTGGTACACCCCGGACGACGCGCCGAAGCGCCCCGTCACGCGCTCGACGGCGCTGGAGGAGTCCGAGGTCGAGCGGCTGACCGGCAGCAGGGAGAAGCTGCTGCTCGCCGAGATGCTCAACATCGACCGCGCGATCACGGTGTGCGTGGAACAGCGGTGGGTCGAGCTGGCCGAGAACCTCATGCACCGCGCGTTCGTCTTCCTCGACATCTACTACCCGCACGAACGGTTCATGCAGCTGTGCGCGCTCGTCCGGGACGCGGCGGCCGAGGAGGGCAACGAGCTGACCGTCTGGCGGGTGCACTTCTCGATGACGAGCCACCAGGTGATGAAAGGCGTCACCGACGAGACGCTCGCCGAGTACTCCCGGTGCGTGGCCGGGTTCGAGGCCGTCGGCGCGCAGACCGAGCTCGCCGTGGCGCTGGGATCGCTGGCCTACTTCACGATGCTCCACACCGGACAGCCGCAGCTCGAGCTGGCCGAGCGCGCCGTGGCCGCCGCGAAGGCGGGCGGCGACGAGCGGACGTACGTGAGCGTCCTGCGCGAGCTGGGCACGATGCTCGCGAACGAGGGGCGTTACGACGAGTCGGTGCGCGCGCTGGACGAAGCCCTGGAGATCAGCCGCCGGCACGGCGAGCCCAGCGACATCGCCCAGCAGCTGAACCGGATCGGGCAGGCCGCGCTGGCGCACGGCGACCTGGAACGGGCGAGCGCCGCGGCCGTCGAGGCCCTCGACCTGATGACCGGACTCGGTGAGGACAGGGGCGTCGCCTACTGCACGGTGCTCGTGTCCCAGATCGCCCTCGCGCAGGGCGACCCGGCCGCCGCCCTGACGGGGGCCGAGAAAGCCGTGAGCGTCTTCGAGTCGATGGGCGAACGGCGCGGGAGTGTGCGCGCCCTCGCCCTGATCGCGGAGGCGAACCTCGCGCTCGGCCTCGCGGACAGGGCGGCCGAGGTGGCGAGCGCCGCGCTGGAGAGCCACGCCGACGCCGGTGACGCGAGCGCGGAGGGCCGGTTGCGGGCCGCGCTCGAGCAGGCACGCGGGGAGGGCGGCCGGTGAGCGTCGAGTTCCGGGTGCTGGGACCGCTGGAGGTGCTGCTCGACGGCGAACCGGTCGCGGTGCCGACCGGTCGCGGGCAGGTCCTGCTGGCCACGTTGTTGTTGCGCCCCAACGAGTTCGTCCCGGTCGACGAGCTGATCGAGCGCATCTGGGACGGTGAACCGCCGACGGCCGACCGTGCGCGCAAGACGTTGCACATGGTGGTGGCACGGCTGAGGTCCGCGCTGGGCCCCGCCGACTGCGTGCGCACCCGGCCCGGCGGTTACCTGGCCGAGGTCGAGCCCGACCAGCTCGACCTGCTGAGGTTCCGCGCGCTGGCGGCGTCCGGCGACCACGGTGCCGCGTCGGCGTTGTGGCGCGGCCCGGTGCTCGGCAACGTCACCTCCGACTCGCTGCACCGCGACGACGTGCCGCGGCTCGCGGGCGAACGGCTCGACGCGCTGGAGTCGCGCCTCGAGGCCGACCTCGACCGCGGTCTCGGCCGCGAGCTCGTCGCCGAGCTGAAGTCGCTGGTCGCCGACCACCCGCTGCGGGAGTCGTTCTGGCGGTACCTGATGCTCGCGCTGTACCGGTCGGGACTGCAGGCCGAGGCGCTCGCCACCTACCAGAAGGTGCGCCGGACGCTCGATGACGAGCTCGGCGTCGAACCGGGACCGGCGCTGCGGGCGCTGCACCAGCAGGTCCTGCGCGGCGAGGTGCCCGCCGGCGGGCGTCAGGTGCCGCGGCAGCTGCCCGCGGGCGTGCGGAACTTCGTCGGGCGCGACCACGAGCTGCGCCTGCTCGACAAGACGACCGGGGTCACCGTCGTGCACGGCGTCGGCGGCGTCGGGAAGACCGCGCTGGTGCTGCACTGGGCACGCCAGGCGCGCGAGGAGTTCCCGGACGGCGACCTCCACCTCGACCTGCGCGGGTTCGACCCGGAGGCGCAGCCCGTCGACCCGGTGGCCGCGACGGAGACGCTGCTGGTGGGGCTGGGCGTGCAGAACGTCCCGGCGGCCGCGGACGCGCGGTTCGCGTTGCTGCGCACCACGCTCGTCGACCGGCGCCTGCTGCTGGTGCTCGACAACGCCGCCTCACCCCGCCAGGTGCTCCCGCTGCTGCCCGGTGCGGCCGGCGTGCGCGTGGTGATCACCAGCCGCAACCAGCTCCGCGCGCTGGTCCTGCAGCACGACGCCACCGCGATCGCCCTGGACGAACTGGACCTGGAGGCGGGGCGGACGCTGCTCGGCGCCGTCCTCGGCGAGGAGCGGATCGCCGCCGAACCCGAGGCCGCACGGCAGATCGTCGAGCGCTGCACCGGGCTGCCGCTCGCGCTGCGCGTGTTCGCCGAGCGGGTCTCCCGGTTCCCGGACGTGCCGCTGCGGGAGTTCGTCGCCGAGCTGGACGACGCCCGGCTCGATGCGCTGACCGACTTCGACGACGTCGACGTGCGCGCGGTGTTCTCGTGGTCGTACCGGGCGCTGGACGCGGAGTCGGCACGGATGTTCCGGCTGCTGTCGGTGCACCCCGGCGTGGACTTCGACACCGGGGCCGCGGCGGCGCTCGCCGGTCTCCCCGTGGTCCGGGCCCGCCGTCTGCTGGAGCGGCTGGTCGCGGACCACCTCGTGCAGTCGTGCGCCCCGGGGCGGTACAGCCTGCACGACCTGTTGCGGGCGTACTCGGCGGAGCTGTGCGGTGACGACGAGGAAGCGGCGCTGCGGCTGACCGAGTGGTACCTCCACAGCCTGGAGAACGCGACCGCCCTCGACCCGTCGACGATCATGCTGCGTGCCGACGCCATCACGTCCGGCGTGACGCCCCAGGACTTCTCGTCGTGGTCGGAGGCGCTCAGGTGGCGGCGTCAGGAGTGGCCGAACCTGAAGGCGGTCACCTTCGCCGCGATCGCGAGGGGCTGGCAGCGGCAAGCCCTGATGATCCCGATCCACCTGCACAGCTACTTCGTCATCGATCAGACGCACCGGCACGACTCGATCGAGCTGTACGAGGCGGTGCGCGGGTTCGGGTCTCTGGGAGAGCAGGGGGTCCTGCACTGCAAGCTCGCCTCGACCTACAAGGTCGAAGGTCGTTGGGACGACTCGCTGCGCAGTTTCGAAACCGGGCTGTCGCTCCTGCGGGCCGGGGGCGACCGCGCCGCGATCGGGGGAGCGCTGGGCAACCTGTCTACGCTCTACAGCACCTTGGGCCGTCGGGAAGAAGCCGACGCCACCCTTCGCGAGGCCCTGGCCATCGCGCAGGAGTCGGGGAACGTCTACCAGGAGATCATCCAGCGGGGCAACCTGACCAGCCGGTTCAACCGCGACGGGCGCTGGGAGGAGGCACTGCGGGAGATCGGCGTCGTCGCTCCTCTCGCCGCCCGGCACGGGGACGAGTTCCTCATCGCCCGTGTGCGCGGGTGGCGGGCCCAAGCGCTTGCAGGGCTCGGCCGGTACGCCGAGGCCGAGCCGGAGCTGCGCGCGGTCGTCGAGGTGATGAGGCGCGTCGGCGACACGGACGGCGTGACCGACGGGCTGGGGCTGATCGGCGACGTGCTCGTCGGGCAGGGCAGGCTCGACGAGGCCGCGGCGGTGTGGCAGGAGGCCGTCGAGATCTACCGCAGCCGCGACGACGCGCGGGCGGACGCACTGGCCGCGCGTGTGGAGGCACTGCGCTGAACTCGTGGTGACGACCTTCGTCATCCGTGTCGTCCAGCTCAGTCCCATCAGGTAAGCATGTGCGCGGAAGAGGGGAAGGTGCATGAGCCTGCACGTCGCGGTCGACTTCGGCACGTCGAGCACCTGCGTGGCGATCTCCGCACACGGCCGGGAGCCGCAGGTCGTCGTGTTCGACGGCCAGCCGCTGGTGCCGTCCGCGGTGTTCGCCGCGGCCGACGGCACGCTGTTCGTCGGCCAGGAGGCCGAGCGCCAGGCCGCGGTCGACCCCGCCCGGTACGAGCCGCACCCGAAGCGCCGGGTCGACGAGGGGGAGTTGCTGCTCGGCAGCACTGTGCTGCCCGTTGTGGACGTTGTGCGCGCGGTGCTGACACGGGCCGTCAACGAAGCACGGCGCGTTGGCGGTGGTGCACCGGTCGACCTCCTCGTGCTGACGCATCCCGCCGACTGGGGCACGGTGCGCACGCGCGTCCTTCTGCAGGCGGCGCGCGGGCTCGGTCGCGAGGTCGTGCTGGTCCCGGAACCCGTCGCCGCCGCCGTCTTCCACTCCGCGAGCCACTCCATTCCGGACGGTGCCGCCCTCGCCGTGCTCGACCTCGGCGGTGGCACGGTCGACGCGAGCGTGGTGGCGCGTGCGGGGAAGAGCTTCCGGGTGCTGTCCGCCAAGGGCGACCCGGGCTTCGGTGGCGCCGACGTCGACCAGGCGCTGCTGGACCACGTCGGCGGACTGGTCTCGGCCAAGGACCCCGAGGCGTGGCGGCAGCTCGTCGAGGGGCGCGAGATGGCCGACCGGCGCAAGCGGCGGGTGCTGCGGCAGGACGTGCGGGGGGCCAAGGAGACGCTGTCCCGGCACGCCTACACCGACGTGCCGATGCCGCCGCCGTTCCCCGACGCGCACGTGACGAGGTCGGACCTGGAGCAGCTGATCACCGCACCGCTGAGCCGGGCGGCCGCGCTGGCCGGTGCCGCGGTGCGCGACGCGGGCCTCGCGCCGCAGCAGCTCGCCGGGGTGTTCCTGGTCGGCGGGTCCAGCCGGATCCCGCTCGTCGCGCGGCTGGTGCACGACCACCTCCGCGTCGTGCCGACGAGCATCGACCAGCCGGAGACCGTCGTGGCCCGCGGCGCGCTGCGGGCGGTGAGCCTCGACCCGGAGCGGACCGGGGGCGTGGCGCAGCAGAAGAAGCCGGTTCCGAGCGGTCCGTCCGGTGAGGTAACCCACAACCTCCGGGTCCGCGACGACACCACCCGCAAGATCACCCGCCGGATCACGCCGCCGCCCGCCGGCCAGTTCCCGCTCCCGTTCCCCGCCGCCACACCGCAGCCGCCGCCGAAGAAGAGCAGGGCGCCGCTCTTCATCGCGATCGGCGTCGTGGTCGTGCTCGCGGCGGCCGGTGTGGGCGCCTACTACTGGTTCAAGCCCGAGAAGCCGCAGCCGACCCCGACCGGCGACCAGATCGCCGTGTACGACTACAGCTTCACGCGCCCGGACGGCTGGGAGCAGACCGGTGGTGCCGCCGCCGACCGGCAGGTGCTTTTGCAACCGGTCGAGCGCGAGAATTCCAATGGCAAACAGCCTCAGGCGCGCATTGCTGTGCAGGAGCAAACTCTCGAGTACAACAGCGATCAGGACAGAGTTCGCGCGTTGACCGAGTTGCGGCGCATGTTCGAAGAACGCGACCGCAAAGGTGACGAGGTTCTCAACTTCACCGAGAGCACCTCATTCGCCGGGAAACCGGTTGTTCACTATCGCGAAGTCGTCGGCTCGACCGGTGTCGACTGGTACATCCAGTTCGCGGGCGACGTCCAGGTCAGCGTGGGCTGCCAGGCTGCCCCGGGTGTGCAGGCGCAGGTCCGCACCGCCTGCGAGCAGGTCGTCCGCTCGCTCGTCATCAAGTCCTAGGGGAGTTGCCGATGTCCTCCAGCGAGGTCCTCGCCCGGTTCCGGTCCGAGGTCTCGGCCGCCGTCACGCGTTCCCGCCGGGCCTCCGGTGAGATCGGTGAACGCAACGCCAAGCTGCGGGAACGCACCCGTGAACTGGCCGCGCGGGCCCGTGAGGGCAGATCCGGCACCGGCGCCGCGGCCACCCCGGCCGACGTCCGGGAGGCCGCCACGGGGTTCCGCGCCGACCGGGGTCTGGCCGTCGAACGGGTTCCGGAGGCCGCCGAACCGGTTGTCGCAGGTCCAGTTGAGACGGAACCGGCCACGCTGGGTTCCTCGGCCGTCGCCGGTCCGAGTGGTCAACTTCCCCGTGCGAGTGACGATGACGAGGACTTTTCGCAGTCGCGAATCCTCTACTGAGGCGCGGTTTCACCCCGGGCCGTTTACTAGCGCAACTACTTCGAAAGAAGTCGCGACAGGGCGGAACCGGCGTGGCAAGGTTCCCGTCGTAAGAGGCGTACGAACCAAGAAGTACGACCTGAAGTTCTCTGAAGGGGGCATCTCCTAATGTCTGGTTACACCGCGACTTCCGAGGAACTCACCGCGCTCGCGAAGCACATCATCTCGGTGGACAACGACACGCAGGGCACGCTGCGCAACGTCCGCAACACCGTCTCCGGCCTGCAGGGCATCTGGGTCGGTGCGGCCGCGAACGCGTTCAACCAGCTGATGGAGCGCTTCGACACCGACGCGATGAAGCTGCAGGAGGCCCTGCGCGCGATCGCCGAGCAGATGGACAGCAGCGCGGTCGCCTACGCCCAGCAGGAAGAGGAAGCGACCCAGCTGTCCAGCAGCATCGCGAACCGCCTCTGATCCGGCTAGTCCTTCCGCTTCTTCTTTTCCGCAGGTAAGACACAGATTTAGGGGAGAACCACAATGTCCACTGGTCAGGTCAAGGTCAACTTCGCCGAGCTCGCCGGCGCCGCCAGCTCCATCACGAGCGCGGCGCAGCAGGTCCAGCAGCAGCTCGAGGACCTCAAGGGTCAGGTCGTCAAGGTCATGGCGGGCTACGAGGGTGGCGCCGCTGAGGCCTACCAGGCCGCGCAGCAGCAGTGGGACCGGAGCGCTGCGGACCTCCAGGCCGTTCTCTCGTCCATCGGTATCGCCGTGCGCGACGCCGGTGAGGCCTACAACGCCGCGGAGAGCGCGAACGCCCGCCGCTGGTAAGCACCGCGGTACCGCAACACCTCTCGCGAGCCCCGGAACCACGTGGTCCGGGGCTCGCGTACGTCCGGAGGTGGTCGCTTCGGAGGGGCCGTTTTGGTCCCCGCAGCACCCATCCGGTATCTTCTTACGTTGTTGTGCGGTAGCTGGCGCCCGTGTGTGCCGCGCCTGTCTCGGAACCACCGCTTGGCCAGTCCAAGATCGGTCTGGGGCAACCGCCGCAGTGACCCCAGACGCAAGTGACGACGAGGTAGATCCGTGCGCACGTACAGCCCGAAGCCCGGTGAGGTGACCCGCACCTGGCACGTGATCGACGCCCAGGACGTGGTGCTCGGCCGGCTCGCCACCCAGGCCGCGACGCTGCTGCGCGGCAAGCACAAGCCGACCTACGCCCCTCACGTTGACACCGGTGACTTCGTGGTCATCATCAACGCTGACAAGGTCGCCCTGACCGGCTCGAAGCGGGACCAGGAGTTCCAGTACCGCCACTCCGGCTTCCCCGGTGGTCTGCGCAAGCAGTCCTTCGGCGAGGTCCTGGACACCCGTCCGGACCGCCTGGTGGAGAAGGCGATCAAGGGCATGCTGCCCAAGAACCGCCTGGGCCGTCAGATCGCGAACAAGCTGAAGGTCTACAGCGGACCGAACCACCCGCACGCCGCGCAGCAGCCGCAGGCGTTCGAGATCAAGAAGATCGCCCAGTGAGCGACGAGTACACCGAGGAAGTTCCTGTGACCACCCCTGAGAACGAGACCCCTGAGGTCGAGACCCCCGAGGTCGAGGCTGAGGTTGTCGAGGCCGAGGTCGTCGAGGCTCCTGAGGCCGAGGCCGACGAGGCCGAGGTCGAGGAGACCTCCGCACCGGTGGTCGCGCCCTCGCTGAACGGCGCCGCGCACCTCGCGCAGACCGTCGGTCGCCGCAAGGAGGCCGTCGTCCGCGTCCGCCTCGTGCCCGGCACCGGCAAGTTCACGCTGAACGGCAAGACCCTCGAGGCCTACTTCCCGAACAAGGTGCACCAGCAGCTCATCCGTGAGCCGCTCGTCACCACGGAGAAGCCCGAGACCTTCGACGTCATCGCGAACCTGCGTGGCGGCGGCATCACCGGCCAGGCCGGTGCGCTGCGCCTCGCCATCGCGCGTGCGCTGATCGCCGTCGACTCCGAGGACCGCCCGGTGCTGAAGAAGGCCGGCTTCCTCACCCGTGACCCGAGGGTCAAGGAGCGCAAGAAGTACGGTCTGAAGAAGGCCCGCAAGGCGCCTCAGTACTCCAAGCGTTGATGCTCCGTCACCGCGGGAGCTGTGTCTGCGTTCGTCAGACCACGGCTCCTCCGCGGTGACAGCGGGGACTCCCCGCACCCCGAGCGTCACCCAGCTGTACCTGCGGGAGCAGCAGTTCACTCCGAACTGCTGCTCCCGCAGTGTTTTCCGGGTCTTTTCCCACTGCCTCGAAGTGTCCAATCCGGAGGATTCATGGCCCGCCTGTTCGGCACCGACGGAGTGCGTGGTCTCGCCAACGCCGACCTCACCCCCGAGCTCGCGATGTCCGTCGCCGCCGCGGCGGCACGCGTGCTCGCCGAGCACGACCGCTCCCACCGCCCGGTCGCCGTCGTCGGCCGCGACCCCAGGGCGAGCAGCGAGATGCTCGACGCCGCCGTCACCGCAGGCCTCACCTCGGCGGGCGCGGACGTGCTGCGCGTCGGCGCCCTGCCCACCCCCGCCGTCGCCCATCTGGTCTCGGCCCTCGGCGCCGACATCGGTGTGATGATCTCCGCTTCGCACAACGCGATGCCGGACAACGGGATCAAGCTCTTCGCCGCCGGCGGCCACAAGCTGCCCGACTCGGTCGAGGACGAGATCGAGCAGCACATGGGCCAGGCGTTCGAGCGCCCGACCGGCGCCGCCATCGGCCGGGTGCGCGACGTCCCCGACGCCGAGACCCAGTACGTCGAGCACCTGATCAAGGTGACACCGCACCGCCTCGACGGCCTCAAGGTCGTGGTGGACTGCGCGAACGGTGCCGCGTCGGTGGCCGCACCGGACGCGTACCGCCGCGCCGGGGCCGAGGTGATCGCGATCAACGCGACCCCGGACGGCCTGAACATCAACGACGGCTGTGGTTCCACCCACATCGACGTCGTCGCCGCCGCGGTCCGCGAGCACGGTGCCGACCTCGGCATCGCGCACGACGGTGACGCCGACCGCTGCCTCGCCGTGGACGCCGACGGCAACGTGGTGGACGGCGACCAGATCCTCGTGGTCCTCGCGCTCGCCATGCGCGACGCGGGTGAGCTGTTCGAGGACACGCTCGTCGCGACTGTGATGAGCAACCTCGGCCTGCACATCGCCATGCGGGAGGCCGGCATCCGGCTGCGCACCACCGCCGTCGGCGACCGCTACGTGCTGCAGGAGCTCAAGGCGGGCGGCTACTCGCTCGGCGGCGAGCAGTCCGGCCACGTCGTGCTGCCCGCGCACGCCACCACCGGCGACGGCCTGCTCACCGCGCTGCGCCTGATGGCCCGCATGGCCGAGACCGGCAAGTCGCTCGCCGACCTCGCCTCGGTGATGCGCCGCCTGCCGCAGGTCCTGATCAACGTGAAGGTCTCCGACAAGGCGGCCGTGGCCAAGGCCACGTCGGTCAGCGAGGCCGTCGCCGCCGTCGAGGCCGAGCTCGGCGAGACCGGCCGCGTGCTGCTGCGCCCGTCCGGCACCGAGCAGCTCGTGCGGGTGATGGTCGAGGCCACGAGCCACGAACAGGCCGAGTCCGCCGCGCAGCGCCTGGCGGGTGTGGTTTCCTCGGTGCACTGAGGACGGATGGGGGCTGGAGATGACCGTGCTGATGTTGCTCGTACTCCTGGTGCTGCTGGGAGGTGTGACAGCGGTCGTCGTCGCGGTCGTCGTGGCGTCGAAGCGCAGGACCGCCCAGCCCCCGTACCCGCCCGGCCACGGCCGCCCGCAGCAGCCGTACCCGTCGCAGGGAATCCCGCAGCAGGGGTTCCCGCAGCAGACCCACCCGCAACCCGCGCCCGGCCAGCAGCCGCCCGCGCCGAACGGCTGGTGAGCCGTGTTCCACATCGGTCCTGTCCAGATCCTCGTGGCCCTGTTCCTGATCGCCGTCATCGTGACCGTGCTGCTCGTCGTGGCCGTCGCGGTGAACCGCAAGAAGAAGGTCCAGCACCCGCCCGCCCAGCACTGGCAGCAGGCTCCGCCGCCCGGTCAATATGGCCCGCCGCCCGGTCAGTACGGCCCTCCGCCCGGGCACCAAGCTCCGCCGCCCGGCCACCAGGGCCCTCCGACCGGCGGCCAGTGGCCGCAGCAGCCCCCTGGACCCCAACAGCCGCCACCCGGTCAGTGGTGATCGTCGGCGGCTTCGGCCGAACGGCTGTTTACTAAGGCAACCGACCTCGTGGAGCTCCGGTCACCGCGTGACCCGAGCTGGCACTGTATGGCGGAACCCGATGAGGCCGAATTGCGTCGGATCGGGGACAAGGGGAGGCGGAGAATGGCTGGGTTCGGCGTACAGTCCGGCGATTTGACCAAGACGGCGGGGGTGTACGACGCCGAGGGGTCGCAACTGGTCCAGATGAAGGCTTCGGTCGTGCCGGGCGTGGGGGCCGGTCAGGTCGGGCGCAAGTTCCAGGGCGTCGCCGCCCAGTACAAGACCTTCTTCGACCAGTTCGGCACGAGTCTCGAGAAGTTCGGCAAAGAGGCGACCGGCATCGCCACGCGCCTGAAGGACGTCGCCAAGACGTACGAGTCGAACGAGGCGCAGACCTCGAGCCAGTTCAAGGGGTAACCAGCCGTGGCGGATCAGAACGAGATCAAGAAGCTCCTCGACGACCCGAACGTCACGCCGGAGACCAAGAAGCAGCTCGTCCGCGCCCTCGCCGGCGCCGGCGCTCCCCAGGAAGAGGTCGAGCGCTACGGCAAGGCGAACGGTGTCGACGTCCCCGACGACCCGAGTGTCGGCGACCACGTGGTGGGCGTGGTCCTCGCTCCGCTGACGCTGGGTTTCAGCGAGGCCAACAACATCCGCAAGGAAGGCCAGCACGCCGCCTTCACGGTGGAGGGCTCCGAGGCGGACGCCCTCGTCAAGAAGGCGGGCGAGGAACGCGAGCTCGGCGCCACCCAGAAGGTGCTGAACGAGCAGGGTGACGTCCCGAACAGCAACACGCTGCTCGACGCCGGCGCTCCCGGCCTGCGGTTCTTCGAGAAGTTCATCCCGGTCTACGCCAAGGCCGCGCCGGCCTGCGGGCACCAGGGTGCCGCCCCGAACCTCCAGGGCGACATCTACCGCAAGTACGACGAGGTGCGCGACATCGACTTCGCGAAGTTCCGCGAGGACGCGCACAAGCTGACCGAGAACGTCAAGAAGGCGCAGGAGCACGACAACCAGCTCGGCGCCGCGTGGAACGGCCTCGGTTCGTGGGAGGGCTCGGCGGCCGATGCCGCGCGCGGCTACCACGACAAGTTCGCGTCGACCGCCAAGACGTTCGTGCAGCAGGCGGGCACGGGCCCCGGTGCGATCACCGGTGGCGTGACCAACATGCAGAAGCACGTCAAGGAGTTCGCGCAGCAGATCCACGACCAGTACTCGGAGACCTGCGGCGGCCTGACCGTCGAGAAGGCCGAGGAGGCCATCCGGCACGCGAACGGCGACGTCTTCCCGAACGACGGCGGCGTCCTCGACTGGGTCTACGGCGTCCAGAGCGACCTGAAGAACTCGGTGATCGGCGCGATCTGCGGCGGCCCGCTCGGCATCCTGTCCGGCCTCGGCTGGGGCGGCTGGATCGCCGACGTGCGCGACCGGATCATCAGCGACGCCAAGGAGAAGCTGAAGGCGCTCTGCGAGGAGTTCGACAACAAGAAGAAGGCCTTCGACGGCTACTGCGACGCGGTGCAGACCGGTGTCGACGCCGACTACAAGACCATGTTCCAGGGCCTCACCACGGCGTTCGGCGGCGACCCGTTCCAGCAGGTCGGCGACCCGCCGTCGTTCACCGAGTCGAACCAGGGCCGCCAGAACGTCAACAACAACGGTGGCGGCACCCCGCCCGGTGGCGGCGGCACCCCGCCCGGTGGCGGCGGCACCCCGCCCGGCGGCGGTGGCACTCCGCCCGGCGGTGGCGGCACGCCCGAGATCCCGAAGCCGGAGAACCCGCTCGACAAGGACGGCGACGGCAAGCCGGACGTCCCCGGTGACACCGACGGCGACGGCAAGCCGGACGACCTCGACGGTGACGGCAAGCCCGACCAGCCGAAGCCCGAGGAGGAGCTCGAGACCGTCACGGTCACGGCGGGCGACAACACGATCAAGGTCACGGAGCCCGACGCCAACGGGCACGTGAAGATGACGATCGACACGCCCAAGGGCGAGCCGAAGACCTACGACCTCGACTTCAGCAAGAACCCCGAGGCCGCCAAGGCCCTCATGGGTCAGAACGGCGCCCAGGCCATCACCGCCATGGCCGGCACGCTCACCGGCTCGGCCCCGGCGCAGGCGGGGCAGGCACCCGGTGCCGGCGCGACGGCCGGTGCCACCCCGGCACCCGGTGGCGCCGCCGCGCCCGGCGGTGGCCCGCTGGGCTCGGAGTCGAACCCGATCCCGGTCGAGGTCGGCGCCGACGGCAAGATCCACATCGAGCAGGACGGCGTGAACTTCACCGCCGAGGTCGACACCGAGACCGGTCAGATCAACCTGACCGCGGACAACGGCGACGGCACGCCGGACAAGATCGGCGTGGGCTTCGGCGAGGACGAGAACCCCGCCGCGCAGACGCCGGACTCGGGTTCGGGTGCCGGTGGCGGTGTGATGGACGGCGTGAGGCTCGAGGACGGTCTCCGCACGCCGGAGGCCGACTTCCCGCAGGTCGTGCCGGCCGAGGGCGGCGTCACCACGATGCCCGCCGAGGCCGGGTTCCAGCCGATGCCCGCACCGGCCGCCGAGGGCGGGTTCCAGACGATGCCCGCGCCGGCCGCGGAGCAGGTCTGGAGCGCGCCGGGCGAGCGCTTCGGGGAAGCCGTGGCCCGCGACCACGTCCAGGACAACGGCTTCATGCCGAGCGTCGGCGAGCCCAGGGGGCCCGCCGACGGTCCGGTCCTCGGCCGGGCCTCGGACAGCACCACGACCTCCGGCGTCTCGTTCACCGGCGGCGGTGGCGGCAGCGGCGAGTCGGTGCTCGGCGGCACGTCCGCCGACACCGCGTGGACCAGCCCGAACGCGGGCGACGGCGGCTCGTTCGACACGAACACCTCCGAAGCCGGTCAGCCGGGTTCCGCGGCCCTGCCGTCCCTTCAGGACGCCCACGGCCAGCCGCCGTCGGGTGCCTCGTCCGGCGGCATGATGGGTGGCGGGATGATGGGCGGCGGCATGGCCGGCGCCGGAGCGGGCGGTCAGCAGGGTGGCGACTCCGAGCGGGGAGCCAGCCAGTGGCGCACCACGGGCACGTTGTTCGACGACGACAACAGCAACCCGTTGAGCGCCATGCAGACCGTGCTGGGCGATGAGCGAGGGGAGGCCGCGAGCCCGTGGCGATGATCGGTGACGTGGACCCGCGCCTGCAGGCGCAGTTCGACGACAACCTCGCCAAGACCCGTCGCAGCACCACCGAGGTCTCGGCGGAGCTCAGGGCGGCCCAGGCCAAGCTCGCCGCGGACATCGCGGCCCGCGAGGACAAGCACAGGCGCGAGGTCTCCGAGGCTCGCGAGAGCGCGGAGAACATCAGCAAGCAGGGGGAGAAGCCGCAGCAGCGCAAGCCGCAGTGGGAGCGTCCCGAACGGGGTGCCGGCGAGATGGCGTTCGGCCCGGAGGACGACGACGGCGGCTACGCGCCCCGCGCGGCCACCCCGACTCCTCCTCCGCCGCCGCTCCCGCCCGTGCAGCCGGTGGCACCGCCGCCTCCGGTGCGCCCGCGTCGCCCGGCACCGGTGGACGATGACGACGACCTGAGCGGCCAGACCTGGTTGAGCTGATCGTGCGCAGAAGGGACGCCCCGAGGGGCGTCCCTTTCGCGTGTCAGGTCAGCGCTGTGCGGCGCGTTGCGGCAGGGCTTCCCGCTGGAACACGAGGTTCGCGTTCTTGAGGTCGGCGTCCAGCAGCTCGTCGTAGGCGCGGTCGCCGGTGAGCACGCGCAGCAGGAACGCCGTCACGAACGCGCGCCCGAGCTTCTGCGAGCGGCGCTCGGCGTGGCCGTCCAGCACCAGCTCGCTCCAGTGCCTGCCCTCGGTGAACCCGAGGTGCGAGGACTTCGGCAGCAACCGCAGCTGCACGGGACCGCCCCACGCGGACGCGATGGCCTCGGCGTGGCCGACCGGCGGTGCGATGCGGTCCTCGCCCGCCGCGAGGTGCAGGCCGGGCACGCGGACCTCGCGCGCGGCGTCCAGTGCGGAGGGACGCGTCTCCGTTGCGGCCAACGTCACAACGGCCCGGACGCGCTCCGCCTCCGCGGCGGCGAGCACCGCCGCGCCTCCGCCCATCGAGTGCCCTGCCAGGGCCAGGCGGGACGGGTCGACGCTGATCTCGCCGGTGCCCAGGCGCACACCGGTGCAGATGTCCAAAGTGGTCAGGAGGTTCGCCGCCAGCACCCGCGACGACAGCAGCGGGCCGCGTTCGACGGCGGGGGCCGCGGCGACCACGCCCCAGGAGGCCAGGTGCCGCAAAAGGCCGTGGTAACGGCGCACCGGCTGCATCCAGCCGTGCCCGAGCGCGACGGCGGGCAGGCCGAGGCCCGACCGGGGCGTGAAGATCACGCCGGGAAGCCCCACGAGCGCGAGGTCGCCGCGCAGCACCGGGTGCGGACCGGGCCTGCTGAGCTGCTCGAGGGCCTGTTTCGCGGTCAGCGTGATCACGCGGCGAGCCATGGGTGAACCGTAGTCGATCCTGTCGCGCGGACCACACCTGAGATTGGTCTACACCACTCGGTCGTGTGACCTGCGCAAATGGAGCGCTCTCACTCATTAGGGTTAGCGGCGTGGTCTAGCTAGTCTGTTTCCCGTGTGCGGAATCGTGGGATACGTGGGTCACCAGTCGGCGCTCGACGTCGTGCTGGACGGGCTGAGGCGCCTCGAGTACCGGGGTTACGACTCGGCGGGCGTCGCGGTCGTGACGGGCGACGACCTCGCCGTCGAACGCAAGGCCGGACGGCTGCAGAACCTGGAGGGCAGGCTCGACGAGGTGGGCCGCGACAACTTCGCGGGCACCGTCGGCATGGGCCACACCCGGTGGGCGACGCACGGCGCGCCGATCGACCGGAACTCGCACCCGCACCGCGACTCGACGAACCGGGTCGCCGTGGTGCACAACGGCATCATCGAGAACTTCCTCGCGCTGCGCGCCGAGCTCGAAGGCCTCGGCGTCGAGATGGCGTCCGACACGGACACCGAGACGGTCGCGCACCTCGTGGCGTTCGCCTACTCCGAGGGCGACACGAAGGGTGACCTGCCCGCCAGCGTGCGCAAGATCGCCCGCCGGCTCGAGGGCGCGTTCACCATCGTGGTCACGCACGCCGGCGAGCCCGACCAGGTCGTCGCCGCGCGCCGCAACTCCCCGCTGGTCGTGGGCGTCGGCGAGGACGAGTACTTCGTCGCGAGCGACGTGGCCGCGTTCATCGCGCACACCAAGGAAGCCGTCGAGCTGGGCCAGGACCAGATGGTCGTGCTCACCCGCTCCGGCTACGAGGTCACCGACTTCGACGGCGAGCCCGCCGAGGCCAAGCCGTTCACGGTCAACTGGGACCTCAGCGCCGCCGAGAAGGGCGGCCACGAGTACTTCATGCTCAAGGAGATCGAGGAGCAGCCCGAGGCGCTGGCGAACACGCTGCGCGGCCACTTCGCGAACGGCCGGATCGTCCTCGACGAGCAGCGCCTGTCCGACCAGGACCTCCGCGACGTCGACAAGGTCTTCGTCGTCGCCTGCGGCTCGGCCTACCACTCCGGCCTCGTCGCGAAGTACGCGATCGAGCACTGGACCCGCCTGCCCGTCGAGGTCGAGCTGGCCTCGGAGTTCCGCTACCGCGACCCGGTCCTCGACCGCGACACGCTCGTCGTCGCCGTGTCGCAGTCCGGCGAGACCGCGGACACGCTGGAGGCCGTGCGCCACGCCCGTGCGCAGAAGGCCCGCGTCCTGGCCGTCTGCAACACCAACGGCGCGCAGATCCCGCGTGAGTCCGACGCCGTGCTCTACACCCACGCCGGCCCGGAGATCGGTGTCGCGTCGACGAAGGCGTTCCTCGCCCAGATCGCCGCGAACTACCTCGTCGGCCTGGCCCTGGCGCAGGCCCGCGGCACCAAGTACCCGGACGAGGTCGCCCGCGAGTTCCACGAGCTGGAGGCCATGCCCGAGGCCGTGCGGCGCGTGCTCGGCACCATCGACCGGGTCAAGGCGCTCGGCCGGGAGCTCGCCGACTCGAAGGCGGTGCTGTTCCTCGGCCGCCACGTCGGCTACCCGGTCGCCCTGGAGGGCGCGCTCAAGCTCAAGGAGCTCGCCTACATGCACGCCGAGGGCTTCGCGGCGGGCGAGCTCAAGCACGGCCCGATCGCGCTGATCGAGGAGAACCTCCCGGTCGTCGTGGTGATGCCGTCGCCGAAGGGCCGCGCCGTCCTGCACTCGAAGCTGGTGTCGAACATCAGCGAGATCCAGGCCCGCGGCGCCCGCACGATCGTGATCGCGGAGGAGGGCGACGAGACGGTGCGCCCGTTCGCCGACCACCTGATCGAGATCCCGGCCGTCCCGACGCTGCTGCAGCCGCTGATCTCGACGATCCCGCTGCAGGTGCTCGCGGCCGAGATCGCGACGGCCCGCGGCTACGACGTCGACAAGCCTCGCAACCTCGCGAAGTCCGTTACCGTCGAATAGGTGAGAGGCGTCTGGCACACCGAACGCGTCAAGTCCGCTGAAGAGGAGCTCATGGCGGTCGTCCCGCCGGGTTCCCTGATGCGCAAGGCCGCGTTCGGTGTGGCCACCCACGCCCTGCGTCTGCTCGCCGGCCGTCGCCGCGTCACGCTGCTCGTCGGCGCGGGCAACAACGGCGGCGACGCCCTGTGGGCGGGCTACTTCCTGCGCCGCCGCGGTGTCGCGGTGTCCGCCGTGCTGCTGTCGCCGGAGAAGGCCCACGCCGAAGGTCTGGCCGCGTTCCGCCGCGCGGGCGGGCGGATCGTCTCGGAGGTCGGCGAGCCAGATCTCGTGGTCGACGGCATCGTCGGCCTGTCCGCACGGGGCCCGTTGCGCCCGGCCGCGGCCGAACTGGTCTCCTCGGTGCGCGCCCCGGTCCTGGCCGTGGACCTGCCGTCCGGCATCGACCCGGACACCGGCGAGATCTCCGGACCGCACGTGCGCGCCCACACGACCGTCACGTTCGGCTGCCTCAAGCCGGTGCACGCGCTGGCGGACTGCGGCGAGGTGCACCTGGTCGACATCGGCCTGCGGCCGGAGGACCCCGACTTCGTGCTGCTCGACCGGCAGGACATCAGCTGGCCGGTGCCGGGCCCGTCCGACGACAAGTACACCCAGGGCGTCACGGGCGTCGCCGCCGGCAGCGCGACCTACCCCGGTGCCGCGGTGCTGTCGACGGGTGCCGCGGTGCTGGCCACCTCGGGCATGGTCCGCTACGCCGGTCCCGCCGCCGACGCCATCCGCGCCCGCTGGCCCGAGGCGATCTGCACGGGCTCGATCACCGACGCGGGCCGAGTGCAGGCCTGGGTCGTCGGCCCCGGCATGGGCACCGGCAGCTCGTCCGCCGACGTGCTGCGCTTCGTGCTGGACGCCGGTGTGCCGGTGATCGCCGACGCGGACGCCATCACGCTGCTCGCCTCGACCCCGTCGCTGTGGGACGCCCGCGACCCCGATGCGCCGCTGGTGCTGACCCCGCACGACCGCGAGTTCGAACGCCTGGCCGGTCCGGTCGGCCCCGACCGCGTCGCCGCCGCCCGCAAGGCCGCCCACCGCTTCGGCTCCGTGGTGCTGCTCAAGGGGCACCGGACCGTCGTCGCCGCACCGGACGGGCGGGCGCTGGTCAACTCGGCGACGTCGTCCTGGCCCGCCACGGCCGGGTCGGGTGACGTGCTGTCGGGGATCATCGGCGCGCTGCTCGCGAGCGGCCTGGACCCGTTCCTGGCGGCGGGGTACGCGGCGTACGCGCACGTGCTGGCGGCGGAACTGGCCGCGGACGGGGCACCGGTGCCCGCGTCGGGGCTGATGAGCGCGATCCCGGACGCGATCAGGAGCCTCTGAGCGCTCGCTCACACCTGATGAGCTGCGCTCCTGTGGAACGATGACCAGGTTATGGCCCGTTCAGAAGTAGTCGTCGACCTAGGCGCGCTGCGGCACAACGTCGCCCTGCTCGCCGGCCTCGCGCCGTCCTCCGAGACCATGGCCGTCGTCAAGGCGGACGGCTACGGCCACGGCGCGGTCGAGGTCGCCAGGGCCGCGCTCGAAGCGGGCGCCACCTGGCTCGGTTCGTGCAGCACGCAGGAAGCCCTCGCTCTGCGCGCGGCCGGCATCCAGGCGCCGATCCTCGCCTGGCTCGACGCACCGGACGAGGACCTGGCCGCCGGGCTCGCCGCGGACGTCGACATGGGCGTCTCCTCGCTGTCGGACCTGCGCCGGATCGAGCAGGCCGCCGAGGAGGCCGACGCGCGGCCGCGGCTGCACCTGAAGATCGACACCGGCCTGAGCCGCAACGGCTGCCAGCCGCGGGACTGGCCCGAGCTCGTCGACGCCGCGAAGAAGCACGAGGTCGTGGCCATCTGGTCGCACCTCGCGTCCGCCGACGTGATCGGCGACCCGTCCATCGACCTTCAAGCCAAGCGGTTCGACGACGCCTACGAGGTGGCGAAGGCGGCGGGGCTCGACCCGTTGCGGCACATCGCGAACTCCGCGGCCCTGCTGACGAGGCCCGACCTGCACTTCGACCTGGTCAGGCCGGGTATCGCGATCTACGGCCTGAACCCCGTGCCGACGGACCACGACCTGCGGCCGGTCATGAGCTTCCGGTCGTACGTGGCTCTCACGAAACGTATCCCCGCAGGTGAGTCCGTGTCCTACGGGATGACATGGACCGCGAGGAAGGACACGACGCTGGCACTGGTGCCCGCCGGGTACGCGGACGGTGTCCCGAGGGCGCTCTCCGGCCGGATGGAGGTGCTCCTGAACGGGAGGCGCCGTCCGGTGGTCGGTCGCGTCTGCATGGACCAGATCGTCGTGAGCTGCGAGGACGACGAGGTGCGGGAGGGTGCCGAGGTCGTGCTGTTCGGCGACGGGAGCCGGGGGGAGCCGACGGCGACGGAGTGGGCGGAGCTGACCGGGACGATCGACTACGAGATCGTCTGCGGGATGTACCGGCCGCGGGTGCGGAGGACCTACACGTGAAGCCGGTGTGGAAGGTCGTCGGGTGGGTCGGTGGCGCCCTCGGCGCCGCCGTCGCCGGTGCGGCCGTGGCGCAGACGGCGAAGGTCTCGCACGAGCGCAAGACGGCGTCCGACAGCTTCGCCGAGGAGCCGCTCGGGCGGCTGCGGCCCGACCGCGAGTCGACCGTGGCCGCCGAGGACGGCGTGCCGATCTCGGTCGAGGAGGTCGACCCCGCGGACGGCGGCGAGCCGGACATCACCGTCGTGCTGGTGCACGGGTTCGCGCTGGACCGCCGCTGCTGGCACTTCCAGCGCCGCGACCTCGCCGAACTGCTCGACCCGCGGGTCCACCAGGTGCTCTACGACCAGCGCAGCCACGGCCGGTCCGGGCGGTCGTCGACCGAGAACAGCACGATCGACCAGCTCGCGCTCGACCTCGACTCGGTGATCAGGGCCATCGCGCCGGAGGGCCCGCTGGTGCTCGTCGGCCACTCCATGGGCGGCATGACGATCATGGCGCTGGCCGAGAAGCACCCGGAGCTCTTCGAGGAACGGGTGCGCGGCGTCGCGCTGGTCGGCACGGCCGCCGGTGCCGTCGGCGGCGCGGGGCTGCCGAAGTCCGTGCTGTCGCGGTACAACCCGGTGACGCTCGGCGTCGGCCGGCTCGCGAGCGTGCAGCCCGGACTCGTCGAGTGGGTCCGCAAGAGCGCGAAGAGCCTCACGTGGAGCGGCATCCGCCTGGGGGCGTTCGGCGACCGCGCGGTAGCACCGTCCCTGGTGGACCTGATGGAGCAGATGATCGGCGGGACCCCGGTGAAGGTGCTCACCGAGTTCCTCGAGACCCTCGGCACGCACGACCGCTACAAAGCGCTGGCGGGTCTGCGGCACTGCGAGGTGCTGATCCTGAGCGGCGACGCGGACAGGCTCACGCCGTTCTCGCACGCCGAGCGGATGGCCGAGGAGATGCCGCACGCCACGCTCGTCCGGGCCCCCGGTGCCGGGCACATGGTGATGATGGAGCAGGCTGACCTCGTCAACGACCACCTGGTCGCGCTCGTCGAACGCTGCGCGGCCGATCGCGGAGAGAGTCGGAAGAAGTGGTGGCGCCGAGCGTGAAGACCGTCGAACTGCCCTTGGTGGAGGACACCGAGGAGTTCGGCCGCAAGCTGGGTGAAGTCGTCCGCGCGGGCGACCTGTTGCTCCTCGCGGGGCCCTTGGGCGCGGGGAAGACGGCGTTCGTGCGCGGTCTGGCGCGCGGCATGGGCGTGCGGGGCCGGGTGTCCTCGCCGACGTTCGTCGTCGCCCGCGTGCACGAGCCGGAGCGGGAGGGCGGCGTGCGGCTGGTGCACGTCGACGCGTACCGGCTCGGGGGTCACCTGGACGAGCTGGACGACCTCGACCTCGACACCGAGCTGGTCGACGCCGTCGTCGCCGTCGAGTGGGGGGAGGGCGTCGCGGAACGCCTGAACGAAGATCATCTCCTGATCCGCCTCGAACGCGGGATCGACGACGTTCGCACAGCTCAGCTGGTGCCGCACGGCGAATGGGCGGACCGCACCCTTCCGGTGTGAAGCCGGTCGGCGGATGGGGTGAAGTCCGTTGAGGACGGAGCACCCCGAGCCGATGCGATCCGCATGACCAAGAAGACCCTCTTCGCGACCGCGGTCGTCGGTGGCGCCCTGCTCGTGGTCGCCCCTGCCTCCGCCGGTGAGCACCACCGCGACGGTGGCGTCGGGGTTGCCGGCAACTTCTGCGCCGCGCCGTGGCAGTGGAACGGCCCGCTCTCGCTGCTGCACGAGGGTCACGCGCCCGGCTACGCGGCGTGCGCCGACAACCTCGCCACCGGTGGTGCCGGCGTCGGCGTGCCGGACGACGCCTGCGTCACGCCGTGGCGGTGGAACGACCAGCTGGAGATCTTCACGGTCGACCGCTCGCGGTCGTCCGCCGCCTGCGACGGGAACCTCTCCGGCCGATGAGCCCGGAGGGTCGCGGGGGATGGCCGAACGAGCCCGTCGGCCATCCCCGGTGGCGGGCGGCTGAGCGGCGTGGCCGGCTGACGGTTCCGGCACTTCACCCGCTTCGGTGAACCTGGAGCCGAGGTCGCACGCCTGCCTCGCGGACGCACGGCAAGTGCGGTCCGGCACACGTACTACCCTGGACAATCGTGCTAGTGCTCGCCGTCGACACGGCCACCCCCGCAGTCACCGCCGGTGTGGTCGAACTCGCGCCCGATTCGCCGCCGCGCCTGCTCGCGAAGCGGGTGACGCTCAACGCCAAGGCCCACGGCGAACTGCTCACCCCGCACATCAGCGACGCGCTCGCGGAGGCCGGCAAGAGCTACGCCGACCTCGACGCGATCGTCGTCGGCGCCGGTCCCGGCCCGTTCACCGGCCTGCGGGTGGGCCTCGCCACCGCCGCCGCGCTCGGCCAGGCGCTCAACCGCCCGGTCTACCCGGTCGCCACCCCGGACGCCATCGCGAGGGACGCCGCCAGCGGTCACCCGCTGCTCGTCGCGACCGACGCGCGCCGCAAGGAGGTCTACTGGGCCGCGTACGACGCCGCCGGCCGCCGCACGGACGGCCCGCACGTCGAGCGCCCGCAGGACCTCGCCGGGAAGCTGCCCGCGTTGGGCGTGCGCCAGGCCACCGGTGAGGGTGCGGAGATCTACGCCGAGGTCCTCGGCCTGGAGCTGCTCCAGGCGAGGCACCCGAGCCCCGAGGGCCTGGTCGCCGCCGCGGCCGCCGAGGTGCTCGCGAAGGCCCGCCCGGCCGCGCTCACCCCGCTCTACCTGCGCCGCCCCGACGCCGTGGAGCCCACCGGGCGCAAGCGGGTGACCAGGGCATGACCACCGGCACCGTCACGCTCGCGCCGCTGCAGCACGCCGACGTGCCCGCGTGCCACGAGATCGAGCTGGCGTTGTTCCCCGGCGAGGACCCGTGGAGCGAGGACGCGTTCCACAGCGAGCTGAACAACGGCAACTACTACCGCGGTGCGTACGCGGGCGACGAGCTGATCGGCTACGCCGGGCTCGCCGCCGGCGCGTACGAGGCCAGCATCCACACGATCGCCGTGGCCGGGCACTGGCAGGGCAGGGGCGTCGGCAGGATGCTGCTGCGCGACCTGCTCGCCCGCGTCGACGAGATCGGCGTGCCGGTCTTCCTCGAGGTCCGCACGGACAACGAGCCCGCGATCGCCCTGTACAAGGCGCACGGCTTCGAGCAACTCGGCCTGCGCCGCCGCTACTACCAGCCGTCGGGTGCCGACGCGTACACGATGGGAAGGCCTGCTCAAAGTGTCTGACCGCTTGATCCTCGGCATCGAGAGCTCGTGCGACGAGACGGGCTTCGGCATCGTCCGCCTCGGTCCGGACGGCTCGCTCGACCTGCTCGCCGACGAGGTCGCCTCCAGCGTCGAGGAGCACGCCCGCTTCGGCGGCGTCGTGCCCGAGGTCGCCTCCCGCGCCCACCTCGAAGCCCTCGTCCCGACCCTGCGCCGCGCACTCGACACGGCGAAGGTCGAGCTCTCCCAGATCCACTCGATCGCCGTCACCGCGGGCCCCGGTCTCGCCGGCGCGCTGCTGGTCGGCGTGTCCGCGGCGAAGGCGTACGCCGCCGCGCTCGGCAAGCCGCTCTACGGCGTGAACCACCTCGCGGGCCACGTGGCCGCGGACACGCTGCAGCACGGCCCGTTGCCGCAGCGCTGCCTCGCGCTGCTGGTCTCCGGCGGCCACTCGCAGCTGCTGCTCGTCGAGGGCGGTCTCGCGAACTCGATCACCGAGATCGGCTCGACCGTCGACGACGCCGCCGGTGAGGCGTACGACAAGGTCGCGCGGCTGCTCGACCTGCCCTACCCCGGCGGCCCGCCCATCGACAAGCTCGCCAAGCAGGGCAACGGGTGCGCGATCGCGTTCCCGCGCGGCCTGACGGGCCCGCGCGACGCGAAGTACGACTTCTCGTTCTCCGGCCTCAAGACCTCGGTCGCCCGCTGGGTCGAGCGCGCCGAACGGGCCGGCGAGGAGATCCCGCTGGCCGACGTCGCCGCGTCGTTCCAGGAGGCGGTCGCGGACGTGCTCACCGCGAAGGCGATCCGCGCCGCGAAGGACCTGGACGTCGGCACGCTCGTCATCTCCGGCGGCGTCGCGGCGAACTCGCGGCTGAGCGGTCTGGCCGCCGAGAGGTGCGCGGAGGCCGGCATCGAGCTGCGCGTGCCGAGGCCGCGGCTGTGCACCGACAACGGCGCCATGATCGCCGCGCTCGGTGCCCACCTCGTCGCGGCGGGCGCGAAGCCGTCGCCCATGGACCTCTCCACGACGCCCGGTCTGCCCGTCGGCACGGTGCAGATACTCTGAGCCCATCCTGGGCGGACTTGAATCTTGGAGTAAGCGGTGAGCGCTGAACCCATGCGCACGATCACGTACCTGTTCCCGATCTACAACGAGGGCGGGAACATCGATCTGCTGCACAAGACGGTGTCCGAGGTCGTCAAGCCGCTCGAGGACCGGTACCGGGTCAACTTCATCTACGTCAACGACGGCAGCCGCGACAACTCGCTGGACCTGCTCAACGCCGTCGCCGACGCGGACGGCCGGGTCACCGTCATCGACCTGGCGCGCAACTTCGGTCACCAGCTCGCCGTGACCGCGGGGCTCGACCTCGCGGACGCCGACGCCGTGATCATCATGGACAGCGACATGCAGGACCCGCCCTCGGTGAGCCTCGAGCTGATCGAGAAGTGGGAGCAGGGCTACGACGTCGTCTACGCGCAGCGCCGCTCACGCCAGGACACGGCGTTCAAGAAGGCGACCGCGCGGGCGTTCTACTGGTTCCTGCGCAAGGTCGCCGAGATCGACATCCCGGAGAACACCGGCGACTTCCGCCTCGTCGACCGCAAGGTCGTCGAGGAGCTGCGCAAGTTCCGCGAGCACAACAGGTTCCTGCGCGGCCTGGTGAGCTTCATCGGCTTCAAGCAGACCGCCGTGCAGTTCGACCGCGACAAGCGCCACGCGGGCGTCACGGGCTACCCGTTGCGCAAGATGCTGCGGTTCGCCGCGGACGGCATCGTCGGCTTCTCCGCCGCCCCGTTGAAGCTGATCTCGAAGGTCGGCTACTTCATCTCGGCCCTCGCGTTCCTCGGCATCTGCTACGTCGTCGGCGTGAAGCTGTTCCTGCCGGCCGCCGCCGTGCCCGGCTGGGCGTTCATCACCAGCGCCGTCTTCTTCCTCGGCGGCATCCAGCTGATCATGCTCGGCGTGCTCGGCAGCTACATCGGCCGCATCTACACGGAGGTGCAGGCCCGCCCGCTCTACAGCGTGGCGTCGGTGCGCACCGCGACCCCGGTGCCGAACGACGCCAGGGCGCTCGCGTCGTGAAGAAGCTGCTGAACGCCCAGCAGCTCCGCTTCGGTCTGGTCGGCATCGGCAACACCCTGGTCGACCTGGTCGGCTACACGGTGCTGTTCGCGCTCGGCACCCCGCTCGTGATCGCGAACCTGATCTCGACCACGACGGGCATGGCGCTCAGCTTCACGCTCAACCGCAGCTTCACGTTCCGCGCGGCAGGCGGGGGAACCGTCCGGCAGGTCGTGCTGTTCGTGCTGGTCACGGGCGTCGGGCTGTGGGTGATCCAGCCGTTGATGATCATGGCGACGCGCGGTGCGTTCTCCGGTCTGCCCGAGACGCTCGCCATCGCGGCGCCCAAGCTCGCGGGCATCTGCGTCGCCCTCGTCTGGAACTACGTGCTGTACAGCCGGCTGGTGTTCCGGCCGGCGGCAGAGCCCGCAAAGGAACCCGTTCATGACTGACACCGCGATCCGCGAGCCGGAGGTCGTCGCCGACGGGGCGTCCCGACCCGCTCCCCGGTGGAAGACCGCGCTGACGGGCGACTTCGCCAAGGTCTTCCTGCTGGTCTTCGCCTGGCAGGTCTTCATGACCGTGCTCGGGCGCGTGCTCGAACCGCTGTTGCCGATCTTCGAGGGCACGCCGCCCTCGTCCCGCTCGGTCGACACGCTGCTGTCGCACACGCACCGCTGGGACGCGGAGAACTTCACCGGCATCGCCGAGGGCACCGCGTACCAGAACGTCCCGACCTCGCAGGCGTTCTACCCGGTCTTCCCGCTGTTCGTGTGGCTCGTGAAGATGGTGTTCCTCGGCAAGATCGGCACGCTGGTCGCGGGCATCATCGTCAACACGGTCGCCACGTGGCTGGGTGCCGTGGCCCTGCTCAAGATCGCCAGGACCTTCCTGACGGGCGAGCGCGCGCCGTGGCTCGTCGTGATGGCGATGCTGACGTGGCCGTCGGCGTACTTCCTGCACGCGTTCTACAGCGAGGCAGTGTTCATCGCGCTCGGCCTGTGGGCGTACCTCTTCGCGCTGCGCAGGCAGTGGGTCTTCATGGGCCTGTGCCTGATGCCGCTGACCGGCGTGCGCATCACCTCGGTGCTGTTCGTCGGCCTGTGCTTCCTCGAGTTCTGGCGCAGCAAGGACTGGAAGCTCCGCGGCCTGCTGTCGTGGCACCTGCTGTGGTTCCCCGCGAGCGCCGTCGGCTTCCTGGGCTTCGCGCTGTACCTGAAGGTCCTGGTCGGCGACCCGCTCGGCATGACGTCGGCGTACGAGAAGGCCCCGGCCTGGTCGTACCACCAGTTCACGCCGAACATCCCCGGGACGCTCTGGAACGAGCTCCTGATGAGCATCAACACCCTGACGAAGCCGGCCGACCTGAACACGTGGAACCTCACGAACCACGTGGTGCCGCTGGCCGGCATCGTCCTGCTGATCGCCGGTTCGGCCTACCTGCTGGCGCAGCGCCGGGGTGACCTGGTGCCCGTGGGCCTCTTCGGCGTCGCGTCGCTGATCATGCTCACGCTGAACGGCAACCTGGTGTCGGTGCACCGCTACCTGCTGCCGTGCTTCGGCATCTACCTGGCGCTGGTGCTGCTCGGCCAGCGCGTCGCCGCGCTCAAGCCCGCGGTGTACGTGGTCATGTACACCGGCCTGGTCACCCAGACCCTGATGTACATGATGTTCGTGTCCGGCAACTGGTCCGGCTGAGGCTCACAGCTCGTTGAGGCCCGGCCTCCCGTCCTCCACCGCGAAAGACGCCTTGGTGGAGACCGGGGAGCCGGGCCTCGTCACGTGGTCGAGGCCGCGGAAGTCCGTGCGCAACTCATCGGGCGTGAACCTGGTGAGCGTGTAACCGCGCCGGTTGTTGAAGTACTTCACGTGCGGGTTCTCGCGCAGCCACAGCGGTGTCTCGGCGTACTCCTCCGACCCGTCGCCACCGGCCGTGATCGACGTCGTGACGAGTTCCGTCGCGAGAGTCCTCGACGACGGGTCGCTCCAGCGCTCCTTGACCTCCGCACCCCACGCCGCGTGCACGTCGCCGGTCAGCACGACCGGGTTCCGCACGTTCGCGAGCTCCGCCACCACCCGGTCCCGGTCGGCGACGTAGCCGTCCCACGCGTCGAGCAGGAACTTGTCGACCTCGCCGGGGACGTAGTCGTACTGCGAGAAGAACACCTGCTGCCCGAGCACGTCCCAGCGCGCCCGCGAGCCCCGCAGGCCCTCGAACAGCCACTCCTCCTGCGCGTCCCCGAGCATCGTGCGCTCCGGCTCCAGCCGTTCCGGGCAGAGCTGCAGCCCGTCGCCGCAGGCCTGGTCGGTGCGGTACCGGCGGGTGTCGAGCATGTGGAACGTGGCCAGCTCGCCCCACCGGACCCGCCGGTACAGCCTTGATGACCTGCGCAGGGGCATGTTCTCGTAGTAGGCCTGGATCGCCGCGGCCCGGCGGGCGGGGAAGTCCGGCTGCGGCTTGTCGGGCAGCGGTCCGGCCCAGTTGTTGTCGATCTCGTGGTCGTCCCAGATGACCGCCCACGGCGCCACGGCGTGCGCGGCCTGCAGGTCCGGATCGGTCTTGTACTGGGCCTGCCGGCGGCGGTAGCCCGCGAGCGTCGTGGTGGTCGGGCCCTCGACCTGGCGGACGTTGCCGCTCGGGGCGACGTGGATGCCGCTCTCGTACTCGTAGGTGTAGTCGCCGAGGTGCAGCACCAGGTCGGGTTCGTCCTCGGCCATGCGCTTGTACGCCGTGAAGTAGCCGTGCTCGTACTGCGCGCACGACGCGAAGGCCATCGTCAGCGGTACCCGCAGGGCGTTCGGTGGGGGCGTTGTGCGCGTACGGCCCGTCCGCGAGAGGTGGTTGAGGGCCTTGAAGCGGTAGAAGTACTCGCGGCCGGACTCCAGCCCGACGAGTTCCACGTGGACGCTGTGCGCCTCCTCCGGTCGAGCCGTGGTGGAGCCGCGTTGCACGATCCGGGTGAATCGTTCGTCGTGGGCGACCTGCCACTCGACGTCGACCGGACGCGCCGGCATGCCTCCCAGGCCGTCGTCGGCGAGGGGCTCGGGGGCCAGCCGCGTCCACAGAACCACTCCATCGGGTGCCGGGTCGCCCGAGGCCACACCGAGTGTGAAAGGGTCGCCGGGACGCGCTGAGGCGGCGGCCGAGAGAGCTGTGACTCCTGCCACGCCTGCGAGCAGCAGCGTTCGGCGCGTCAACGGGGACATGCCCTGAATACGGCTCCCGGATGGTGATCGGTTCGGGGGGCTCGTTGAAGCCTTGGCACTCTCATGGGTAGAGTGCCAATTGCACGGCACCAGCACCGCCCCGACCCCCGCGACGGCGGGGTGGCAGGAGCCGTTAATTCGAACCTGCCAACGACCCGTGGAGGTCATCCCGGTGAGCGTGAACATCAAGCCGCTCGAGGACAAGATCGTCGTTCAGGCCTCCGAGGCCGAGACGACCACTGCCTCCGGCCTCGTGATCCCGGACACCGCGAAGGAGAAGCCCCAGGAGGGCAAGGTCCTCGCGGTTGGCCCCGGCCGCATCGACGACAAGGGCAACCGCGTCCCGCTGGACGTGGCCGTCGGTGACGTCGTCATCTACTCGAAGTACGGCGGCACCGAGGTCAAGTACAACGGCGAGGAGTACCTCATCCTCTCCGCTCGCGACGTGCTGGCCGTCGTCAACTAACTGACGACGCTCGGCTGTCATGCCTGACGCCCCGGCGCCCCACCCGGGGCTACCGGGGCGTTTCGCTACCCAGAGAGGCTTTTGAGTCACATGCCCAAGCAGATCAGCTTCGACGAGGACGCTCGTCGGGCGCTCGAGCGCGGCGTCAACAAGCTCGCGGACACGGTCAAGGTCACCCTCGGCCCGCGCGGTCGCCACGTCGTGCTCGACAAGAAGTTCGGTGGCCCCACGGTCACCAACGACGGTGTGACGATCGCCCGCGAGATCGAGCTGGACGACGCGTTCGAGAACCTCGGCGCGCAGCTCGCCAAGTCGGTCGCCACCAAGACCAACGACGTCGCGGGTGACGGCACCACCACCGCCACCGTGCTGGCGCAGGCGCTGGTCAAGGAAGGCCTGCGCAACATCGCCGCGGGCGCCAACCCCACCGCGCTCGGCCGGGGCATCCAGGCCGCCTCCGACGCCGTCGTGGACGCGCTCAAGGGCAAGGCCACCCCGGTCAAGGGTCGCGAGAACATCGCGCAGGTCGGCACGGTCTCGTCGCGTGACGAGTCCATCGGCGCCCTGCTCGGCGAGGCCATCGAGCGCGTCGGCGAGGACGGTGTCATCACCGTCGAGGAGTCGTCCACGCTCGCGACCGAGCTCGCGATCACCGAGGGCGTGCAGTTCGACAAGGGCTACGTGTCGACGCACTTCTCGACCGACCTCGAGGCGCAGGAGGCCGTCTACGAAGACGTCCGCATCCTGCTGCACCGCGAGAAGATCTCGGCCCTGGCCGACGTCCTCCCGATCCTCGAGAAGGTCGCGGAGTCCGGCAAGCCGCTGCTGATCATCGCCGAGGACGTCGAGGGCGAGGCCCTGTCCACGCTGGTGGTCAACGCCGTTCGCAAGACCCTGAAGGTCGTCGCCGTGAAGGCGCCGTTCTTCGGCGACCGCCGCAAGGCGTTCCTGGACGACCTCGCGGTCGTCACCGGCGGCGAGGTGATCTCCTCGGAGATCGGCCTCAAGCTGTCCGAGACCACGCTCGACCAGCTGGGCACCGCCCGCCGCGTCGTCGTGACCAAGGACGACACCACGATCGTCGACGGCGGCGGCACCAAGGCCGACATCGCCGGCCGCGCGGAGCAGCTGCGCCGCGAGATCGAGGCCACTGACTCCGACTGGGACCGCGAGAAGCTGCAGGAGCGCCTCGCGAAGCTCTCCGGCGGCATCGCCGTGATCAAGGTCGGCGCCGCCACCGAGACCGAGCTCAAGGAGCGCAAGCACCGCATCGAGGACGCGGTCGCCGCTACGAAGGCCGCGGTCGAGGAGGGCATCGTCCCCGGCGGTGGCTCCGCTCTCGTGCACGGCTCCAAGGTGCTCGACGGCGGCCTCGGCCTGTCCGGTGACGAGGCCACGGGTGTCGCGCTCGTCGCGAAGGCCCTGTCCGCGCCGCTGTTCTGGATCGCCGCGAACGCGGGCCTCGAGGGTGCCGTCGTGGTGAACAAGGTCCGCGAGGGCGAGTGGGGCTTCGGCCTCAACGCCGCCACGCTGGAGTTCGGTGACCTGCTCGAGCAGGGCATCATCGACCCGGTGAAGGTCACGCGGTCCGCCGTGGCGAACGCCGCCTCCATCGCGCGCATGGTGCTCACGACCGAGAGCGCCGTCGTCGAGAAGAAGGCGGAAGAGCCCACCTCCGCCGCGGCCGGGCACGGCCACGGCCACGGGCACGGCCACTGAGTTCCAGGCCGCCGCTCCGGACGTTCCGCGAGCGCAGCTTTTGAGAACGAACGAAACGGGCGGCACCTCCGGGTGCCGCCCGTTTGTTTTTAAACGATCGCCAATTGGCGCTTTCTCGCCTTGATGATGTGGTCGCGCTCGGATTCCGAGAGCCCGCCCCAGATTCCGTACGGTTCCTGCACCGCCAGCGCGTGTTGGCGGCACAACTCCAGAACCGGGCAGGCGAGGCAGACAGCCTTGGCGCGAGCTTCCCGCCGGGCTCTCGCCGGACCCCGCTCGCCGTCGGGGTGGAAGAAGAACGCGCTGTCCATGCCCCGGCACGAACCGCGCATCTGCCAGTCCCAGAGATCTGCGTTGGGACCGGGGAGCCTTCGGGTGTCCGCCATCGAGACCGCCTCCGTGACGACTGCTCCATTCGGCTTAATGATGATCCACCGTAGAACCGCGTCAAAACTTGTTCAAGAGGCAGAAGACCCTTATCAACTGATGGGTGACAGCACGCGTGTTCGATCACTCACCGCCCGGAGTTGCCACCCGGATGAGGTGAACGGACGATGGCTCCCGTGATGACCCCGCCGGAGCGCGCATCTGCCGGTGGTCCGGCGGGCGAGCCCCTCCTGTCGGTGGCCGCCGTGGCCAGGCGGCTCGGCGTGGCTCCCGCCACCCTCCGCACGTGGGACCGCCGTTACGGGCTCGGCCCGAGCGGTCACACCGTCGGCCGCCATCGGAAATACGGGCCGCGCGACGTCGCCCGGCTCGAATTGATGCAGCGCGCACTTCTTCGTGGCGCGTCTTCCGCCGAGGCCGCGCGTTTCGCTCTCGACTCGAAATCGTCAATGGCGCACGGCGAGGTTTCTGTCGCTGGATCGGGTGGTGGCGGACGCGTTTTGAAAATGCCCGGAGCGTCTCCGACGGCGCGCGGACTGGGCAGGGCGGCGGTCGCCATGGATTCCATCGCCGTGCAGGGGATGCTCGCCGACTCGCTGGCGTCCGACGGGGTCGTCGCGACCTGGAACGAGGTCGTCCGCCCGGTCCTGACGGCCGTCGCGGCGCGGTGGCAGCTCTCCGGTGCCGGCGTGGAGGTGGAGCACCTGCTGAACGAGTGCGTGCTCGCGGCGTTCGTGCGCGCAACGCCTCTCGTCACTCTCGGGCGCAACCATCGGCCTGTGCTGCTGGCGTGCATGCCGGAGGAGAGGCACAACCTTCCTCTCTACCCCTTGGCGGCGGAACTGGCGCAGCGCGGAATCGTGGTCCGGCAGCTGGGGGCGGCGCTGCCGCTGGACGCGCTGTCCGCCGCCGTGCGCCGCACCGCTCCCTCCGCGGTGGTGCTGTGGGCGCAGCTGCCCCGGTACGCCGATCCGGGGGTGATCTCCGCGCTGCCGCGCACCCGGCAGCAGGTGCGGGTGTTCGTCGGCGGTCCTGGCTGGCGGCGCGGGGTGGTCACGCCGCCGGCCGAGCGGGTCGAGGACCTCGCCGCCGCCGTGGCCGCCGTCGAGGCCGCCGTCACCTGACAGACTCACCCCGTGGAAGAGGAGCTGCGCCGGGCCGCGTTCGGTGACTCGCCCGATCTCGCCGTCTGGTCGGCGCTCTGCGCCGGGAGCTCCCGGGTGAGGTGGCTCGCGGCCGTGGTCCTGGGCGGTCAGGGCCACTACGCGGCCGCCGCCACCGTGCTGGCCGCGCTCCGCCACGACCCCGACCCCGTGATCGCGTCCCTTTCCCTCTCGACTCGCGCGTCGCACCTGCGCCAGCTGGGGGCGCACCACCTCGCCCGGCCGCTCGACGGCGCGGCGCTCGCGCGGGTGCGCGGAACGGACGCCGGGGACCCGGACGGGATCGACGCCGCGGGGGCCCGGACGGACGCGCTGCTCGGGCTCGCGGCCGATTCGCTCGGTGCTCAACGCCTCGGGGAGGCCCGCAGGTTGCTCGCGCGGGCCGAGACGCGGTCGTGGCGGGCCGAGGTCCGGCGGGGCTGGGTGAGCGCCGAGGTCGAGCTGGCGTCCGGGCGCGCGCAGGCCGCGGTGGCGCCCGCCGAGGAGGCGCACGGCGTGGCGACGAGGCGGAAGGCGCTCCGCCACGAACTCAAGTCGGCACTCGTCCTGGGCACCTCGTTGGTCGTGCGAGGGACACCCGAAGGCCTGGAACGAGGGCATGAGCTAGTCGGGTGTGAGCTAAATCACAGCGCCTTGAAAAAGCTTCATCCGTTGATCTGGCCGAGCGCTCTCGTCCTGGTGGGTCATGCCCCCACGGTCGGCGCAGACGTCCTCGACCGGGCGACGGACGCTCTGAGCTGCGTGTTGCGCAGAGCTGATGCCGTCAGCCGAAGGGCCGCACTCGAGTCCCCCTGGGTGCCGACCGGGCTGCTCCGTTCCGGGGAACCCCCGAACGCAGACCCTCAGGCGAACTTCTTGACGGATTAAGCACCGGATCGTGTCAAGGTCTGGCCTCCAGCGTCCGATAGGGGAGATGGAACGTCACTCGGCTGCAGGAAAGGAGTCCCCGTGACCACGGTCCTTATTTGCGACGACCGGCGCAGTGTGCGGGAGGGTCTCACCCGCGTGATGTCGGCTGTCCCCGGGGTTAGCCGCATCGACTGCGTAGCGCACGGTGACGAGTTGTTGGCTCGCTTTTCAAGGCAGCCGGTCGACGTCGTCCTGGTGGGAACCCAGCGCGCCGTCCCGACCGGGGTGGAAGCAACCCGTCGGCTCGTCTCCGCGAACCCGCAGGCAAACGTCATCGTCTTCGGAGCACCCGACGACGCCGGGAGCATCGCCGCGGCGATCGCCGGTGGTGCCCGCGGTTACCTGAGGTGGGACGCGTCGCGCCCCGAGCTTGTGGCAGCCCTCGCGCACACGCTCGCCAGCACCTCGGTGCCGGCGCCTCGTCAGCCCTCCGACCCCGGCGTGCAGCTCACGGAGCGTGAGCTCCAGGTGCTGCGGGGCATGAGCCAGGGCAAGAGCAACGGCCAGATCGGCCGCGAGCTCTACCTGTCGGAGGACACGGTGAAGACGCACGCACGTCGTCTCTTCCGCAAGCTCGGTGTCCGTGACCGCGCTCAGGCGGTCGCGCACGGCTTCCGGCGAGGCCTCGTCCAGTAAGCCGCTCTCGCCGCACCGGCCCCGCGTCCTCATATGCCGCATGTGGGGAAGCGGGGCCGGTGGCGTGAGAGGGCTCACCCGTTCAACCGCGCGGTCCTCCGGTCGCGAACATGGCCCAGCCCGGTGACGATGTCGCCGGGCTGTGAGCTGTTCGGTGTGTCGGCTGGTCACTCGGGGTGTCCATAGCCCCCTGATGAACAGGGGCCCGAAGACCGGTACGGTGAAGCCGCTGCACCGAGTCGCTGTGAGTGACTCGTGATGCTTCCTGTCGGTACGCCAACAGGTAACACCAGGGCTGTTGTCTGCGATGACCAACTTGGGGGACGGACTGGACGCCGAAGTGGGCGCGGCCGTCGACGGCGACCGCCAGGCGATCGAACGCCTGCTGGCCTCCATACGTCCCCTCGTGGTGCGGTACTGCCGCGCCAGAGTTGGCAGGCAGGAGCGGAGCTTCGCTTCGGCGGACGATGTGGCCCAGGAGGTGTGTCTCGCGGTGCTCACGGCATTGCCCAGCTACCGCGACCAGGGTCGGCCCTTCCTCGCGTTCGTCTACGGGATCGCGGCGCACAAGGTTGCCGACGCACATCGGTCTGCCGCCAGGAACCGCTCCGAGCCCGTTCCCGAAGTTCCCGACGCGCCGGAGACCGGAGCTGGTCCGGAGCAGCGGGCGATGCAGGGCGAACTCTCCGACCGGATGGCCGTTCTGCTGCGGGTCCTGCCGGAGAAGCAGCGGGAGATCCTGCTGTTGAGGGTGGTGGTCGGACTCTCCGCCGAGGAAACTGCCGAGGCGGTCGGTTCGACGCCGGGTGCGGTCCGGGTGGCGCAACACCGTGCGCTCGCTCGGCTGCGCAAGTCGCTGGCAGCGGAGGAGGTGGTCTGAGTGGCCGACGAACACGGGAAGGACGACGAAGAAGTGCGCGGACAGGACGATAGATCCCCGCACGAACACGTCGCAGATGATCTTTCGGCTGTACAGGCTGATGACAAGCTGCTGGACGCACTGGGGTCCGCGACACCAGGTGCGGCCGGCTCGTGGGGCGACGACGACCTGAACGCGTTGCTGCTCGCGTGGCGCAACGAGGTGGAGACCGAGCCGTTCGGCGAGCTCGTCGACACCGACACCGCCATCGCGACGATCCAGGCCGCCCGCCCGCAGCCGGTCTCGAGGCACCGCTTCCTGATCCCGCTGGCGAGCGCCGCCGCGGTCCTGGCCATCGCCTTCACCGGCATGAGCCTCGTGGCCCGCGACGCACAGCCGGGCGACGCGCTCTGGGGCCTCACGCGAGTCCTGTACTCCGAACACGCGAAGTCGATCGAAGCCGCCGCCATCATCAGCGGCGACCTCGACGCGGCCCGCCTGGCACTGCGCGAGGGCAAGGTCAACGAGGCCCGCGAGAAGCTGAACAAGGTCGAGGCCAGCCTGGGCTCCGTGTCGACCGCGGACGGCAAGGCGCAGCTCGAGGAGAAGCACAAGGAGCTCGAAAAGGAGCTCGACACCAACACCTCGACCACGCCACCGCCCCTCACGACCACCCCGGCCACGCAGCCGACCCGGTCCACGCAGCCGTCGACGCCGTCCTCGACGCCGTCGAGCGAGCCGCCGGTCACCACGCGGCCGACGCCTTCGACCTCGTCGGAGACCCCGCCGCCACCGGTGTCCAACGGGGAGGACCCGCCCCCGCCTCCGCCGCCCCCTGTCGATCCCACTCCGGGGTCGAGCGGGACGGCTGGGACCGCGGGGACTGCCGCGGAGACCGCCGGGCAGTCGACCGGGACCAACTGAGGCCTTCTCGGCCATGTGAGACGCGATGTGAACGGCCCCTGATCTTTCGAGGTCAGGGGCCGTTCACATGCCCGGGGTGTCACACGTCGGGTGGAATGTGAACTGCCGGTCGGCTGGTGGTGTGGCCCAGGTCGGCTTGCGTGAGCTGGGTTCCGGTTCCGGCGGGGGTGGTCTTGTTCAGGGCCGTGTGGTTCGTGCGGCTCGGCTTCGCCATCGCGGTGGGTGGGAGGTGGCTCGCCTTCGGCTTCGCGCCGGGGTTGTCAGACCCGCTGAGTACGTTTGGTCGCGGGGGACTCGGAATCAGAGGGGACCCTTGCGTAAGCCTGCGTTCAACCTCGCTGGGCTCCGCTCGCCCTCATGCTGGATCCGGCTTCACGCGCCTGATTGACGTCGCGGTGGGGCGGGCTCGCGCCTGATTGACGTCGTGGTGGGGCGGGCTCGCGCCTGCCTGAGTCGCGGTGGGGCGGCTTTGCGTCTGCTTGACGTCGCGGTGAGACGGCTCTGCGTTCGCCCGGCTTGTTCCGCCGGCCTACCGGCCCTGCTCGGTCGGTTTGCCCGTCAGCCCTGTGTGGCCAGCTTCGCTCCGCCCAGCCCTGCGTGGCCAGCCTCGCTCCGACCTGTCCTGCCCGCCTCGGCTTGTAGCAATGTTGACATTCCTACAAGCGACGATGGCGCGTTTCAGCACTGAGCCGAACCTGGCGATTCAGGCTGCTCAGCCGACTCGCAGCCGACCCGGGCCGCGCCTCTGACGCGGCCTGCGTTTCCGGAGCCGCGCTGTCACTGGTCGTCCTCCGGTCAGCGAACGTCCGCCCACCGCGGCTTGGTCCACCGCATCCCGACGCGCCGCAGCCCACCCGCAGCCCGACACGGCGCACCGCACGAAAAGCGGAGAACTCAGCGAGCCGACTCCGTGGCCGTCACACCGTCCGCGTACCCCCGGCAGTACTCCCAGCTGACGTAGGCGCCGGGATTCGGGTCGAACGCGGGCTCGTGCGGGCGCATGTGGCCGTCGGCGAGGAGCTGTTCCAGTGAGGCTCGCAACAGCTCCCAGTCGTGGTAGTGCGGCTCCTGGCACTCGCCGCAGTCCACGACGATGCCCCGGACGCCGCGGTGTTCCAGCAGCGCCTGGTAGACGGCGAGGTCGCTCAGGTCGCTGACCAGCTCTGTTCGCTCGTCTTCGTCCATCGGCGGGTGGTCGTGGTCGGGTTCGCCCAGGGACAGCGCGGGGTCCTCTGGGTCGCCCGCGAAGGGGTCCGGTGGCAACGCGTCGTGCGGCACGACCCCGCACGGTACCCCCCGTGGTGTTGTGGGCGTCCAGATACCATGGGGCGCACCGCCTCCGCCTGCGGAAACTGGACACGCAGGTCCCCAAAAGGGCAGGCAGAGCGCAGACCGCACCACGGAAGGCATGTCACCCGCTATGACCAGCGAGCTCAACGCTGACGGAGTCCCGGCCAAGTTCGCGATGCTGGGACTGACCTTCGACGACGTGCTCCTGCTGCCTGCCGAGTCGGACGTCGTGCCCAGCGGCGTCGACACGAGCACCAGGATCTCGCGCAACATCACCCTCAAGATCCCGCTGGCCAGTGCCGCGATGGACACGGTCACCGAGGGCCGGATGGCGATCTCGATGGCGCGCCAGGGCGGCATCGGCGTGCTGCACCGCAACCTGAGCATCGAGGACCAGGCCCGCCAGGCCGAGACCGTCAAGCGGTCCGAGGCCGGCATGGTGACCGACCCGGTCACGTGCTCGCCGGACGCCACGCTCGCCGAGGTCGACGCGCTGTGTGCGCGGTACCGCATCTCCGGTGTGCCGGTGACCGACGCGAGCAACAAGCTCGTGGGCATCATCACGAACCGCGACATGCGCTTCGAGCTCGACCACAGCAAGCGCGTGAGCGAGGTCATGACCAACGGGCCGCTGGTCACCGCGCAGGTGGGCGTGTCGGCCGACGCCGCGCTCGGGCTGCTGCGCCGCCACAAGGTCGAGAAGCTGCCGATCGTCGACGGTGACGGCAAGCTCAAGGGTCTGATCACGGTCAAGGACTTCGTGAAGACCGAGCAGTACCCCAACGCCACCAAGGACCCGGACGGCCGCCTGCTGTGCGCCGCCGCCGTCGGTGTGGGCGAGGACTCGTTCGTGCGCGCGATGACGCTCGCCGAGGCGGGGGTCGACGTGCTGATGGTCGACACGGCCCACGGCCACTCGCGCGGCGTGCTGGAGATGGTCGCCCGCATCAAGAAGGAGCTCGGCGACTCGACGGACGTCGTCGGCGGCAACGTCGCGACGCGCGCCGGTGCCCAGGCGCTGATCGACGCGGGCGCGGACGGCGTCAAGGTCGGTGTCGGCCCCGGCTCCATCTGCACCACGCGCGTCGTCGCCGGTGTGGGTGTGCCGCAGATCACCGCGATCTACGAGGCCTCGCTCGCCTGCCGTGCGGCCGGCGTGCCGGTGATCGGTGACGGCGGCATCCAGTACTCCGGCGACATCGCCAAGGCCATCGCGGCCGGCGCGTCCGCCGTGATGCTCGGTTCGCTGCTCGCGGGCACCCAGGAGGCGCCCGGCGACCTGATCCTGGTCAACGGCAAGCAGTTCAAGACCTACCGCGGCATGGGCTCGCTGGCCGCGATGCAGTCGCGCGGCGAGAACAAGTCGTTCTCGAAGGACCGCTACTTCCAGGACGACGTGCTCAACGAGGACAAGCTCGTCCCCGAGGGCATCGAGGGCCGCACGCCGTTCCGCGGCCCGTTGTCGCAGGTCGTGCACCAGCTCAACGGCGGCCTTCGGGCGGCGATGGGCTACACGGGCTCCCGCACGATCGCCGAGCTGCAGAACCAGCAGCTCGTGCGCATCACGGCGGCGGGCCTGAAGGAGAGCCACCCGCACGACATCACGATGACCGTCGAGGCTCCGAACTACACCACCCGTTAGGGTGTTCTGGCTGCTTGAAGCCTTGTTCTAATGCTTTGGAGAGGAACAACAGGTGCGCGATCTGGTCGAGATCGGCATGGGCCGGACCGCGAGGCGGGCCTACGAGCTGGACGACATCGAGATCATCCCGTCGCGTCGGACGAGGTCGTCGAAGGACGTCTCCACGACGTGGCAGATCGATGCCTACCGCTTCGACATCCCGCTGATCACCCATCCCACCGACGCCATCGTGTCGCCGGGCACGGCGGTCGCGGTCGGTGAGCTCGGCGGCCTCGGCGTGCTGAACGCCGAGGGGCTCTGGGCGCGGCACGGTGACGTGGACGAGGCGTTGTTCCGCCTCGTGCAGGCCACCGAGGACAACGACGACCCCGCCGCCGCGGTGAAGGTGCTGCAGGAGCTGCACGCCGCCCCGCTGCGGATGGACCTGATCGCCGCCGCGGTCAAGCAGATCCGCGAGTCGGGCGTCACCGTCGCGGTCCGCGTGAGCCCGCAGCGCGCTGCCGAGCTCACGCCGGACCTGCTGGCCGCGGGCGTCGAGATCCTGGTCGTGCAGGGCACGATCATCTCGGCCGAGCACGTGAGCCGCGGTGGCGAGCCGCTGAACCTGAAGTCGTTCATCGCGGACCTCGACATCCCGGTGATCGCCGGCGGTGTCGGCGACTACCGGACCGCGATGCACCTGATGCGCACCGGCGCGGCGGGCGTGATCGTCGGCTACGGCTACACGCCCGGCGTCACGACCACCGACTCGGTGCTCGGCATCGGCGTGCCGATGGCCACCGCGATCGCCGACGCCGCGGCCGCGCGCCGCGACTACCTCGACGAGACCGGTGGCCGCTACGTGCACGTCATCGCGGACGGCGGCGTCACGACCTCGGGCGACGTGGCGAAGTCCATCGCCTGCGGTGCCGACGCCGTGATGCTCGGCGAGCCCCTCGCGGCCGCGACCGAGGCGCCGGGCCAGGGCCTGTACTGGACGGCCTCGTCCGCGCACCCGTCGGTGCCGCGCAGCCTCGTCGCCGAGGCGGTGGACCAGGAGCTCGACCTGCGCCAGCTGCTGTTCGGCCCGTCCGCCGACCCGCGTGGCGTGACGAACCTGTTCGGCGCGCTCAAGCGGGCCATGGCCAAGACCGGCTACTCCGACCTCAAGGAGTTCCAGAAGGTCGGCCTGACGATCCGCGGCTGAACACGATCACCCGGAAGGGCGCGCACCGGCTGGTGCGCGCCCTTCTGCTTTGCCGCTCGCGGCCGGTGGGCGTGCACCTCGGCCTGCCGATCGCCGCTTGGGCCCAAACCTGATCTCGCAACCGAACCACCACTCCGTGCGTCCCACTGTTCGTGGAATTGGATGCCTTGTTCGGCGACGGCAAGAACAGCGACGTGGACACGATCGACCCGGACGCCGAGGTCCAGGAGCGCGAGGTCGAGGAAGCGCCCGAGGAGGACGAGGGCGTCGGGGGCATCGGCTGGAAGGCCCTCGCGCTGTTCCTCTGCGGTGGGCTGGTGATCACCGCCCTGTGCGTGGCCTTCATGGTCTGGGTGATCGAGGGCCTGGTGCTCTGAGGCGGGGGTGCGCCTGCCCGCGCACCCTCGTGAGTCGCCGGCCGTGGTGGAGGCCGACGACTCGCTCGATGGCTGACGTCCTGTTCACCGACGCGGCGGTCGACGACCTGCGTCGCCTCTGGCCGGATGTCGTCCCCAGACTGCTCGAGAAGGTGCAGATCCCGTTCGACGACCCGGAGGTCGGACGTCCGGTCGGACGCCGAGGTCTGCTCGGAGGCGGCGGCGAGGCTCGACGCCATCGCCGAGAAGGACTCCGTGCTGTCCCGGCTGGCTGACGTGATCGGCAGGCTGGGTCGCCTGGCCGGTGACGTGGTCGTCGACGAGCCTCCGGCGCGCGAGCCGGTTCCCGACTGGCTGGCGAACCGGCTCGTCCACACGGCCGGTGTTCCGTTGGAGCAGGTCGCGGCCCTGAGCCTGGAGCAGGCGGTGGACCGGTGGACGGCCTTCATGACCGGGTCGCGGCCGTCTGAACCGATCGAGGACTAGGCGTTACCGGAAGTAACGCCTACTCTCCGGTTCATGGGTGAACTCGCCGGTAACTTCGATGTCGTCATCGTCGGCTCCGGGTTCGGCGGAAGCGTGGCCGCGCTCCGCCTGACCGAGAAGGGCTACCGCGTCGCCGTCCTGGAGGCGGGGCGCCGGTTCGCCGACGACGAGTTCGCGAAGACCAGCTGGGACCTGCGCCGGTACCTGTGGGCGCCGCGGCTGAGGTGCTTCGGCATCCAGCGCATCCACACCCTGCGCAACGTCATGGTGCTCGCCGGCGCCGGTGTCGGCGGTGGCAGCCTCGTGTACGCGAACACGCTGTACCGGCCGCTCAAGCCGTTCTACGAGGACCGGCAGTGGGCGCACATCACCGACTGGCAGGCCGAGCTGGACGCGTTCTACGACCAGGCGAGCCGGATGCTGGGGGTCGTCACGAACCCCACGACGACCCCGAGCGACGTCGTCATGCAGAAGGTCGCGAAGGACATGGGGGTCGAGGACAGCTACCACCCGACGCCCGTCGGGGTGTTCTTCGGCGAGCCCGGCAAGAAGGCCGCGGATCCGTACTTCGGCGGCGCCGGGCCCGAGCGGACGGGGTGCACCGAGTGCGGCAGCTGCATGTCGGGCTGCCGGGTCGGGGCCAAGAACACGCTGGTCAAGAACTACCTCTACCTCGCGGAGAAGCTCGGCGCGCAGGTCTTCCCGCTGACCACGGTCACGAAGCTCCACGAGGGCGGCGGCAGGTGGACCATCGACACCAGGACGACCGGCGGACGCGCCACCAGGACGTTCACCGCCGACCAGGTCGTCATCGCCGCCGGCACGTGGGGCACGCAGCAGTTGTTGCACAAGGCCAAGGCGACGACGCTGCCCAGGATCTCGGCCAGGCTGGGTGAGCTGACCCGCACCAACTCCGAGTCGATCATCGGGGCCGCGCGGTACGCGGTCGACCCGGACAACGACTTCACGCAGGGCGTCGCGATCACGAGCTCCATCCACCCCGACGAGATCACGCACATCGAGCCCGTCCGGTACGGCAAGGGCAGCAACGCCATGGGCATGCTGCAGACCCTCGCCACGGACGGTGCGCTGAGCACGCCGCGGTGGGTGCAGTTCCTCAAGCAGGCCGTCCGGCACCCGCTGCGGCTGCTCCGGCTCCTCAGCGTGCACCGGTGGAGCGAGCGGACCGTGATCCTGCTGGTCATGCAGAGTCTCGACAACTCCATCACCACGTTCCTCAAGCGCGGCAGGCTCACCAGCAGGCAGGGTCACGGCGAGCCGAACCCGGCGTTCATCCCGGCGGGGCACGAGGCGAACCTGCTGGCCGCCAAGCACATCGACGGCATGGCGGGCGGCACGTGGGGCGAGCTGTTCAACATCCCGCTGACGGCGCACTTCATCGGTGGCTGCGCGATCGCGTCCGACGAGCGGCAGGGCGTGATCGACCCGTACCACCGGGTCTTCAACTACCCGAGTCTGTCCGTTGTGGACGGATCGGCGATCAGCGCGAACCTCGGCGTGAACCCGAGCCTCACGATCACCGCTCAGGCCGAGCGGGCGTTCTCGCTGTGGCCGAACAAGGGCGAGGAGGACCAGCGGCCCGCCCAGGACCAGCCCTACCGCAGGGTCAACCCGACGAAGCCGAAGAACCCGGCGGTGCCCGAGCAGGCCCCGGCCGCCTTGCGGTTGCCGATCGTGGAGGTCTCCTGAGCTGGATCACGTGGCTACGGTGGAGGCATGGCCAAGAAGCCGTTCGCCTCCAGCGCCGACCTCACCCCCAAGGACGAGGTCTTCGTCGAGCTCGCCGAGGGCGTCTACACCCTGACCGCCGAGGGCGACCCCAACGTCGCGGCCATCGAGGCCGAGGACTTCCTGATCTGCTTCGAGGCGCGGGCGACCCCCGCGGCGGCACGCAGGTGGCTCGCCCAGTTGCGCGAGCACACCCGCAAGCCGGTGCGGTACCTCGTGCTGAGCCACTACCACGCCGTGCGCACGCTCGGGGCCAGCGCGTTCGAGGCGCAGGAGATCGTCGCGCACGAGATGACGCGGGTGCTGATCGCCGAACGCGGGCAGCAGGACTGGGAGAGCGAGTTCGGCCGCATGCCGCGGCTGTTCGAGCAGCCGGGGGAGATCCCCGGCCTGACGTGGCCGACGCTCACGTTCTCCGACCGCATGACGATCCCGCTCGGGGATGAGCGCGGCGACCTGGTGCTGCAGTTCCTCGGGCGCGGGCACACCGCGGGCGACATCGTGGCGTGGCTGCCGCAACAGCGGATCCTGTTCGCGGGCGACCTGGTCGAGTCGCAGGCCGCGCTCTACACCGGTGACGCGTTCCACGACGAGTGGGCCACGTCCACTTTGGACGAGATCGAGGACCTGGGCGCCGAGGTCCTGGTCGGCGGGCGGGGCAAGGTCGCCCGCGACCGCATCGAGGTCGAGGCCGCGATCAACCAGAGCAGGCACTTCCTGAACGAGCTGCGCCGCACGGTCGGCGGGGTGCACGCCGAGGGCGGCACGCTCAAGCAGGCCTTCGAGCTCGCGCACAGCACCCTGGTGGGCCGCTACGGGCGCTGGCCGATCTTCGAGCACTGCCTGCCGTTCGACGTGAAGCGCTACTGGGACGAGTGCGACGGCAGGGACTGGCCGGAGATCTGGACCGCCGAGCGCGACCGCGCGGTGTGGGACGCCCTGCAATGACGGTCCTGGTGGTCGGTGCCGGGCCGGTGGGGCTCGCGTCCGCGCTGTTCCTCGCGCGGGCGGGCGTGCCGAGCACCGTGCTGGAGGCCGCCGGGGAACGCGCGAGGACCGGCAGCCGCTCGATCTGCGTGCAGCGCGACGTCCTGGAGGTCCTCGAACGGATCGGCGTCGGGCAGGCCGTCGCCGACGCGGGCGTCACCTGGTACACCGGCCGCACCTTCCACCGCGACCGCGAGGTGCTGACCCTGACCTTCCCGGAGGCCGAGGGCTTCCCGCCGTTCGTGAACACCCCGCAGACCGTCGTGGAACAGCTGCTGGAACAACGGGTCCGCGCCGAGCCGCTGATCGAGCTCCGCCACGGCCACGCCCTGGAGGGCCTCAGCCAGGACGACGAGGGAGTGTCCACATCGGACGGAATAAGGGCGACCCACTGCATCGCCGCCGACGGCGCGCACTCGAAGGTCCGGCAGCTGCTGGACATCCCGTTCGAGGGCTTCTCGTTCGACGACAGGTTCATCATCGCCGACGTCCGCGTCGACCTCGGCTTCGAGACGCCCGAACGCCGCTTCTACTTCGACCCGCCCTGGAACCCGGGCCGCCAGGTCCTGCTGCACCCGCAACCGGGTGGCGTGTGGCGCATCGACTGGCAGGTCGCCGGGGACGTCCAGCTCACCGACGACCGCGTCCGCGCGATCGTGGGCGACAAGCCCTACGAGGTCGTCTGGCAGTCCACCTACCGCTTCCACCAGCGGCGCGCGAGGACGTTGCGCCGCGGCAGGGTCCTGCTGGCGGGCGACGCCGCGCACGTGATGAGCCCGTTCGGTGCGCGAGGCCTGAACTCCGGCATCTGCGACGCCGACAACGCGGCGTGGAAGATCGCCGCCGACCGCGCCGGCGAGGCGGGTCCGCACCTCCTCGAGTCCTACGACGTCGAACGGGGCGCCGCCGCCGACGAGAACCTGCGCATCACGGGCGAGACCATGCGCTTCCTGGTCCCCGGCACGCCGGAGGAACGGGCGCACCGCGAGCACGCCCTCGAAACGGGCGAGGGCATCGACTCCGGCAAGCTCTTCACCCCGTTCTCCTACGAGAACTCCCCGCTCACCACGGACGGCGGCGAGCTCGTCCCGGGTTCCCGCACCGCGGGCCCCGGCTTCACGACGAGGGACGGCCGGCTGATCAGGCCGGACGGCCACGTCGCCGCCCACCGTTGCGACGAACAGGTGAAAAGACGTGCCCTCGGCTGGTGAGGGGGCAACCCGGGAGCGCGGCCGGACGTGGTCACGCCATGGGGGTAACCAGGAGAACTCTGTTGCAGGGGACCGCACTTGCCGCCGCGTGCTGGGGAACGGGCACCGCGACGGCCACGGCGGCCGGCACGAACTGGGCGAAGCTGCGCAGGAGGCTGGGTGACCGGCTCGTGCTGCCGCAGGACGCGCGCTACGACGAGCTGCGCGTGCCGTGGAACACGCTCTACGCCGGCCGCAGGCCGGCCGCGATCGCCCGGTGCGTCCGGGTCGAAGACGTGCAGGCGTGCCTGGAGTTCGCCGCGCACGAACGCATCCCGGTGGCCGCGCGCAGCGGCAAGCACAGCTACGCGGCCTACTCGCTGCCCGAGAACGGCCTGGTCGTCGACCTGGCCGCGCTGTCGGGGGTGACGGTCGCCGGCAGCCGCGCGCGGGTCGGCGCCGGAGCTCAGCTGCTGCCCGTCTACGAGGCGATCGGCGCCGCGGGCCGGGCGCTGCCCGCGGGCACGTGCCGGTCGGTCGGCATCGGCGGGCTCACGCTCGGCGGCGGCATCAGCGTGCTCGGCCGCAAGTACGGCCTCACGAGCGACCACCTGGTCAGTGCGCGGGTCGTCACGCCGGACGGCTGCCTGCGCACCGCGTCGGAGCACTCCGAACCCGACCTCCACTGGGCGTTGCGCGGCGGAGGCGGTGGCAACTTCGGCATCGTCACGGAGTTCACCTTCCGCACCGACCCCGCGCCCGATCTGACGGTGTTCCGGCTCGCCTACCCGGCGGGGGCGGCGGCGGACGCGTTCGACGCCTGGCAGGAGTGGATGGACGGGGCGCCGGACGAGCTCTGGTCGGGCTGCACGGTCGAGGCGAACCCGGACGCCGTCACGGGTGTCGGCGGTGTGTACGTGGGCCCGAAGAAGAACCTGGTGCCGCTGCTGGACAAGATGCCGCCCGCGACGCGCACCGTCGAGGAGATGAGCTACCTGGAGGCGATGCGCTACTACGCGGGCGGTCCCGGTCCCGGCTTCCGGTTCGCGGCGTCCTCGCGCATGCTGCGCCACCACCTGTCCGGACAGCACGTCGCGGAACTCGTGCAGGAGCAGACCGACGGCGCGGTCCTCTTCGACTCCTTCGGCGGCGCGCTGGGCCGCGTCGCACCGGACGCCACGGCGTTCCCGCACCGCGACGCGAAGGCCAGCGCCCAGATCTTCTTCGGCGCCGAGGGCAGGACGGAGGCGGCGGCCCGGCGGGCGGTCGCGGAGGTGCGGGACGGGCTCGGCGCGGGCACCACCGGGTACGTGAACTACATCGACCCGGAGATGCCCGACTGGCCGACCGCCTACTACGGCCGCAACCTCGCGCGGCTCAGGAAGGTCGCGCGACGCTACGACCCGGACCGCGTGCTGGCGTTCCCGCAAGGGCTCTAGAGCTGGATGCCCGTCAGCACGGTGACGCGCTCCTCGGTGAAGTCCTCCATCGCCGACCGGACGCCCTCACGCCCGGTGCCCGAACCCTTCACACCGCCGTAGGGCATCTGGTCGGCGCGGTAGGACGGCACGTCACCGATGATGACGCCACCGACCTCCAGCTCGGCCGCGGCCTCGAACGCCACCTGCACGTCACGGGTGAACACCCCGGCCTGCAGCCCGTACTTCGAGTCGTTGGCCTGCGCGAACGCGTCCTCGACGCCGTCCGCGACCGACACCACGAGCACCGGCCCGAAGATCTCCTCGGTCCACACCTTGGCGGTCTTCGGCACGTCGGTGAGCACCGTCGGCTCGACCGTGGCCCCGGTCCGCTTGCCGCCGAGGAGCACCTTCGCGCCGACGTCGGTGGCCATGTTGACCCACTCCTCGACGCGGCGGGCGTTGTCCTCGTCGATCAGTGGCCCGACCTCGACCTCGGGGTCGTGCGGGTCGCCGGTCTTCAACGCTCCCACGGCCTCCACGAGCTTCGGCACGAACTCGTCGGCCCGGGAGCGGTCCACGATCACCCGCTGCACGGCGATGCACGACTGCCCGGCCTGGTAGTTGCCGAACGTCGCGATGCGCCGCGCCGCGTGGTCCAGGTCCGTCCAGTCGGGACAGATGATCGCGGCCGCGTTGGAGCCCAGCTCCATCACGACGTGCTTGCGCGGTGCGGCGTCCATCAACGACCAGCCGACCTTCGTCGACCCGGTGAAGGAGATGACCGGCAGCCGTTCGTCCTTCACCAGCGCGTCCATGTCCTTGCCGCGCACGGGCAGGACCGAGAACGCGCCCTCGGGCAGGCCGGTCTCGGCCAGCACCTCGCCGAGCAGCAACGCCGACAGCGGCGTGGCGGAGGCGGGTTTCACGATCACCGGAGCGCCCACCGCGAGCGCCGGCGCGACCTTGTGCGCCACCAGGTTCAGCGGGAAGTTGAACGGCGCCACCGCGAGCACCGGCCCGCGCGGCACGTGCCGGACGATCGCCATCCGCCCCACGCCGCCCGCGTCGGTGTCGAGCCGCTGCAGCCCGCCGGTGAACCGGCGCGCCTCCTCGGCGGCGAAGCGGAACGTGTTGACCGCGCGCTGCACCTCGACCTCGGCCCACTTGAGCGGTTTGCCGTTCTCGGCGGTGATCGTCTCGGCGATCTCCTCGGCGCGTTCGGCCAGCGTCCGCGAGACCTGCAGCAGCGCCTCGGCCCGCACGTGGGCGGGGGTCCGGCGGAACTCCCCGGCGACGGCCGCGGCCGCCGCCACCGCACGTTCCACCTGGTCTCTGCCCGGTACGGCGACCGAGGCGACCTCGGTGCCGTCGAACGGGTGGAGAACCTCCAGGGCCTGCTCGCCCTGCTCGGGGCGGCCGGCGACCCAGCACGGCCGGGGTTGTGGTGTGAACGCGTCCATGGGGCCACGTTAGGCCCTATTGGCCTGCACGTACCTGATGAGATCCAAGTAGTGGCCGACATGCCCTTCCCGGCGTTGGAGCACGAACGCGGGGTGCTCCCGGATCGTCCGGACCATGTCGTCGAGCCGGACCAGGACGTGCTCCGGCTCGTACTCGATGCCGTAGGTCTCGCAGAACAGCCTCGTACGCCGTTCGCGGTCGTGGGGCAGCCCCAGCACGAACTGGACCACCGCCCAGCTGACGTCCCACCAGCGCGGCCCCGGATGAGCCGAGTCGAAGTCGAAGACGCCGACCGGCAGGCCGTCCCGGTAGACGGTGTTGTACGGCGCGAAATCACCGTGCAGCACCACCTCGACCGGCTCCCGCGCGGGGTGCTGCCACCCGTCGCGCACGTCCACCAGCCCTGCCGTCGCGTCGTGCAGCCGCCGCAGCATCCGCGCCGACTCGACCAGCGAGGCGTCGTCGGACGGGAACACGTGGCCAACGTCACCGGGCAGGTAGCTGAGCAGCTCGTGCTCGCCGTCGAGTGAGAGCGGGACCGGCGAGATCCCCAGGGGTGCCAAGCGCCGCAACAGCTCGTGCACCCGAGGAGCCCACGGACCCGCCGGTCTGCGCACCGCGTCACCCACCCTGAACACCTGGTTCAGCCCGCCACCGGTCAGCAGCTCCTCGTCCACGCATGACATCCTTGGCGGCGTGTCCGACACCAGCAACCGCCCTGTTCTCGTCGTCGACTTCGGCGCCCAGTACGCGCAGCTGATCGCCCGCCGCGTGCGCGAGGCCCAGGTCTACTCCGAGGTGGTCCCGCACACCGCGGGCGTCAGCGAGATCCTCGACAAGAACCCCGTCGCCATCGTGCTGTCCGGTGGCCCGTCGAGCGTCTACGAGGAGGGCGCGCCGCAGGTCGACCCGAAGCTGTTCGAGACCGGCGTCCCGGTCTTCGGCATCTGCTACGGCTTCCAGGCGATGGCGCGCGCACTCGGTGGCGAGGTCTCCCACACCGGCACCCGCGAGTACGGCCGCACCGACCTGAGCGTGCCCACCGAGGGCGGCGCGCTGCACCAGGAGCTCCCGGCGAGCCACCCGGTGTGGATGAGCCACGGCGACGCCGTCACCAAGGCGCCCGAGGGCTTCACCGTCACCGCGACCAGCGAGGGCGCGCCGGTCGCCGCGTTCGAGGACACCGAGCGCCGCTTCGCCGGTGTGCAGTACCACCCGGAGGTGCACCACTCGCCGCACGGCCAGGAGGTGCTGCGCCGGTTCCTGCACGACGTCGCGGGCATCCGTCCGCAGTGGACCACGTCGTCCATCGTGGACGAGCAGGTCGCGCGGATCCGCGAGCAGATCGGCGACGGCAAGGCGATCTGCGGCCTGTCCGGCGGCGTCGACTCCGCCGTGGCCGCGGCCCTGGTCCAGCGTGCCATCGGCGACCGCCTGACCTGCGTCTTCGTCGACCACGGCCTGCTGCGCGCCGGCGAGCGCGCCCAGGTCGAGCGCGACTACGTCGCCGCCACGGGCATCAACCTCGTGACCGTCGACGCCCGCGAGCGCTTCCTCAACGCCCTGGCCGGCGTCACGGACCCGGAGGAGAAGCGCAAGATCATCGGCCGCGAGTTCATCCGCGTCTTCGAGCAGGCCGAGCGCGACCTCAAGGCCGAGGGCGACTACCGCTTCCTCGTCCAGGGCACGCTCTACCCGGACGTCGTCGAGTCCGGCGGCGGCGCGGGCACCGCGAACATCAAGTCGCACCACAACGTCGGCGGCCTGCCGGACGACCTGCAGTTCGAACTGGTCGAGCCGCTGCGCGCGCTGTTCAAGGACGAGGTCCGCCGCGTAGGCACCGAGCTCGGCCTGCCCGAGACGATCGTGCAGCGCCAGCCGTTCCCCGGTCCGGGCCTCGGCATCCGCATCATCGGCGAGGTCACCCAGGACCGCCTCGACACCCTGCGCCAGGCCGACGCCATCGCGCGCGAGGAGCTGACGGCCGCAGGGCTGGACCGCTCCATCTGGCAGTGCCCGGTCGTGCTGCTCGCGGACGTCCGCAGCGTCGGCGTCCAGGGCGACGGCCGCACCTACGGTCACCCGATCGTGCTGCGCCCCGTCTCGTCCGAGGACGCGATGACCGCGGACTGGACCCGCCTGCCGTACGAGGTGCTGGAGCGGATCTCGACCCGGATCACCAACGAGGTGGCCGAGGTCAACCGCGTGGTGCTGGACGTGACGTCCAAGCCGCCGGGCACCATCGAGTGGGAGTAGGGACGTGAGAAGGCCCCCGGGACACCGGGGGCCTTCGCCTTTCAGCGCTGCTGGTGCTGCAGGAAGCTGGAGTCGACCATCACCGGACCGGTCAGGCGCCAGGCGCCGCGTTCGAAGACCAGGTTGCCCGTGACCGTGAACGGCAGCTTGCTCCGGTGGGCGAAGATCGCCCAGTCGTAGTCCGATCCGCCCAGGACGACGTGGATCTTCCGGGTTCGTCCGCGGACCTCGGCGCTCAGAACGATCGTGGTTTCGTCCTCGTCGTCCCCGCCGGACTCCTCACGGGTGAGCGACCGGACCTGGCCGACGACGGTTTCCGTGCGCGGCGGCTCTTCACGCCGGACCAGGCGTTCTCGAACACGTGGCAGGCCGGCCATCGCGTCGCGGTCGACCACTATGCGCGAGGCGGGAACGTCCGGCCGAGGTTCACCGGCCGCCCAGTCGAAGGACAGGTCGAGCTCACGCAGCGAGTCCGACTCCGTCAGGTCTTGGAGCGACTCGACGAGGTTCGCGCTGAGGCCGCGTTCAGCGGCGCGTTCGACGGCGAGAGCATTCCAGTTCAACGACAGGTCCCTGGCCGCGTGCAAACCTGTGGCCAGCGTTTCCATCACCTGCCGTGGGAACGGGGTCGCACGGGTGCCGTCGTCGCGATCAGGCGGAGGATCTCCGAGCCGCGTCACGACCGTGAAGACGAAGCTGCCGCGCTTCGTGTGCCCCAGGCGGATGTCCTCGTCGAGGAAGTCGGTCACCGTGCTGGAGCGGCGCCCGCGGTGGGAGTGCGTCGGATCGTCAGCCGAGGTCGCGGCGGCCTTCATCATCTTGAAGAGACCGTCCAGAGCCTTCTCGGCCTGCTTGAACGGAAGGGTGCCGTCGACCATGACCTGGTCGAACCGGACGAAGAAGAGGTCGGCGCGGGTGGCGGTGATCTTCTCGGCCAGGCGTCCGGGGTCCCAGTCGTAAACGGTGGCCAGGGTCCTGAGGGTGTCGCGGAAGCGCTGGGCGAAGTCGACGAAGTCGGTGGCCAGCGGGAGCATGACCCTCGCCTCGTCGTTCAGGCGCCAGACCTGGCGGACCTGGGGAACCTGCGTTTCGAGCTGCCAGTCGTTGGCGGCGAGGTACTGCTGGACGGCCAGCGGGTGGAGGCTGTCGGCGAGTTCGCGGTAGTCGTCGACTGATGGGCTGCTCACCAGACACCTCCTTCGCCGACCCTCTGCAAGCCGGCTACCTCGAAGAGGCCAGTTCTCGGCTTGTGGTCAGCAACTGTTCCTCGCCGAGGTGCGCCAACGCTCGTCATCGCGAGGAACCGGGAGCGCACCGAGAAACGCCTCGTTGTAGCGCTTGGCGTTGCCGGGCTTCGGAAATGGGGCGCGTTTCACGTTCCGCGAGAAGTGCGTCTTTCGCAGTCAGCAGTGCCCTCCGTCGAGCGGAGTCACCGGTTCCGGATCGCCGTCTCCACCGACCATGGGCTCCCTCTTCGCAAACGGCGGACCGACAGGACAGTAGGTGCCGCCGCGAAGGGCGAAAGGGGGATCCGCTCGACAGTCACCCGAAAGTGAGAAGGCCCCCGGGACACCGGGGGCCTTCGCCTTTCAGTTCTTGCGCCTCAACGAGTTCGTCAGCAGGACCACGCCGACCACGATGGCCGTTCCCCCCAACGCCCACCTGAGGTCGAACCAGAAAGTGCCGTTGGTCAGCACGTAGGCCGCCATCAGCCCACCGCCGATCCCGAACACGAGGCCCAGCGGGTCGATCCGCCTGCGCATCACCGGTTGCTGGTCAGTCACGGAGCACCCGCACCTCTCCGACGTTCGCCCGAACGTCCAGGTCGATCTTCAGTCCACCCTCGCCGTCGCCGCCCAGGTCGACGCCTTCGACCTGCACGTTGCCGCCGTCGGCCGTCCTGCCGAGGCAGTCGAGGTCGCCGATGGAGGACGCCTCGCAGTGGAACGTCACGTCGGCGTTCTTCGCCACGTGCACGGTCATGTCGCCGAGGTCCGACTCGACGGCGGTCCTCACCGAACCGGAGTCCGGGAGCTGCCGCAGGTCGATCATCACGCTGCCGACGCCGAGCTCGTACCGCTCCTTGACCTCGCTGATGTTCTGCGGGGTCACCTTGAGGTCGCCGACACCGGGCCGGCCGTCGAAGTCGACCGCCGTCAGGCCGAAGCCGACGACGGACAGCGGGACGAGCAGCCAGATCAGGCTGCGGCCGCCGCCGGCGAACGCGCCGACCAGCAGGCCCGCGGCCAGCACCGCGATGGCCAGGCCGATCACGTGCGCCACGGTGAACCACGGCACCCACGCCCCGGCGATCGCGGACGCGGCCACCACCAGCGTCGCCACGCCGAGCGTCACACCGGCCACGCGCGGCTTGCGCGGACGGGGTGCCGGCGGCTGCGGCTTCGGTGCCGGTTCCGGCAGGTCCCACGCGAACGGCGCGGCGCCCAGCGGGTCCCAGGCCGGTGCGCCCGGCACCGGGGGTGTCAGCGGCGGTTCGGCGATCGTCGCGGCCGGCTGCAGGTGCCCGCGGTTCTTCTGCAGCAGGTAGATGCAGGCCACCGAGGCCGCGATCGTCGCGAAGACCTGGAACCCGCCGCTGCCGAACGTGAACGCGAGCGCGGGGAACATGAGGACGCCCAGCAGCACGGTCTGGCCCTGCGACACCGAGCTGTGGCCCTTGTTGACCAACGCCTCGAGCGGCGACACCTGGTCGCCCTCCTCCGGCAGCAGCAGCCAGCCGGCGAGGTACATCGGCAGACCGACACCACCGGACAACGCGAGCGCGACGAACGCGATCCGCACGATCACCGGGTCGATCCGGTAGCGCAGGGCGATGCCGGTGGCCACGCCGCCGAGCTTGCGTCCTGCGCGGGGCCGCACCGGACGGTGGGCCCAGAACTCCCTGAGCGTGTCCGCCACGCCCTGCATTGCCTTCTCAGTCCCGCTCACGACGTCAAGGTTGCGCTTTCCGCCCCGCCACCACATCAGGGACCAGCCCTGAACCAGGGAACCGGGGTCATCCCTGATGAACCGCGGACCGGGACGTGTGACGATCAGGTGGTGAGTGCACTGATCGAGCCGATGCGGCGTCGACGCACCGGCCGGGTGGTCGCGGGCGTGGCCGGTGGACTGGCGGACCACCTCGGTGCCCCCGTCTTCTGGGTGCGCGCGGTGTTCGCCGTCTTCGCCGCGTTCAGCGGGGTCGGCATCATCGCCTACGGGTTGCTCTGGATGTTCGTCCCGCAGTCGGCGGTGGCGGAGCCGGAGACCGACACCGACCGCAAGGAGTGGCAGCAGGCCGTCGGCCTCGCGGCTCTCGGCGTCGGCGTCGCGGTGTTCACCGGCCTGCTCGGGGGAGCGTGGAGCGGGTGGATCACCGGGCCGATCGCCGTGGCGCTCATCGGCGCCGCGGTCGTGTGGCGCGAGGCCGACGAGGCGCAGCGGCGCCGCTGGCGGGACGGTGCGTTCTCGCAGGGGAAGACGGGGATCGTGCGGACGGTGGCGGGAGGCGCGCTGGTCGTGGCGGGGGTCGCCGCGTTCCTCGTGGTGAACGACTCCGTCGCGAACCTCTCGACCGTCGTGCTCTCCGTGGTCGCCACGCTGGCCGGCGTGGCGGTGCTGACCGTGCCGCTGTGGATGCGCCTGGTGCGCGACCTCGACTCGGAGCGCCGGGCGCGCATCCGCACCGAGGAACGCGCCGAGATCGCCGCCCACCTGCACGACTCCGTGCTGCAGACCCTGGCCCTGATCCAGAAGCAGTCCGAATCGTCGCGCGAGGTCAAGCGCCTGGCCCGCAGCCAGGAACGGGAGCTGCGCAGCTGGCTCTACGGCCGCGAGGTCGGCGAGCAGCCGCACTCCATCAGCGTCGCGATCGCCCAGGTGTGCGCGGAGGTGGAGGACGGCTTCGCCATCGCCGTCTCGCAGGTCGTGGTCGGGGACTGCGAGCTGGAGGACGGCATGTTCGCGCTCGTCCAGGCGTCGAAGGAGGCGATGGTCAACGCCGCCAAGCACGCGGGGGTGGGCGAGGTGAGCCTGTACGCCGAGGTCGAGCCGGAGAAGGTCACGGTGTTCGTGCGCGATCGGGGCAAGGGGTTCGACCCCGACACCGTCCCGGAGGACCGGCATGGCCTCGCGGGCAGCATCCGGGGGAGAATGACGAGGCACGGCGGGGAGGTGCGACTGCGCACGGCTCCGGGAGAGGGGACCGAGGTGCAGCTCGAGATGCCGAGGAAGCAGGAGGCCAGGACGTGAGCGTGAGGGTGTTCCTGGTGGACGACCACGCGTTGTTCCGCGCGGGGGTGCGGGCGGAGCTCGACTCGATCACCGCGGAGGTCGAGGTCGTCGGCGAGGCGGGCAGCGTCGGCGAGGCCGTGGCCGGCATCGCGCACCACAGGCCGGACGTCGTCCTGCTCGACGTGCACATGCCCGACGGCGGCGGCGCCGAGGTGCTGCGCCAGATCCGCACGAAGATCCCCGAGGTCACGTTCCTCGCGCTGTCGGTCTCCGACGCCGCCGAGGACGTCATCAACGTCATCCGCGCCGGTGCCAGGGGCTACGTGACGAAGACGATCTCCAGCCAGGAGCTGGTCAGGGCCGTCGTGCGGGTCTCGGAGGGCGACGCGGTGTTCTCGCCGCGACTGGCCGGGTTCGTGCTGGACGCGTTCGCCGACCGGCCGGGAGCCGCGCCGATCAGCGATCCCGAGCTCGACCTGCTGACGCCGCGCGAGCGGGACGTCCTGCGGCTGCTCGCCCGCGGCTACGCCTACAAGGAGATCGCGTCCGAGCTGTTCATCAGCGTGAAGACGGTCGAGACGCACGTGTCGAGCGTCCTGCGCAAGACGCAGCTCTCCAACCGCTACGAGCTCTCCCGCTGGGCCACCGACCGCAGACTGGTCTGAGGGACTTGATCGGGAAGGTCGCCCGCGGCGCCACCGAGGTGCTCGCGCCGTGGGTCTGGGTGGTCCTGCTGCCGTTCGTGGTGGCGGCCGCGACCGAGAGCTTCTGGAAGACGCTGCTGTGGGGGTGCGTGGTCGCCGTGACGGCGTCCATCATCCCGATGGCCGTCATCGTGCGTGGCGCCCGCAAGGGGAGGTGGGACGGCCACCACGTCACGAACCGCGAGGGCAGGGTGGTCCCGCTGATCACGGCCGGTGCGTCGCTGACGGCCGGCACGGTGGTCATGGTCCTGGGCGGTGCGCCCCGGTCGGTGCTGGCGCTCGCGGGCAGCATGGTCGCGTCGCTGGTCGTCACCATCGCGATCACGTTCGGGCTGCGGTGGAAGATCTCGCTGCACGCCGCCGTGGCGTGGGCGGCCGTGGTGACGCTGACGATCGTCCACGGACCGTGGTGGCTGCTGCTCGCGCTGCCCGCCGCGCTGGTGGCGTGGTCGCGGGTCGAGCTGGGTGACCACACGACGGCGCAGGTGCTGGCGGGGTCGGTGATGGGCGTGGTCGTGGGTGGCGGCAGCTTCTGGCTGCTCAGCTGACCCGTCGCGAGCTGACGATCTTCATCTCGTTGTTCACGTTGCCGACCTCGATGTCGTACGTGCCGGTCTCGGTGACGTTGTTCTTCGTGGTGATCAGGCCGATGCTGACCATCCAGTTCACGCCCTCCGACCGGACGGTGCCGGGACCCGCGATGTCCACCTTCGAGTAGGCGCTCCACCGCTTCAGGTAGTCGCCCCTCGGCTCGGCCGCGTTGCCCCTCAGGTTCTCCCACGCCTTCTCGGCGTTCGCGGGCAGCAACCGGTAGTGGGCCTGCACGAAGTCGTTCGCCTGGTCGGCGGAGAAGACGACGTACCTGGCCTGCGCGCCGTCCGGGAAGTCCGCGTTGACCGGGCTCACGCCTCCGTCCGTGCCGCTCCAGTACGCGGCGGCCGCGCCACCGCCGACCGCGAGGACCCCGATGATCGCGAGGATGACCAGGATGCGCCGGTTCGGCGGCTTGAGCGCGCGTTCGGGCTTCGGGATCACCAGCGGCTGCGACGGCTGCGGCTCGGCGGCCAGCAGGTCGGCCGCCTCCTGCGCGGTGGGCCGGTCCTTCGGGTCCTGGGAGAGCAGCCGCAACAGCAACGGCGTCAGCTCACCCGCGTTCTCGGGATCGCGGAGCTGGCCGCTGGCGGCGCGGTAGAGGAGGCCGAAGCTGTTGTCGCTGGGCCCGAAGACGGACTCGCCCTCGATGGCCGTGTAGATCGTGGCGCCGAGCGAGAACACGTCGGAGGCCTCGCCGGGCTGCTCACCGCGGGCCACCTCGGGCGCGAGGTACGCGGGCGTACCCGAGATCACGCCGGTGTCGGTCATCGTGCCGTCGCCGGTCGCCTTGGAGATGCCGAAGTCGGTGATCTTGACCGTGCCGTCGTGGCCGATCAGGACGTTGCCGGGCTTGATGTCGCGGTGGACCAGACCGGCGGCGTGCGCCGCCGCCAGCGCGGAGGCGACCTTCGCGCCGATGCTCGCTGCCTGGGCCGGCTTGAGCGGTCCCCGCTCGGCGATCAGCGCCGACAGGCTCTGCGAGGCCAGGTACTCCATGACGATCCACGGCTCCTCGCCGTCGCTCGCCACGACGTCGAACACCGCGATCGCGTGCTGGTGGTGCAGCCGGGCGGCGTTGCGGGCCTCCCGCATCGCGCGCTGCTGGTCGCCCGTGACGAGCTGTTTGACCGCTACCTCGCGGGCCAGCACCTCGTCGCGTGCTCGCCAGACCACCCCCATCGCCCCGCTGCCGATGCGCTCGAGCAGCGTGTAGCGGCCCCCGATGGTTGTCACACCGTGAGACTAATCAATCGCACAGACGAGCATCCGCGGTTCCCCGTTCACGGGGTGGTGCGGACCGCACCGAGCCGGTCCACCGGTGGGGACCCTGTTCCGGGACTTCCTCGGTGATCTCGCCGTTCACCGGTGGTCTCCCGCGACGAGCTGGTCGGCCACGCTGCCCCGCGTGCCGGCACCTCGTCCCGCGCCCTTGTGACCACCGCGAACCCCTGCCGGTCCTAGTCGATCGTCGAGACCAGCTTCTGCAGCTCCCGGTCGAAGTCGATCCAGAGGTCCTCCTCGCCCGGCTGCACGACGTCGTAGGAGGCGTCCAGGAACTCCGCCACGTCCTCGGCGACGGCGCTGAGGATGGCGAACCCCGTCGGCGCGTTCAGCTCGACCAGGACGCGCTCCGGGTCGTCGGAGGCGGGCCGGACGAGGATGTCGCCCTCACCGGACGGCGTCAGCAGGCCGTCGGCCAGCAGGTCGCGGGCGAACATCCACTCCACGCGGCCGGAGCCGGTGAAGAAGAGGACGGCGACCGCGTAGGGGTCCTCCGGGTCGTAGACGAGCTCGGCCTCGACCGGCGCGGGAGCCGCTCCGGGGGCGAGGAGATGAAAAGTCGTCCGCGTGGTGACCTTCAGGTTTCCGTTGTTCATGTCGATGTCCTTCTCGGGCTGTTCTCCAACTCCGCTTACAAAGAGGAGACGGCTGAGCAGCCCGATAAGGACGCGATTCGTCTCGGATCCATCCTATTGGGGGAGACGTGCGTCTCACCGGTCAGCGTTTGACCAGGTCGTGTGTCTCGTTTGGTGAGATGGCCTGGCCGGTCGAGACGGGCTTGCGGCGGGTCAGCGCGACGCCCACGAGCACGACCAGCATGCCGATGACGACCCTCGCGTTGAGCTCCTCGCCGAGGAAGACCGCTCCGAGGAGCACGGAGACGACGGGCAAGAGGTAGCCGACGGTGGTCGCCGTCGTGGCGCCCTCGTCGGCGATGACGCGGTAGTTGAGGATGAACGCGACGCCGGTGCCCAGAACGCCCAGGACCGTGACGGCGACGATGCCCACCCAGTGCAGGTGCAGGGGCTGCAGGCCGCCGAACGGCAGGGCGAGCAGCAGCATCCCCATCGCGGTCGTCAGCTGCATGGCGGCGAGCTGGGTCGAGGTGGCGCCGGTGCCGACCAGGAAGCGGCCGGCGTAGGAGTAGCCGACGGCGTAGCTCGCGGCGCCGATGAGGCAGAGCACCGCGCCCCAGCTCGCGATGCTGTTGGCCGACTGCCACGGCGCGAAGATCAGCAGCACGCCGCCGAAACCGAGCACGAGACCGAGCAGGCGAACCACGTTGCTGATCTTCTCGCTGCCGAGCACGAGACCGATGGCCAGCGCGAAGAGAGGCGTCGTGGAGTTGAGCACCCCGGAGACGCCCGAGTCGACGGTCTGGCCGCCGAACGCGAAGAGCGTGAACGGCACGGCGCTGCCGAAGAAGGCCACGAACAGCATGTGCGCCCAGATCCCGCGCTCACGGGGCAGCGTCATCCTCGCCGTGGCGAGCACGACGAACAGCACCACCGCTCCGAAGAACGTCCGCACGAGCGAGATCTGCAAGGGGGCCAGGCTGCCGAGCGCGAGCTTCATCCACAGGAAGCTGGATCCCCACAGCAGGGCGAGCACGCCCATCCTGATCAACGTTCCGCGTTGGTTCACGGGTCCACCTTGCGCCTGGGCACGCGTGAAAACAATTTAATTGTTGTGGGAAACCTTTAAGCGGCGCTGTACGGTCGAGGCATGCTGGACGTGCGACGCATGCAGGTGCTCCGAGCGGTCGTGACCACGGGTTCCATCACCGCGGCCGCGACCAACCTCGGCTACACGCCCTCCGCCATCTCGCAGCAGGTCGCGGGCCTGGAGAAGCAGGCGGGCCTGCCGCTGCTCGAACGCGTCGGCAGGGGTGTGCGGCCGACCGCCGCCGGTCGCCTGCTCACCGATCACGCCGGGCGGCTCGCCGAGCAGCTGGCCGAGGCCGAGAGCGCCCTCACGGCGTTGCGCAACGGCTGCGCCGGCACGCTGCGCGTCCGCTACTTCGCGACGGCGGGAGCGGCGCTCGTGCCGCCCGCGGTGGCGACGTTCCGGGCGGAGCGGTCGGGCGTCGAGCTCGACCTGAAGCTCACCGAGCCCTACGACCCGTTCGAGGAGCTCGCCGCGGGCCGCGCCGACGTGGCGATCACCGTCCTCGAACCCGGCGACCCGGCGCCGGAGGGCGTGGTCGCCCGCCACCTGCTCGCGGACCCGTTCTACGCCGTGCTGCCACGAGGCCACGCCCTGGCCCGCAAGCGCGTGCTCGACCTCGGCGAACTGGCCGACGAGCCGTGGATCAACGCGGACTGCGGCGCCACCGGACCGTGCGCGACCCTCGTCACGAACGCGTGCGCGGGAGCCGGGTTCGCGCCCAAGATCGCCGTGGAGAGCAACGACTACGCCACCGCCCAGGGCTTCGTGGCGGCCGGGCTCGGCGTCACGATCATCCCGCGGCTCGGCCTCGGCTACGCGCATCCGGGCGTCGTGCTGCGCAAGGTGCGCAATCCCGAGCCGGTGCGGCACATCCACGTCGTCTACCGCGAGGACGCCGCGTGGAACCCCGCCGTGATCAGCCTGGCGGAAGCGCTCGAGAAGGCGGCGCGGGCCAGCTGACCCGCGCGACCCCTAGGCGCTGCCGAACGGCTTGTCGTAGCTCAGCAGGAAGTTCGGCGAGCGCCACTCCAGCGAGACCTGGCGCTGCATGGACGACTTCGAGCCGTCCTTCTTCTCGACTTCCAGGGTCACCACGAAGTAGTAGGGCTGGCGCTCCTCGACGCTGGTGACCTTGCTCTTCTTGATGCCGCCCCAGAACGTCCGGAAACCGTCCATGCCGCCGGGGTACTGGCCCTGGAAGTTGCCGTTGCCCATCGCCCAGGCCTCGTCCGGCTTCTTCGGGGCGAGCTCGAAGTAGTCCTCGAGCAGGGTCTTCTTGTCCCCGTCGGTCGGGGTCTCCGTCCACTGGCCGGCCTTGCCCGACGACTTGGGCGGCGTCGACTGCTCCGTCGGGTCGTTGCCCTGGGTCTGCTGGGTCGAGGTGCTCGCGCCCGCGTTGTTGTTCTGGCCGCCGCCGCCGCTGCCGTTCGAGATCATGCTCGCGAACATGATGCCGATGACCGCCGCCGCCACGATGGCGAGTGCGGTGTAGACGGTCGACTTCCTGCTCTTCGTCGCCGACGACGGCGACGAGGGCCGTGCGGGCTTCGGACGCTGCGAGTACTGGGGCGCGGCGGCCGGGCGGTGGTTCGACGGCTGCTGCTGCGTGGGAACGGCCCGCGCCGGCGTGTGCAGGTCCACCCGCGTCGCGTTGGGCGGCGGTGGGGTCGGCTGGGCGTGCTGCGGCGGGAGGGCCCGCGTGGCGGCCTGCTGCTGCGGCTGCTGCACCGGGGCACCGCGCCACGACGGCGGGTGGGTCGGTGCGACCACGGCGGGCGTGAAGGCGGGGGTGGCCTGGCCGTTCGCGACGGCGGCGAGCGCGTCGCGGGCCTCGGCCATGGTCGGCCGGTCCTCCGGCTCCGCTCTGAGCAGGCGCATCAGCAACGCCGTCAGCGGGCCGGCGTTGCGCGGCGGGTTGACCTTGCCGGACGCGACCTTGTGCAGCAGCGCGATGGTGTTCTCGCTCAGGCCGAACGGCGGCTCGCCCTCGATCGCCGCGTACAACGTGGAGCCGAGGGAGAACACGTCGGACGGCGAGCCGGGGTCGTAGCCCTTGGCCACCTCGGGGGCGAGGTAGGCCGGGGTGCCCGCGAGCATGCCCGTCGCGGTGACGGTCACGTCACCGGTCGCGCGGGAGATGCCGAAGTCGGTGATCTTGACGGTGCCGTCGTCGCCGAGGAGCACGTTGCCGGGCTTGATGTCCCGGTGCACGATGCCCGCGTTGTGCGCGGCGGCGAGCGCGGAGGCCACCTGCATGCCGATCGAGGCCACGTCGCGGGGCGGGAGCGTGCCGCGTTCGGACAGCACCGCCGAGAGGCTCTTGGACGGCAGGTACTCCATCACGAGCCACGGCTGGCTGTCGTCCTCGGCCACGTCGTACACGGCGACCGCGTGCGGGTGCTGAAGACGCGCGGCGATCCGCCCCTCGCGCATGGCCCGTCGCTTCGCCTCGTCCGTGTCGGATTCGGCGAGTCCGGGCTGCAGGAGGAGTTGCTTGACCGCGACGGTGCGGTGCAGGCGTTCGTCGTGTGCCGTCCAGACGACGCCCATGGCGCCGCTGCCGATCCGCTGGCTCAATCGGTAGCGACCAGCGACCAATCGGCCATCGTCGGTCACAGTTGCTCCCCGCTGTGCGGTCACTTGCTCTCTGTTCAACGGCTGGTCACACCTTCGGGTTCAGATCACCCATCGGTGCGGGTACCCACCTTACGAGATTTCTACGGCGCAACGACGCTCAGCCCGCCGGAGGCGGCGGGACGCTCGAACTCACCGGCGGCCTTGTCGTGGTCGTCGTCGTGGTCGTCGTCGTTGTTGTCGTAGTCGTCGTGGTCGTCGTCGTAGTGGTGGTCGTAGTAGTAGTCGTCCTCTGAGCAGACGTCGTTTCCTGCGTCGTGGTTGCCTGGGCCGTGGTGGTGGTCACCACGGGCTGCAGGCCCTCCGTGGTCGTGGGCACCACCGAGGAAGAGCTCACCGGCGGCGCGGACGGCGCCCTGCCCTGCTCCTTGCTGAACACGCCCAGCACGACCATCAGGCCACCGATCACCAGCAGCAGTGCCAGCACCACCGCGGCGATCATCAGCGGCCTGTTGTCCGGGCCCGGCCGGCCGACGGGAACCATCGGAGGGGCCGTGCGGGGCGGCGAGGTGCGCACCGGCGCGGCCACCGGGCGGACGACCCGGGTCCGGTCCGGCTCCACGACCGTCGTCGGATCAGGACCGTCGACCGGGACCGGCAGACCGCTGAACGACGGCGCCATCCCGTGGGCGACGGCGTTGAGCAGCTCGCGCGCCTGCGACATCGTCGGCCGGTCGTCCGGCTCGAAGTTCAACAGGTACAGCAGCGTGTCGGCCAGCGGGTGGTCCACCGTCGGCGGGTTGATCCGCCCGGCCGCGACGGCGTGCAGAACACCGAGGGTGTTCTCGCTCACTCCGTAGGGCGGTTCGCCCTCCATCGCGGCGAACAGCGTCGAACCGAGCGAGTAGACGTCCGAGGCCGGCGTCGGGTCCTGGCCCCGTGCGATCTCCGGCGCGAGGTACGCGGGCGTGCCGGCGATCAGGCCGGTCTTGGTGACCGTGATGTCGTCGGACGCGCGGGAGATGCCGAAGTCGGTGATCTTGACGACGCCGTTCTCGGCGATCAGCACGTTGCCGGGCTTCACGTCGCGGTGGACGATCCCGGCCGCGTGCGCCGCGGCCAGCGCCGCCGCGCACTGGGTGCCGATGCTCGCGACCTCGACCGGGTCCATCGGCCCGCCCTCGGCCAGCGCGTCGGCGAGGCTGTAGGACGGCAGGTACTCCATGACCAGGCACGGGACGCCGTCTTCCTCGACGACGTCGTACACGGCGATGGCGTTCGGGTGGTGCAGCTTCGCGGCGATGCGGCCCTCGCGCATGGCGCGCTGGATGGCCTCGTCCTGCTCGGTCTCGTCGAGACCGGGCGCCAGCAGCAGCTGCTTGATCGCCACCTCGCGGCCGAGGCGTTCGTCGTGGGCGCGCCAGACGATGCCCATCGCACCGGAGCCGATGCGGTCGAGGAAGCGGTAGCGGTCGGCGATCAGGCGGCCGTCCGAGGTGTCGGACGTGGTCACGAGACCGCCAAGCCGGTGCTCGACAGCGTGAAGGCGGCTGCGGCAGCAGATCCCACGCTCGTGCTCCTCGTGCGGTAGTCAGCGGGTCGTCGCGAATGCCCGCACAGGGTACCTGCCGTGGGCCGACGCCGAGCTACCTGTTCGTACGTCAGTTCGCCGGAGCGAAGAAGTCGAATCCGCCAACGGTGTCGCCCACGGTGTTGAGGACCGGGTCGAGCAGGCCGAGGTCGACGCTCACGTCGACCGGGTTGGACGGGGTGGGCAGCGCGTCGGAGCTGGGCGGCGGCGCGGGCGTGCTGCTGCTCGGCGGGGTGGTGGAGGACGAGCTGGGCGGCGGCGCGGGCGTCTCGCTCGACGGCGGCGTGCTCGGCTGGCTGGTCTCCGTGGACGTCGACGGCGTCGTCGTGGCGGGCGGCGTCTGCGAGGTGGGCTGCGTCGGCTGCTGCGTCGGCTGCTGGGCCTGCGTCGGTGCCTGCTGCTGCGCCGGGCGCTGCGGCTGGGCCTGGACGTACGGCGCGACGCGCGTCGTCGGTTCGGCCGAGGCCGGGGCGGCCTGCTCGGTCTCGGTGGTGTCGGCCTGCTGGGTCTTGTTCGACGGCAGCTTCACGACGCCTTCGGTGCCGGAGCTCGCGCCACGGGCCTGGGCCCGCTCGTCGAACCGCACCTCGGCGAGCGGGCGCTCGTCGGGGGAGGACAGCCACGAGGACGCGGCGAACGCGACGGAACCGCAGAGGACCACGCCACCGCTGGCCGCGGCGGCCAGCTTGCCGACGGTGAACCCGCCGCGCTGCGTGTCGTCGGCACGGCCCTCACGACGCAGCAGCTCGGTGATGTGCAGCTCCTTCATGGGCTGCTTCTTCGGCTTGCCGCCGGACGCCTTGACGGGCTTGAACTTGACCGTCGGCTCGAAGGCCTCGGGGGTGATGTCGTCGGTGATCACCGGGATCTCCACGGTTTCCGCCTCGCGGCGGGCGATCAGCTCGGCGACGGACAGCTGGCCGGTCGACTCCGCCGACCCGTTCAGCCGCCGACGATGGTCCTCAATCGACACCGCTCGTTCACCCTTCCAAGTTCGCGTTTGCGCACTGGCGGGAACATGGATACCGAATCGTGACCCGAGATGTAACCCCTATGGGGGAATTTTCACGGCCGGAACCCAGTTTCCGCGACGAGCGGTCACCGTTCGACTGCGAACGGCGCTCCCGCTTGGGCGCGACCTAACTCCGTTGCGCCGAAAGGACCTCGGTGCCGATGATCCGGGGCTGCGTCGTGTCGGTGAGCCAGAAGAGCTGTTCGAGGCGCAGCCAGCCGCCGTCGAGCTCCTGCATGGACACGACCGCGAGCACCGACCCGTCCGGCCGCACCGACGTCTGGTCGACGTTCACCAGCTTGATCATCCCCCAGGAGTCGACGAACTCCTCCGGGTTCGCGCCGACCAGGTCCGGGGACAGCAGCTTGGCCGCCGATTTGGGCTTCGTCGTGAGCAGCTCGTAAAACCGCTTCACCACGTCGACCTGCGGCTGGGGACCGACCGTGACCTCCGGCGTGGCCGGTTCGGACGTCTCCAGCAGCAGTGCGGACGGATCCGGCATCGGGGCCGCGACGGCCGCGCTGGGCTGCCTCGGCGCGCGCTCGTCCGGCAGCTGCGCGGACAGGACGTCGGGGCGCAGCGCGCTCGCACCGGACAGCGCGACGGGACGCTGGGAGAACGGGATGCCGTTGTTCCCCGGACTCCTGCTCGCGAGGACCGCGGCGCCGGCGATGGACGACACCAGGACGACCGCGCCGGCGAGCAGGCCCGCGGCCCTCGCGGCGCGGCTGGACTTCGCGCGGCGGCGGCGGCGACCGGGCACGGCCGGGATCACCGCCGTGGTCGCCGTCATGTCCTCGGTCGGACCGAGCAGTGATGTGACGAGAGCATCGGTGGCGGCCTCCTCGGTGGAGAGGATGCGCATCGGGCCAGGCTGCTGCTTCATCAGCTCAGCCACGCTGATCGAGCCGGCGCGGGTGTGTCTCCGCCCGGTCGTCGCGAGACGCTGCACTGCTCAGGTCCTCCGTACTGTCCGTGGTCACCTGAAGACGTACCGTGGCTTCGCATGACCGTGCCAGCGTGCGGCTGAACTTCATCCGTTCGTGGCGGTCAGCGGCCTCGGGATCCGCTCGAAGGTGCTACTTACTACATTCGGTCGCACCGGGTATGACCTTGAGCGGCTTCAGCCGCCGGTCTTCAACCGTTCACCGTTGATCAGCGGCAGGTCGCCGGCGGTGAAGCTGAGCTCGCGCTTCTCGGTGCTGACCGTGCCGTCCTTCTTGGTCACCCGCAGCAGGCTGACGGTGAGGCCCCTGCCCGGGTCGACCACGATCTCCTTCACCTCGATCAGCGAGATGTCGGCGAGCCTGCCCTCCAGCAACACGTCCGCGTTCGACCTCACCGGGTCCGTCGTCAGGGCGAGCGCCGTGTCGGCGTTCGTCACCATCGCGCTGTAGAAGCTCTCAGTCTGCTCGGCGATCTTGCCGCCGTCGACGACGGGGGCCTCGGTGACCGGCACCGTCGTGATCACGGGCGGGAGCGGCCCGGACGGCGGGGCGACCGTGGCGGACGCGCGGCCGCTGGTGCCCGGTGCGATGGACCCGCGTCCCGTCCCCGGCGCGGGCGCCACCCTGCCGGTGTGCGCGGCCGACGGACTGGTGCCGGTGGCCGAGGGGGTCGTGGTGCCGCCCGTGGTCAGCTGCGAGATCAGCGGCACGTCCGACGGGTAGCCGGGCAGGCCCACCGTCTCGACCTCGCCGCCACTGCCGACGAGCTTGGCCGCCGCGACGCTCAGCCCGACCAGGACGAGCACCGAGGAGACGACGGCGAACCAGGCCGCGCGCTTCCACGTCCGCGGCGGCGTGACCGAGGCGGGCACCAGGCCGATGTTGAACTTCCTCAGCCCGTCGGTGTCCTGCAGCGGGTCGGGCCGGTGGCGGCGCGGCAGCGGGATGCGGTCACCTCCGACGACGGGCCGCGGTGGTGCGAGCCCGTCGACGAGGCGATGTTTGCCCGGCAGTTCGTCCATCCCGACACCCCTCTGCGACGCGACCAGGGTAGGGCCGTTCGGAGGTGTCGAACCAACCGGAAGGGGGCGTTCAGGACGAGCGACACCCTTTTGTGTGAAGCCGCTAGCGGGGCGGGAGCTGCGCTTGTCCGCTGTTCAGCTGCTTGTGCGTCTTCTGCACGCCGTTGAGCGCGACCAGGCCGCTGCCGCCCGCGATGGCCGCGCCGATCACGTCGGCGGCGAGCGCGTCGCCGTTGGTGATGAGCAGGCCGATCGCCGCGCCCGCGGTCGTGGCGATCGCGGTCTTCCAGCGGCTGCGGACGAACTGCGAGACAGGTGCTCCGGCGAGGCCCTTCTTGGTGGCGGCCGAACCGAGCAAGCCCAGGTAAGCGTCGTGCGCCAAGGCGGCGAGCAGGCCGGCGATGGCGATCAGTGCGGCGATGAGGCCCATGACTCCAGTGTGCCCCCTGATTTTTCCGGTGGACCATCCGTGATCGCCCTGATATCCGATTCGCGTGGACATGTTCTGGCACGACGACTGCCTCGAGCACGACGCCGGCGAGGGCCTGTGGGAGCTGCCGGGCTCCTGGCCGTGGCTCGACGTGGCCGAGCCGCACCCGGAGAACGCGGCGCGGCTGCGGACGTTCCGGCACGCGCTGACGCACGGCCCTGTGGCGCCGCACCTGAAGTGGCACGAGGGCAGGCATGCGTCCGTGGACGAGCTTCTGCGCGTGCACACGGCGGGCTACTTGGACTCGTTGCGGGTGTCCGAGCGTGTAGCGCTGGAGGTGAACACGGTCGTGGGGCCGGAGACGTGGCGTGCGGCGTCAGCGGCGGCGGGCACGGTGTTGGCCGCACTGGAATCAGGCGCACCGCTGGCGTACGCGCTCGTGCGGCCGCCGGGGCACCACGCGCAGCCGGACATGGCGGACGGCTACTGCTTCGTGAACAACGCGGCGCTGGTCGCGGAAACCGCGCGACGCCAGGGGATGCGGGTCGCCGTGCTGGACTGGGACGTCCACCACGGCAACGGCACGCAGGAGATCTTCTACGACCGCGCGGACGTGCTGACCATCTCCGTGCACATGCGGCACGGTGCGTGGGGCACGAACCACCCGCAGACGGGCGCGCCGTCGGAGGTGGGCGCCAACGGCAGGAACGTGAACATCGAGCTGTCACTCGGTGCGGGGGACACGGCCTACCTGCGCGCGCTCGACGAAATCGCCTTCCCGCTGCTGCGCGACTTCGAGCCGGACCTGCTGGTGTGCGCGTCCGGGTTCGACGGGTCGGCGTTCGACCCCAACGGCCGCCACAACCTCACGGCGGACGGGTACCGCGAGATCGGCCGCAGGGTGGCGTCGTCCGGTCCGCGCGCGGTGCTCACCCAGGAAGGCGGCTACCTGCGCGGGTACTCGGCGCTGTGCCTGCACGCCCTGGTGGAGGGCCTGCTGCGCCTGCCGGAGCCGTTGCTCGAGGACCCGCTCGCCTACGTGCCGGACGACACCCGGCTCGTGGACGCGGACCTCGCGCACGTCAGGAAGGCTCTGGAGCCTTTTTGGCCCGGCGTCCTGTGACGCCGGGCCGGGCTCTTCCTACCTGCCGAGCGGGCCGCGGCCCATCTTGAGCAGGGTCAGCGCGAGGTCCTTGCCCTCGGGGCCGAGCGGCTTGTAGCGGTTGAGCACGTCGATCTCGCGGTTGTGCACGATCTTCGTGCCGCCGGCGGCCATCCGCGCGGCGCCGATGATCTTGGAGATCTCGACGCGCCGCTGCACGAGACGCAGTATTTCCGCGTCCAGGTGGTCGATCTCCTCGCGCAGTTCGTTGATGTCCGGCTCGGTGGTGGTGTCCGTCATCGGTCGACCTCTCGACTCTGCGAGCCCTGGCCCGGAAGCAGCGAAGCCCCGGTGTCCGAGGACTCCGGGGCTTCGTGGTGGCTTTGTCGGCGCTAGACGACCACGGGAGCCGGAGTCCGGATCCCGTAGAAAAACTCGAAGAACGTCACGCGCACGGATCCAGTGTTGCACAGAACCTCGGGCGCCTGCCAAGTCCGCGCGGTGAGTGCGCTCACCAGGTGGGAAGCGCTGCCGGCCGTCGCCGCCGGTGCCGAGGCGCGCAGGATCACCTCGTCGTGGACGGCGAGGCGTGGCCGGTGCTCGCGGTCCACCGGGGAGTACGCGCAGGACAGCCCGGAAGTCCCCGCCGAGGTGGACGGTCACGGGACCGTCCGCGCCGGTCGTCGGTTCGTGATCGACACCGGCTCCTGATCGAACACGTGGTCGGGTGGTACCGGATTCGTCGGTGCCGCCCGGTACCGTGGATGGACGATGAGCGCCTTGTTCGACTTGCCCTCAAGTCCCCCCGTTTCCCGCGCGGGCCACCTGCTCGACGACCTGAACCCCGCGCAGCGCCGTGCCGTCGAGCACGCCGGCTCGCCCCTGCTCGTGGTGGCGGGCGCCGGCTCCGGCAAGACGCGCGTCCTCACCAGGCGGATCGCGTACCTGCTCGCGGCACGGGACGTGCACCCCGGCGAGATCATGGCCATCACGTTCACGAACAAGGCCGCCGCCGAGATGAAGGAGCGCGTCGCCGACATGGTGGGCGCCCGCGCCCGCTCGATGTGGGTGTCGACGTTCCACTCGATGTGCGTCCGCGTCATGCGCCGCGAGGCGAAGACCCTGGGCATGTCGTCGAACTTCTCGATCTACGACAGCGACGACACGCGGCGCCTCATCACGCTCGTGGCGCGCGATCTCGACCTGGACCCGAAGAAGTACGCGGCCCGCACCCTCGCCGTGCACATCTCGAACCTCAAGAACGAGCTCGTCGACCCCGAGACCGCCACCGCCCAGGCCACGAACGACCTGGAGCGCCGCGTGGCCGAGGTCTACGCGGTCTACCAGCGCCGCCTGAACGAGTCGAACTCGCTCGACTTCGACGACCTCATCATGAGGACCGTCGAGCTCCTGCAGACGTTCCCGGACGTGGCCGAGCACTACCGCCGCCGCTTCCGCCACGTCCTGGTCGACGAGTACCAGGACACCAACCACGCGCAGTACACGCTGGTGCGCGAACTGGTCGGCAAGGCGGGCGGCGAGATCCCCCCGGCCGAGCTCTGCGTGGTCGGCGACGCGGACCAGTCCATCTACGCCTTCCGCGGCGCCACGATCCGCAACATCGTCGAGTTCGAGCGCGACTACCCGGACGCCACCACGATCCTGCTGGAGCAGAACTACCGCTCCACGCAGAACATCCTGACGGCGGCGAACGCGGTCATCTCCCGCAACCCGAACCGCCGCGACAAGTCGCTGTGGTCCGACCTCGGCGAGGGCGAGAAGATCGTCGGCTACGTCGCCGACAACGAGCACGACGAGGCGGCGTTCGTCGCGAACGAGATCGACCGCCTGGTCGACAGCGGCGAGGTCAACAACTCCGAGATCGCCGTCTTCTACCGCACGAACAACCAGTCGCGGGTCTTCGAGGAGATCTTCATCCGCCTCGGCCTCCCGTACCGGGTCGTCGGCGGCGTCCGCTTCTACGAGCGCCGCGAGGTCCGCGACGCCCTCGCCTACCTGCGCACCCTGGCGAACCCGGAGGACACGGTCTCCCTCCGGCGGATCCTGAACGTCCCGAAGCGGGGCATCGGCGAACGGGCGGAAGCCTGCGTCTCCGCCTACGCCGAACGCGAGCGCATCAGCTTCGCCGCGGCCCTGCGCGACCTCGACCGCGTCCCGATGCTGAACCCGCGCTCCCGCAACGCCATCGCGGGCTTCGTGGAGATGATGGACGAGCTCGGCGAGATGGTCGCCCGCGAGGACGACGTCGCCGACATCCTCGAAGCCGTCCTGGAGAAGAGCGGCTACCGCACCGAGCTGGAAGCCAGCGAGGACCCCCAGGACCACACGAGGGTCGAGAACCTCAACGAACTGGTCACCGTCGCCCGCGAGTTCACCGAGCTGGAGCTCCCGGAAGGCGCGGAACCGGTTCCCTCGCTCCCGGCGTTCCTGGAACGCGTCTCCCTGGTGGCCGACGCCGACTCGATCCCGGACGCCGAGTCCGACGGCGTCGTCACCCTGATGACCATCCACACGGCCAAGGGCCTCGAGTACCCGGTGGTCTTCAGCACGGGCTGGGAAGACGGCGTCTTCCCGCACATGCGAGCCCTCGGCGACCCGGCGGAACTGGCGGAGGAACGCCGCCTCGCCTACGTCGGCATCACCCGCGCCCAACGCCGCCTCTACCTCTCCAGGGCCCTGGTCCGCTCGGCGTGGGGCCAGCCCTCGGCCAACCCGGCCTCCCGCTTCCTCGGCGAGATCCCCCAGGACCTCATCGACTGGCGCCGGGTGGAACCCTCCCGCTCGGCCCCCGCGGCCGCCACCACCTGGGGCCGTTCGGCCTCCGGCGGCATCGCCTCCCGAGGCCTCTCCCGCCCGGCCCCCGGCAAGGCGGGCTGGAAGGACGCCCCGGCGATGAAGCTGGAGGTGGGCGATCGGGTGACCCACGACAAGTACGGCCTCGGCCGGGTGGTGGCGGTGGACGGCGCGGGCCTGAGGGCCACGGCCACGATCGACTTCGGCGGCTCGGGCACGGTCCGCCTGATGCTGATCGGCAGCGTCCCCATGACCAAGCTCTAACGCCCACCCCGCACCACACGGCAGCCCGCCCGCCGTCGCACCCGGCCCGAACGCCACCGCGACGCCGCAGGCGGGCTGTTCGCCGTGTCGGGAGCCCTGGAGGCGGGCCGTGCCCGACACGCCGCCGGGACCTCGATACCGACGCGAGTCCGAGGATGAGCTGCGCCTGACGCACTCCGAGCCGCAGGGCCGAAGGCGACATGCCAGAGGCGAGCCGCCGCCACCGCGTGCCGACAGGCGAGCTCCCAGCCGGCTGCGAGGCTGAAGGCGAGCGGGAGCGACGGCGAAGCCGAGCCGCAGTGGCTTTGAGCCAAGAGAAGGTGTGGTGGTCCCGTCACGGGCGCGGCTCGTGACGGGACCACCACACCCAACACACCGCAACGCAACAGCAAGCCGCCCAGAGCAACGGGCGTGCCATCAACCCGCAGACGGCGCCGGCCGGTCTTCGATCAGATTGGCGGGGTCCGGGGCGGAGCCCCGAGCGTGAAACCGGCGGCTCCCAGCCCAAGCAGACCACCCGACAAGCGGAACGCAGCCGCCAAGCCAACGCCCGCAACCGGACCAGCCACGAAATCCCAACAAGCACCCGTCAACCAACCACGGAAAACGACTTACGAAACCGCCGCGCTCCCAAAATCCCCGGACGAACAAACCCCCACCCCCATCCCGACCAGCCAAGACCCCCAATCGGATGAACCGAGAAAAATCCGGGAAAACCAGCGCAACGATCGCCGACCCCGTACGTCTATGTGGGTGTCGCAAGCAACACAGCCGACGGAACGTTCGGGGCGGTCCGGGGCGCAGAAGTGCAGCATGCGACCAAGGGGAGCGAAGGGAAGGCGGGGGCCCAACTTCGCGGCGAGGTGTGGCCGGACCGAACGGGAGAGCGGTCCGGCCACGCTGTCCGTTCAGGCTTTCGAGGTACTTCCGCGTCGAGCGCCGAGGCAAGCCGCATCACCGCATAAGCGCAGCTGGGACCAGGCAAGAGGGCGACGCGGAAGGCACCGCGTACCCGGCGAATCGAGCCGCCGGCCCCAGAGGGCCCGAAAATTGTCAGACCCCCGGAGCATCATCAACCGCATGAGGCCACGACCCCGGCGGGAGAGCTCACGATGGACCACGTACTGGCCGGCGCCCTGCACGAACGTGTGTTCGCAATTCTCGGCGAGTTGGAATGCCGTCAGGACTCCCCGGCGACCAGGACCCTGGCCGAAGCGTGGCGAGCCGTCCTCACCCACCACAGGCAGACCGAGAGCGGGTCCTGCGAGGCCTGCGGGCCGCGCTGGCGCAGGCACATGTGCTCGGTGTGGCGGGTGGCCGCGGCCTACTTCATCCGCTCAGCGCTGTAACGAACCGGCATCACCGCGACGAAATCGGGGCATCGGCGAAATACAGCGCGACGGCGTGAAGTTGACCCGGAAGTGAGCCCCCGACCGCACCACTAGCGCAACCCGAGCCGACACCGCCGCGGCAGAACCACAGCACCACCCGAGCCCGACCAGAACGCCACTGGAGCCGAACCGGAGCGGCACCACAGCGGTGCTGGAGTGGCTCCTGAGCCACGAGAGCCGCTTGAGGCTGTCGAACCGCCCCGCCCCGCCCCGCGAGGTGGCGGGGCGGCCGAAGACACCTCACAAGGCGGCTGAAGCCGTGTTTCAGAGAGCCGGAACCGGGAAAACTGGATCAGACGGTCACGCCGCGAGCGTTCAGCCAGGTCAGCGGGTTGATCTTCTGGCCGTCCGGGTTCCACACCTCGAAGTGCAGGTGGGGGCCGGTGGAGAAGCCGCGGTTGCCCATGCGGGCGATCTGCTGGCCGGCCTTGACCTGCTGGCCTTCGCGGACGCCGATGGTGTCCATGTGGCCGTAGACGGTGATGGTGCCGTCGGAGTGCTGCACGCGGACCCAGAGGCCGAAGCCGGAGGCGGGACCCGCCTCGATCACGACGCCGTCGGCGGCGGAGACGATCGGGGTGCCGATCGGGCCGGCGATGTCGATGCCGAGGTGCATGGTGCCCCAGCGGCCGCCGTAGCCGGAGGTGAACTCGCCGGCGGCGGGGCGGAAGAACTTCGGGCGCTTCTTCTCGGCCTCGACGGCCTCGCGCTCGGTGGTGAGCTGCTGGCTGCGCAGCAGCTTGGCGGCCTCGGCGGAGCCCTCGGCCGTGGTCTTGGAGACCGCGAGGATCTGCGGGGCGGCGGCGGTGTCGCCACCCACGCCGTCGAACGTGGCGGCGCCGTCGGAGTGGTTCGCGAGCTGCACGTCCGTGCTGTCGCCGGCGGCTGCCTGGCCGATCTGGCCGGCGCCTGCCGCGGCGAAGGCACCTACTGCGACGGCGGCGACGACGATGCGTCCGCGAAGCGCCGACGGTGGCGGGGGGAGCCGGTGGGAGCCGACGGTGCGCGTCGAGGCGCGGTCGACTGCCTCTTCAAGCGCAGCACTGCGTTCATGGCCGCCGGGGGAGCGGTGGTGACTCAAAGCTTGCCCTTCCGCCTTCGGGGAGCCTGATCGGGGTGGACGCCGGGCGGGGGATTCCCGGTGAGTCAGGATTCGGGGTTCTGACTCGGTGTCCTTCTGTGATCAGACCGTGACAACGGACCGGGGGACAGTAACGGCGGGGAGCCTCGGAGGGCAAACCCCAGTTCGTTATGTCCTCCCAATGGGCGGCAACCAGCAAGTTTCAACTGTCAACTGTGACGATCGGTCGTGGCGGGAGCGCGAAACGCCTCACCGCCAGCGGCGATGGGGTGAGGTGACAAGTCATCCGATCGGGTGATCGCCGTCACAACTACGTGAAGCGTCCTCGTGTCAACCGGCAAAGAAAGGTGACCTGAATCACGTATCTGGTGCTCCTCGACGACCAACGAGGAGTGCTCCAGGCGGGCGTTGCGCTGAGGCACGATGATCTGGTCCATCTCGGACCAGACGACGACGAACCGCGTGCGGCACGGCCGGCACGGCTCGGCGAGTTCCGCCAGCAGTTCCGAACCCGGCCGGAGCTGCCGGGTCAGCGGAGTCGGCACCAGGTAGGCGGAGAGGGTGCCGTTGTGCGGCGTTCCCAGTGTTACGAGTGTGCGAACGCGTGAGTCGCCATTCAGCCGTTGCACGTAGTACCTGGCGATGAGCCCGCCGAGTGAATGGCCGACGACGTGGACCTGGTCCGAACCGGTTTCTTCGCAGATCCGCTCGATGTGCTCGCCGAGCAGCGCGGCCGAACGGCGGACGTCACCGGTCAACGCCGTCAGCACGCTGTAGTTGACGGCGTGCACCACCCCGAAGCCCCGCCTTCGCAGCGCCCCCGACAGCACCGCGAAGGCGGAGCGGTTGTCCCCGATGCCGTGCACCAGCACGATCGGGGTGCCCGCCGCGTCCATCGCCGAAACCACCAGCCCGCGCTGGCGGGGTGGCAGGCCGTCGGTGCGGTAGTGCCGGTACGGGCCGTCCGGGCGCAGTTGTTCGGCGACGGCGCCCCACGGGTAGAGCACCGCGCGGGCCGTCAGCCAGGCCGCTTCGACCGCGACCCCGCGCACGCCGCCGGGCGAGGCCACCGCCCGGAGCGCGACCTTCACCTCTTCGGCGACGTCCCGCGCGGCGTGGACGCCCCAGCCGGCGCGGTCGAGGGCGGCGTCAGCCAGACGTGTGATCCACGACCGGCCGGTGTCGCCCATGTGAGCGACGGTAGGTGATGAAGTCACGACCCAGGGGTACCCGCCGCGTCTTTTCCACATGCGAACGAAATTCATCTCAACGGGACAGCACGGCGGAGGGACCCCCACCCCTCCTATTGCTAGGTTCGCCCGCGATGACTCGCACCGAGCTCGAGAACCAGACCCCGGCGGCCGGCAGGCTGCGCACCTCGTGGGCCCTCGCCTCGGCAGGCTCCCTGCTGCTGGCCCTCGGCCCGCTGCTCGGCGTGGTCGACGGCGCGGAACCCGCCTTCACGTCGTGGCCGCTGCTCGCCCTGCTGGCGCTGGCGCCCCCGGCCGTCGCGGGGGTGCTGCTGATGCGCGGCCGCCCGTTCGTGGCGGCGGGGCTGATCGCCGCGGTCGGCGTCTTCGCGGCCGGCCGGCTGCTCGGCGACCTGCTGATCGCGTTCGAGCCGATGGACGTGGCGCGCCCCGAGCTCTTCCGGCCGGCGACGCTGCTCGCGGTCACGCCCACCGCCGGCGTCTGGGTGCTGGTGGCCGGGCACCTGCTGGTGATCGCCGGTGGAGCGCTCGCGGCCGGGCGCGCCGGTCTGCCCGCGGACGAGACGGAGCCCCCGACCCTGGTGGGCCTGCCGGTGCTGATCGCCGCGGTGGCGGCCATCGGGCTGCTGGGCAAGCCCTTCACCTCGACCGACGCCTTCCAGCTCGACCGCGGCCCGTGGGAGCTGCCCGTCCTGGGACTGGTCGGCGGCCTGCTGGTCGCGATCGCCGTCCCGCTGGCCACCGCCTTGTCGGCCACCTCGCCCGATCCGGACACCCGCCAGGGCGGCGGCATCGGCGTGGCGCTGGCCGTGCTCGCCGTCGCGGTGCCGGGACTCGCGGCCGGCACGCTGGCCCCGGGGCTCGGCGTCAGCCCGGGACCGGTGACCGCGCTGGTCGCCGCGATCGTCCTGCTCGGCGCCCCTCTGCACGGCCGCGCCCTGCGGCTGGTCCGCGGCGAGCGCGACGAGGTGCGCGACCCCGCCCTGCCGTCCCTGCGGCGCATGCACGTCATCGCGGGGGCCTTCGCCGTCGCCGCCGCGGTGGCGGTGCTGGTGGGCGCCCTGCTCCCGCAGCTCACGCTCACCACGGGCGGCCCGGCACCCGAGCTGGCGGCCGTGAGCCTGCTGTGGGTGGCCGGACTGGCTCTCGGCGTGGTCGGACTCCTCTTGTTCGTGCCCTCCACCGCTGCCGCGGTGCGCCCGGCACTCGTCGGTGTGTTCTTCGCCGTGCAGCTCGCGGCGGCGGGCACCACGGAGTCCGTGCTGGCGGCGAGTCAGGCGGGCGTCGCGCAGCCCGGCGCGGGCTTCTGGCTGATGGTCGTCGAACTGCCTCTCGGCCTGCTGGCCCTGATCTGCGCGGGGATCGCGGCCGCGATCGAGCGGGAGAGCGCCGGGGAGGTCAGGCGGGAGCAGCTGCCGGTGGCCGAGCTGGGCGCCGTGCTGCTCGCCGGGATCTTCGCGGTGGGCGCCTTCGCGCTGCCGACCACGCGCGGCGACGGGTTCGAGTCGCCGGGCCTGCTGCCGGGCACCGACCCCGCGGTCTCCTGGACGCTGCTGATCTCCCTCACCGCACTGATCATCAACCTCGTGCTGGTGAACAGGTCGAGGCCCGCTCGCGGTGCCGCGGTCCTCGCGGGGTTCGCGGTCCTGGCCGGCGTGCGGGCGCTCGAACTGCCGCTGACGGGGGACCGGGTCGAGAACGCCGTCGCGGCGCCCGGGACGTGGCTCGCGCTGGCTTCGGTCGTCGCTCTGGTGCTCGCGGCGGGCTTGATGGCCGCTCGCGGGAGCCGCTGAAACGGCCTCCAGGCGTGGGTTTCCTTCTAACGCGCGCGCACGCGTGATCGACCTCACCGCAGTTGAGACCGACCTCACCGATGGTGACGTGCGAGCGGTAGCCGCAGGTCGATAGTGTCTGGGCCCAGCCGCGTCAAGTGGGTTCGCTTGGCCCCTTGAGGACCACCCAGGCGCGGTGTTCCGACACCGACGTCGCAGGAGACCCGAGTGGACCTGTACGAGTACCAGGCGAAGGATCTCTTCGCCGCCCACGGCGTCCCGGTACTGCCGGGCGATGTGGCTACCAACCCCGAAGACGCCAAGGCCATCGCCGCGAAGTTCGGCCAGGCCGTCGTCGTCAAGGCCCAGGTCAAGACCGGCGGCCGCGGCAAGGCCGGTGGTGTGAAGCTCGCTTCCACCGCCGAGGAGACCGAGGAGAAGGCCAAGGCCATCCTCGGCCTCGACATCAAGGGGCACATCGTTCACCGCGTTCTGGTGACGCCCGCCTCCGACATCGCGGAGGAGTACTACTTCTCCTTCCTGCTCGACCGCGCCAACCGCACCTTCCTCGCCATGGCGAGCGTCGAGGGCGGTATGGACATCGAGGAGGTCGCCGCGACCAAGCCCGAGGCCCTCGCGAAGATCGCCATCGACGCCATCCAGGGCGTCGACGCGGCCAAGGCCAGGGAGATCGCGGACGCCGCGAACTTCCCGGCCGAGGTCAAGGAACAGGTCGTCGACGTCATCGTCAAGCTGTGGGAGACCTTCGTCGCGGAGGACGCCACGCTCGTCGAGGTCAACCCGCTGGTCCGCGACCCCGAGGGCAAGGTCATCGCCCTCGACGGCAAGGTCACGCTGGACGAGAACGCCGACTTCCGCCACCCGGCCCACGCCGAGCTGGTCGACAAGCAGGCCGAGAACCCCCTCGAGGCGAAGGCCAAGGAGAAGGGCCTCAACTACGTCAAGCTCGACGGCGAGGTCGGCATCATCGGCAACGGCGCGGGTCTCGTGATGTCCACCCTGGACGTCGTGGCGTACGCCGGTGAGCAGTACGGCGTGAAGCCCGCGAACTTCCTCGACATCGGTGGCGGCGCGTCCGCCGAGGTCATGGCCAACGGCCTGGACGTCATCCTCGGTGACGAGGCCGTCCGCTCGGTCTTCGTGAACGTCTTCGGCGGCATCACCGCCTGCGACGCCGTGGCCAACGGCATCGTGAAGGCGCTGGAGATCCTCGGCGACTCGGCCACCAAGCCGCTCGTCGTCCGCCTCGACGGCAACAACGTGGAGGAGGGCCGCGCGATTCTCGCCGAGGCCAACCACCCGCTGGTGACCGTTGTCGACACGATGGACAACGCGGCCGCCAAGGCCGCCGAGCTCGCGGCTGCGGGGGTCTGAGTCAGATGGCTATCTTCCTCAACGAGAACAGCAAGGTCATCGTCCAGGGCATGACCGGTGCCGAGGGCACCAAGCACACCAAGCGCATGCTCGCGTCCGGCACGAACATCGTCGGTGGCGTGAACCCGCGCAAGGCGGGCGAGAAGGTCGACTTCGACGGCACCGTCCTCCCGGTCTTCGGCACCGTCAAGGAGGCCATGGAGGCCACCGGCGCGAACGTGACCGTGATCTTCGTCCCGCCGGCCTTCTCCAAGGCCGCCGTGGTCGAGGCCATCGACGCCGAGATCGAGCTGGCCGTCGTCATCACCGAGGGCATCCCGGTGCACGACACCGCCTACTTCTGGGCGCACGCCGTCGCGACGGGCAACAAGACCCGCATCATCGGCCCGAACTGCCCCGGCATCATCAGCCCCGGCAAGTCGAACGCCGGCATCATCCCCGCGAACATCGCGGGCTCCGGCAAGATCGGTCTGGTGTCGAAGTCCGGCACGCTGACCTACCAGATGATGCACGAGCTGCGGGACTTCGGCTTCTCCACCGCGATCGGCATCGGTGGCGACCCGATCATCGGCACCACGCACATCGACGCCCTGGAGGCCTTCGAGGCCGACGAAGAGACCGTCGCGATCGTGATGATCGGTGAGATCGGTGGCGACGCCGAGGAACGCGCGGCCGCGTACATCAAGGAGAACGTGACCAAGCCGGTCGTCGGCTACGTCGCGGGCTTCACCGCCCCCGAGGGCAAGACCATGGGCCACGCCGGCGCCATCGTCTCCGGCTCGGCGGGCACCGCGCAGGCGAAGAAGGAGGCCCTCGAGGCCGCCGGCGTCAAGGTCGGCAAGACGCCGTCCGAGACCGCCGCTCTGATGCGCGAGATCATGAACGCCCTCTGATCCGCACACTTCGAGCACCCCTGGGCCGGATTCCGAGTACTTTCGGAGTCCGGCCCTCGCTCATGTGGCGGAACCGAGCCGATCGGTCCACCGTCTGAGCAGCTGGCACGAATCCGCAGCCGCCTCCGCAGGAGCGGTGACGATCACTGCTAGCGTCTTGAGAATCACTCGGTTGGAGGAGGAGACCTCGACATGTCCGTGCCTTACGGCGCACCCCAGCAGCAGCCGCCGGGTCCGGCACAGCACCAGGCACCTCATCAGGCCCCTGGCGCCCCCGGCGCCAACAACATCAACCTGGGTCTGATCCTCCCGCTGGTCGCGGCCGGCCTCGGCCTGGTCGCGTACCTCGTCGCGTTCGCGGATGACGTCAGCGGCAACGTGACCTACCTGATCGCCGCCGGTCTGCTCGCGGGGCTCTCGGTCCTGCCGAACGTCCCGAAGGGCTTCGTCCCGGTCGCCGCGGTCCTCGCGGCCGTCCAGACGATGCTGCAGTTGCAGGGCATCATCAAGTCGCCGTCCGTGCAGGGCCTCGACATCGTGCTGCTCATCGTGGCGTTGCTGGAGACGGCGGCCATCGTGCTCGCCTTCCTGCTCGCCGAGGGCATCGTGAAGTTCGAGCCGAAGCCCGCGAACCCGTACGCCGGTCACCCGCAGCAGCACCAGGGCCAGCCCGGTGGCTGGAACCCGCAGTCCGGCGCGTTCCCGCAGCAGCACCAGCAGCAGCACGCCGCGCCCCAGCAGGCACCGCAGCAGTTCGGCCAGCAGCAGTTCGGCCAGCAGCCGCAGCAGCCCGCGCAGCAGCCGGGCCAGCCGCCGCAGCAGACCAGCTTCATGCCGCAGCCGGGCCAGTTCGGCTCGCCGGGCACGCCGCCCGGTGGCTTCGGCGGACCTCAGCAGTAACGGTCCGCACACCGTTCGTCCGCTGTGGTGATGTCCTTCAGGGGTGGTGCCGGATCTCCGGTGCCACCCCTGTCGCATACCCCGGCGTGCCTGCCCCGAACGGCCCAGCCCGCCTGACACAGTGGGGAAATGCCCGTGCTGCAACGCGACGTGACCCGCGAGGTCGACACCGTGCGCCCACCGGAGTTCTCGCGGTCCGAACGCGTGCGCGTGCTCGCCGCCGCCGCGGTCGGGTCGGTGGTCGTCGGGTACGCCGCCGTGGCCGCGGTCCTCGCGCTGGTCTCCGCGACGGCCACGTACGCCGAGTTCTCGACCTCCGGCGTGCTCAGCGCCGCCGCGCCCGCGTGGCTGGCGGCGCACCACGTGCCGCTGCGCTTCGACTCGGGCCAGTTCGGGGTCCTGCCGCTGCTGCCCACCGCGCTGCTGATGCTGCTGGTCGGCCGCACCGCCGCGGGCACGGCCGACCGCCTCGGGCTCTACGAGCCGCTGCAGGCACGCGGTGTCGTGCTCAGCATCGCCGGCTCGCACGCCGTGGTGGGCGGCGCGATCGCGCTGGTCATGGGTGACGGCGTCGTGCGCGCCACCCCGGCCGTCGCGTTCTTCGGCTGCGCCGCCGTCTCGGGGCTCGCCGCCACGATCGGCGTGGCCCGCCGCTGCGGCCTGGTCGAGATGGTGTTCGACAAGCTCGACCCGGTGGCGCTGCACGGGTTGCGCGCCGGGTTCATGGCGTTGTTCGCACTGGTCAGCGTCGGTTCGCTGGCGGTGGCGGCCGGGCTCGCCGTCTCCTGGCCGACGACCAGCGGGCTCTTCGCCGAGGCCGGTCAGTCGGTCGGCGTCGGTCTCGGCGTGTGGCTGCTGTGCCTGGGCTACCTGCCGAACGCGATCATCGCCGGGTTCTCCTACGTCGCGGGCGCCGGGTTCTCGCTGGGCGGGGTCGAGGTGTCGCCGACGCGGTTCGTCGGCGGCCCGGTCCCGCCGGTGCCGCTGCTGGCGGCGTTGCCGGAGAACGCGCACGTGTGGACTCCCGCCGTGCTCGTGGGCGTCGCCCTGATCGGCGTGCTCGTCGGCTGGACCTGCCGCAAGGTGTCCGACCGGCCGACCTCGCGGCTGCGCGCGGTGCTGGTCGCTGCGGTCACGGCCGGAGTCGGCAGCCTCGTGCTCGCCGCGACGGCCGGCGGACGGCTCGCGGGCGGCGCGTTCGACCCCGTGACGGTGCCGGCCGGACTGCTCGGACTGCTGGTGGCGCTGTGGGTGCTCGTGCCGGGTGCGCTGGTCGCGTGGCTCGCCGGCACCCGCGCGAAGGCCGCGGTGGCGGTGGGCGGCGCCGAGTTCGTCGAGCCGGACTACGACGAGGACGCCGAAACCGCCGGCCAGGACGTCGTGTTCGAGGACGACGAGCTCACCGACCAGTTCGAGCAGCTCGAGGTCGTGGACGCCGACGAGTTCGAGGTCGAGGAGGACCTCGACGCCGACGACTACTACGACGAGGACGAGTACGACGACTACGCCGACGAGGAGGACGCGGCCGGGGACCTCGCCGGCGAGGAGCCCGAAGACGTTGCCGGCGAAGAGGAAGAACCCCTCGACGACGAGGACGGCGAACCCGCCGCGGACGAGGAGGACCTCGACGCGGAGTTCGACGCGGAGTTCGACGAGGTGCTGGGCATGGAGCCCGAGGAGGACCTGGACGGCAAGGCCGGACGGTGACGTCCTAGGCTGCTCCTGAGCTGCTGCAACGACCAGGAGTAGACGCTGAGCACCGAACTTCGGCTTCCCACACCGGCGCGCGTCGTCGTACTCGTCTCCGGTTCCGGAACCCTCATGCAGGCCCTGCTGGACGCCGACCTCCCGATCGAGGTGGTGGCCGTCGGCGCCGACCGCGAGAACATCGAGGGCCTCAAGCGCGCCGAACGCGCCGGGGTGCCACATTTCGTCGTGAAGCTGCGCGACCACGCCGACCGCACGGCCTGGGACGCCGCCCTCACCGAGGCCGTCGCGTCGCACGAGCCCGACCTGGTCGTGTCCGCCGGCTTCATGAAGATCATCGGCGAGCAGTTCCTCGCCCGCTTCGGCGGCCGGATGATCAACACCCACCCCGCGCTGCTGCCGGCCTTCCCCGGCGCGCACGGCGTGCGGGACGCCCTGGCCTACGGCGTGCACGTCACCGGCTCGACGGTGCACCTGGTCGACGCGGGCGTCGACACCGGGCCGATCCTCGCGCAGGAGGCCGTCGCCGTCGAACCCGGCGACACCGAGGAGACCCTGCACGAACGCATCAAGGTCGTCGAACGCCGGCTGCTCGTCGAGACAGTCGGCCGACTCGCCCGCGAGGGCTGCACCGTGAACGGACGAAAGGTGAGCATTCCGTGAGCACTCCTGCCGAGAGGCGGCCGGTCCGCCGGGCCCTGATCGGGGTCTCCGACAAGGCCGGCCTGCTGGAACTGGCCACCGGCCTGCACGCGGCCGGGGTCGAGATCGTCTCCACCGGCGGCACCGCGAAGGTGCTGGCCGACGCGGGCGTCCCGGTGACGCCGGTCGAGCAGGTCACCGGGTTCCCCGAGTGCCTCGACGGCCGCGTCAAGACGCTGCACCCGCGCGTGCACGCCGGTCTGCTCGCGGACCTGCGCAAGGACTCGCACGTCGAGCAGCTGCGCGAGATGGACATCGCGCCGTTCGACCTGCTGGTCGTGAACCTGTACCCGTTCACGCAGACCGTCGCGTCCGGCGCGAGCCCCGACGAGTGCGTCGAGCAGATCGACATCGGCGGTCCCGCGATGGTCCGCGCGTCGGCGAAGAACCACGCCAACGTCGCCGTCGTCGTCGACCCCTCCCGCTACGGGTGGGTGCTGGAGAACGTCCGCGAGGGCGGCTTCACCCTGGCCGACCGGCAGAGGCTGGCCGCGGACGCGTTCCGGCACACCGCGACCTACGACGTCGCCGTGGCGTCGTGGATGGGCAACGCCCTGGCGCCGGACGACGAGGGCAGCGGCTTCCCCGGCTGGGTCGGCGCGACCTGGAACCGCTCGAACGTGCTGCGCTACGGCGAGAACCCGCACCAGAGCGCCGCGATCTACACGCAGGGCGACGGCAGTGTGGGCCTGGCGTCGGCGAAGCAGTTGCACGGCAAGGAGATGTCGTACAACAACTACCTCGACGGCGACGCCGCGTGGCGTGCCGCGTGGGACCACGAGCTGCCGTGCGTCGCGATCATCAAGCACGCCAACCCGTGCGGCATCGCGGTGTCCGAGCTGAGCATCGCGGACGCGCACCGCAAGGCGCACGAGTGCGACCCGCTCAGCGCGTTCGGCGGTGTCATCGCGGCGAACCGCGAGGTCACCGTCGAGATGGCCGAGTTCGTCTCGGAGATCTTCACCGAGGTCGTCATCGCTCCGTCCTACGAGGACGGTGCCGTCGAGGTGTTGCAGCGCAAGAAGAACGTGCGCCTCCTCGTGGCCGAGCCCCCGGCGCGCGGTGGCGCCGAGATGCGCCCGGTGTCCGGTGGCCTGCTGCTGCAGCAGCGCGACGCCGTCGACGCCTCCGGTGACTCGCCGGAGAACTGGACGCTGGCGGCCGGCAAGCCCGCGGACGAGAAGACGCTGGCGGACCTCGAGTTCGCGTGGCGCGCCATCCGCGCGGTGAAGTCGAACGCGATCCTGCTGGCGAACGACGGTGCCACCGTCGGCGTCGGCATGGGCCAGGTCAACCGGGTCGACTCGTCGCACCTCGCGGTGAAGCGCGCCGGTGAGCGGGCGCAGGGCGCGGTCGGCGCGTCCGACGCGTTCTTCCCGTTCCCGGACGGGCTCGAGGTGCTGCTGGAGGCCGGCGTGCGCGCGGTCGTGCAGCCCGGCGGGTCGGTGCGCGACCCCGAGGTGATCGCGAAGGCCGAGGAGGCGGGCGTCACGCTGTACCTGACGGGTACGCGCCACTTCGCCCACTGATCTTCTCCGACGAGCGGGGCCGCCTCCTGGTGGAGGCGGCCCCTTCGCGTCGCTACAGCTTCGCGACCAGCTCTTCGGCGATGCCCTTCGCGGCGGCCTCGAGCTCCGCCGGGTCGGGTTTGCTGTTGGTGAACAGGCCCGCGTCCCAGCCGGAGATGTCGACCTCCGCGACGGTGTCGCCCTTGCGCACGACGACCGAGAGCTCGGTGAACGCCGAGTTCGTCTCCGCCAGCACCGCCGTGGCCTCGTCCCCGAGCCCTTCCAGCGGCTTCTGCCGCGGGGTGCTCTGGGTGTCGGCCATGTTCTGCCCGACGATCCGGTCGAACTCGCTCTCCGCGTCCTGCTGCCCCCGGGAGACGAAGACCGTGGTGCTGCGCTGGCCCGAGCCGTCGACGCCCTTGGTCTGGTTCCACCCGCAGGTCGTGTGCGTGCCCCTCGCCAGCTTCGACTCGCGCGAGGCGAGGCCGTTCGGGTTCGTCGTGCGCGCCTTGGCCAGCGCGGCCTCGGAGACGTTGCCGCACGCCGCGGGCAGCTTGTCGGTGCGTTTGGGGCTGCCGCTGCTTCCGTTGACGTTGAGGTGGATCACCAGCGCGGTGATGGCGCCGCCGAGTGCCAGCACGCCGAAGAGGATCCCGACGACCAGCGGTGCCTTGCTCTTCACGGGTGGTCGCGGTGGCCCCCAGCCGGGCTGGTGCGGGTGGCCCGGCTGCGGCTGCCAGCCCTGCTGCTGCTGTGGCTGCCAGCCCTGCGGTGGAGGCGGCGGTGGCTGCTGGTGCCAGCCGTGCGGAGGTGGTTGGTTCACGGTTTCCCCAGTTCCAGGTCCTGTTCGCGCCACGGTAGAGGACAGTCCGGACCCATGTGGCCGTGTCCACCAAAAGGGTGACGCTCCGGCATTGACACGAGGGTGCGTCCACGCGCTACGATCATCATGTTCGTTCGAACAAGAGTTCGAATAAGCAAGTCGCCGAACTTCCCGCGGCGGCCGTGCACAGGGGTGCGCACGGTCCGAGACGGGAGGTGGGTGGGAGTGTCCAGGTCGGCAACGGCGTCGTTGGCCGCGCTCGGGGTGAACCCGGCCAGCGAGCTGACCAGCACCACCACCGACCAGGCCACGGGGCGGGTGCTGCCGGTTCGCGGGGAACTGGCGGGCCTGCTGCCGTGGGGCGGCTTGCGGCGGGGCAGCACGGTGTCGGTGGGCGGATCGACATCGTTGCTGCTCGCCCTGCTCGCGGACGCGACCGCGGACGGCTGCTGGGCCGCCGTGGTCGGTCTGCCCGGGGTGGGGGTGCTGGCCGCGGCCGAACTGGGTGTCTCGGTGCAACGACTGGCACTGGTCCCGCAGCCCGGCTCCGACCCCGGTCCGGTGATCGCGGCCCTGCTGGACGGCATCGACCTGGTGGCCGTCGCCTGCCCACTGCCTCCCTCCCTCGCCCGGCGGCTCACGGCCCGCGCGAGACAACGCCGTGCCGTGCTCATCGCCTTCGGGCCCTGGCCCTCCGCGGACGTGGAGCTGACCGCGGAGTCCGTGCGCTGGAACTCCCTCGACGACGGCGCGGAGACGTTGCGGCGCCAGGAGATCAGCGTGCGCAGCGGTGGCCGCGGCTCGGCGGGCAGGCCCCGGCGCGTGCTGCTGTCGTTCGGTGAAGGGGAAATCGAGCTCCCGCTGGTGGCCGGTGGACCGGCCGGATCCGACGAGCCGGCTGATGCCGGTCCGGACCGAGCCGACGAACTGGCCTCCAGGCGGGCTACAACCCGGGGTCGTCCCGCGTGAGGGACACCCGTCTGATCGCGGTCTGGAGTCCCGACTGGCCCGTCGTCGCCGCCTGCACCGCCACCGGCACCGCTCCGCACGTGCCGGTGGCGGTCGTCGACGGCAACGAGGTCGTGTGCGCCTCGGCCGTGGCGCGCAGGGAGGGCATCCGCCGGGCCATGCGCAAACGCGCGGCCGAGGCGATGTGCCCGGAGCTCGTCACGTTCGCGCACGACCCGCAGCGCGACGCGCGGTACTTCGAGCCGGTCGCGGAGGCCGTCGAGGAGCTCGCCCCCGGCATCGAGGTGGTGCAGCCGGGGCTGGTCGCGGTGCCGGCGCAGGGCCCGGTCACCTACTTCGGGTCCGCGGAGCGGGTGGCCGAACGCATCGTCGACCACGTCGCGGCGCGGACCGGCACCGAGGTCCAGGTGGGGCTGGCCGACAGCCTGTTCGCGGCGACGAAAGCCGCGCACCGGGGCGTGCTCGTGCCGCGGGGCCGGACCGCGGAGTTCCTGGGACCGCTGGGAGTGCACGAGCTCGACGCGCCCGAACTGGTCGACCTGCTCAGGAGGCTCGGCCTGAAGACGCTCGGCGCGTTCGCGGAGATCCCGGAGAAGTCCGTGGCGACGCGGTTCGGCGGTCCGGCGGCGAGACAGCACCGCCTCGCCAGGGGATTGCCGGAACGACCGCTCGACAAGCGCGGGCCCGCACCCGAGCTCGCCGTCGCGGAGACCTTCGACGAGCCGGTCGAGCGCATCGACTCGGCCGCGTTCGCCGCGAAGGCGCTGTCGGAACGGCTGCACGCGAACCTCTCCGCCCGCGGCCTCGCCTGCGCGCGGCTCGGCATCCACGTCCGCACCGAGAACGGCGAGGAGCTGCACCGGGTGTGGCGGGCCGCGGAACCGTTGACGCCCCGGGGGATCGCGGACCGGGTGCGCTGGCAGCTCGACGGCTGGCTCACCCGCGAACGCCTCACCTCGGGCATCAGGACGCTCACCCTCGAACCGGCCGAGGTCGTCGACGGCACCGCGTTGCAGCTCGGGCTGTGGGGCCACGACGACGAACGCGCGGTGCGGGCGTTGCTGCACGTGCAAGGTCTGCTCGGGCCGGACGGCGTGCTCACCGGAGTGCTCGACGGCGGTCGCGGGCCGAAGGAGCGGGTGAGGCTGGTGCCGTGGGGCGACGAGCGCACCCCGGTCAGGAACCCGGACCACCCGTGGCCGGGCCGGCTCGCCAGGGCGCCCGCGACGCTCGCCGACGACCCGGCCGAGCTGGAGGACGAGAACGGCGGCGACGTCGGTGTGACCGGCCGGCTCGAGCTCACCGCGCGGCCGAAGAAGCTGGTCGTCAGGGGGAGGGCGCGGGAGGTCACGGCGTGGGCGGGGCCGTGGCCGGTCGACGAACGGTGGTGGGCGCCGGACCCGCACCGGGCCGCGCGCGTGCAGGTGCAGACGAACGAGCAGGCGTTCCTGCTGGTCCGCAGGGACCAGAGGTGGTTCCTGGAAGGGGTGTACGACTGATGCAGGACGAGTACTGGGACCTGGTGGAGAGCTTGGTCCCGTTGCCGCGCAAGGCAGCTGACCGAGAGCGCTGATGGGCTGGAACAACCCGCCGGTCCGCTGGAAGGACCTCGAACGAGCCCTCTCCGGCACACCGGCCGACCAGAGACCCGACGGCGGCGACGGTCCCGCGTGGTCGCGCCGCCGCGACCGCTACACCGCCCCGCCGGGGTTCGAGCTGCGCGTCGACGAGCTCGCGGTCACCCGCAAGCGCGTGCCGTACGCGGAGCTGCACTGCCACAGCAACTTCAGCTGGCTCGACGGCGCGAGCCACCCCGAGGAGCTCGTCGAGGAGGCGCAACGGCTCAAGCTCGACGCGATCGCGATCACCGACCACGACGGCATGTACGGCGTGGTGCGGTTCGCCGAGGCAGCCAAGGAACTCGGCATGCACACGGTGTTCGGCGCCGAGCTGAGCATCGGCCTGAGCAGGCCTGCCAACGGCGAACCGGACCCCGGGGGCGACCACCTGCTCCTCCTGGCGCGCAAGCAGGACGGCTACCACGCGTTGTGCCGCACGCTCACGACCGGCCACCTCGACGACGGCGCGGAGAAGGGCAAGCCCGTCTACGACCTCGACCAGATCGTCGCCGACACCAGGGACGAGGTCGTCGTGCTGACGGGGTGCCGCAAGGGAACCGTGCGCAGGGCGTTGGCCGGGGAGGGCCCGGAGGCGGCGTTCGAGGAGATCGTCAAGCTCACCGACATGTTCGGCAAGGGCCGCGTCTACGTCGAGCTGACCGACCACGGCCTGCCCGAGGACAGCAGGCGCAACGACATCCTCAACGCGATGGCGCAGAAGCTGTCACTTCCTGTCGTGGCAACGAATGCGGCGCACTACGCGACTCCGAGCCGTGGCAGGCTCGCTGCCGCGATGGCTGCCGTGCGCGCACGGAGCAGCCTCGACGAGATGGCCGGTTGGCTGCCGCCGTCGCCCGCCGCGTTCCTGCGCAGCGGTGAGGAGATGTGGCACCGGTTCCGCCGTTTTCCCGGCGCGGTGCACAACGCGGCGTTGCTCGGCATGCAGCTGGCGTTCGACCTGCGGCTGGTCGCGCCGAAGCTGCCGCCGTTCGACGTGCCGGACGGGCACACCGAGATCAGCTGGCTGCGTCAGCTCACCTACGAGGGCGCACGGCGCAGGTACCCCGACGGGGACGAGAAGGCGTACCGGCAGATCGAGCACGAGCTGAGGACCATCGAGCAGCTCGGCTTCCCCGGCTACTTCCTCGTCGTGCACGACATCGTGGAGTTCTGCAAGCGCAACGACATCCTCTGCCAGGGCAGGGGCAGCGCCGCGAACTCCGCGGTGTGCTTCGCGCTCGGCATCACCAACGTCGACGCCGTCCGCTTCGACCTGCTCTTCGAACGCTTCCTCGCGCCCGCCCGCGACGGGCCTCCCGACATCGACGTCGACATCGAGTCCGACCGCCGAGAAGAGGTCATCCAGCACGTTTACCGCAAGTACGGCCGCCGGCACGCGGCGCAGGTCGCGAACGTCATCACCTACCGCGCCCGCTCCGCCGTGCGCGACATGGCCCGCGCGCTCGGCCACTCGCCGGGGCAGCAGGACGCGTGGAGCAAGCAGATCGACCGGTGGGGCCCGCTGGGTGCCACGACGGACGACTGCGACATCCCGCGCGACGTGCTGGAGCTGTCCGCGCAGCTGGAGAACTTCCCGCGCCACCTCGGCATCCACTCCGGCGGCATGGTGATCTGCGACCGCGCCGTCAGCGAGGTGTGCCCGGTCGAGAAGGCGCGCATGGACCGGCGGACGGTCCTGCAGTGGGACAAGGACGACTGCGCGTCCATCGGCCTGGTGAAGTTCGACCTGCTCGGCCTCGGCATGCTTTCCGCGCTGCACTACGCCATCGACCTGGTCCGCGACCACGAGGGCGTCGAGGTGGACATGGGTCGCATCGACCTCGGCGACCGGCGCGTCTACGAGATGCTGCAGAAAGCGGACTCGGTCGGCGTCTTCCAGGTGGAGAGCCGGGCGCAGATGGCGACGCTGCCGCGCCTGAAGCCGCGGGAGTTCTACGACCTGGTCGTCGAGGTCGCCCTGATCAGGCCGGGCCCGATCCAGGGCGGTTCGGTGCACCCGTACATCCGGCGCCGCAACAGGCAGGAGGAGTGGGACTACGACCACCCGTTGCTGGAGAACGCGCTGAAGAAGACCTACGGCGTGCCGTTGTTCCAGGAACAGCTCATGCAGATCGCGGTCGACGTCGGCGGCTTCACCGCCGCCGAGGCCGACGAACTGCGCCGGGCGATGGGCGCCAAGCGGTCGACCGCCCGCATGGAACGCCTGCGCGACCGCTTCTACGAGGGCTGCGCCGCCAGGGGAGTCGACGAGGACCTCGCCGGCCGCATCTACGCGAAGCTCCTGGCGTTCGCCAACTTCGGCTTCCCGGAGTCGCACGCGCTGTCGTTCGCCCACCTCGTCTTCGTGAGCGCGTGGTTCAAGCTCTACTACCCGGCGGCGTTCTGCGCGGCCCTGCTCCGCGCCCAGCCGATGGGCTTCTACTCCCCGCAGTCCCTGGTGATCGACGCCCGCCGCCACGGCGTGACGGTGCACGGCCCGTGCGTCAACCGGTCGCTCCCGTGGGCGGGCCTGGAACCGTTCGAGGGAGCCAACGCCGTCCGCATCGGCCTGTCCGCCGTGCGCGGCATCGGCGACGCGGACGCCGAGAGGATCGTCGCCGCCCGGCCGTTCCGCGACATGGAGGACTTCGGCACCCGCGTGCAGCTCACCGCGGCCCAGGTAGAAGCACTCGCCACCGCGGGCGCCTTCGCGTGCTTCGGCCTGGAACGCCGCGAAGCCCTCTGGGCGGCCGGCGCCGTGGCCGCCATCCGCCCGGACCGCCTGCCCGGCACGACGGTCGGCGTCGAGGCCCCCGCACTGCCCGGCATGGACGACGTCGAACTGGCCGTCGCGGACGTCTGGGCCACGGGCCTGTCCCCGGACAGCTTCCCGACCCAGTTCGTCCGCTCCACCCTGGACTCGATGGGCGCGCTCCCGGTGACCGAGCTGGCGTCCGTGCAGCCGGGAACACGGGTGCTGATCGGGGGAGCCGTGACCCACCGGCAGCGCCCGGCGACCGCGGGCGGCGTCACGTTCCTCAACATCGAGGACGAGACGGGCATGGTGAACGTCGTGTGCTCACCGGGGCTGTGGGCGCGGTACCGGCGGGTGGCGCGCAGCAGCGGAGCGATGCTCGTGCGGGGCGTCGTGGAGTCGGCCGAGGGGGTGGTCAGCGTGCTGGCGGACCGGTTGCAGCACCTGGACCTGCGGATCCCGTCGAAGTCGCGGGACTTCCGCTGACGCCGGGGATCAGGCTGGTGGCCTCGGGCCGCGGGAACCCGGGAAGACGGCCTGGCGCTGGAGAAGGTGTCGGCGCCGGCGTCGACGATCGAGCTCGGTGGTGCGGCCAGCACCTCGACGAGACGCTCTTCGCCCGAAGTCACGAGGCGTGAGCGCGGTTCCCCTGCCAGGACTCGAACCTGGTCCTCCCGCGTAACAGTCGGGCGTGCTGCCACCAGCACCTCAGAGGACACGGCAGAACGGGTGGAGCGGAGGATGCAGGATTCGAACCTGCGCAGCGCTCGCGCGCTGACCACTGTTTTCGAGACAGCTGCCTTACCGGGCTCGGCCAATCCTCCTCAGGACGCGGAGGGCGCGCGGATCGAACGCGCGCCGGGCGCGGTGCCCGGACCTCGGATCAGCAATCCAGTGCCTTGCCACTCGGCCAGCCCTCCTTCGTCTGCGTGGCTCCCCAGGGGGTCGAACCCTGACCACCGGATCTTCACCCCGGTGCTCTGCCTGTTGAGCTAAAGAGCCTTGGCGTCCCGAGGGACGCTTTTTCCAGTCGGATGCCCGCGAGTCGAACGCGGTATTTCCTCAACCCGAATGAGGCGGGTTCCCGTCTCCCTCGCACCCGGAAGTACCCCTGCCAGGAGTCGAACCTGAATCTCGGCGTTCGTAGCGCCGCACTCTCTCCATTGAGCTACAAGGGCGAATTGAATGCACGGCAAACAAAGAGAGCCGCCCTGGTCGGTTTCCCGACGGGCGGCTCCCCGTGTGACATCGGCTCATGCCACTACAAGGAGCTCACCTGCGAAAACAGGCGTGAAAAGCTGGGTCGCCGCGAGGAGCTCGGGCACGCGACGACGCTGGTGAAGCGCTCGCCTCGCATCTCCTGGCTGCTCATGGCGTTCCCCTTCGGCTCGGTGTGTGGCACAAGTATTGCGGGCGCGCTCGGCGTCCGTCAATCCTTTTCTTTAAATGCGTTCGTAGGTCATGAACGAAACTCCGCTCTCGAACAAGCGCGCATCGGTGCGCTGGAACTTCGTGATGTCGGCCTTCCCGTCGAACAGCGGGATGCCGCGCCCGAAGGCCACCGGGTGGAACTTGAGCAGCAACACGTCGATCTCCGGCAGCAGCGCGGCCGCCAGTTTGCCGCCGCCGCACAGCCAGATGTCGAGGCCGTCCTCCTCCTTCAGCGCCCGCACGCGACCGGTGACGTCCGAGGAGATCAGTTCGACGCCGGACGGGACGTCGAGGTCCTGGGTCGTGACGACGAACTGGCGCAGGTGCGCGTACGGCGAGGCCAGGCCGCCGGGGACCTGGTAGGTGTTGCGGCCCATCAGCACCGTGTCGAAGTGCTGGTTCGCCGCGTCCTGCAGGCCGACCAGTTCGCGGGCCTGGGTCGGCACCGTCTCCGGGTAGTGGGCGTTGATGCCGGCCATGTGGTCGCCTTCGAAGAGGAACCCGTCGTAGGTGCCGTCCTCGGCCGCGATGAACCCGTCGAGCGTCACTGCCACGTAGTAGACGAGCTTTCGCATAACTGAACCCCCTGGGATCTCGTTCAACCACGACAACCGTAGTACTATGGATGTAGTGGTTGTCAAGGAGGAAACGTGGTCCGGAACGAGGCACGGCGAACTGCTCTGCTGGACGCGGCGATCGACGTCCTGGCCGAGGAGGGGGCACGGGGGCTGACCTACCGCGCGATCGACGCGAAGGCGGGGGTGCCGACGGGCACGGCGTCGAACTACTTCGCGAACCGCGACGAGTTGATGGCGGCGGTGATGACGCGGGTGCACGAACGGCTGATGCCGTCCGACGAGTCCGTCGCGGAGTCGCTGTCGCTGCCGCGCGACAGGTCGCTGACGGTGAAGTTCATGCACGACATCCTCAAACGCGCGGACGCCGACAAGGCCTGCTACCTCGCCATGATGGAGCTGCGGCTGGAGGCCACGAGGAGGCCGGTGATCCGGGAGGCGCTCACCAGGACGATCGCCGGCAACATCGAGGCCAACGTCGCGTTCAACGAGGACTCGGAGCTGCCGGGCGACCGCATGACCGTCGTCTCGCTGTACTTCGCGATGACGGGGTTGATCTACGAACGGCTGACCCTGCCGGACGTGGTCGCGCGCATGGACCTCGACGAGCTCGTCGAGGTCCTGGTCGACCGCGCTATCGGCTGAGCGGGCCGCCGGTGATCGTCAGGGCGACGGCGATCACCACGACGCCCAGCGTCGAGTACAGGAACGCGTCCATGCCGCGGCCGCGGATCTTGATCAGGCCCGCCTGCTCGTCGGTCACGAGGATTCGCAGCACGGCCGCGACCAGCAGCGACACGCCGAGCAGCACCGCGCCCTGCCGCCAGTGGTACTGGAAGATCCGCACCAGCCCGAGCACGCCGACCCCGAGCACCAGCGCGAACGGCAGGTGCTTCGCGGGGCCCGAGCGCCAGCGCTGTTCCGGCATGAGCGCCTCGGCGTCAGACCGCCGCATGGGCGCGCTCGGCGGCTTCGACGGTGTTGGTCAGCAGCATCGCGACGGTCATCGGGCCGGCGCCGCCGGGGATCGGGGCGAGCCAGCCGGCGACCTCGCGGACCTCGGGGGCCACGTCGCCGACCAGACCGGCCTCGGTGCGGGTGATGCCGACGTCGACCACGGCCGCGCCCGGCTTCACCATGTCCGCGGTGATCAGGCCGGGGCTGCCCGCGCCCGCGATCACGATGTCCGCGCGGCGCACCTCGGCGGCGAGGTCCTTGGTGCCGGTGTGGCACAGCGTCACGGTGGCGTTCTCGCTGCGGCGGGTCAGCAGCAGGCCGATCGGGCGGCCGACGGTGACGCCGCGGCCGACGACGGTGACGTTCGCGCCCGCGAGCGGCACGTCGTAGCGGCGCAGCAGCTCCACGATGCCGCGCGGGGTGGCGGGCAGCGCCGCCTCCTCGCCGAGCACGAGCTTGCCGAGGTTCACCGGGTGCAGGCCGTCGCCGTCCTTGGCCGGGTCGATGCGCTCGAGGATCGCGTTCGCGTTGAGGTGCTTGGGCAGCGGGAGCTGCACGATGTACGCGGTGACCTCGGGGTTCGCGTTCAGCTCGTCGATGACGGCCTCGAGCTCCTCCTGCGTCGTCGACTCGGGCAGGTCGCGGCGGATCGAGGAGATGCCGACCTTCTCGCACGCGCGGTGCTTGCCCTTGACGTACGAGTGCGAGCCGGGGTCGTCGCCGACCAGAACGGTGGCCAGACCGACCGAGCCGGGCAGCGCGGCGACCCGCGCCTTGAGGTCCTCGAACAGCGCGTTCCGGGTTTCGTTGCCGTTGAGCAGCGTCGCAGTCACGGCCTCATCTTCCCATTGGGCAGCGCCGCGACGCCCACCGACACCAGCGTCAGCACCACGCCGATCACCGTCGGCGGCGCGAGGTGCCCGCTCACCGCGTCCAGCAGCACGGCCCCGATGAGCTGTCCGCACACGCCGCACAGCCCGACCATCAGCACGCCGATGAACCGCACGGACGTGATCGCGCCACCCACGCCGACGATGCCCAGCAACCCGCCGAGGTAGAGCCACCACTGCGAGGTGGGCGAGCCGGGCACGCCGTTCCAGGCGACGGCGTTCACCAGCGCCAACGCCGCCGTGCCCACGGTGAAGTTGACCAGGATCGTGGCCACCGAGTTCGCCGCCGCCTCGCGGACCAGCCCGTTCACCGCCTGCTGCCAGCCCATCAGCAGCCCCGCGACCAGCGGCAGCACCGCGAGCCACAACCCGCCGGGCGACGTGAACCGGTGCGACACCGCCACCGTGACGGCGACAACACCGACGGCGGCTCCGATGACACGTGTCCTCGTGATCGGTTTCGGCACACCGGGACCGATCCCGAGGTTGTCCACGACCATGCTGCTCACGACCTGCCCGATGACGACCGCGACCGTGAACACCGCCACACCGACGGTCGCGACCGCGAGCCCCTGGGAGCCCACGAGCACGGCACCGCTGACGCCACCGACGCACTCCCACCACCGGATGCGCCGGTGCCGCAGCGCGTCGCGCAGCCGCAGGAGGCCGTCCCGGCCGGACTGTCGCGACAGGACCACCGCGAGCAGCACGAACCACCCTCCGGCGAAGGAGATCAACGCCGCCAGCAGCCCGTTGCCGAGCGACTGGGCGAGCGAGCCGTTGACCCGTGCCTGGACCGCGATGGCCACGCCACCCACCGCCGCCAGCAGACCACCGGTCACCTGCGCGGACCGCGCCACTAGCCCTCCATGCCCCGCGGGCGTGTTCTTGATCAGCTTTAACCTTGCACGTCGACCGCGTTATGGTCTGGCCTCCGCCGTTCGGCGCAGCGGCGGGGGACGTGTGCGATCCGGCGATGTGCAGGGGAAGATGTTGGCGTGTCCGAGCCGAAGCCGTTGAACCCTACAGAGCAGGATGCTCTGGTCAAGCAGATCGGCCTGACTCTCATGCGGGCCGCGCCGGAGGACTGGCGCAGCGTGATCGCGCAGTACCGCGCCACCGGCCGGTACTTCGAGCTGGAGGCCGAGCTCAAGCTCCAGGACGGCAGCAAGCGCGCGTGGCAGGTGCCGCAGGAGGCCGCCTCGCTGTTCGCGCGGCTGCGCGCCGGCATGCACCGCGAGGGCAGGGGCAGCTGGACCAACGCCCGCTACCAGCTCGACCACCCGTCGAGCTACAACCTCGACTTCGACCGCGCGGAGCCGAGCTGGCAGACGCCTCCTCCGCAGCAGGCGTACGTCGACGAGATGCGGTTCTTCCCGCGCGCCGAGGAGAACGTCCCCGACTGGCTGCGCCGCAGGCTGAACCCGCCGGCGCCGGTGTTCCGCACGGCGCGCGTGTTCGACGGCGCCGGACCGAACGGCCGTCCGTCGGTCAACCGGCCGCCGGTGGCCGAGCCCGAGGTCGCGCCGCTGCTCGCGTACCTGTCGAACGCGCCGGTCGCCGTGGCCGGGCGCGGCTTCGACAACGACGTGCTGCACCCGGACTCGCCGCCGGTCGTGCCGTCCGGCTTCCAGACCGACGGCGTGTGGATCTGGCCCGCCGGCGTCGCGTTCTACCTGCGCCGCTACGGCGTGCCGCCCGAGCCCGAGCTGGTCGACCGCGCGCGGGCCGCGGGCTTCGCCCTGCCCGAGGTCTCCGAGGAGTCGAGGCTCGCCGCCGCGGCGAACCTCGGCGCGCCGGCCGCCCCTCCCGGCACCGTCGTGCCGTCGCCGCCCGAGCCGGAACCGGAGCCCGAGCCCGAGCCCGCCCCCTCGGCGGACGAGACGCAGTTCGTCACGGCTCCGGAGTTCGCGGGCGGGGACGCGCAGGAGGAGTACGACTTCGAGCCGATGTACCCCGAACCGCCGTCCGCCGCGGACACCCCGGAGCAGCCGGAGCCCGAGCCGGCGCACGACGACCTCGGCACCCCGATCCCGGTCGCGGTGCCGCCGATGACCGGGGACGGCCCGCCCTACCGGGTGGTCTTCGACTCCGACGGCATCCCGGACACGATCGACGACCGGACCCTGCGCGACACGTACGGCGCGGGCATGGACCTCTTCGCCCCGCACGCGCGCGAGGCGGAGGAGGCCGAGGCGCCGGAGATCGTCGTGGAGGAGCCGGACGAAATCGCGCCCGAGGACGAACACGAAGACGTGGACGTCCCCGAGGAACGCGAGATCCCCACGGCCGGGCCGGACGAGCCCGAGCTGCTCACGCACCACCGCGACGAGGACGAGCCCGAGCTCCTGACGCACCACCGCGAGCCGGAGCTCCTCACGCACCAGCGCGACGAGGAGCTCACGGACCACCTCGACGCGCAGACCGAGGAACGCCCGCGCGACGCCATGCAGGACACGATGGCGTGGAGCCCGGTCCTCGACGAACCGCTGGAGAGCCCCGCCGAGGTGACCGAGCAGCACCCGGTCGTCCCGGTCGAACCGGTCTCCGAGGAGGAGCCGGACCTCGCCGAGAACGAGGTGGAGTCGACCACGGCGTTCGAGCCGGGCACGTTCGAGCCCGCGACCTTCGAGCCGGAGACGTTCGAGCAGCAGCCCTTCGAGTCCCAGCTCGACGCCCACTTCGACGACGAGCCGGCCGACGACCCGGAACCCGAACCGTTGCCGGCCGCGCCGCTCCCGGTCCCCGTGCCCCCGCCCACCCGTGCGGAGGAGACGACCCAGTTCGACGCGGCGCTGTTCAACGAGTCCGAGCCGGAACCCGAGCCCGAACCGGAGCCGGAGCCGGAGCCCGAGCCGGTGAAGCCGCCGAGGCAGGTCACGCCGGAGGAGGACCGCGAGCTGGCGGGCACCCGCCGCGCGCTGGACGACCTCAACGTGCCGCACGGCGTGTTCCGCATCGGCGAGCCGGCCGACCGCACCTGGACGCTGCGCCTCGACGGCGACAGCTGGGAGGTGTGCTGGTTCGACCACGGCCCGAAGAACCCGGTGCGGTTCGACAAGGTCGAGGACGCCTCGGCGTACCTGGTCGGCAAGCTCGTGCTGGGCAACTTCCGCACGGTCCCGCGGGCACCCCAGCCGCCGCGCCCGATGACGAACGGCTTCCGCGAGGAGCCGCGCCGTCCCGTCCCGCCGCAGCGCCCGCCGCTGCCCCCGCAGCCCCAGGCGGCTCCGACGCAGGTGCAGGTGCAGCACGCTCCGCCACCGGTGCAGCAGGCCCCGACGCAGGTGCAACCGGTCCCGCCGCTGCCCGCTCCGCCCCAGCAGCCGGTCCCGCCGCCGCAGGCGCCCCAGCAGCCCCCGGCCCCCTCGCCGGTCGCCGCCATGGCGCAGGAGGAACCGTCGAAGCGGAAGTTCCCGATCTCGCCGCTCGCGGGCGAGCCGCCGCTGACGTTGTTCCGCCACAAGCAGATGTTCGAGCTGCCGGCGGGCACCGAGGTCGACCGCTACGGCGACCTGAGCGGCAACCTGGTCTACGTGGCGGGCACGCCGTTCCCGGAACGCAGCCTCGTGCCGTCGTGGATCAACCGCCCGTACCGCGTGTACCGGCTGCGCCGCCCGCTCGAGGTGCTGACGGGTGTCGCGGTGCCGTGGTTCGAGCAGCCCGGTGGCGGCACGGCCTACCTGCTGCCGAAGGCGATCGAGGAGATGATCGCGGACGGCGTGCTGGTGGAGATCTCCGGACCTCCCGAGAACTGAGGTTCCGCCGAGCAGTGCTGTGGCCGGTGATCCCCGTGATCACCGGCCACACGTGTGAAGGGAGTTCCTGTTGCTACCGGCGAGTCACGACACGACCAGTCCGTAGGCGGCCGCGAAGGCGATCGCCTGGTCGACGTCGATCAGGGCTCCGGCGAGCTTGGCCTGCCGCAGCCCGTTCGCGTCCACCAGCGCCCCGCGCAGGTCGGCGCCCTCGAGCTTCGCGTCGAGCAGCCGGGCGCCCATCAGGTCCGCCCTGCCCAGGTCGGTGTTGCGCAGGTCCGCCTCGCTGAGGTTCGTCTCGCGGAACCGCTGGCCGCCCAGCTTCATGTCGTACAGCGGTGCCCTCACGAACGACGCCAGCGTGAAGTCGACCTCGGTGAAGGTGATGGGGCGCAGCACGCAGTCGGCGAAGGTCGAGCCCATGAGGCTGCACGAGCTGAACGTCGAACGGGTGAGCACCGTGCGGTCGAAGGTGCATTGCCGGAACGCCGTCGCCTGGTGCTCCGACTCGCCGACGTCCGTCCGGGTGAAGTCGCACCGGGTGAACGTGCACCCCGTCGTGACGAGTTCGCGGAGATCGGCCTCGGTGAAGTCGCAGTCGGTGAAAGAGCGCTTCTCCCAGTGCTGTCCGTGCAGGTTGGCGTCGGAGTAGTCCTCCCCGACCTCTTCGAGCAGGTTGTCCACTCTCACACTCTGGCAGAGTCCACGTGTTGGTAACGTGCGGGACGCCGGGCGACCTGCCCGACGTCAACGAGGACCGTCATTCGGGAAGGCTCATGACCCGCACGCCCGTGAACGTCACTGTCACCGGTGCGGCCGGCCAGATCGGCTACGCACTGCTCTTCCGCATCGCCTCCGGTCACCTGCTCGGCCCGGACACCCCGGTCAACCTGCGGCTGCTGGAGATCACCCCGGCGCTGAAGGCCGCCGAGGGCACCGCGATGGAGCTCGACGACTGCGCCTTCCCGCTGCTCAAGGGCATCACGATCACCGACGACGCGAAGACCGCGTTCGACGGCGTGAACGTGGCCCTGCTCGTCGGCGCCCGCCCCCGCACCAAGGGCATGGAGCGCGGCGACCTGCTCGAGGCCAACGGCGGCATCTTCAAGCCGCAGGGCGAGGCGATCAACGCCGGTGCCGCGGACGACGTGAAGGTGCTCGTGGTCGGCAACCCGGCCAACACCAACGCCCTCATCGCCCAGCAGCACGCGCCGGACGTCCCGCGCGAGCGCTTCACCGCGATGACCCGCCTGGACCACAACCGCGCCCTGTCGCAGCTCGCCAAGAAGCTGGGCGTCGCGGTCACGGACATCCAGAAGATGACGATCTGGGGCAACCACTCGGCCACCCAGTACCCGGACCTGTTCCACGCCGAGGTGGGTGGCAAGACCGCCGCCGAGGCCGTGAACGACCAGGCGTGGCTCGAGAACGACTTCATCCCGACCGTCGCCAAGCGCGGTGCGGCGATCATTGAGGCCCGTGGCGCCTCGTCGGCCGCGTCGGCCGCGAACGCCGCCATCGACCACGTCTACGACTGGGTCAACGGCACCGAGTGGACCTCGATGGCCGTTCCGTCGGACGGCTCGTACGGCGTGCCCGAGGGCATCATCTCGTCGTTCCCCGTGCGCACCTCGGGTGGTTCCTACGAGATCATCCAGGGCCTGGAGATCGACGAGTTCTCCCGCGCCCGCATCGATGCCTCGGTCGCCGAGCTGGTCGAGGAGCGCGACGCGGTGAAGGCTCTCGGCCTGATCTGAGTTCCCGTGGCAGGGTGGGAACGTGCTGATTCCTTGGGACGTTCCCCAGCCACAGCTCTCCGACGACGTGCACCCCGCGCTCGCTGACGCCGCCCGTGCGGCGTCGGCGGCGTACGGGCGTGCCCGATCCCTGCACACGCGCCTCGAACTCCGCGAGGAAGTCGCGGACGGCGCCGACGGAACACCGACGATGCGCGTGGACCGCATCGTCGAGGACGCGGTCCTGGAGTCCATCCACCGCAGTCGCGTGAACCTCCTGTCCGAGGAAGCCGGCTTCGTCGACAATGGCTCCTCGATCACCCTCGTGATCGATCCGGTCGACGGGTCCGCGAACGCCGCGTTCGGCGTCCCTCTCTCATGCTTCGCCGGTGCGCTCGTGGAAGACGGCACGGCAAAAGAAGCCCTCACGACGTGGTTCGACACGGGCCGTGCGTGGCATGCGCGCGCAGGAGTGCCGACGTCGTTCCGCACCACCGGGCGCACGTCCCTCGACGGCGCGTCGGTGTGCTTGATGCGCCCCAAGACGGGCACCCAGGACGCGTGGCTGCGCGTCGCGAACCGCGCCGACCGCATCCGGGTGCTGTGCACGACCTGCCTGGAGACCATGCTCGTCGCGGAAGGCACCGTGGACGCCTTCATCGATCCGGGCAGCGACACGCACCGGATCATGGACCTCGCGACGGCGCTGGTCACCGTGCCCGCGGCGGGCGGGGTGCTGGTCGACCTGCGCGGGCGGCCGTTCACGTTCGAACCCGACCTGACCCACCGGTGGTCAGGCGTGGCGGCAGCGACTCCTCAGCTGGCCGAGGAGCTGATCGCGACCGTGCTCGGGGGTTAGACCGACCCTCTCGGCTCGACGATGCAGTCGGGGCCGGGGAAGACCAGGCCCTCGTGCCCGTCGTTGAAGCGGACGAGGTACGGCGGATGTCCGTCGTTCCCGCGCACTTCGAGGATCTCGCCGAGGCGCTCCTCGAGGCCGATGGAACGGCTGTGGACGTGGAGCCTGTCACCCACTGTTGCTTGCATGGTGCTGCAACACCTCCGGTGTGCGGCGTGAGGCATGGCGCTGGATGCGTTAAAGCCTAGGCCGACACCGGAGGCGCGCAACAGGGCTCAAGTGCTCATCCGCCGCAGGCCGCGGAGACCTTCGCGACGAGGTCGGCCTTCTGCTGCACCCAGTCCGCCGCGGAGTTGACGTTCTGCATGCCGTTGGCCGCTTCCTGGAGAGCCTTCTTCACCTGCTCGTCCGGTGCGGAGTTCGCGAGGGTCTCGAGCTCCTTCGCCTTGGCCTGGGTGTCCTCCAGCGCCTTCTGCGGGTCGCTCAGGTCCGGTGAGAACCCCACCAGCTGGACCGCGTCGGCGCACAGCTTCACCTTGTCCGCGGTCTCGCTGACGCCCTGGAGCGTGTCGCAGGCCGTCAGGCCGCCCAACGCGATGACGGCTGCCGCCAGCGTTCCAACTAGGCGCATTCGCTCTCCTTCTGCCCGAAGTGTCCGTTTGTGTCACCGACGACTCTACCGATGTGCGTCTTGGTCCAGTTGCCGTTGGTAGAGCTTCCGGATGACGTCGTCGATCTCCGGCTCCACGACGGCGAGGTCGTGGACCTCCACCTGCCGCACCACCTGCGTGATCAACTGCGCCGCCGTCGTCTCCGCTCTCCTGAACGTGAGGTGGTGTCGCAATCCGCCCGCCTCGCTGCGCACCGCCGTCACTCCTGGGACGTCCGGCGCCGGTCCCGGTTCCCGGAGCTCGATGACGAGCTCGCGCTCCGGCGTCACCTCGGCGCGCAGCTCGTCGAGCGGGCCGTCGGCGAGCACCCGGCCGTGGTCGATCACCATCAGCCGCGGGCAGAGGCGTTCGATGTCGTCCAGGTCGTGCGTGGTGAGCAGGAGGGTGGTGCCGCGGCGGGTGTTGATGTCCGCCAGGAACTCCCGGAGGCGTTCCTTGGACTCGAGGTCGAGGCCGATCGTCGGCTCGTCGAGCACCAGCAGCTCGGGTGCGTGCAGGAGAGCCGCGGTGATCTCGCCCCGCATCCGCTGGCCCAGCGAGAGCTGTCGCACCGGGGTGAGCAGCGTCTCCCGCAGACCGAGCAGCTCGACGCACTCGTCGAGCCGCGTCCGGTAGTCCCGCGCCGGCACCCGGTAGATGGACCTGAGCAGGTCGAAGCTGTCCAGCAGCGGCAGGTCCCACCACAACTGGCTGCGCTGGCCGAACACGACGCCGATGCGGCGCGCGAGATCGCGCCGCTGCTTCGACGGGTCGACACCGCCGACCCTGAGGTGACCGCTGGTCGGCACGAGGATCCCGGTCAGCATCTTGATCGTCGTGGACTTGCCCGCGCCGTTCGGCCCGACGTACCCGACCGCCTCACCGGCCCGCACGTCGAACGTGACGCCGTCGACCGCGGTGACGGTCTTGTGGTTGCGCCGCAAGCCCTTCGACGTGGCGATCTTGAACTCCCTGCGGAGCTCCCTGACCTCGATCATGATCCCGTTCCCCGGTAGTGCCTGACCGCGAACCGCCACACCAGCGCGGCGACCGCCGCCGCCAGCGCCGCGACGAGCGGTGATGTCCAGCCGACCCAGCCGGGAAGGCCGAGCGGGTCCTGCTTCCCGAGCAGCGCGAGGCTCGGGTAGTACGCGACGAACGCCCCCGGCACGATGAACGCCATCACCCACCGCAGCGGGGCGGAGTAGACGTTGACCGGGTACGAGGTGAAGGCGCTGCTGCCGTAGGTGAAGGCGTTGGCGAACTCGCGGCCCTCCACGATCCAGAAGCACACCGAGCACGTCACGACCCAGACCGCGCTGAAGATCACCGCACCGGCCACCGGCGTGGCGATGGCCAGCGCGACCTTCGCCGGTGTCCAGGCGACGCTGACGTGCGCCAGCGCGTAGACCACCACGGCGAGCGCGCCGGCGATGCGCCCGATCCTGCGCAGGCGGACGTCCGACACCATGATCTGCGGCAACGTCCCGAGCGGCCTCAGCAGCAGCACGTCGAAGGTGCCGGCGCGGATGTACGTCGGCAGGTTGTCGAGCTGCCCGGCGAAGAGGTCGGCGATGCCGAACGCGATACCCGCGAACGCGTACATCAGCAGCACTTCTTCTTTGGTGAACCCGCCGAGCGCGTTGACGTGGCTGAACAGCACGAGGATGACGACCAGTTCGACCCACTGCGCCAGCGCCTGCGTGGCGAGGTCGAGCGCGAACGACGCGCGATAGGACATCTGGCTCTTCAGCCGTGCGCCGATGAGCCTCGGGTAGATGGTGTCAGCCACCCTGGACCACCACCTTGCGCACCGCGCGCTGCAGGACCAGGTGACCGGCCCCGAGCAGCGCCACGGCCCAGAACAGCTGGTGCAGAAGGGTTCCCGCCGCGTCGCCGTGCCCGAGGAACACGTCGATCGGCGCCTGCATCAACGCGGGGAACGGGGTCAGCCACAGCACGTCCCGAGCCCACCCGGGGAAGAACGAGACCGGCACGGTGAGCCCGCACAGCAGGCCGGACGTGACGTTCCAGAACCCGTACAGCCCCCGGTTGTCCAGCAGCCAGAACGCGCTGGCGTCGACCAGGAACCGGCACGCGAAGCAGACCACCAGCGCGAGCACCGCGCTGACCAGGAACAGCGGCCACTGCGCGGGGCTCGCCGGGAACTGGAATGGGAACAGCAGCATGCCGAACACCACCGGCGGCGCGAGCCTGGTCAGGAACGCGAAACCGCCGCGGCCGAGGTCCTGCGCGAGCATGGCGCTCTGCAGGTGCCAGGGCCGGTACAGGTCGACGACGACGTCACCGGATCGCACGCGCTCGGCGAGCTCGTTGGTCCCCCACAGCAGGACGAACCCGAGCAGCCCCTGCCCGATCCAGACGTACGTGTTGGTGGCAGCGATGTCGTAGTCGGCGATCTCGCCGTTCGCCGCCGCGAGCGCGGCGGCGAGGACGGCGACCCGCAGCAGGCCGAAGACCACGTTCGCGGTCATCCCGGCCAGCATCGCTTGTCGGTAGGTCGAGTACCTTCGGAATCCGGCAATGATCAAATCGGCGTGCACACGCACGTCGGTCTACGTTAGCGACCGTCGCAAGTGGATTTCTCAGCTGCCGAACGCGCTGGTGACGACCTCGCCCGCACCCGGATCCGCACCGAGGCACAGGAAGTAGTTGCGGGTGCCGTCCTTGAACCCGACCGCGGCCATCTCCCAGCCGGTGGTGTCGACGGTCGGCCTCGTGCTCGCCTTCATCAACGCGGGCGTGCAGACGTCCTTGACCTCGGCCGAGGCCAGCAGCTCGTCGGAGTCGACCGCCGGGATGTCCCCGGACAGCCAGCCGCCGCCGAACGCCTCCCAGTAGTGCTCGTTCGCGCAGCTGCCGACCTTGCGCGCGACGGCGGGCATTCCACCGATCGTGGTGATGCCGCGGAAGCAGGTCGACTGGTCCACGCAGAACCCGGCATCGCACTTCTTGAGGAACGGCGGGATGTCCTCCGCACCGCCCGGCTGCGTCGTCGACGGTCCGGCGCCCTGGGCGGTCCTCTGGTCACGGCCCTCGAAGGGGTTCCAGACGAGCACGCCCGCCACGACCACGGCGACGAGCCCCGCGGCCGCCGCGACCAGGGGCCACGGCTTGCGCCCCGGCGGGGGAGGAACCGGAACGGTGGGCATCCGCATCGGGTCGACCAGTTCGTCGCGGAGCTGCGCCGCGCTCGGCGTGCGCAGGTTCGCGTCCGGGTGCAACGCCCGCGCCAGGGCCTCGTGCAGCGCGGCCGGCACCCCCGGCACCGCGGGCACCGGCCGGCGCAGGACCTCGCCGAGCTGGTCGAAGCTCGTGATCGGCCACGGCACCGGCCGCGGCGGCTTGCCCGCGAGCAGCGTGTAGAGCGTGGCGGCGAGCGAGTACACGTCGGCCTGCGGTGTCGGCTCGGCCATCGCGAACGCCTCGGGCGGCGCGTAGCTGGGGCTCAGGGCGTCCCGCGTGACCGTGCTGCCGCCCTGCGCGTCCAGCAGCGCCGCGAGCCCGAAGTCGGCCAGCTTCGGCGTGCCGTAGCGGTCGACGAGGATGTTGGCGGGCTTGATGTCCCGGTGCAGCACGCCTTCCGCGTGCGCCGCCGCCAGCGCGTCCGCGAGCTTGATGCCGAGGTCGCGGACCTGCTCGGGCGGCAACGGCCCGCGCGCGTCGAGCTGGTCGGCGAGCGACCCGCCGGTGCACAGCTCCATGACGATGTACGGCGTGCCGTGACCGGTGATGTTCGCGTCGTGCACCCCGACGACGTGCGGGTGGCCCGACAGCTTGGCCGCCGCCTGCGCCTCGCGCAGGAACCGCCTCCGGTCGCGCTCGTCGACGAGCACCCGGTTGTCGATCTTGACGGCGACGTCGCGACCGAGCTGCGCCTGGTGGGCCGTGTAGACGGTGGCGAAGCCGCCCGCGCCCAGAGGTCTCAGCTCCGTCAAGCCGGGGATGTGAGGTGCGGTCACGCGCGGCAGCCTAACTCCGCACCCCGACAACCCCGGCGGTTAGACCGTGCAGCTCAACGCACCACTGCGCAGCGCGTGGCCGCCCGTGTTGTCGTCGTCCGCCCAGAGCACGACCTTCTTGCCGTTGACGCACCTCGGCGAGACGGCGAAGCCTTCGAGGTTCACGTTCGGCAGCTTGGAAGGCCGGTCGTACGTCGCCGTCACCTCGAACCTGCCGTCGACGACCGCGAGAGTCGTGGCCCGGCCGCCGCAGCCGCTGTCGCACGTGGCCCAGAGCCGCGTTCCCTCCCACTCCAGGCCCATCACCCGCGCCTGCCCGCCGGCGAACTCCGAGACGAGCTCGGCGCCGCCGTCCCGCAGCGCGTAGAGGAAGATCGAGCCGGTCGCCTCCAGCCCGACCGCGAACAACCCCGTCCCGTGCGAGGGGTGGTCGGCCGGGTCGTAGAGCTTCCCGGTGTCGTCCCTGAACCTCTGCGCCGTCAGGTAGGAGTCCGGGATCCACGAGATCGCCTCGGGCCCGTCGTTGGGACCCACCGGCGGCATGCCCGGCAGCTCCCACTCGGCCACCGTGCCGCCGCCGACCTCCAGCACCACCGGCGAGCTCACGTCACCGTTGTCGTTGTCCCGCTCCGCGACGACGAACAACCCGTCCGGCGTGCTGACGACACCCTCGGCGTCGGGATCGCCCCGCCCGTCCGCGAAGCGCAACGACCGCTCCCGGTCCACCTCCCACGTACCACCACTGCCCGGCACGAGGCGGTAGAGCGTGGACGGCCCGTTCTTCACCGCCCACACCACCCCGGGACTCTCGAACGACACCCCGCTGAGGTTCTCGCCGACCACGTCCCTGCCGTCAGCGGTCCTGGTCGCCGAGTCACCGGGCCACGTCGTGGCGGCCTCCACCGGACTGCTCGCCGCAGCGAGCACGACGACCGTGCACACGCCAATCGCCTTGATGCGCAACGCAGACGCCCCTTCTCCCACGGGGGTGGTACCCCGTACGAGCAGGCGGCGTGCATCCAGTGCACCAGAGTGCGACCGGCAGGGCTACTTCTTGGCGGCGGCCTTCGCGGCCTTCTTGAAGTCGCGCACCTCGAGCAGCGACGTCTGGTCCGTCACGTCAGCCACGCTACGACGGCTTCCCTCCTCGCCGTAGTGGCCGGCCGCCTCCCGCCATCCGGCAGGCGTGACGCCGAACTGCTTGCCCAGAAGAGCGAGGAAGATCTTGGCCTTCTGGTCCCCGAACCCGGGCAGGGCCTTGAGCCGCCGGAACACCGCGGCCCCGTCCCCGCCGTCCCAGATCCGCGTGACGTCCCCGTCGTAGGTCTCGACGACGAACCGCGACAGCGCCTGCACCCGCTTGGCCATGGAACCGGGGAACCGGTGCACGGCGGGCGGCGTGGCCATGACGGCGGCGAACTCCTCGGGGTCGGCCTCGGCGATGCGGTGCACGTCCAGGCCGCCCATGCGGTCGGCGAGGACCTTGGGGCCGGAGAACGCCTTCTCCATCGGAATCTGCTGGTCCAGCATCATGCCCAAGAGCAGGGCGAACATGTCCGACGCGAGGAGTGCGTCGGCCTCAGCGTTCTGCGCGAGGCACACCGTGCGGGTCATGGGCGAGAGCATCGCATAGCGGCGTGGAAGAGGCCGTCGGGCAGGTTCTGTGTCGCGAGCGAAGACGACAGTTTGACCGTGATTGGTACCAGGGTACCCTTGGGTACCGGAGGTGTGTGATGGCTGCTCAGTCCTCTCCTGTCAAAGTCGATCAAGAGACGCACGCTTTGATCGCGCATGGTGCGACTGCTCTGCACATGTCCCAGAAGGACTTGCTGGCTGCGGCTGTTCGTGAGTACCTGGGTGCGAGGCGGGAAGAGATCAACGCCGCGCTGCGCCGCACGATGGAGACGCTCGACGGCACTCGAAGCAGTCAAGTCGCGGCTCTGACGGGCATGTCCAAGGAACGTCTCGATGAGCTTGGTGGGGTCCGCGAGTCCTGATGACCGTTCGTCCCACCATTCGGTGTCTGCGTGAAGATCCGGGCTTGGCTCTGCCGCCCATCGACGAGCCGCTCGACGAGATCGATCACCCGCTGATCAGGAAGGCCAACGAGCAGTTCGCTCAGCCGACGGGTCCGCGTGAGCGGATCCGTTCGATCGATGACGTGGTCATGTTCAAGGTCAAAGTCCAGCGTTGGCGCGGAGCCGTCGTCGAGGCGGGAGACCCCGGTTGGATGGTCACGGCTGGACTCCGGGAAGCGGGAAGTCGTGACGACTTCTACGAAGCACTCGCGACTGCGGCCGTTGCCGCACGCGCCAGGTACAACGCTGAGCACAGTCCACCCCTGAGGTCGTCCACGTTCTGTGGCCAATGGCTCGCGGACAAGGACGACCTCGATCGGTACCAAGCTGAGTCAGCGGTCCGGATGCTGCGAGCCATGAACGAAACGGTGCGGCGTCTGGTGTGCGCATCGTTGCTCGACGGGCATGAGCACGTTGGCGAGGTCGCCGGCGCGGAGCTCGGCGTGCTCGTTCGAGGTGTGGAGGACAGGGGCACCTACGTAGCCGTCTGGATCACTGGTTCGGTGCCCGACAACTTCGTGGCCATCGCTCTGGACATGGTTCCCGGCTGCGACAGGGACGGCTGGTACCCGGAGTTCGCGATGCCGGATCGGGCGCTCCGTCCTGGCGAGCAGATCTACTCGAACATGATGGACCCGCAAGCCGCCGCTCAGCTGCTCGAAGAGAACAGCTAGCCACACGTCAGGCAGTGTGCTGGTCGCGCGACAGCGCGAACCGGTCCTCGGCCAGCAGGGCGTCGGCCTCAGGGTTCTGCGCGAGGCACACCGTGCGGGTCATGGGCGAAATCCTCGCACGCGGCCCGGCGCGGTGCTCCGCCGAACCGGGAGCGGACGGCCGAAAGCCCGTCCGGGGAGAACTTCCGATCGCCGGACGGGCTCGGGTGGAAATGGTTGTGGCCGCCCGCGGAAATGCGCGGGCGGCCATTTCAGGTGTACTTCAGATGATTAGATCCACTTGTAGAGCGAGAACAGCTGGTTCGGGTTGCCGTGGCAGTCCCACTGCAGGAAACCGGTGCCGTTGGCGATGCCGCCGTTGTCCGTGTCGAGGCACTTGCCGGTGGCGCGGTTCTTGAACAGGATCGGGCCGTCGTAGGTGGCCGGGTCCGCGCCGGTGGGCAGGACGACCTCCCACTGCTGGTTCGGTCCGTTGTGGCAGTTCCACTGGATCACGTGGGCGCCGTTGGCCGCCGAGCCGCTGGCCAGGTCGAGGCACTTGCCGGAGTTGGCGTTGATGAACATCGCCGTGCCGTACTGGGTGCCCGTGCCGGCGACCCAGATGGGCGCCCACTTCTGGTTGTTCGTGCCGTAGCAGTCGAACAGGATGGCGCGGGCGCCGTTGTCCACGGAGTTCCACGCGATGTCGGCGCAGCGGTCGACGCTCGCGCCGTAGTTGATGTCCGTCGTCTTCGGGATGATGGCGGTCCAGATGGCCTCGCCGACGGCGGCGGCCTTGGCCTGCGCCTGCGTGCCCACGTTCGGAAGGTCGTACGGCTCGAACTTCGGTGCGGCCGAGGAGGGCGCGACCGTGATCGACATCAGGGCGGCGGCGGCCGCGACGGCAACAGAAACTCTGCGAATGACGTTCTTCACGTGAAGTCCCCCACGATTGCGTGACTGAAAAAGTCCATGGGAGGGCGTCCCCCGACGCTCAACTCTTGCTCCCCCAGGAACAACGACAATCTTTCAGGCCGCAAGTCGCCCGTCAAGAGCCTTTTCGACTCGATTCGACCGCAATTCGTGGGGGAACAAACGAGTCATGCGCCGGCCACGCGCACTTCGGAGACGACTTGGCGCACCAGGACGCGCAACGCCTCGCGGTCGACGGTGGCCGGGTCGTCGGCCAGCCAGTCGCCGATCTCGCGCACGAACTGCTCCGGTGTCATCGGCGGCACGTCGAAGTCGAGGTCGTCGTCGCACGTGACCTCGCCGGCGCGGCTCGGGTAGACGATCACGGCGCCGCGGATCTCGAGCCACGGCAGGAGTTCGGCGAAGCGGTCGACGCTGTCGAGGAGCTGGGAGGCACCGCCGCGGAACGGGTGGCCGTTGCGCCAGAGCTCGCCGTCCTCGTCGCAGTAGTAGTGGCCGGGCAGCCACGACTTCGACTCGATCAGGACCAGGCGGCGTCCGCACAGCAGGGCGTGGTCGACGTCGGCGAACACCGAGCCGGGCCAGGCGAGGCCGTGGAAGATGCGCACACCCGGTAGTTGCGTCAGGTACTCCGTGAGCAGACCGGCGGTCAGCCGTTCGCGTCTGTTTTCACCCGGACGGCCGAAAATGGTGTTCCCGTCGTACTCCCCGGCGAACGCCCGCTCGGCCCTTGCAAGGGCCAGGTAGCGGCGTACCAGCCGGAACGCCCCGTAACCGGCGGCCGCCACCAGGGGTAGCCAGATGGCCAGCAGGAGCGGTGACAGGGTCATCGTCAACGGGATCAGCAGGACGAGCCACCCGCCGATCGCGGCGGCCGCGGGGGCGTGCCCGAGGCCCGTGGCGGGCACGTAGCGGACCCGCTGGCCGAGGTCGATGCGGTGCCACCAGTCCATCGAACCGAGGTCGACGCGGGGGCGCGGGGCCATGAAGCTCGGGTCGTCGCCGAAGTCGCGCAGCCGGCCCGTGTGGCCGGTTCGGCGAGGTCGCGGGCGTGCGGGTGGGCGGACGACCGAGGGCGGTGGCGCGGCGGGGCGGTCGTAGTCGGCACGCCGGACCGGGTCCTTCAGCGTCTCGTAGGCCTCCTGGAGCAGGCGGAAGCCGCCGGACGTCCCACCCGCGTCGGGGTGCATGACCTTGGCGAGCGAGCGGTAAGCCGACTTGATCTCCGAGGCGCTGGCGCCCCGGTTCACACCGAGCAACTCGTAGTAGTCGATCCCTGGCACGACACCGTCCAGTTCGAGGTTGGTCCGTGAACCTTATTGGGTCCAACACTTTCGCAGGGCATACGGCCCGCACTTCGGCGTCTAGTGTGGGTGTCGCGGTGGCGATGGGGCCTGTAGCGCAGTGGTCGACGCGCCCTCCGGGACGGAGGGAGAACGCCGGTTCGAATCCGGCCGGTCCCGCTCTCCGGGATGTCCCGCGTTCATCCTGTCCGTCCTTTGTGGAGAGGACGCCTATCGGGTGATGGCCGCGAAGGCCCTGGTCGCGCGACTCGGCGCTCGAGTTGCCGACCCGGCGGACCTGCCGCAGTCTTCCGCGCATGGCGACCTGTGACGTCTGTGGCAACGAGTACTGGATGACCTTCGAGGTGCGCACCGTCGGCGGCGGCGTGCACACGTTCGACAGCTTCGAGTGCGCGATCCAGCGCCTCGCGCCCCGCTGCGAGCACTGCGACTGCCGGGTGATCGGGCACGGCGTGGAGGTGGAGGGCAGGTTCTTCTGCTGCGCCCACTGCGCGCGGTCGGGCTCGGCCGACCTGGGCGCCCAGATCCGCGACACCGTCGGCGCCCACCCCGGCTGATCCGGGACCTGGCTGGCCGGCACGAGCGGCGGCACCTCGGCGCCCGCTCGGATACGTTGGCGGGCATGAACTTCAAGAGTTCGGTCGTGGGCCGCGTCAACCGGCTGGTCGTGGGGCTCCGCGACGTGCCGGTCGTCGGGAAGCTCGTGCGCAGGGGCATCACCGTCGTGACCTACACGGGCCGCAAGTCGGGTCGCACGTTCAGCACGCCCGTTGGCTACCAACGCAAAGGCGACGTCGTCGACATCAGGGTGATGATGCCGGACGACAAGACGTGGTGGCGCAACTTCAACGGCGAGGGCGGCCCGTTGACGCTGGAAATCGATGGCGCGCAACGGACCGGGCATGCGACATCGCACCGTGACGACAAAGGTCGCGTCACGGTGCGAGTGCAGCTCTGAGGCCTCAGAAGGCCAAGGCGTTGAGGCGGCGCGACTCCAGGAACGCGGCCAGCAGGTAGGCGGCGCCGCCCAGCACGGCCAGCACGCCGAAGAAACCGGCTCCCGGCACGAACAGCGCCGCGGCGGCGACCAGGGCGAGCCACGTGCCGAGGTTGTGGTGCAGGGCGTTGCCGCGGACGGCGCCCTCGGCGATGTAGATCAGGCCGACCACGATGGTCGAGCCGGCGGGCCAGAGCACGGTCTGCAGCTCTGGTTTCTCGAACACCGTGCTCAGGCCGGTGACGGCCAGGGCGAGCGCGGCGAACCCGGTGACCCAGGCCGTGCCGACCAGCTTCTCGGCGCGGCGCCGCGACGCCGGGGCGAACCGCTGGGCCCGCAGCGAGGCGGTCATGGCGAAGACCGTGCCGGCGACGAGGCCGGTGGCCAGCAACGCGATCGGCAGCCAGCCCGGCATCGTGACCAGTTCTGCCCTGGAGAGCAGGGCGGAGCCGTGGCCGAAGACGTAGGCGAACGCGAAGCCCAGGTAGGCGGCGCGGTTGTCGACCTCGGTGGACGGGACGGCGGCGGTGGCGGGCAGGGCGGTGGCGTTCATGGCGGGACCTTTCGGAGGTCAGAGGAGTGAGGCGATCAGTCGTGGTGCGAGAGCGGCGAAGGCGGGCGAGCGGCTGATCGAGGCGCGCTGGTCGGCGAGGCCGTGCAGGCCCAGCCAGAACGCCATGGCGCGGCCGGGGTCGGTGAGGACCTGCGTGAACAGCCGCATCGCCTGCTCGGAGAGGTCGGCGGCACCGAACATCACGCGGTAGCGGCGGGGGTGCGCGACGGCGAAGTCGAGGTAGGCGACGCCTGCCGAGTAGGCGTCGGTCGCGGCGAGGACGGCGGCTTCGAGTTCGTGGAAGGCCTCGTGGCACACGGCCAGCAAGATCGCCGCGGCGTCGGGGAACTGCGGGTAGATCGACGAGGTGGGGATGTTGGCCTCGCGGGACACGGCTCGCAGCGTCACGGCGTGCTCCGCGTCGACGAGGGCGGTCGCCGCCGCCAGGACCACCCGGCGGCAGCCGGGCCGGTTCACGGCTCGGGGACGATGACGACCTTGCCGAGGACGGTGCGCGACTCGGCCAGTGCGAGCGCCGAGGCGGCTTCCGACAACGGGATGCGCGCGGCGATCTGCGGCGTGAGCACACCGGCTTCGACCAGGCGCAGCACCTGCGTGAGGTCCTCGGCCAGGCGGGCGCGGAACGTCGCGGTGCGGAAGCGCTTGCCGGCCCAGAAGTTGTAGAAGCCCGCGCGCTTGCCGTTGGGCAGCAGGTTCCACACCGCCAGCCGGCCGAAGAGCTCGAGCACCGGCAGCACGCCGCTGCCCGGCTCGTCCTTCGTCGCGGCCGTCCCGTAGTTGACCAGCGCGCCGCCGCGGCGCACCAGCCGCCACGACTCGTGCAGGCCGGGGCCGCCGACGTGGTCGAACACGGCGTCCACGCCTTCGGGGGCCAGCTCGCGGATGCGGGCGTACATGTCCGGGTCGCGGTAGTCGACGGGCACGGCGCCGAGTTCGCGCACGGCGTCGTGGTGGCGCGGTGAGGCCGTGCCGATGACCTTGATACCGGCATGCCTCGCCAGCTGCACCAGCGTCGAGCCGACGCCGCCGTTCGCGCCCAGCACGACGATCGTGCCGCCGCGCTCGACCTTCGCGGTCCGGTGCAGCATCTGCCACGCCGTGACGCCGTTGACCGCCACGGCCTCGGCGGCGGCCGACTCGACGCCGTCCGGCACGGGCACCAGGTCGGCGGCCTCGACGACCAGGTGGCTCGCCCACGCGCCGACCTTCGTGACCGCGGCGAACCGGTGTCCCCGCAGGTCGCGGTCGACTCCCGGACCGGTGGCGACGACCGTGCCGACGAGGTCGTAGCCGGGGACGAACGGGAACGGCGGCTGGTCGTAGTACTTGCCCAGGCGCATCTGCTGCTCGGCGAAGCTGACGCCGGTGGCGTCCATGCGCAGGACGACCTGGCCCCTGGCCGGCGCGGGGAGGTCGCGGACCCGGACGTGCAGGCCGTCGGGCTCGACCACGCCCGGCAGGACGACCTCGGTGGCGCGGGTGGTGGCAGTCGTGGCGTTCATCGTGGCTCCTCGGTGGGGTTCCGGTTGTGCTTACGGACATAAGCTAACGACCGTAAGTTCACGAGCGCAAGACCTAACACCGATAAACTTTCAGGTGTATGGTTACGGCCGTGACGGACACGGAACCGCGCAGGCGCAACCGCCGCGGCGAGGGCGGGAAACTGCGCGACGAGATCATCGAGGCGGCTCTCGCGCTCCTCGACGAGGGCGGCGACGAACGCGCGGTCACGCTGCGCTCGGTCGCGCGCAAGGTGGGAATCGCGGCACCGTCGATCTACCCGCACTTCGCGGACCAGCCGTCGATCATGCTGGCGGTCGTGCAGGGGGAGATGGACAAGCTCACCACCGTCCTGCGCGAGGCGGACGACAGGGCGGACCGCGACGGTCGCTCACGGCTCTTCGCGGTGTGCAACGCCTACCTGGGCTTCGCGCAGGAGCACCCGCAGCGCTACCGGATCATGTTCGGCGGCCTGTGGACGCCGTCGGTGGAGGACACCTCGATCACCGACGACGACCTCGAATCGCTCGGCCTGGAGGCGTTCGGGCTGCTCGCCGAGGTCCTCGGCGTGTGCGTCGACGAGGGCGTCGCGCACCCCAGCGAGGACCTCCACGGCGACGCGGTGGCGCTGTGGCTCGGACTGCACGGCCTCGCCCACCAGCGGGCCGTGGTGCGCAAGATGCCGGGACCGGCCGACGTCGGGGACCGCCTGATCACGGCACTCGCGCACCTCAGGTGAGTGTTCAGCAGCGCGTCTCGTCGAGACTTTCGTGCAGTCGGACAAGCAGTCCGCGCAGGACGTCCACCGAAAACCGCGGTGGATCAGGTGGCAACGCCTTCCCTTTGCTCGGGTTCAGGCTGTACAGGTCCGTCGACTCCCTGATCCGGGTCAGGGTCAGCATCACGGTCGCGGTGAACTGCCGGTCGGTGGAGTCGACGCGGTGAACGGTGTGCGGCGAGAGGTAGTAGCCCGCTCCGGAGTCGGCCCGCTCTACCGCGTCCTCGTGCAGGGTGCAGGTGCCCCTTGGGCTGAACCGGTAGCCCGGGGCAGCCGCGATCGGTAGTTGGAGGTAGCGGAAGTGGTCTCCTGAGGGATCGCCCTCGGCGACGTACGTCGTCTGCGTGACGGAGCCGGCCACGATCCTCGAGATGAACGGCCAGCGGTGGTTGTGGGCGTCCTGGGGGAGGGTGGACGCGGTGGCAGCGGGGTCCCAGATGTGGATGCGGAACTGACCGGGACAGCCGGCGGGGAGTGGGATTCTCAGCTTCGCGAACCCGTTGTCGTGGTGGTACGAGTGCGCGGCCATTTCGCGGAGGACGGCTCCTGCCGGGTCTGACAACAGCTCCTGCACGAGCTTCGTCACGGAGAGTCTGGACAGTTCGCGCCACGCGGCGGCTGTGTTCCCGCCTGCGCGGGCGATCGCCAGGGGCTGCAGTGCGGAAATTGAGTGAGTGGATCCAATCATGGGTTCTCCACAAAGAATCTTGAGCTCAATCGATGTCGATCTCTCTTGGGAGGAGCCGTGCTTGCCTTCGGAGGAGGTGTTGCACTGAAGCGTTTGCGTCGTTCGAAGCTTCCAACCCGCAGCGAATCGGCTGTGTCCGACGCGGTGGCCAGTTTCCACTTTTTGTCAATGAACGATCATCTGTTCGGGTTTGTTGCTGATGCTCACAGGTGAACTCGATCGGGTGAAGTATCTCCCGGTGGGAGGCGCGCCGACGTGGGCTTTCGGCTTGCTTGAGCCCGTTGAGCTGGGCAAACCTGGTGGGCGCCACTCCTGTACGTTACGGCCGTCGCGATGCTCCATCAATGCTCTGAACGACTGTCGAAGTAACGTTCCGCCAGCTGGATCACATACAAATCGCTAGAGGATCGGTAAGCTCGGCATGAGGTTGGCACCGGAGGTCCAGTGTGGCGGCTGCGTTGGACAGAAGCGAAGTCAAACTGGCTCAGGACCTTGAACGTAAAGGCATGTCCCGATCAGCGTCCGTCCTCGCTGTGGTCATGGCCACGCGCGCTCACGCGCGGCCGGAAGCCGAGTTGGTGGAAATCGTCCGGCAGTATTCCGGTTTGGAGTCGATCGCGGATGCGCGCCGGGCGATACGAGAGCTGCTGATTCGAGGTTGGATTCAGCAGACCAGTTCATACGGGACGACGTTGACGCATCAGGTGCCCAATCTTCGGGAGCTGATAGCGACCGAACTGGGTGACGAGGCGATCCCGGCGCAGTTGCTCGCGATGCGTGCGAACCTCGAACCGCACGTCCGAGTCCTGGGGGCTATGAAGGACGAAGTCGTCTACCACACCTTCATGGATCTTCTGCGTTCCGCGCAGCAGGAGATCTGCCTCCCCATGCTGGCGACGACTCCATATGACGAGACGGTGCGAATACTGCGCGAGCGCGCCGATGCCGGTGTGCGGGTGCGAATTCTCCTTGCTGTGCCGTCGTTGGTTGCCAAGTGGCGCGGTGAGACGATGCGGTCCATCTCGGCCGGCCGGATTCGGCAGTGGGTCGAGTGCTTTTCCGATCGCGATACGGTCGAAGTCCGGCTCAGCAGTTCGCAGGAGGACATGGAGCTCGCCACCTGTGTTTCGGTGGACGGCGGTGTGGTTCGTTATGACATTTACGATCCGTACAGCCAGCGAAGCCTCGAAGGGGTGATGGTCGAGGTGGGGTCGCCGCAGGGTCTGGTACCCAATCTTGTGCGGCTGTTCCAGCGCGTGTTCGACGACGCGTGGGATCGCTCGGTGAGCCCACGGCGGTTCGCTATGGCGGGTCGATTCCTGAAGAGGTGGTGGAAACTCTGGTTGACGATAGCCGTGATCGCGGCCGCATTCATCCCGGTTGGTGTTGAGAACTGGGCGGAAATTCTTATCGGTATTGGCGGCGGTATTGGTGCTCCCTTCATCCTGGAGGAGGCGCCTAAAGCGTACAGGAGGGTGCAGAGATGGCGGGCGCAGTGAAGACCAAAATGGGAAGCAGGACTACGGTGCAGTCCTTCATTCTGATCCGGCATGCGGAGACGCTGTCCAACAGCAGGGCTCGATGGCACGGTGATTCCGACGAGCCCATCTCGCCGCACGGGCGGAAGGAGGCAGCAGCCGCAGCGCTCAGGCTGCGCGCGATGGGTCAGGTCCCGCGGCTGATCGTGTGTTCTGGACTGCTCAGGGCGAGGCAGACGGCGGAGATCTTCGCGCAGGCGGTCGGGCCCGTCGAAGTGGTGAGCGACAGCGCCCTCGGAGAACGCGACATGGGGGACTGGAAGGGTCTGGCGCCCAGCGAGGTGGAGGACAGGTGGCCCGGCCGACTGGCAGCTTGGGAGGCGGGACTCGTCGAAGGTCCGCCCAATGGAGAGACCGACAGCGCGGTGACGGTGCGGGCTCTTGACGTGCTGGCGAAGTTCACCGATCTCGGGAAGGGCCTGGTCCTGGTGGTCACCCACGGCGGCATCATCCGTTCGCTGCGGAAGGCGCAGAAGCTGCCCAACATCCCGGTGCCTCATCTGGGCGGGTGCTGGACGTACCTGCGCGGTTCCGCCGCGGACTGGTCGGTCGGACCCGAAGTCGTGTTCGGAGATCCCGAGTCGCTGCCGAAGACGTGATCCTCCACCGAGGGGACGTGTGATGGAGACGTTGTTCTGCGGAGGGTGCGGGGACCAGGTTCGAGAGCATTGCGCCGGTAGTCTGGCGACGGCCGGGGTGAAGAAGGTCCATTGGGAGTGCTGGTCACACTGCAACCTGCGCTGCAGTTTCTGCTACCGCACCACCGGGGAGCCGCTGCTGACCGATGAAGCGGTCCGGCTGCTGCGAGCTCTGCGGACCGGTGGCGCGAACTCCGTCGTGTTCGCAGGCGGAGACCCCAGTCTGCGCATGGACCTGCCTCTCCTGGTCTCCTGTGCCGAGAACATTGGTCTGACACCGATCGTTCACACGAACGCTCATCACACGTCCGAGTCGCTGTGGTCCGCGTACCGGAGGTGTGACCACATCGGCCTCTCACTCGACTCGCCGATCGCCGACGGGCACGACAAGATGCGCGGCCGACGCGGGAACTTCGACCGGGTGGTCGGCGCGCTGGCCCGGTGCGACCGAGAAGGTGTCAGAGTTTCGGTGCGCACAATGGTGAGTGCGGTGAACGTGCATGAGGTGCACCGCATCGGGCCGCTGCTGGAAAACCATCCGTGTGTGCACAGTTGGAAGCTGTTGCAGTTCAGTGCGATTGAGCTGGGATGGACCAACCGGGGCGTGCACGAACTTCCTTTCCCGGAATTCGCGCACGCGTTCACGAGAGCACGGGAGACCTACTCGGGCTCGCTCGAGATGTTGGCGAACTCGGAGAAGGTCGATGCTTACCTGATGGTGTCCCCGGACGGGTTCGCCTACGGGGTCACGCTGGATGAGTCGATTCGCGACGGCCGGCACCGCAGGGTCGGGTCGTTCCTGACGGAACACCTCAGCACGTTGGCGGGTGGCGTTCGCATCGATCCTCGCCGACATGACCAGCACACCGAGTACGAACGCCATCTGTGACCGCGCACCTCAGGTGACTACGGGGCCTCGAACAGCGTCGACACCGACTCGCCGACGTTGATCCGGCGCATGGCCTCGGCCATCGCCGGCGCGATCGACAGCACCCGCAGCTTCGGCACGGACTTCTCCGCCGGGATCGGCACGGTGTTCGTGGCGACGATCTCCAGCACGTCGTCGAACGCCTGCAGCCGTTCCAGCGCGCCCGACGAGAACAGCCCGTGCGTGCAGGCGACCCGGATCGACCCGGCGCCGCGCTCGCGCAGCTTGTCCAGCAGCTCGATCACGGTCGAGCCCTTGGCGATCTCGTCGTCCAGCACGATCACGTCGCGTCCGGCCACGTCGCCGATCACGGTCGAGATCTGCACCCTGTCGTCGGCGAACCGCTGCTTGGCGCCCGCGGCTACGGGCAGGCCGAGGATGCGCGCGAAGTGCGCCGCCTCCTTGGCGTTGCCCAGGTCCGGCGACACGACGACGGTGTTGGACAGGTCGTGCTGCGAGAAGTGCGCGGCGAGCTCGCGCAACGCGTGCAGGTGGTCGACGGGCACCGAGAAGAAGCCGTGGACCTGCGGTGAGTGCAGCGTCATCGCCAGCACGCGCGACGCCCCGGCGGCCACCATCAGGTCGGCGACCAGGCGGCCGCCGATCGAAATCCGCGGCGCGTCCTTTTTGTCGGAACGCGCGTAGGCGTAGTGCGGCAGGACGACGGTCGTGCGCGCGGCGGAGGCGCCGCGGGCGGCGTCCAGCATCAGCAGGAGCTCGACGAGGTGTTCCTGCACCGGCGGCACCAGCGGCTGGATCAGGAACACGTCCCGCTCACGGCAGTTCGCCTGCAGCTGCACCTCGAGGCAGTCGTTGGCGAACCGGGTCAGACGGCTGGGCGACAGGTCGACGCCGAGATGGCCGCAGATCTCGGCGGCGAGTTCGGGATGGGCAGAACCACTGAAGACAGCGATGTCACGCACACCCCGAAACCTAGTCGACGACCAGCACCAGCTTGCCGTCGCGGAAGAAGGGCGTCAGGTTCCCGCGCGTGTCGACCGTGTGCGTGCCACGCGGCAGAACGGCCTCGATGGCCGTGAACGCGAGGATGTCCGAGACGCCGTGACGGCCGCGCAACGACCGTTGGCCCTGGAATCGCAGAGCGCGCCCCTCGCGGCGGTACTGGTGGGCCTCAGCGGCAGCGGAGGCGCCTGCTCGAAGCGCCTCCGGGCCCACCAGGCGTCCCGAGGACGCGCTGCGCACCGCGACACCGAACCCCTGGGCCACCAGTGCGCTCACCACCGCGTCGGACGGGGCAACGGGTACGAGGAAAGACATCGCGTGGTGGCCGTCGACCTCATGCGCGACGACCGTCCTGGCCGTCGTCAGCACGGTGTCGTGCAGCTCCAATGCGATCTTCTCCGCTTCCCAGCGGTTCTCGTGGCCGGCGTCGACGCCGACGAAGGTGCTGGTCACCTGACCTCCACGAAGATCGGGTTGGTGTAGCACCACAGGTCCTCCCACGGGTTCGCGGCTCCCGGTGCGTCCGCCTGCGGGTCGAACGCGCCGCGGTTGCCGTCGGTTCCGCGCAACCGGAGGTAGAAGGGCTCCCGGACGTTGCGGAACGTGTGCGTGAAGACCGCATGGTGCCAGTGCGGCTCGTAGGATCGCTCGACCTTCGCATGTGGCGTGGCCAACGTTTCAGATGATGATCGTCCCGTGACGGCGCCCTTGATGAGGTCCAAACGGCGCAACCTGGGCACGAACCCCGCGCTGTTGGGCCGGGTCGCGAGACGTGCCTTGATCAGCACCGTCACGTCGGAACCACGCCGCACGCGCAAGCGCCCGCCCATCGTCTCCGCTCGCCCGGATGCGCGGACCTCGAACCGGAGATCGTCGACGAGGCCGCCGTGCGACACCCACGCGCGGCCCGCCCTCAGACCCTCCATCACGGCGCCCCGCGTCCGGCGGGTGGCGCCGACGACGGTCCGGGAGAACTCGCAGGGGAAGAAGTCGACGTAGGGCGGCAGCACCTGCGGCGAGGAGCCCTCGACCGGGTCGAGGTGCCTGCCGGTCAGGTCGAACTGGTTGCCCGGCTCGGGCACGCGGACGATCGTGTCGCGCGAGTTGAAGTGCGAGTCGGAGTTCGCCGTGATCCACCAGCCGAGGCCTTCGGCGAGCAGCGAGTCCCACACGCCGCCGACCTTCGCCGTCATCCAGTCGAAGCCGCCGTGGGTGCGGTAAGCCTCGGGCGGGTAGGGCGCGTAGGAGTTCGAGCCAGGGCCGTTCGCGTACCCGCCGCGGTGGCCGCCGGGTCCGCGCACCGGGTCGCCGTCGCCCTGGGCGCCGGGCGCGCCCTCCATGCCGACAACGATGTCCGGCGCCAGGTCGCGCAGGGCCCGCAGCTCGTGGGGCGCCACCCTGCCGTTGCGCATCGGGTGGTTCACGAACACCAGCGCGGACTTCATCGTGCCGTTGCGGATCTTCGTCTGGAGCCATCGCACCGCGTCGAGCGCCTTGAGCTCGTTGGCCGGGGTCGACGCCTCCTGGCCGTTCAGCCGCCAGTCGAACTGCCGCTCGAAGTCGCGCAGCACGCCGGCCTCGTCGCGGCAGTCCTCGAAGAACACCGTGGCGTGCTCGGCGCCGGGGACGTTCCACTCCATCCCGTGCCACAGCAGCAGGCGCGGGAACTTCCGCCGCGCGCGTTCCAGGTCGGCCGCCGTCGCCTCGACCGAGTGCGCCTCGTGCGAGGCGTGGCCGTGGTCGGTGATCACGAGCCAGTCGGTGCCGTGCCGCAGGGCGCCGCTGATCTGCTGCTCGACGGTGTACATGCCGTCGTAGGAGTACTGCGTGTGCGCGTGGTGGTCGCCGGACAGCCACTGGTAGCGGGGCGAGGCCGAAGCGGAGCCGGTGCCCAGCGCTCCCGCCACCCCCAGCGCGCCCGCTCCCCGGAGGAAGCGTCTGCGGGCTACTTCGGACATGGCGGGACCTCCACACGACGGGCCGGGGTCCGTGGAGGCTAGGCCGATCGGGTGAGGCGCGGGTGGACGCCGGATGAACTAGATCGGAAGAAGGTCCACCCAGTCCAGGAACGGCAGCGCGCCCGTGCCCTGCAACGCCGCGAGCCCGAGCCAGATCGACAGGATCGTCACGATCGGCCCGACGATCGCCATCTCCACCACGCCACCGGTCTTCATCCGCATGATCTTGGGCGGCGCCACGGGGTACCAGGTCTTGCCCATGATCGGGATGGGCCACAGGATCGGGCAGCCCTGCTCGGTGATCGCGTCACCGACGTAGTGCGCGAAGCACCCGACGCCGACCGCGATCCCGCACGCCGCCGCGGAGGCGTTCGTCTGCGAGGTCCAGGCGATCATCGCCCACGTGATGCCCGCGGACACCACCGTGATCAGCAACGCGTCCTGCTTGGGGCACCAGTCGTTCATGATGCCGCGCACTGCCAGGCCGGCGAACACGAACATCAGCACCGGCAGCGCCCACTTCTGGCTGTTCTGCACGACCGCGGTGGTGAAGACGGCGGCGAACAGCGCGAAGACGAGCGTGTGGGTGAGGCCGCGGTGTCCGCCGTCCCGCTTGGAATCCCTCTTCAACCGCGTCGTGCGGTACACGAAGCCGCTCAACGCGTTGATGCCCGCGGAGAGCCCGCTGCTCAACGCCCCGAACGTGCGCGAGATGGTCGATCCGGGGTGGTCGAGGTCGGGCAGGAGCGCCGCTCCGGTGGCGAGAACCGCCCCCACGGCCCAGCTCTGCGGCGTCAGCTGACCGATCGGGTGAGCGGAAGCTAGTGCGGTGACGGCACTCCAGGCGAGCAGCCCGCTCATCGCATGTGTTGGCCCAGTTGACACTCGCGCCCCTCCTGATGATCACTCAACGGTGAACAGTAGTCGCTCGCACGTTCGAACCGGTCCGCTTCTCACACGTCCGCCGGAACGGTTCTGTTGCACCCGGCGTGGTAGCCATGAGGCAGGCACCGCGTCCGCTGCTGGGCCGCGACGCGGGGGCTATGGTGCGCTGAATCGGTGTAACCAGGGTCGCAGGCACAGGCGGGCGTTCTACCAGTACGCTTGTCTTGCTTGCATCGTCGCGAGAGGAGCGCCCGGAGTTATGGGCAAGATCAAGGTTCAGGGCACCGTCGTCGAGCTCGACGGCGACGAGATGACCCGGATCATCTGGCAGTTCATCAAGGACAAGCTGATCCACCCGTACCTGGACGTCACCCTGGAGTACTACGACCTGGGGATCGAGCACCGGGACGCCACCGACGACCAGGTCACGATCGACGCCGCGAACGCCATCAAGAAGCACGGCGTCGGCGTCAAGTGCGCCACGATCACGCCGGACGAGGCGCGCGTCGAGGAGTTCGGCCTCAAGAAGATGTGGGTCTCGCCGAACGGCACGATCCGCAACATCCTCGGCGGTGTCGTCTTCCGCGAGCCGATCATCATCTCGAACGTCCCGCGCCTGGTCCCCGGCTGGACGAAGCCGATCATCATCGGCCGTCACGCGCACGGTGACCAGTACAAGGCCACCAACTTCAAGGTGCCCGGCGCCGGCAAGCTCACGATCACCTTCCAGCCGGAGGACGGCTCGGACCCGATCGAGCACGTCGTCACCGAGTTCCCGGCGGAGGGCGGTGTGGCGATGGGCATGTACAACTACAACAAGTCCATCGAGGACTTCGCCCGCGCCTCGTTCTCCTACGGCCTGCAGCGGGGCTACCCCGTCTACATGTCCACGAAGAACACGATCCTGAAGGCCTACGACGGCCAGTTCAAGGACATCTTCCAGCGCGTGTTCGACGAGGAGTTCAAGGCGGACTTCGACGCCAAGGGCCTCACCTACGAGCACCGCCTGATCGACGACATGGTCGCCGCCGCGATGAAGTGGGAGGGCGGCTACGTCTGGGCGTGCAAGAACTACGACGGTGACGTCCAGTCCGACACGGTCGCGCAGGGCTTCGGCTCGCTCGGCCTCATGACGTCGGTCCTGATGACGCCGGACGGCAAGACGGTCGAGGCGGAGGCCGCGCACGGCACCGTGACGCGCCACTACCGCCAGCACCAGGCCGGCAAGCCCACCTCCACGAACCCGATCGCCTCGATCTTCGCGTGGACCCGTGGCCTCATGCACCGCGGCAAGCTGGACGGCACCCCCGAGGTGATCCGCTTCGCCGAGGCGCTCGAGTCGGTCGTCATCGAGACGGTCGAGTCCGGTCAGATGACCAAGGACCTGGCCCTGCTGATCAGCAAGGACCAGGAGTGGCTGACCACCGAGGACTTCCTCGCCGCGCTCGACGAGAACCTCAAGAAGAAGATGGCGTCGTTCTGACGTCCGTCCTCTGAAAAAGGCCACCCCGGTCACACCGGGGTGGCCTTTTCCGTGGCACGTCACCCGGTCGGTTCCTCTTGCGGGTGGTTGCCGCGCCTCGGCGTCCCCCGGCGTCTTTTTGCCGCTATATCTGCTGCTGGAAGCGGTTCGCGGGTTCGGGAGGCGTCATGTTCGGTGTTCCGGTCAGGGGATTGATCGTGATTGGGGTGCTGGGCGTCGCCGGGGTGCTGTACGCGGCGAACGGCGGCAGTCCGATGGACAGCGCCAAGGCCGACGAGATCTGCAAGATCACGGTGACCGCGGACATCCTCAACGTCCGCTCGGGCCCCGGCGACATGCAGCCGATCGTCTCCACCATGCCGCGCGACGCCGTGACCGAGGCCCGGTCCCGCGTCGAGAACGGCTACCGCATGCTGAGCGACCGCCGGTGGGTCAGCCAGCAGTTCGTGGCCCTGACCAGCGACTCCACCTGCAAGTAAACTCGCGCGCATGCTGCGCAACATGTTCCGGTGGGGCAGGGCCAAGGGCGTCACGCAGTGCTCCTGCGACCCCGAGTGGCAGGGCCTGTACACCAAGATCGACGGTGAGCGCCGGCTCGCGCTGCCCCGCGACGAGATGGCCACGATCGTCGGCTACCTCGACCTGACCGCGCACTGCGCCGGCTGCGACGCCGAGTACCCGAAGCCCTGGGGCCTGGCCTCCCAGTAGGCTGCGCGTTCGTGCTCACGGTCTCCACGGTCAACGTCAACGGCCTGCGCGCCGCAGCGAAGAAGGGCTACCTGGAGTGGCTCGCCGCTTCTCCTGCCGACGTGGTCTGCCTGCAGGAGGTGCGCGCCGAACCGTCGGAACTGAGCGCGGAACTGCACTCGCCTCCCGGCTGGCACGGCGTGTACGCGCCTTCGTCGCTGAAGGGCCGCGCCGGCGTCGGCATCGTGTCGCGCGCCGAACCGACCTCGGTCCGCGTGGGCTTCGGCGCCTCGGAGTTCGAGTCGAGCGGCCGCTACGTCGAGGTCGAACTACCCGGCGTCGTCGTCGCCTCGCTGTACCTGCCGTCCGGTGACGTCGGCACCGAGAAGCAGGACGAGAAGGACCGGTTCATGGCGGCCTTCCTGCCGTACCTGGTGTCGCTGCGGGAGAAGGCGGCCGTGTCCGGGCGCGAGGTGCTCGTGTGCGGTGACTGGAACATCGCGCACCAGCAGGCCGACCTGAAGAACTGGAGGACGAACCAGAAGGAGGCCGGGTTCCTGCCCTACGAGCGGGAGTGGATGACCTCGGTGTTCGCCTCCGGGTACAACGACGTGGTGCGGTCGCTGCACCCCGACGTGGCCGGGCCCTACTCGTGGTGGTCGTACCGGGGGAAGGCCTTCGACAACGACTCCGGGTGGAGGATCGACTACCACGTCGCGACGGACGGGCTGGCGGCTCGGGCCACGTCGGCCGTGGTGGAGCGGGCGGCGACCTACGGGGAGCGCTGGTCGGACCACGCGCCCGTGACGGTCGTGTACTCGGACTGAGCCGGCACCTGGAATCGGGCACAATCCTGATCCTGAGGAGGTGACGGCGGTGCACGAGTTCGTGTCGGCGAAGGTGGCTGAGATCGAGGAGCTGTGCCGGGCACTGGGCATTCGCAGGCTCGACCTGTTCGGATCGGCGGTCGGCGATTCGTTCGACGTGGTGACCAGCGACGTGGACATCCTCGTCGACTTCGACACGGCGGACGACTTCGACCACTTCGGCAGCTACTTCGCCCTGAAAGAGGGATTGGAGCGGATTTTGGCCAGGCCTGTCGACCTCGTGGTCAACGGCAGCATCCGCAACCCCTACTTCCGCGAGCAGGTCATGGAAACCAAGGAAAACCTGTATGCGGCGTGACCCCCGGGCGTAGTTGTGGGACGCCCTGCGCGCTGCCGAGCTGCTGAGCGAGTTCGGCGCCGGCAAGTCGTTCACGGACTACCTCGCTGACGCGATGCTCCGGTCCGCCGTCGAGCGCCAGTTCGAGATCATCGGCGAGGCGCTCGTGTGGCAAGTGCTCACCGAGAAGAGGCCGCAGCTGGAGGAACGGCTGCGCCAGCTGCTCGCCGGACTCGGCTGAGCAACGCCGACTGCTCCGACTGATCCAGTCCGAGCAGCCTTTATCGCTCCCGTCACCCGCCTGACCCCTCGATTCCACCCACCCGCTCCCTGAACATGAACACGATTCACCATCCATGAATCGGGGGCGGCATGACAGGCTTCAACCGGCGTTCGTTCCTCCTGGCGATGGGCGTGGGCGCCGCGGGCGTTCCGCTCCTCGACCGCCAAGCGTTTGCGTCGACCGCGGGCACCACGCTCGAAACCACGGCCACACCCGTCGGCGCCAGCGGTTACCGCCGGCTCCAGGCAGGGCCGGGGTGGCCCACGGTCGTGCGCGGTGACCTCGTCGCGGCCAAGCCGAACCGGGAGGCGCGCAGGCAGGCGCTCACCAGCTTCGTGCAGTTCAGCGACATGCACATCTGCGACGCCCAGAGTCCGCTGCGGTTCGAGTACCTGCACCCGATCATGGGCTCCAGCGCGCACCGGCCGCAGGAAGCGCTGACGACGCAGGGGTCGACGGCGCTGGTCAAGCGGGTCAACTCCGTCCGGAACGGGCCGCTGACCGGCAGGCCGTTCGACTTCCTCATGACGACCGGCGACAACACCGACAACCACGAGAGCATCGAGCTCGACTGGTTCCTGGCGGTCCTCAACGGCGGCAGCATCACGCCCAACACCGGCGACCCGAGGTACGAGGGGGTGCAGAACGCGGGCATCAGCACGTTCTGGCAGCCGGACCTCAGCGGCGTGGACGACTACAAGGCGAAGGGCTTCCCGCGGCTCGACGGGTTGCTGGACGCGGCCGTGCGCACGTTCACCAGCCCCGGGCTGGACATCCCCTGGTACGCCACGATCGGCAACCACGACGACAGCGTGGTCGGCGCGCTGCCGGACGGGCTGCTCGACGGCTGGTACACCGGGCGCAAGAAGATCGTCGGGTTCGGCGACCCCGTGCAGGACGCGAAGGTCGCGCGGGCGTTCCACGACCCCGCGGCGATCCCCGAGGCGATGGCCATCCTCGCCACGAGCGGCGTCGTCCGCACCGTGACGCCCGATGACCGTCGCAGGCTGTTCGACACCGGTGAGTACGTGCGCAAGCATCTGCCGACGGGTGGGCACGGGTACACGGACGCCAACGCGGATGGTGTGGACGTCTTCTACACGTTCCGCATGGCGCCCGGAGTGACCGGCATCAGCATGGACACCACGAACCTCGCAGGGTTCTCCACGGGGTCCATCGGGCTGCACCAGCTCAACTGGATCGAGAGGACGCTCAAGCGCAACAGTTCGCTCTACTACGACTGGCTCGGTCTGCCGCAACGGCAGAACGTCACCGACGAGCTGTTCGTGCTCTTCAGCCACCATACGAGCACGACGATGGGCAACGTACTGCCGGACAAGCGCCGCCCGCTGGATCCGCGCGTGGACGGCAACGCGCTGGTGAACCTGCTGCACCGGTTCCCGAACGTGCTGGCGTGGGTCAACGGGCACACGCACCGCAACGTGATCACGCCGCACCGGCACGCCACGCCGTCCAGGAGCTTCTGGGAGATCAACACGGCCGCGCACGTCGACTACCCGCAGCACGCCCGCGTCATCGAGGTCGCGGACAACGGGGACGGCACGTTGTCGCTGTTCACGACGCTGCTGGAGGCGGATGCGCCGTATCAGGTGGACTACGACGACCGCTCCGACGCGGCCCTCGCGAGCCTGTGCCGGGAGTTCACCTACAACGACATCCACTCGCGGACGAACCCCCTCGGCACGCCGCTCGACCGCAACACCGAGCTGCTCGTGGCCGTCCGCTGAGTGGGATGTCCCACAACGGGTGCGGGGTGATCAGGAATTTTGGCGGCCTAAGGTCGTTTACGTGGCAGTGGACATCTCGCTAACCCCACCGCAGCCCCGTCCGAGCGCGGCGGCCATGCGGCGTGCGCTGCGCAGGGCCGCCGACGGTGCCGTGCTCGACGCGACCGAGGCCGCCGTGCTGCTGCACGCGCGCGAGGACGACCTCGACGCGCTGCTCACCGCGGCCGGGAAGGTGCGGGACGCCCACCTGCTCGCGGAGGGGCGTCCCGGGGTCGTCACGTACAGCCGGTCGGTGTTCATCCCGCTGACCCGGTTGTGCCGGGACCGGTGCCACTACTGCACGTTCGCGACCGTGCCGCACAAGCTGCCCGCCGCGTTCCTCGAACGCGACGAGGTGCTGGCGATCGCGCGCGCGGGGGCCGAGCAGGGCTGCAAGGAAGCGCTCTTCACGCTGGGGGACCGGCCGGAGGACCGCTGGCCCGCCGCGAAGGAGTGGCTGGACGCGCGCGGCTACGAGTCCACATTGGACTACGTGCGGGCGAGCGCCATCGCGGTGCTCGAGGAGACGGGGCTGCTGCCGCACCTGAACCCCGGCGTGCTGAGCTGGGAGGAGTTGACGCGGCTGCGTCCCGTCGCGTCGAGCATGGGGATGATGCTCGAGACCACGGCGGAGCGGCTGTGGAGCGAGAAGGGCGGCCCGCACTACGGCAGCCCGGACAAGGACCCCGCCGTCCGGCTGCGCGTCCTCACCGACGCCGGCCGCGTGAACGTCCCGTTCACCACCGGGATCCTCATCGGCATCGGCGAGAACCTCACCGAGCGCGCCGAGTCGCTGCTCGCGATGCGCCAGGTGGCGAAGCAGTACGGGCACGTCCAGGAAGTCATCATCCAGAACTTCCGCGCCAAGCCGGACACGGCGATGCGCGGCATGCCCGACGCCGACCTGACCGAGCTCGCGGCCACCATCGCCGTGGCACGACTGGTGATGCCGTCCACCGTGAGCGTGCAGGCACCGCCGAACCTGGTCGGCGGCGAGTTCGGCCTGATGCTGCGGGCGGGCGTCGACGACTGGGGCGGCGTCTCGCCGATCACGCCGGACCACGTCAACCCCGAGAAGCCGTGGCCGCAGGTCGACGAGCTCGCCGGCATCACGCGCGAAGCCGGGTTCTCCTTGCGGGAGCGGCTGAACGTCTACCCGCGGTTCGTCCGCGCGGCGGCGGGGCAGTGGATCGACACGAGGCTCACCGCGCACGTTTCCGCGCTGGCGCTGGAAAGCGGGCTCGCGAACCCGGACGCGGAGGTCGTCGGCCGCGAGTGGCAGGAGCCGGACGGCGGGCTCGACACGTTCGGCCGCGCGGACCTCAACACCGCGATCGACACCGAGGGCCGCACGGGCGATCGCCGCGGCGACTTCGACGAGGTCTACGGCGACTGGGACGAGCTGAAAATCCCCGTTGCGCCGCAACGGCTTTCCGAGGACGTCCAACGTGGACTGAAGATCGCCGCGAACGACCCGGCGGCGTTGCTCGACGACACCGACGCCGCGATGGCGCTCCTCACCGCCGACGGCGACGCACTCGAAGAGATGACCCGTCTCGCCGACGACCTGAGGCGCGAGGTGGTGGGCGACGACGTCACCTACGTCGTCAACCGGAACATCAACTTCTCCAACGTCTGCTACGTCGGCTGCCGCTTCTGCGCCTTCGCCCAGCGCGAGCGCGACGCGGACGCGTTCCGGCTGAGCGCCGAGGAGGTCGCCGACCGCGCGCAGGAGGCGTGGGACGAAGGCGCCACCGAGGTCTGCATGCAGGGCGGCATCGACCCGAAGCTGCCGGTGACGTACTACGCCGACGTGGTGCGCGCCATCAAGAAGCGCCTGCCGGACATGCACGTCCACGCCTTCAGCCCGATGGAGATCGTCTCCGCCGCCGCGAAGGCCGGCGTGAGCGTCCGCGAGTGGCTGACCGAGCTCAAGGAAGCCGGCCTGGGCACCATCCCCGGCACGGCGGCCGAGATCCTCGACGACGACGTGCGCTGGGTGCTCACCAAGGGCAAGCTGCCCACCGCGACCTGGCTCGACGTCGTCGGCACCGCCCACGAGCTGGGCATCCGCTCGTCGAGCACGATGATGTACGGCCACGTCGACCACCCCGGCCACTGGCTCACGCACTTCCGCGTCCTCGCGAAGCTCCAGGACCGCACCGGCGGGCTCACCGAGTTCGTCGCGCTGCCGTTCGTGCACCGCAACGCCCCGATCTACCTGGCGGGAGTCGCCCGTCCCGGCCCGAGTCGCCGCGACAACCGCGCCGTGCACGCGTTCGCGCGGCTGGCGTTGCACGGGCGGATCGACAACATCCAGTGCTCCTGGGTCAAGCTCGGCGACGAGGGCACCGCGGAGATCCTCAACGGGGGTGCGAACGACATCGGCGGCACGTTGATGGAGGAGACCATCAGCCGCATGGCAGGGTCCGAGCACGGGTCCGCGCGCACTGTGCGTGAGCTGGAGACCCTGGCTTCGCTCGCAGGGCGTAACGCCCGTCAGCGGACTACGACATATGGGCGAGTGCGAACCGATCATCCGTGACCGATAGTCTGATTCGGCGCATCGACGCTACCGGCCTTCGGTAGCTTGGCGGCCAATCAGTCAGCAAGGTTCACCCTTCCGGGGTGGGTCTGTGCCTTGGGGAGGCTCGGCGAGTGCACGGCATGAGTCTGGTACTGAGCGCTGCGGTTGAGAGCAGCATGACCGGTACCGCTGCGGGTCCCGTGGGTCTGATCGCGGTCACCGCCGGCGTCGGCGGTCTGGTGTACGGCCTGGTGAAGCGCCGCAAGCCGGCCCCGGTCATCGCGGCGAACCAGCGCATCGACCTGGTGCAGCAGGACACCGCGCAGAACTGATCCACCCGGTCTGAGAAGATTTCGCCCGTGTCCACGGAGAACGCGCCCGCAGAAGGTGTCACCGCGCCCGCCAAGCGCCCCCGCGTCCTGTCCGGCATCCAGCCGACGGCCGGGTCGTTCCACCTCGGCAACTACCTGGGTGCGGTGCGGCAGTGGGTGGCCCTGCAGGAGGCGCACGACGCGTTCTACTGCGTCGTCGACCTGCACGCGATCACCGTGGAGCAGGACCCGAAGGTGCTGCGCCAGAACACGCGCGTCTCGGCCGCGCAGCTGCTCGCCCTGGGCATCGACCCGGACCGCGCGACGCTGTTCGTCCAGTCCCACGTCCCGGAGCACGCCCAGCTCGGCTGGGTCATGCAGTGCCTGACCGGGTTCGGCGAGGCGTCGCGGATGACGCAGTTCAAGGACAAGTCCGCGCGCCAGGAGCAGTCCGTCGGCGTGGGCCTGTTCACGTACCCGATCCTGCAGGCCGCGGACATCCTGCTGTACCAGGCGCACTACGTGCCGGTCGGCGAGGACCAGCGCCAGCACCTGGAGCTGACGCGCGACCTCGCGACGCGCTTCAACTCCCGCTACGGCAAGACGTTCCGCCTGCCGGAGCCGTACATCGTCAAGGACACGGCCAAGATCTTCGACCTGCAGGACCCGACCTCCAAGATGAGCAAGTCGGTGCCCGGCGGCGTCGTGGAGCTGCTCGAGGACCCGAAGCGCTCGGCCAAGAAGATCCGCTCCGCCGTCACCGACACGGGCCGCGAGATCCTCTTCGACGCCGAGAACAAGCCGGGTGTGTCGAACCTGCTGACGATCTACTCGGCGCTGACCGGCCGCACGGTCGAGTCGCTGGTCGCCGACTACGACGGCAAGGGCTACGGCGACCTGAAGAAGGACCTGGGCGAGGTCTTCACCGAGTGGGTCACGCCGGTTCAGCAGCGCGTGAAGACGTACCTCGACGACGTGGCGTCGCTGGACAAGATCCTGGCCCGCGGCGCCGAACGCGCCCGCGAGGTCGCCGCCGGCACGTTGCGCCGCACGTACGACAAGATCGGCTTTGTTCTGCCCGAGTAGTGCGCTTGCACTAGCGTCTTCGCCGTGGACAAGTGGCGGCGGAAGTACGCGTGGTTCGACCACATCATTCGTGCGTACGAGCGCTACGACCAGAGGTACGGCGCACAGCACGCCGCTGCGGTGACGTACTTCAGCGTGCTCTCGCTCGTGCCCATCCTGATGATCGGGTTCGCCGTCGCCGGTTTCGTGCTGCAGTCGCAGCCGGACCTGCTGGCGTCGCTGCGGCAGAGCATCGCCGAGGCGGTGCCGGACGCCTCGCTGCGCGAGCAGATCAACGAAGCCGTGGACACCGCCCTGGACTCCAAAGGCACCGTCGGCGTCATCGGTCTGCTCGGTGCCGCCTACTCCGGTCTCGGCTGGATGAGCAACCTCCGCGACGCCCTGACGGCGCAGTGGGGCCAGGCCAAGGGGGAGCTGCCGTTCCTCGGCACGCTCTGGCGCGACGTGCTGTCGCTGGTCGGCCTGGGCCTCGCGATCGTGCTGTCGTTCGGCATCACGGCCCTCGGCACCGGGTTCGCCGAGCTGGTCCTGCGCTGGATGGGGCTGCAGGACGCCGGCTGGGCGCACGTCCTGCTGAGGATCGGCACGATCGTGCTGTCGCTGCTCGCGAACTGGCTCGTGTTCCTGTGGGTGCTCTCCCGGCTGCCGCGCAAGCCCGTGGGGTGGCGCAGCGCGATCCGCGGGGCGTTCGCCGGCGCGGTCGGGTTCGAGATCCTGAAGCAGACGGCGACGGTCTTCCTGTCGTTCACGACCAAGTCGCCGACCTCGGCCGCGTTCGGCTCGGTCATCGGTGTGCTGGTGTTCGCGAACCTGGTGGCGCAGTTCATCCTGTTCATCACGGCCTGGACGGCCACCGCGCGGGAGAACCAGGAGCCGGAGGTCGTGAAGGCGCCTCCGCCCGCGGTGATCCAGCCCGTGGTGTCGGTGCGGCAGGGGCCCTCCCCGTCGCTGATGCTCGGGGCGGGCGCGCTCGCGGGTGCGCTGCTCGGGTTCCGGTGGCGCCGCAAGTAGTCCTGAACGCTTCCTCGGACGAGAACGGCCCCGGCGCGGGTGCGCCGGGGCCGTCGTCTCGCGTGCCTCAGAAGCCCTGTGCCGCCTGCTGCTGGGCCTGGCGGCGTGCCCGCGCCGCCTTGGCCCGCTTGTTGCGGACGAAGAGGACCAGGCCGGCCAGGAGGCCGAGGCCCGCGGCCGCCGTGATCGGGAGGCCGACGGTGCCGAACGCGGTCGGCGTCGGGCGGCCCGTCTTCGCGTCGACGGCGGCCTCGTCGCCCGCGTCGGTGTTCTGCTGGGTCGGGACGACGTTCGGCTTCGGCTGCGGGGCGCCGTCGACGAGCTTGCCGACACCGCCGGGGCCCATCGCGAAGCCGTAGTCGAGCAGCTTCGCGGCCTGGGCGTCGATGCGCGTGGGCGTCTGCTGCCCGCGCAGCAGGACCACGACGAGACGGCGGCCGTTGCGCTCCGCGGCACCCACGTAGGTGTGCTGCGAGTCGTCGGTGAAGCCGGTCTTGCCGCCGAGAGCGCCCTGGTAGCTCGTGAGCAGGCGGTTGTCGTTCTGCAACATGATCGTTCCGCCGTTGCGGCCGGGGAACTGCGACTGCTGCAGCTTGATCGCCTGAGCGAACTCCTCGTACTTCATCGCGCCGCGGAAGATCAGGGCGACGTCGTAGGCCGACGTGCTGGTGCCGGGGCCGTCGAGGCCGGACGGCGTCACGGCGCGCGTGTCGAGGGCGCCGAGCTCCTTGGCCATCGCGTTCATCTTGCGCAGGGCGTTCGGCACGCCGCCGAGCTGGCGGGCCAGCGTGTGCGCCACGTCGTTGCCCGAGGTGAGCAACAGGCCGTGCAGCAGCTGGCGGACCGTGTACTGGCCGCCGTCGCGCAGGCCGATGCAGGTGCACTCCTGCTGGGTGTCCTCGGCGCTCGCGGTGACGACCAGGTCGCCCCGCAGCTCCTTGGCGACGACCATCGCGAGGAGCACCTTCATGATGCTCGCCGGGCGCTGACGGCCGTGCGGGTCGTACGCGGCGAGGACGGCACCGCTGTCCATGTCCGCGAGCAGCCACGTCGCCGCGGTGATGCCGCTGGGCGGCTGCGCCGAGTTCGGCGGCAGGATCAGTCCGCACTCGCCGAGGCGGTCGCCACCGACGGGCTTCTCCGGCACCTCGAGCGGCGTCGGGGCCTTCTGGCCGGGAGCCGGTTGCTCGGACGTGTCGACCGGGGGCGGCGGGGTCTCGCGGTTAGCGCACTGCGCCGTGCCGGCGGCCTGCTGTGCGGTGCCGGTCGGTGCGGCGAACGCGGCGGTGGCCGTTGCTAGGACCAGGGCGACGATGAGCCGTTGGGTGAAGGGCACGCCTCCAGGCTATCCACCCCCGTTTAGAGGCTTGCACGCACCACGTCCGATACTGGTCGCCGTGAAGCTCTCGCGCCCGATGTCACTCTTCCTGGTGGCTTTCGGAGTGTGGTCGTGGGTGATCTGGCCCACGTTCCTGAAGAACATCTGGAAGGACCCCCGTTCGTTCGGCGACGGACCTACCGCGTTCTTCACCGTGCACCTGGTGCTCGTGATCGCCTCGCTCGTCTTCGGCACCGTCATCGGCGTCCTGGGCGTGCGCGGTTACCTCGCCACCCGACGTCGATAAGGACAACGCTGTGGAGTTCGTACGCCTGCTGCTGGTGTTCCTGCACCTGCTGGGCATGGGCATGCTCGTCGCGATGATCATGTTGCAGGCCAGGGCCGGCAAGGACGCGCCGGTCAACAAGGGCTGGCTGCACGGCGCCGCGCTGCAGCTGCTCACCGGCATCGCGCTGGTCGGCATCGACCCCCTGGTCGACTCGGTCGAGTACGACCACGTCAAGATCGGCGTGAAGCTGCTCGTCGTCGTCGCCATCGCCGCCGTCGTCGCGATCAACGTGAACAAGCCGAAGGCGCCGTCCTGGCTCCTGCCGACCGCCGCCTCGCTGGTCGTCCTCAACATCGGTGTCGCCGTCTTCTGGACCTGATCGGGCGGTGTCGCCCGCACTGGCGGGTGACGTGGGCGTTCTTCCCGAGCGACCTGCTGTACCGGCGCGCAACCATCCGTGGCATGTCACGTATCGCCTATATCGGTGTGCTCGCCGCCGGCGCGGTGTTGACGGTCGTCGCACTGCACGGTGCCACCCCGGAAGCCTCGGCCTCCGGGGACGGCCGGGTGTGCGCCGCTGCGTGGTGCCCGCAGGAACGCCCGGGATGGCGCGCGCCGTCGCCGCGAGGTGAGGAGCCTCCGACGTCGTCGACGACCACGCCCACGACGACGACTTCGAAGACCAAGCACACGAAGCCGTCCACGACCACGTCCACCACTACCACGACCACGTCGTCGACCAAGACCTCTTCGACGACCAGTCCGCCGACCTCGACGTCCACGACGACGTCCGGGTCGACGACCTCGTCCACGACCACGCCGGTGACCACCACCACGTCCGGCACGAAGACGTCACCGGTGACGACGACCACCACGTCGCACACCACCCCGCACACGTCGACGACCAAGAACGTCGCGTCGCCTCCGGTGCACCACCAGGACAACCGCCTGGCCGACACCGGCGCCTCGACCACGTGGATGCTCCTGCTCGGCGTGCTGCTCCTCGTGGGCGGCGCGGCACTGCTGACGATCGAGCGCGCCAGGCGGCTCACCCGCCGCTGACTGTCGGTGTTCCTCGTCACACTGGTGACGTGCGAATCGAACACCTGCGTGAACGCAGCGATCTCGGCGTCATCAGTGCCGGCGCCCTGAAGTCCCTGGGCGTCTCGAACCCCTGGCGGCGATGCGCCGCGGGCGGGCCGTGGCAGCGCATGTACCCCGGTGTCGTGCTGCTGCACAACGGCCCGCCCACCCCGGACCAGCACCTGACCGCGGCCCTGCTGCGCGCGGGCCCGGGAGCCGTGGTGACCGGCGCCGAAGCCTGCCGCCGCCACGGTCTCCCCGCCCGCGGCCAGGAGATCCACCTCCTGGTGCCGGGCTCCGTGCGCGGCAGCGGCCGCCTGATCGCCGAACGCGTGTACCCGGTGCCCCCGGCCGTGGACGTGGGCGGCTTCCCCGTCGTGTCCTGCGCCCGAGCCGTGGTCGACGCCTGCCGCCGGCTGCGTTCCGCGGACGAGGCGACCGCGCTCGTGGCCGCCGCCATCCAGAAGGGTCGCTGCTCGCCCTCGGACCTGGCCGCCGAGGCCCGCGTCAACCGCTACGGCACCGCGCTGGTCCGCGCCGTCCTGGAGGAGCTGGGGCGCGCGGAATCGGTGGCGGAGCGGGACGCCCGCCGGTTGTCGCGCCGCATCCGGCTCACCACCGCGCACTGGAACGTCACGCTCGCCGGCGCCGACGGCGTCATCATCGGCCGGCCGGACGCCTGGTACGACGACGTGGGGCTCGCCTGGAAGATCGACTCGCGGGCGTTCCACTACGGGCCGCGTGACTACGAACGCACCTTGGCGCGCAACAGCCGGTACGCCGCTGCCGGGATCCTGGTGGTGCAGACGTTGCCCACCCGGTTGCGGGACAACCCGGAGGCGGTGGCCGCGGAGTTGAGGAAGGCGCATCGGGCGGCGGCCGCTCGGCCTCGGCCTCCGGTGCGGATCGTGGAGGTGAGCTGACCGGGGTCGAGTCGGTGCGGGCCCGTGCGCCGGGGTGCGCGCTGGAGGCGCTGGCGGGTGCCGGGCTGGTGGGCGTGGACGCCGGGCGGCGCGGTGTGCGGAGGTGGCGGATGCCGCAGCCCTGGTGCCGTCGTCCGCTCCCGGACGCCGGGCTGCTGGCGCGGTCACCTCGGTGTGCGGAGTGGCGGATGCCGCAGCCCTGGTGCCGTCGTCCGCTCCCGGACGCCGGGCCGCTGGCGCGGTCACCTCGTGTCAGGGCGTGAGTCGAGGCGCGCGGGTTGGCGGCTACCGCTGCCGGCTACCGCTGCCGGCCGATCCACGTCCCTGCAGACGCGCGATCCAGGCCCACTCACCCCCGCGCCACGCAGCGCCGAGCCCGCCACCCCGCACAAAGGCGAGGCGCCGCGCCCCCACCGGGAGCGCGGCGCCTCGAAGCACCCGAGAAGAACCTCAGACGCGCTTGAACAGCAGCGCCCGCTTCACTTCCTGGATCGCCTTCGTCACCTGGATGCCACGAGGGCAGGCGTCGGTGCAGTTGAACGTGGTGCGGCACCGCCACACGCCGTCGATGTCGTTGAGGATGTCGAGCCGCTCCTCAGCGCCCTCGTCGCGCGAGTCGAAGATGAACCGGTGCGCGTTCACGATCGCGGCGGGCCCGAAGTACGAGCCCTCGGTCCAGTACACCGGGCACGACGTGGTGCAGCAGGCGCACAGGATGCACTTCGTCGTGTCGTCGAACCGCTCGCGGTCGGCGACGGACTGGATGCGCTCGCGCGTCGGCTCGTTGCCGTAGGTCACGAGGTACGGCTTGACGGCGCGGAAGGCCTCGAAGAACGGCTCCATGTCGACGAGCAGGTCCTTGTTCACCGGCAGGCCCTTGATGGGCTCGATGGTGATCGTGGTCTGCTTGTCGCCCTTGAGCAGCAGGTCCTTCAGCAGGACCTTGCAGGCCAGGCGGTTGACGCCGTTGATGCGCATGGCGTCGGAACCGCAGATGCCGTGGGCGCAGGAGCGGCGGAACGTCAGCGTGCCGTCCACGTACCACTTGATGTGGTGGAGGAGGTTCAGCACGCGGTCCGAGGGGAGCGCGGGGATGTCGAACGAGTCCCAGCGCGGCTCGTCGTCGACCTCCGGGTTGAACCGGCGGATCTTGACGGTGACCGTGACAGCGCCGTCCGGAACCGGCGGCTGGGAGCCGCGCGAGCCAGCAGTGGTTTCAGCGGTGGCGGTCATCAGTACTTGCGCTCCATCGGCTTGTACCGGGTAAAGGTCACGGGCTTGTAGTCGAGGCGGATGTCCGCCGAGAGACCCTCGCCCTGCTTGTAGAACATGCTGTGGCGCATGAAGTTCGTGTCGTCGCGGTTCGGGTAGTCCTCGCGGGCGTGGCCGCCGCGGGACTCCTTGCGCGCCAGGGCGCCGACGACCAGGACCTCGGCGAGCTCCAGCAGGAAGCCGAGCTCGACGGCCTCCAGCAGGTCCGTGTTGAAGCGCTTGCCCTTGTCCTGCACGGAGATGTGGGCGTAGCGCTCCTTGAGCGCCTGCACGTCGTGCAGGGCCTGCTTGAGCGTGTCCTCGGTGCGGTACACGGACGCGTTGGCGTCCATGGTGGCCTGCAGCTCGGTGCGGATGTCCGCCACGCGCTCCTGGCCGTGCTCCGACAGCGCCAGCGCGACCTGGGCCTCGACGGCCGCGGCCGGGTTCTCCGGCAGGTCCACGTGGGACTCGCGGGACAGCGCGTACTCCGCGGCGGCGATGCCGGCGCGGCGGCCGAAGACGTTGATGTCCAGCAGCGAGTTCGTGCCCAGGCGGTTCGCGCCGTGCACGGAGACGCAGGCGCACTCGCCCGCGGCGTAGAGGCCGGGAACGACGTTGTCGTTGTCCCGCAGCACCTCGCCGTGGATGTTCGTCGGGATGCCGCCCATCGCGTAGTGCGCGGTCGGGTAGACCGGCACGGGCTCGTGCACCGGGTCGACGGCCAGGTACGTGCGCGCGAACTCGGTGATGTCCGGCAGCTTCGTCTCGAGGACCTCGGCACCGAGGTGCGTGCAGTCCAGGAGCACGTAGTCCTTGTTCGGGCCGGCGCCACGGCCCTCGAGCACCTCGAGGGCCATCGAGCGGGCCACGATGTCGCGCGGCGCCAGGTCCTTGATGGTCGGGGCGTAGCGCTCCATGAACCGCTCACCCGAGGCGTTGCGCAGGATCGCGCCCTCGCCTCGCGCGCCCTCGGTCAGCAGGATGCCCAGACCGGCGAGGCCGGTCGGGTGGAACTGGTAGAACTCCATGTCCTCCAGGGGCAGGCCCTTGCGGAAGACGATGCCCATGCCGTCGCCGGTCAGCGTGTGGGCGTTCGACGTGGTCTTGAAGACCTTGCCGAAACCACCCGTGGCGAACACGACGGACTTGGCCTGGAAGACGTGGATCTCGCCGGTCGCGAGCTCGTAGGCGACGGCACCGGTGCAGACCGGGCCGTTCTCCGTCTCGGTCAGGCAGATGTCGAGCACGTAGAACTCGTTGAAGAACTCGATGCCGTGCTTGACGCAGTTCTGGTAGAGCGTCTGCAGGATCATGTGACCGGTGCGGTCCGCGGCGTAGCAGGCGCGGCGCACGGCGGCTTCACCGTGGTTGCGCGTGTGGCCGCCGAACCGGCGCTGGTCGATCTTGCCCTCGGGCGTGCGGTTGAACGGCAGGCCCATCTTCTCGAGGTCGAGGACCGCGTCGATGGCCTCCTTCGCCATGATCTCGGCGGCGTCCTGGTCGACCAGGTAGTCGCCGCCCTTGATCGTGTCGAAGGTGTGCCACTCCCAGTTGTCCTCCTCGACGTTGGCGAGGGCGGCGCACATGCCGCCCTGGGCCGCGCCGGTGTGCGAACGCGTGGGGTAGAGCTTGGTGAGCACCGCGGTGCGGGCGCGCTGGCCGGACTCGATCGCCGCGCGCATTCCGGCACCACCAGCGCCGATGATGACTACGTCGTACTTGTGGAACTGCATTGTGGTGGGCTCCCCGCGCGGGTCAGTTCGAGATGTTCGGGTCGAAGGTGAAGATCACGAACGTGCCGAGCGAGATGATCAGGACCATCGACACGTAGAGCAGCATCTTCAACCAGAACCGGGTGGAGTCCTTGCGGGCGTAGTCGTTGATGACCGTGCGCACGCCGTTGCCGCCGTGGATCTGCGCGAGCCAGAGCATCGCGAGGTCCCAGAACTGCCAGAACGGAGACGCCCAGCGGCCGGCGACGAAGCCGAAGTTGATCTTGTGGACGCCGCCGTCCAGGATGTTCATGATGAACAGGTGGCCCAGGACCAGGACCACGAGCAGCAGGCCGGAGAGGCGCATGAACAGCCAGCTGTAGAGCTCGCCGTTGCTGCGGCGCGCCGAGGGGCGCCGGGGCGAGCGGGGCTTGTCGAGTGCGAGGGACATGGCTCAGTGACCCCCAAGCAGGTCGGAGATCGTGCGCTCCATCATGAAGTAGAAGCCGGGGATCATCACGAGCACCCAGACGCCCAGCACGGTCCAGAGCATGGCCCGCTGGTACTTGGCGCCCTTCTCCCAGAAGTCCACCAGCATGACGCGGATGCCGTTGAGGGCGTGGTAGAGCACCGCGCCGACCAGGCCGACCTCGAAGAGGTTGACGACCGGGTTCTTGTAGGTCTCGATCACCGCGTCGTACGCGTTGGGGGACACCCGCACCAGGGCGGTGTCGAGCACGTGGGTGAAGAGGAAGAAGAACGTGAGGACACCGGTGATCCGGTGGGCGACCCAGGACCACATGCCCAGATCACCGCGGTAGAGCGTCCCACCCCCTCGGGTGGTGCCCGACCGCTCGGGTGCGCCTGCGCTGGTCATGCGCCGCGGCCTCCAACGTCAGTGGTGGTGTGGTCGGCGAACAAGTCCGTTCTCGTCCGACCATGACCGGAAAATCCTAGTCCCGCACGTTGGAACACTCCCAGCAGGCGCACCCGCTCTGTGATCGATGAGACACGCTGTCGATCCACCAAGCGGTCTTTATCGATCCGGAAATGCGGTGCACGCCACAGCGGACGGCGGCCCGGTCTCCGCCGCGGACCAGGCACGTCGTCCTCGGCAAGGGCACTTGCCGCCTGTCACGCGACGGGAAGCCGGGCATTGGTTCAACGGCGCCGCAGCGTTTTGTCGATCATCGAAGCAGATCGGCGGGCGCCGTTGGGCCGTTTGGACGACGATTGGAGCCGAGAAGCGGTGGAAGTGGACTTTTCGCCACGGGGTGAACACGAGTGATCACCACTCGTGCGGCCAAAGCGTCGAATGCGTAACCGATAGGGGTCTTTGTAGGTGCTGGCGGCAACGGGGTTGGTTACTAAGAGGTACGGTGCCGCGTCTAGGACCCAACAACGTCGTTGGGGAGGAACCTCAGGGAGGAGACGAGCCGTGCGTCGTCGTATGCGTGGTGTCGCGGTCGCCGCGATCGCGTTGACCAGCGTGATGACTATGGCCGCCTGCGCGAAGGACTCGGGTGGCGGCAGCAACAACGGGAGTGCCGGTACCGGCGCCGCCTGCGAGTTCGCCGAGGCTCCGTCCGCGCCCGCCACCTCGAACACCAGCGCCGCCAACGGTGACAAGGTGGACGCGAGCGCGCTGAAGATCGGTCTGGCCTACGACATCGGTGGCCGTGGCGACGCGTCGTTCAACGACTCCGCCGCCGCCGGTCTCGACAAGGCCATCGCGGACCTGGGCGTGAAGAAGGAGAACACCCGCGAGCTCTCCGCCGCCCCGAACGAGGACGAGTCCGCCAAGCAGACCCGTCTGCGCCAGCTGGCGTCCGAGGGCTTCAACCCGATCATCGGTGTCGGCTTCGCCTACGCCGAGTCGCTGAAGGTCGTCGCGCCGGAGTTCCCGAACGTCAAGTTCGGCCTGGTCGACTCGGCCGTCGAGGGCGCGACCAACGTCACGCCGCTGCTCTTCGCCGAGCAGGAGGGCTCCTTCCTGGCCGGTGTCATCGCCGCGTACCAGAGCAAGAAGTGCCACGTGGGCTTCGTCGGCGGCGTCGAGATCCCGCTGATCCAGAAGTTCGAGGCCGGCTACGTCCAGGGTGCGACGACCGCCGCCCCGAAGGTCAAGGTCGAGAAGAAGTACATCACCCCGGCCGGTGACTTCACGGGCTTCCAGGACGCGCCGAAGGGCCAGGAGGCCGCGAAGGGCCAGATCGACAAGGGCGCCGACGTGATCTACCAGGCCGCCGGTGCGTCGGGCAAGGGCATCTTCTCGGCCGCCAAGCAGGCGGGCGCGCTGGCGATCGGCGTCGACTCCGACCAGTACAACCAGGCGACCGTCGCCGACACCAAGGACGTCATCGTCTCGTCGATGCTCAAGCGCGTCGACGTCGCGGTCTTCGACTTCATCAAGGCCGTCGCGAAGAACGACCTCGCGTCGCTGCCGAAGGTCTTCGACCTGAAGGTCAACGGTGTCGGCTACTCCACGTCGGGTGGCAAGATCGACGCGAAGCTGCAGGGAATCCTCGAGGGCTACAAGGCCCAGATCATCGAGGGCAAGATTCAGGTCAAGGACAAGCCGTAGTCCGAAAGCCACACACCACCGGGCCCTGTGAGGATTTGCCCCTCACAGGGCCTGGTGCGTGGTAGGAGGAGCACTCGACGATGAGCAGTTCCACGTCCGCACCGACGGACGATCCCCCCGCCGTGGTGCTCACCGGCATCACCAAGCGGTTCCCCGGTGTGGTCGCCAACAGCGACGTCCACCTGACCGTCCGCCGTGGCGAGGTGCACGCGCTCTGCGGTGAGAACGGCGCCGGCAAGTCCACCTTGATGAAGATCCTCTACGGCATGCAGCCGCCGGACGAGGGCACCATCGAGGTGAACGGCGAGCAGGTGCGGTTCCGCACGCCGTCGGACGCCATCAAGGCCGGGATCGGCATGGTGCACCAGCACTTCATGCTCGCCGACAACCTCACCGTCCAGGAGAACGTCGTCCTGGGCGCGGAGGCGTTGCACGGCATCGGCCAGAAGGCCCGCAAGCGCATCATCGAGCTCTCCGGCAAGACCGGGCTGAACGTCGACCCCGGCGTGCTCGTCGAGCAGCTCGGTGTCGCCGACCGCCAGCGCGTCGAGATCCTCAAGGTGCTCTACCGCGGCGCCAAGGTGATCATCCTGGACGAGCCGACCGCCGTGCTCGTGCCGCAGGAGGTCAACGAGCTCTTCGACACCGTCCGCGGCATGCAGGAGCAGGGCTACACGTTCCTGTTCATCTCCCACAAGCTCGACGAGGTCCGCGCGATCGCGGACTCGGTCACGGTGATCCGCCGCGGCACGACCGTGGGCAGCGCGGACCCGAAGACCGTCTCGTCGCGGCAGCTGGCCGAGATGATGGTCGGCAGCGAGCTGCCCAGCCCGGAGACCCGCGAGTCCACCGTGACCGACAGGGTCGTGCTGGACGTCCGGGGCCTCAAGCTGATGACCCCCGACGGCTCGCGGCCGATCCTCGACGACGTCGACCTGGTGGTCCGCTCCGGCGAGGTCGTCGGCATCGCCGGTGTCGAGGGCAACGGCCAGACCGAGCTCGTCGAGACGATCATGGGCATGCGCAAGGCCGGCAGCGGCACGATCACGCTGCTCGACGCCGACCTCACGAAGCTGGGCACGCTCGCCCGGCGCGAGGCGGGCATCGGCTACGTGCCGGAGGACCGCCACCGCCACGGCCTGCTGCTCACGCAGCCGCTCTGGTACAACCGGATCCTCGGCTACCAGACCCGCAAGCCCACGTCCAAGGGCATCTGGCTCGACACCGACGGCGCGAAGAGGGACACCGAGCGGATCGTCGCGGACTTCGACGTCCGCACGCCCGGCATCGACGTGCCCGCCGCCGCCCTGTCCGGTGGCAACCAGCAGAAGCTGGTGGTCGGCCGCGAGCTGTCCGGCGACCCGAAGCTCCTGATCGCCTCCCACCCGACCCGCGGTGTGGACGTCGGCGCGCAGGCGCTGATCTGGGACGAGATCAAGCGCGCCCGCGCCGCCGGTCTCGCGGTGCTGCTGATCTCCGCCGACCTGGACGAGCTGATCGGCCTCTCGGACACGATCAAGGTCATGCTGCGCGGCCGCCTGGTGGCCGACGCCGACCCGAACACCGTCACGCCCGAGGACCTCGGCAGCGCGATGACGGGTGCGGGTGCGACGAGTGCTTCCGTGCAGGAGACCGGCACTGCGCACGGAACCGCGGTAGTTGAGGAAGGCGCGAACTGATGGGACACCTGCGCGGCAAACTCCTGCCGCCCGCGTTGGCGATCGTCTTCTCGATGCTGCTGTGCGGCGTGGCGCTCGTCATCTCCGGCGCGAACCCGCTCAGCGCGTTCGGTGCGATGGTGACGCAGGTCGGCAAGGGCTCGACGCTCGTCGACATCGTCAACTCGACGGGCATCTACTACATCGCGGCGCTCGCGGTGGCGATCGGGTTCCAGATGAACCTGTTCAACATCGGTGTCGAGGGCCAGTACCGCGTCGCGGCGGTCATCGCGGCCGTCGTCGGCGGCTCGATCGCGCTGCCCCCCGGCATCCACACGCTGGTGATCATCGTCGTGGCGGCGCTCGCCGGTGCCGCCTGGGCCGCGATCCCCGCGATCCTCAAGGTGACGCGGGGCGTCAACGAGGTCATCTCGACGATCATGATGAACGGGCTGGCGATCGGCCTGTCCGCCTACCTGATCCGCCGGGACGTCTTCGGTGAGCTGCGGGGCAACAACATCCGCACCGCCGAGATCCCGGAGAGCGGCTGGATGCCCGGCATCAGCTTCGGTGGCGGCGGCACGATGTTCGGCTTCATCTTCGTGGCCATCGCCCTAGGCGTCGGCTACTGGGTGATGATGAACAAGACCCGGTTCGGCTTCGAGCTGCGGGCCTCGGGCGAGTCGTCCACCGCCGCCTCGGCCGGTGGCGTCAACGCCAAGAAGATGGTGCTCGTCTCGATGCTGCTCTCCGGGGCCATCGCGGGCCTCATCTCGCTGCCGGAGCTGCTCGGCCGCGACCACACGTTCAGCCTGAACTTCACCGCGGGCATCGGCTTCTCGGGCATCGCGATCGCGCTGCTCGGCCGCAACCACCCCGGTGGCATCGCTTTCGGCGCGCTGCTCTGGGCGTTCCTCGACAAGTCGGGCCTCGCGCTCGACAACGTCGGCGTTCCCAGGGAGATCGTCACCATCATGCAGGGCTCGATCGTCCTGTCGGTCGTCGTCGCCTACGAGGTGGTGCGCCGCTTCGAGCTCGCTGCCGAACAGCGCCGCGTCGGCCGCGAGCTCGGAACTGTCGGAGGTGCCGCGTGATCACGACGATGGAGGAGAAGCCCCACGTCCCGGCGGCGCCTCGCAAGCGCAAGATCCCCGGCTGGGCGGTCGGCATGCTCGGCGTCGCGGGCGCGATCGTGCTGCTGTCGACGACGTCGTACCTGACGAACTTCCCGCAGCTCACGTCGTCCGGCACGACGCAGACCGCGGTCCGCCTCGCGCTGCCGATCCTGCTCGCCGGTCTCGGCGGTCTGTGGGCGGAGCGCGCCGGCGTGGTCAACATCGGCCTCGAGGGCATGATGATCATGGGCACCTGGGGCGCGGCGTGGGCCGGCTACCAGTGGGGTCCGTGGGCCGCGGTCGTCGCCGCCGTCGTGTTCGGCGCGCTGGGCGGGCTGCTGCACGCGATCGCGACGGTCACGTTCGGCGTCAACCACATCGTCTCCGGTGTGGCGATCAACCTGCTCGGCGCCGGCCTGACGAAGTACCTGTCGACGCTGATCTTCCTGCCGCTGTCGAACAACCCGCGGCAGTCGCCGCCGGTCACGCCGTTCGACACGTACTCGGCGGCGGGCTTCGCCGACTGGCTGGGCGAGCTCGAGGCGGGCCAGCGCGTGTTCATCTCGGACGTCGCCGGCATCCTGCGCGGCCTCGTCACGGGTGTCTCGCCGCTGACGATGCTCGCGATCCTGCTGCTGCCGCTGTCGTACTACCTGCTCTGGCGCACCCGCTTCGGCCTGCGCCTGCGCTCGGTCGGCGAGAACCCGCACGCGGCGGACTCGCTGGGCGTCAAGGTGTACTTCCACAAGTACGTGGCCGTGATCGTCTCCGGTGGTCTCGCCGGTCTGGGCGGCGCCGCGCTGGTGCTGAACCCCGGCCAGCTGTCCTACCTGGAGGGTCAGACCGGTGGCCGCGGCTACATCGGCCTCGCCGCGATGATCTTCGGCAACTGGCGGCCCGGTGGCCTGCTCGGCGGTGCGGCGCTGTTCGGCTACGCCGACGGCCTGCAGCTGCGCTCGGGCGGCGAGACCGTGCTCGGCCTCGTCTACGGCGTGGTGATCCTGCTCGGCGTGATCGTGGTGTGGCAGCTGGTCCGCCGGAAGTGGTTCTCCGCCGCGGCCGCGATCGTCGTCGCCGTGCTGCTGTACCTGCTGTACATCAGCCTCGACGAGATCCCGAGCGAGTTCGTCTCGTACGCGCCGCACATGGTGACGCTGGCCGTGCTGGCCGTGGCGTCGCAACGGCTGCGGATGCCCGCGGCCGACGGCCTGGTGTACCGCCGTGGCTGAGGTCGACTGGGACCTGCTCCGGGCACGGGCGGTGGAGGCGGCGTCGTTCGCCCACTGCCCGTACTCCGGACTGCAGGTCGGCTCCGCGGCCCTGTGCGACGACGGCCGCATCGTGACCGGCTGCAACGTCGAGAACGCCTCCTACGGGGTCGGGCTCTGCGCCGAGTGCGCGATGGCGGGCCAGCTGCAGCTCACGGGCGGCGGCCGGTTCGTCGCCGTCGCCTGCCGGTCCGGTGCCGGTGAGCTGCTGATGCCGTGCGGGCGGTGCCGTCAGGTGCTGTACGAGCTGGGCGGTCGCGACTGCCTGGTGGACACCCCGTCCGGGATCCTGCCGATGTCGTCGGTGCTGCCGGACGCGTTCGGACCGGAGGACCTGCCGTGAGCCTTTCCGCCGTGGACGTCATCCGCGCCAAGCGCGACGGCCGTGCGCTGTCGGACGCGGAGATCGACTGGGTCGTCGACGCCTACACGCGCGGTGCCGTCGCGGACGAGCAGATGTCCGCGCTGGCGATGGCGATCTTCTTCAACGGGATGACCGCCGCCGAGACCGCGCGCTGGACGCAGGCGATGATCTCGTCGGGTGAGCGGCTGTCGTTGCACGTCGACCGCCCGACCGTGGACAAGCACTCGACGGGCGGCGTCGGCGACAAGATCACGCTGCCGCTGGCACCGCTCGTCGCCGCCTGCGGCGCCGCCGTGCCGCAGCTGTCCGGCCGCGGCCTCGGCCACACCGGCGGCACCCTGGACAAGCTGGAGTCGATCCCGGGGTGGCGGGCCGCGCTGTCCACCGCCGAGATCCTCGACCAGCTGTCCTCGGTCGGTGCGGTCGTGTGCGCCGCCACCGAGGGACTCGCTCCGGCGGACCGCAAGCTCTACGCGTTGCGGGACGTCACCGGGACCGTCGAGGCCATTCCGCTGATCGCCTCCTCGATCATGTCGAAGAAGATCGCCGAAGGTGCCGAGTCGCTGGTGCTGGACGTGAAGGTCGGCTCCGGCGCGTTCATGAAGGACCTGCCCTCCGCCCGTGCCCTCGCCGAGGCCCTGGTGGCCATCGGTGTCGAGCACGGCGTGCGGATCTCGGCCCTGCTGACGGACATGTCCGTGCCGCTGGGCCGTGCCGTCGGCAACGCGGTCGAGGTGGCCGAGTCCGTCGACGTGCTGCGCGGCGGTGGTCCCGCCGACGTCGTCGAGCTGACCGTGGCGCTCGCGTCGGAGATGCTGTCGCTGGCCGGGATCTCCGCCGACCCGGCCGCTGTGCTGGCCTCCGGCGAGGCCTACGAGGTGTGGGCGCGGATGATCCGGGCCCAGGGCGGCGATCCGGAAGCTCCGCTGCCGGTCGCCGCGCACCGCCACGTCGTGGAGGCACCGGCCGCCGGTGTGCTGTCCACTTTGGACGCCTACCGCGTCGGCGTGGCGGCGTGGCGGCTCGGCGCCGGCCGGGCGCGCAAGGAGGACCCGGTGCAGGCCGGTGCCGGTGTGCTCTGCCTCGCCAAGCCCGGCGACGTCGTCGCGGCCGGGCAGCCGTTGCTGGAGCTGCGCACCGACACCCCGGACTCCGTCGCCGGCGCCCTGCAGGCGCTGGAGGGTGCCTGGTCCGTCACGGACTCCGCGGCGGAGCGGTCGCCGCTGGTGATCGACACCATCCGGGGCTAATCCACGAGCGAGCCCGCCAGGGGCGTCCTGTCCTGCTTCCACACCACGCACAGGACCTCCTGGCGGCCCGGCGCGGCGACGTCCTGGTAGGCATCCCACTCCTTCTGCGTGGGGATGAGGCCGGTGAAGCCCAGCGGCTCCTTGCTCTTCGGCTCGATCACCTTGAACTGCTCGGTGCAGTAGTTCTTCGTGAAGTCCGCCAGCCACTCCACCCCGGGGTACGGCGAGTCCATCGGCTTGTCCCACATCGGAGTCGCGGCCGAGAAGAGCTGGATGCCGTGCGGGCCGTCGCACGGCACGTCCGACCTCACCGGCGAACCCTGGATGAGGAAGTCCTTGGCGCACTGCGTGCCGGAGAGGTTCCACTCGGGCACGTCCCCGCCGCGGCCGAACGTGGCGATGCGGCGGGACGGCAGCGGCGCGCCGACCGGGAGCTGCGAGGCCTCGGTCCACTCGGTGGAGTTCTGCTCGCCGGAGGCGGGGTTCGTGGTGCTCGGACCCGCGTTGGTGGTGTCCTCCGGTTTGAAGGCCTGGTACCCGGCGAACGCCGCGCCCGCCAGCACCACGGCGCCGATCGCGATCGCACCGGCCACGACGAGCTTGTTCTTCTTGCGACCGCCGTTCTTCTGCTGCTGCGGCGGCGGAACCGGCGCCGTGCCCTGCGCGATCGCGACCAGCATCTGACGTGCCTGGGGCGCGGTCAGGCGTTGCGCGGGGTCGACCGCGAGCAGCCCGCGGATGACCTGCGCCAGCGCGGGCGAGGCCAGCCGCAGCACCGGCGGCTCGTTCATGACGGCGTGCAGCGTCGACGCCGTGGACGTCCGCTCGAACGGGCTGATGCCCTCGACGGCGTTGGCGATCGTGACGCCGAGCGCCCACAGGTCGGACGCGGGCGAGGCCTCCCAGCCGCTCAGCCGGTCCGGCGACATGTACGCGGGTGACCCGACGATCCCGCCGTTGTGGGTGAGCCGCGGGTCGTCCATCGCCTGCGCGATGCCGAAGTCGGTGAGCTTCACGGCCCCGTCCGGCCGCACCATGACGTTGCTGGGCTTGACGTCCCGGTGCACGATCCCGGCCTGGTGCGCCGCCTCCAGCGCCCCCAGCACCTGCAACGCGACCCCGGCCATCCAGGTGGAGTCGCGCGGCCCGTGCCGCTGCACGAGGCTCGCCAGATCGAGCGCGTCGACCAGTTCCATCGCGAGGTAGGTGCGCCCGTCCTCGCGGACGACGTCGTAGACGGTGACGACCGCCGGGTGGTTCAGCCTGCCCGCGGTGCGCGCCTCGCGGAGCATGCGCTCCTCCAGCACGGTGCGCTCCTCGGCGGCGATGCCCTGCGGCGGGTGCAGCTCCTTGAGCGCGACCGCGCGGTCCAGCAGCTGGTCCTGGGCGCGCCACACGACACCCATCGCACCTCTGCCGAGCTCGGCGAGCAGGGTGTAGCGGTTGGCGACGACTCGGTGTTGCTGCTGCACGGACCACCCCTTCTGGACGCCCCCCAGCTCCGGCGAGCATAGCTCCGGTCGGGTGAGCGCTCCCCCAGCAGTCACGTGCCGCGCGCCGTTGGTTCGATCGGAGCGCACGTCTCATTTGGCTTGTGGGGCGCCGGAAAACGGAACGGCCCCGGAGCGACGTTGCTCCGGGGCCGTTCCTGGTGGAGGGCTCAGGCGATCAGGCGCCCTCGGCCGCCAGGTCGTCGTCGTCCATGTCCTTGCCACCCGCCGGCTTCGGGCCGCCGTTCTTGCGGGTGCGGCGCTGCGGGCGGGGCAGGGCGGTGGGCGGCGGGGGAGGCGTGGGCGAGCCGCCGCCGAGGATGAGCTCGGCGAACGTGGCCATGGCCTCGTCCAGCTGGCCGCCGATGCGCAGTTCCGACTCCTGGTTCGACTTGCGGACCAGGGACTGCAGCGCGTCGGTGTCCGGGCGGGCGCCGACGGTCTCGGCGACCTTCGAGAGGCCCGCGTCGACGCTGCCGCCGAGCTCGGAGATCCGGGCCGCGAAGCCGTCCTCGACCTTGTCCAGGCGGTTGGTCATGGTGTCGAGCTGCGAGGTGACGAGCTCCAGGCGGCGGGCCAGGGACTCGAGGCGGTCGGCGGCGTCGACCTGGTCGCGGGACTGCTCGATCGCCGCGTACAGGGCGGTGCGGGCCTCGTCCAGCTTGCCGTTGACGACGTCGCGCGTGTCGGCGACGGCGGAGGCGAGCTCGGTGCGGGTCTCGGCCAGCGACGACGCCAGGGCGTCGCGGGTCTCGGCGACCGTGCCGGCCAGCTCGCCGCGGGTCTCCGCCACGGCGCCGGACAGCTCGGTGCGGGTCTCGGCGAGCGCGCCCGCCAGCTGGTCGTGGCGGTCGGTCACCGCGGTCACCAGCTCGGCGCGGCTCTCGGCGACGGCGGCGGCCAGCTCGGCGCGCGCGGCGGCGAGGGCGTCGCGCTGCTCGTCGGCGCGGCCGTGGATGCCCGAGAACGACTCGGCGAGGATCTTCTGCAGCGCCTCGCGGGTGCCGTCGAGGTGCTCGTGCACGCCCTCGTCGACCTCGTCGAGACGGCCGCGCAGCGCGGCTTCGAGGGCCTCGACGCGCTCGCGCAGCGGGGTGGTGACCGCACCGGGGATCGCGTCGACCTTGCCGTCCTGCTTGTCCAGGTGGCCGTCGAGGTCGTCGATGCGCTTGTGGATGCTGGCGAGCTTGTCCTCCAGCCCGTCCATGCGGCCCGCGACGCCCTCGAAGCGGCCGGCGACGCCGTCGAGGCGCCCGTCCAGCTGCGCGAACGGCTTGGCGAGCTTGTCCACCAGGGCGTCGACCGCGCGACCGATGCCGGCGACGGCGTTGTCCTGGGCCTCCAGCTTGGCGAGGGCCTCGTCCAGGCGCTCCGCGAGAACGCTGACCTCAGTGCGGTCCGGGAGCTCCGACAGGCGCTTGCGGACCGAACCCAGCGACTCCAGAGGCGACATCCGGGCGTGGATCTCGTCCAGCGCGTCGAAGATCTGCTGCTGCTCGCTCTCACGGATCTCCGCGGCGCGCGTGAGCATGTTGCGCATCCGATCGAAGCTCATCGTGGAGTTGTTGTTCTCTGTCACGGCTGAGTGCCTTCGTCCAAGGGGAGGGGAGACCACGGGAGCCTATCCGCGTCGCGGCGCGACTCTGTACCACCCCCGACCGAAAAAGGCTGGGCGCGGACGGCGAGCTAACCCGATCAGGCTACCTGACTACGCTGAACGCCAAGTCACCGGTCGAAAGCGCACAGTAGCCACGGATGATGTTCCTACCTTGGGGTGACTTGAGCGCCGCCTTCGTTGCAGAAAGTTGCTGATCACGGATCTGCAACAACGGTGAACGAGCACATGACCATACCGCCACGAAGATCGTTTCGGTCGACGCTGAAGCGGCGTGTCGCCTGGAGTAACGTGTAGTGATGTCCACGCCGCTTACCTTGGAGACCATCCGCAGCGCGCCGAAGGTCCTGCTGCACGACCACCTCGACGGTGGCCTCCGCCCGCAGACGGTGATCGAACTCGCCGATGCCTCCGGCTACCGGGGCCTGCCCACCACCGACGCGGGCGTCCTCGGCGGCTGGTTCCGCGACAACGCGAACTCGGGTTCGCTCGTGCGCTACCTCGAAGGCTTCGCCCACACGTGTGGCGTCATGCAGGACGAGGCGTCCCTGGTCCGCGTCGCCGCCGAGGCGGTCGAGGACCTGGCGGCCGACGGAATCGTCTACGCCGAGATCCGCTACGCCCCCGAGCTGAACACCGAGAAGGGCCTCTCCCCGGAGCAGGTCGTCGAAGCCGTCCAGGAGGGCTTCCGCGTCGGCACCGCCCGCGTCGCCGAGACCGGCCGCACGATCCGCGTCGGCACGCTGCTCTGCGCCATGCGCCAGAACGAGGGCTGGCTGCGCATCGCCGAGCTGGCCGTCCGCTACCGCGACCTCGGCGTCGTCGGCTTCGACATCGCGGGTCCCGAGGCGGGCTTCCCTCCCACCAGGGGCCTCGACACGTTCGAGTACCTGCGTCAGCAGAACGCGCACTTCACCATCCACGCCGGCGAGGCGTTCGGCCTGCCGTCGATCTGGGAGGCGATCCAGCACTGCGGCGCCGAACGCCTCGGCCACGGCGTGCGGATCGTCGACGACATCAAGGTTTCCGACGACGACGGCACCGTCCAACTGGGCCGCCTGGCCGCGTACGTCCGCGACCGCCGCATCCCGCTGGAGATGTGCCCGACCTCGAACCTGCAGACCGGCGCCGCCCGGACGCTCGCCGACCACCCGATCGGCCTGCTCGCCAAGCTGCGGTTCCGCGTCACCGTCAACACCGACAACCGCCTGATGAGCGACTGCACGCTGTCGAGCGAGTTCGCCGCGCTGGCCGAGACGTTCGGCTACGGGTGGGCGGACCTGCAGTGGTTCACGATCAACGCCATGAAGTCGGCGTTCATCGGGTTCGACGAGCGGCTCGCGATCATCAACGAGCTGGTCAAGCCGGGGTACGCGGCGCTGTCGGCGCGGTCCTGAACGGCGAAGGGCCGCTCACGTGCGTGAGCGGCCCTTCGCGTCGGACGGGGATCAGTTGACGTTGAGCCGGTCCTCGAACTTCGCCTGCAGCTCGCGGAACGCGGCCACCTCGGCGTCGTAGGGAGCGGACGGCGCGAGGCGCGTCGGGTCCGGGGACACGACGAACGACACGAGCCAGCCCAGCGACTCGGACGAGGCGAGCGCGTCCTTCACGGACTCGTCCTCGGCCCACTCCGCCGCGTCCTCGAACAGTTCGACGGCGAGGTCGAGCTGCTGCGGGTCGAGGGAGTCGGGGCCCTCCTCCATGTCCTCGGCGATGCCGGTCAGCACGTAGACGTTGTCGTCGTCCACCTCGACGTCGAGCTCGCCCGCGGTGGCCTTGACCTTGATGTCGTTCCAGGTCTCGACCTCGGCCAGGTCGTGCTCGTCGTTCTCGGCGACGAAGCGGCTCAGCGCGCGCGGCGAGCCGAAGACCTCGATCTTGCCCCGGCGGCCCAGGAACACCGGGTCGTCGCCGAGGTAGCAGCGCAGCGTGTAGAACTCGCCGGCGGACGTGATGATCTTGATGGGGTCGACGCCGACCTCGGCCCAGAAGCCGGTGGGCTCCTCGGTCTCGTCGTCGGAGTCCTCCGCGGGGGAGTCGACGGCGGCGGCTGCGGCCGTCTCGGCCTCGAGCGCGGCCAGCTCCTCCTGCGCGACGGCGAGCTCCTTGTCCGGGACGTCCGGCGTGTTCACCACGCCGTCGATCGCGTCGAGGACCTCGTCCCACTTCTCGGAGACGACCTCGGAGAGCTCGGCCCACAGCTTCGCGCCGTCACGGCCGCTGAACGGCAGCGTGCCCTGCGGCAGCAGCGAGAAGCCCTCGGCGCTGTCGAGCACCTCGTGGACCTTCTCCAGGTCGCAGACCTCCGCGAGCGAGCGCACGATCGCGATCACGTCGGCGAGCTCGCCGATGGTCCAGGTGTCCGGGTCCTCCGCGACGAGCTCGGGCACGCCGACGAGGTCGAACTGGTGGTTGTCGTCCGGGGACAGGTCCGCGACACCCAGCGACGGCACGACCGGCCACGCGGGGTGATCGGTCAGGTCGTGCTCCTCGGCGGTGCGCACGAAGGCGGCGAGGTGCGCGGCGTCGGGGAAGACGAACAGGTCTTCCTCGTCGCCGAGGAACGCCTCCCACTCTTCGCCCTTCTCGCGCCAGCGGGGTGCCCACAGCGTGACCACGTCACCCTGCGTCAGCCCCAGCTCGATGGGGACGATGTCCTGCGCCATCCTGACCTCCCGGTCACGCCTGCCTGATGCCGTCGACGAGCCTAACGGTGCTGATCACCGAAGCCACGAGGGGTTGTCGAAGAAAGCGTCGTCGTCGGTGTCCTCGACGCGCGGGGACCGCGGCCTGCGCTCCGGTGGTGCCTGCTCAGCAGGGGCTTTCGGTGTTGCGACGGGGTTCCACGTCGACCGGAAGGGTGAGTCGCCCGCGATCGATTCGACGTCGATCGCCATCCCGTCGCCGAGGGCCAGCGCCGTCTTGTTGAAGCTCGTCTGCACGGCCGCGTTCGTCGCGAGCCGGACGGTCTCGGTGACGACCTGGCCGACGGCCTGCGCGCCCTGCCGCAGCAGCGCCGGGTGCAGGTGCAGGGCCCTGATCTCGCCCGCCGGCGACGCCGTGACCGTGCACAGCCCGTTCGGGTGCTCGACCGTGGCGGTCAGGACGGCGAGATCGCGCCGGAGCTGCTCGGTGGCCCGCATGCGCTCCTCGTTCACCGGTGCCACCCGAAGTCGTCCTCGTCCTGCCCGCGTTCGATCCCCATCGCCGCCAGCTCGCGCGGGTCGACGACCCGGTCCAGCGCCTGGTGCAGCCGGGTGTTCGCGGTGCGCCGCGCCCTGTCCGCGATGCGCATGATCTCGGCGGCGAGACCCTGCGGGCCCATCCGCAACGCCGCCGGGCTCACCACGACCTGCTGCGGCGGGCCTCCCGGTGTGGCGACCACCGTCACCGCGCCGTCCGGAGAGGACGCACGACCCGTGATGGGTCCTGTGTGCGTGACGCGCTCCGACACGGCTTGCTCGACCTCGCGCACCTTCCGCGCGGCGCGCTCGACGTCGTCGTCCACCTCGATCACCCCCTGCTGCCGACAGTGTGCCCGAACCGGGCTCAGCCCGTCGGCCGGTAGAAGCCGTAGAACGACATCCCGCTGTTCGTCGTGCGGATCGGCTGCACCTGCACCGGGTCACCGGCCTCGACCATCTGGCCGTTGCCGATCACCATCGCCACGTGCCCGTCCCACACCACGAGGTCGCCGGGCAGCAGCTGGTCCGGCGGCACCGAGGCGCCCATCGCCTGCGACGAGGCCGGGCGCGGGACGTCGAAGCCCGCACCGGCGTAAGCCCACTGCGTGAGGCCGGAGCAGTCGGTGCCCTGGGGCGGGTTCGCGCCGCCCCACACGTACGGGGTGCCGAGGGCGGACAGCGCGTTGCGCACGGCCATGGCGGCGATCTCGTTCGGCGCCTCGGCGCTGCTGCCGTCGGGCAGGTTCACGCCGACGCCGTCACCGGGCTGCGGCGGGATCGCGACGGGCAGGCGCGGGCCGGAGCCACCGCCCCCGCCTCCACCGCCGCCGCCTCCTCCGCCACCGCCACCGCCCGAACCGCCACCGCCGCCACCACCGGAGCCGCCGCCGTTGCCCGAGTTCGAGCCGGGACCGGACTCCTGCCGGGGTGTGTCGGTGACGCCTGCCGCGACCGTGGAGCCCTCGTCACCGCCGAGCGGTTCGCCGAGCCTCTCCAGCGCGCCGGCGTCCGGCTTGCGCAGGCCGCCCAGCTGCCCGACGAGCTGCGTGAGCTGGTCGCGCACCTTCTGCAGCTCGGCGGAGGTCCTGCCCTGGTAGGCCGAGGCCATCCCGGCCAGGTCCGCCACGGCCGCCAGCACGACGCCCGGACCCGCCACGACCGAGAGGGCCAGCGCGGCCGCGAGCTTCGGCGTCGCCTTGGCCGTGAACTCGTCGATCAGGCCCTGGATGGCGGTGCGGCCGCCGGTCACCGCGGCGACGCCGGTCGAGGCGACGGTCTTCACGGTGGAGGCGTTCGAGGCCAGCAGGGTCGCGGCCGAGGCGAAGGTGGAGACGCGGGAGGTGAAGGCGTTCGCCTTGGCGCCCGACCACGTGTTCAGCACCGCCGTCGAGGCCGAGCCGTGCCGCGAGCCCAGGTCCGTCAGCGCGGTCTGGGCGCGGCCGAACGCGTCACCGGCCCGCGTGGCGCCGCCGGTGTCGCCGTCGAGCTTGGCCAGGTCCTCCTTCATGGGGGCGATGAACTGGCTCAGGAGTCCCTCGACGCTCATGCCCGCGCCGCCTTGCCGAGCGCGGCCCTGTTCGCGTCCTCTTGAGCGATGTAGGCCTCGCGGGCCTTCGCGACCGCCGTGCCGAGACCGGCGAGGCCCGTCGACGCCGCCTTGAGCGCGTCGAGCTGGACCTGGGCCGCCGCCTGGAACGCGGCGTTGAGGCCCACCTCGTTGCCGATCTTGCCGAAGCAGTCGCCCGGCAGTGCGGTGGTGCCGCTCAACGTGCCGGTGCCGACCGCGCCGACCTCGCTCGCCAGACCGCTCACCGCCGAGGCGTATCCCGTCAGGGCGTCGAGGTCGACCTCGAGACCTTGTTCCGCCATCTGAAGCTCTTCCCCCAGTCGTGACCTGTTCGACCCGATCCTGCCCCGATGAGCGGTACCTCGCCCGTCGTTCCGCCAAGATCATGGGGCGGTGGGTGTGATCGAGCACTGGAACCGGATCCTGGCATGGCTGGCGGAGCACGCTCCCGCCACCCGCGCCGTGCTGCGTCCGAGGTATGACGCACTGCCGGATCTTCGGGTTCCGATCGACCTGCAGCTGTGGTGGAGCGTCTTCGGCGGCACCGAGGACGGCCTGTACGCCGAGATCCTGCCGCCCTTCTACACGCCGCTGTGCGCCGACCGCGCGTTCGTGCTGAGGGACACCCACGCGAGCAAGCCGGTGGACTCGACCGAGGCGGGCGCGCCGACCTCGGGCTTCCACCCGGGCTGGTTGCCCATCGCGTTCGACGGCACGGGTGACGTGCTCGCGGTCGACCTGAGGCCCGGCGTGCTGCGCGGCTGCGTGGTCGAGTGGGACCAGGAGCGCAACGAGATGCTCAAGCCGGAGTGGATGTCGATCGTGGAGATGTTCGACCAGGTGGCGACGGCCCTGGAGACCCGCAGCACGGTCGGGCACTGCTTCCCGGAGGTCAACACCGCGGGCGAGCTGGGCTGGCGCACGAACTAGGAACCTCGCTCGCCTCAGCGCACGCCGGCGAGCTCGCGCCGCGGCACCGAGGCGGCCTTCACGCGGGCGTGGACCTTCACGGCGGCCAGCGCGCCGAGCCAGCCGAGCGCGGTGCCGGTGGTGTTGGTGATCAGGTCGTCGACGTCGAAGATCCGGTTCGCCCACAGCAGCTGCGAGCCCTCGACGAGCAGCGAGACGCCGCAGCCGATCAGCGCGGCCTGCCCGATGGCGCGCTTGCCCCAGAACGCCAGCATCGCGCCGAGGGGCACGAACAGCAGCAGGTTCAGCGTCATCTGGTCGAACGCGATCTGCCCGTCGCGGAAGGTGTCGGCGATCCACTGGAACGGGACCGGCTGCACGGACTGGCGCGGCGGAACGGTCTGCACCGGCAGGAACGTCGCCGAGAAGAGCATGCTCGCGTAAACGGTGATCGCGGTGCCGCGCAACGTCAGCCGGCGGAACAACAGCTGCGGGAGCAGGAAGACGACGGAGAGGAAAACGCCCCATTGGATGCTCGCGAGCTGTGTATTCGTCATGAATCCAAGGTAGGAAAACGGCCCTCCGCGCACATCGCGCCGAGGGCCAATTCCTGCCTCGTACTTCCGGCCGAGCACTACTCCGCCGCGTAATCCCGTGGGCTGATGCCTCGTAATACCGGGCCGCAGGCCAGGGCCGCCACCAGCGCGACCAGCACTCCGACGGCCACCGGGGCGACCACCCACGGCGTGAGCGGCAGATCCTCACCGCCCACCATGCCGCGCGCCAAAGTGAGCAATCCGAGGCCCACGGCGATTCCCGCGCCGCACGCCGCAATTGTGACGGCGAGCACGGGCAGCACCACTTCGCGGCGCATTGCGTGAGCCAGCACGCGAACGGGAGTTCCGGCCGCGATCAACGCGCCGAAAGTGCGCCGCCGGTCGATCACCGATCCCGCCGCCGCGACCGCCGCGCCGATGCCGCCGAGCACCGCCGCGATGGAGAGGCCGATGACCGTGGCCCGCCGCAGGTCTTCGCTGAGCGTGTCGCCCCACAGGCCGGTGACCTCGCCGTCGGTCAGCGGTGCCCCGGGCAGTGCGCGGACGAACGCGGTGTGCACGGCCTCGCGGTTCTCGGGCGTGGTCGGCACCCCGACCAGGGACACCCTGCCGCGCACGGCGGGCAGCAGCTCGGGGTCGATCACCGCCTGGACCCTGCCGGTTCCCGGGAACGACCGCGTCACGTGCTCCGCGGGCAGCTGCGCGGTGATCTCGTCGTCCTGCGAGCCGGCGCGGAAGTGGTCGTACCTCAGCTCCTCCGGCGCGTAGACGGCCGGGCCGTCCTGGCAGCGCAGGTCCTCGAGCACCCTGGCGACCTCGGTGCACCGGCCGACCAGCACGGAGTAGCCGTGGTGCTCGCGGTCGCCGTTGCCGACGTTGCCGGCGAGCATCGTGACGATCGGCGCCGAGGTCGCGAGCCGCAGCGGCGTGACGTCGAGACCCACCTGCTCGGCGACGATCGCGTCCGCCCGCCACGTGCCGTCGCGGCTCGGCACCGTGGTTTCGAGGCCCGGCAGCATGGTCAGCGCCATCGAGCCGGTGAACACCGCGATCACCACGCCGGCCGAGCCGCGGAACGCCGCCACCGGGTCGCCGGAGAGCCTGCGCCCCGCGAGCAGCGTCGACGGCCTGCTCCACCGCCCGACGAAGAACCTGCCGACCCACGCCGTGACGACCGGACCGGTCAGCACCAGCGCGAGCGCCACCGCCCCGAGCCCGGTGAGCACGACGGTGAACCGGTTGTCGCCGCCGGCCTGCTGCGCGTACGCGATGCCGAGGAAGAACACGCCGATCGCGCCCGCGATCGTCAGCACCCGCCACGACCGCACCCCGCGCTTCTCCTCCGCCGCAAGGGGTTGCCGCACCACGCGGCGCAGTCCCATGACCGCCGCGCCGACGACGAGGACCGGGGCGAGCACGGCCACCGCCGTGATCACGAACGGATCCGGCACGAAGTCCCCGGGGTACCAGGTGCCGCCCTCCCAGGGGATCTTCGCGGTGAGGTGGCTGAACGGCTGGGCGAGCAGCACGCCGAGCACGCTGCCGACGACGGCGCCGACCGCGGTCTCGATCGCGGTCATCACGACGACCTGCCGCGGGGACGCGCCGGCGAGCCTGAGCGCGGCGAGCCGCCGTTCGCGCTTCGCCGCCGTCAGCCTGGCCGCCGACGCGACCAGCACGAGGCACGGCACCACGAGCACCACCAGGCCCACGCGGGTGAGCAGGTGGAGCAAGCCCCTGTAGTCGTCGGTGTACGTCGCACGGGTGTTCGCGAGCCCGGTCGTCGGCAGGCCGTTGGCCACTTCCTCGTGACCGACGACCGCGACGAGCTCGCCCTCGTACTTCAGCGCTTCCGGGCCGAGCTCGGCGATCACCGCGCCGGGGAACCGGTTGCCGAGGTTCTCCGCCGGGGCCGCGCGCACGAGGTCCGCGAGGGCGGGGGACAGCAGCACCTCGCCCGCCTCCGGGAACCGTGCGATGCCCTTCGCGACGGGCACCTCGCCGGGCCGGTCGCGGGCGACGTCGTACCGCTCGATCAGCCTGCCCCGGTAGGAGTCCCTGGTCGCCGCGACGGAGATGGCGCTCCCGCCGTCCGCGCCGGCGGAGATGTCGCGCCACGCCGTGCGCTCGGCACGCGCCTGGAGGCCGTTCGGTGCCGCGAGCAACCACAGGACCAGCGACACCGCGATCATCACGCCGAGGGCGACCAGGCCGGTCGCGACCTGGCTGCGGCGGTCGCGGCGCAGCACCGCGAGAGCGATCCTCACGCGGACACCGCCCTGGCGGAGTCGGTGTTCGCGATCCTGCCGTCCTGGATCTCGACGACGCGCAGCGCGCGGTCCGCGATGGCCTTGTCGTGCGTGACGATCACGACGGCCGCGCCCGTCTCCTCCGCGGCCCGCAGCAGGGCGGTCATCATCTCCTGGCCGGTGCGCGTGTCGAGCGCGCCGGTCGGCTCGTCGGCGAAGATCACGCGTGGCCGGTGCGCGAGGGCCCGCGCGATCGCGACCCGTTGCGCCTGCCCGCCGGAGAGCCGGCCCGGCAGCCGCTTCTCGAGCCCCTGCAGGCCGAGCCGCGACAGCCACAGCCTCGCGGCACCGAGCGACTCCTCGCGCGAGCCGCCCGCGAGCAGCATCGGCAGGGCCGCGTTCTCCTCGGCCGTGAGCTCGGCGACGAGCATGCCCGACTGGAACACGAACCCGAACGCGGTGCGCCGCAGCGCGCTGCGCCCGGTCTCGTTCAGCTCGCCGATCGCGCGCCCGTCGAGGAACACCTCGCCCCCGTCGGCGCGCAGGATGCCGGACAGCACGTGCAGGAGCGTCGTCTTGCCGGACCCGGACGGGCCGACGACCGCCAGCACGTCCCCTGCGGAGATGTCGACGTCCATCCCGGCGAGCGCGTGCACGTCGCCGTAGGTCTTGACCAGGCCACGAGCGGCCAGAACCGGATTCATGGTCCTCAAGGTGCTCCTCGCGCGCGGCGAAAACCTCAGCCTTGACGACACACCGGATCAGCCGGATGACCGAGGCCGCAGAGGTCTGGTGGTCCTACCGTTGTCCGCCGTGGACAGTCACCGGGGCCAATGGCCCATCGCCGCCGTGCTCGCCTTGCTGATGCTCGGCGAGCTGCTGCTGACGAGCGGGGGCGGCAGCCGCCAGGCGCTGGTGTGGCTGATGACCGTGCCCGTGTGCATCGTGGCGGTCACGTCGTTCAAGTCGCGCGCCTTCGTCATCCCGGTGGCGGTGGTGTCGATCTTCCTGTCGTCGTTCGCGATCCGGGTCTTCCAGGTCTACGTGCCGACGGTCCTGAGCCCGCTGACCGTCGCCGAGACCGCCGCCTGCCTGGTCATCACGGCCGTCGTGGTCCGCGAGGAACCACGCCGCGCGGCCACGTGGTCGGTCGGCGCCCTGATGGCCGTGAGCTTCTTCGCCGCGATCGTCCGCGACAACTGGCTCTCCGGCGGCAACTACAACGAGATGCTCGGCTCGCTCGTCCTCGGCTTCGCCGCCGTCGGCACGGGCCTCTACTTCCGCGCCCGCGACACCGAGAGCGGCCGCCTGATCGCCGCCGCCGTCATCGACGCGCAGAAGGAGGAGCGCATCGCCCTGGCCCGCGAGCTGCACGACGTGGTCGCCCACCACGTGACCGGCATGCTCGTGCAGGCCCAGGCGGCCCTGGAGGTCTCCGACGACGACCCGCGAGCCGCGCACCGCCTGCTCCCCGGCATCGTCCGGTCGGGCACGGAAGCCCTGGGCGCCATGCGCCGCCTCGTCGGCACCCTGCGCCAGGGCGAGAACGAGGCCGCCACCACCGACCTCGCCGCCGACGTCATCTCGGCCGTCGAACGCACCCGCGAACTCGGCTTCGACACCCGCCTGCGCATCGACCTGCCCGACGAGGTCGCGCCGGAGCTCGGCCGCTCGGTGCTGCGCCTGGTCCAGGAGTCCCTCACCAACGTGCACAAACACGCGGTCTCGCCCTCGGTGGTCGACGTGGAGATCTCCCGGACGCCCGCGGGGGCGTTGCGCGTGGTCGTGGCCGACGACGGTCAGCCGCACGAGCTGAACCGGGGTGGCTACGGTCTCGTGGGGATGCGTGAGAGGGTCGACCTGCTGGGCGGCCTGTTCTCCGCGGGCCCGCGTGAGACCGGCTGGCAGGTGCTCGCCGAGCTACCCCTGGAAGGGAAGAAGTGATCTCGGTCCTCATCGCCGACGACCAGGAGATGGTCCGCGTCGGGTTTCGGATGATCCTGGAGAAGCAGCCGGACATCACCGTGGTGGCTGATGTCGCCGACGGGGTCGCGGCTGTCACCGCGGCTCGCGAGCACAAGCCGGACGTCGCGTTGCTCGACATCCGGATGCCCGGCCTGGACGGGCTCGAGGTGACGAAGAAGTTGTCGCCCACCACGAAGGTCGTGGTGGTGACCACCTTCGACCTGGACGAGTACGTGCACACGGCCCTTGAGAACGGTGCGTCCGGGTTCCTGACCAAGGACGCCGGGCCCGCGTTGCTGGTCGAGGCCGTTCGCGCTGCCGCTGCCGGGAACGCCCTGATCTCGCCCCAGGTCACGGTGCGGATGCTGGAGCACTTCGCCCGGCCGGCGTCCCGGCCTGATCTGGGGTTGCTGACCGCTCGGGAGCAGGACGTGGTCCGGGAGGTGGCCCGGGGGTTGTCCAACCAGGAGATCGCTTCCGAGCTCTACCTCTCCTTGTCCACCGTCAAGACGCATCTGGCGTCGGTGCAGGCCAAGTTGAACGTCCGCAACCGGGTGGGGATCGCTTCTTGGGCTTGGCGGGCGGGGTTGGTCAACTCCTGATCGCCTTGCCGCGCGTGGTCACGGCCCCCGGCAACCGGACCGGGTTCCGCGCCGGTCGCGGGGTGGGCACGCTCGTTCCGCCGGGCTGCTGCCCGGTGAGCAGGTGGCTCGTCTTCGCCTTCGGCATCGCGTGGGCGTGTGGTGTGGTGGACTTCCTGGCATGTCCGAGTCCGAGTTTCCGCGCACCATCGGCAAGGTTGCCAACCGTGAGCTGGTCGCGCACGGCTATGCGACGTTCGACTCGCTGACGGAGGTGTCGGCCAAGGCGCTGCTGGAGATCCACGGCGTGGGGCCGAAGGCGATCAGGATCCTCGGTGAGGAGTTGGCGGCGCAGGGGAAGGCCTACGCCGCCGACTGAGGGTGTCAGACGCCCATGGGGTGCCAGACCGTCTTCGTTTCGAGGTAGGCGCGCAGGCGGGACATGTCCGGCGTCGCGGTGAAGTCCTCGTTCGGCTTGTTGCGCAGCACGCGCTTCACGGTGCCTGCCGCCGCGCGTTCCAGGTCGGCGCGCAGGGAGTCCGGGGCGCCGGTGAGGTCCAGGGCGTTGACGTCCGCGTGCGAGGCCAGCCACGGGGCGATCTCCGCCGTGCGGCCGGTGATGATGTTGACCACGCCGCCGGGGACGTCGCTCGTGGCCAGCACCTCGGACAGGGTGATGGCGGGGAGCGGGCGGTCCTGGGAGGTGATGACCACGCAGGTGTTGCCGGAGACGACCACCGGGGCGATCACCGAGACCAGGCCCAGCAGTGAGGACTGCTGGGGGGCCAGCACCGCCACCACACCCGTGGGTTCGGGGGTGGAGAACGAGAAGTACGGGCCCGCGACCGGGTTCGAGGAGCCCAGGACGGCCGCGATCTTGTCGGTCCAGCCCGCGTACCAGACCCAGCGGTCGATGGCCGTGTCCACCAGGGACTGGGCCTTCTTCGCCGGGACGCCTTCCGAGGTGGCGACCTCGGAGATGAACTGCTCGCGGCGACCTTCGAGGACCTCGGCCACGCGGTACAGGACCTGGCCCCGGTTGTAGGCGGTGGCGCCGGACCAGGCGTCGAAGGCCTTGCGGGCGGCGGCCACGGCGTCGCGGGCGTCCTTGCGCGAACCCTGTGCGGCGTTGGCGAGGAAGGTGCCTTTGGGATCGGTCACCGGGTAGCTGCGGCCGGACTCCGAGCGCGGGAACTTGCCGCCGATGTAGAGCTTGTAGGTCTTCGCGACCGTGAGTCGATCAGACATCGAGGTAGGCCTCCAGACCGGTGCGGCCGCCCTCACGGCCGAAGCCCGACTCCTGGTACCCGCCGAACGGGGCGGTCGGGTCGAAGCGGTTGAACGTGTTGGACCACACGACGCCGGCGCGCATGCGCTGTGCCATCCAGAGGATGCGCGAGCCCTTTTCGGTCCAGATGCCCGCGGACAGGCCGTACGGCGTGTTGTTCGCCTTGGCGACCGCCTCTTCAGGCGTGCGGAAGGTCAGGACGGACAGGACCGGGCCGAAGATCTCCTCGCGGGCGATGCGCATCGCCTGCGAGACGCCGGAGAAGACGGTCGGGGCGAAGAAGAAACCCTTGTCCGGCAACGGGCAGGAGGACGTCCAGCGCTGGGCGCCCTCGGCCTCGCCGGACTCCGTCAGCTCCTTGATCTTGGTGAGCTGCTCGCGGGAGTTGATCGCGCCGACGTCGGTGTTCTTGTCGAGCGGGTCGCCGACGCGCAACGTGCTGACGCGCGCGTGCAGCTTCTCGACCAGCTCGTCGGCGATCGACTCCTGCACGAGGAGGCGGGAGCCGGCGCAGCAGACGTGGCCCTGGTTGAAGAAGATGCCGTTGACGATGCCCTCGACGGCCTGGTCGAGCGGGGCGTCGTCGAAGACGATGTTCGCCGCCTTGCCGCCCAGTTCGAGCGTCAGCTTCTTCGACGTGCCCGCCAGCTGACCCTGGATGACCTTGCCGACGTCGGTCGAGCCGGTGAAGGCGACCTTGTTCACGTCCTCGTGGCCGACGAGCGCGGCGCCGACGTCACCGGCGCCCGGGATGATGTTCACGACGCCCGGTGGCAGGTCGCACTGCTGGATGACGTCCGCCAGCACCAGCGCCGTCAGCGGCGTGGTCTCGGCGGGCTTGAGCACGACCGTGTTGCCGCACGCGAGCGCGGGAGCGATCTTCCACGCCGCCATCAGCAGCGGGAAGTTCCACGGGATGACCTGGCCCGCGACGCCCAGCGGCTTCGGGTCCGGGCCGTACCCCGCGTAGCCGAGCTTGTCCGCCCAGCCCGCGTGGTAGAAGAAGTGCGAGGCGGCCGTCGGGACGTCGACGTCGCGCGACTCCTTGATCGGCTTGCCGTTGTCGAGCGACTCCAGCACCGCGAGCTCACGGCCGCGCTCCTGGATCTGCCGCGCGATGCGGTAGATGTACTTGGCGCGCTCGCTGCCCGGCATCTTCGACCACACGCGGTCGTAGGCCTTGCGCGCGGCCTTGACCGCGGTGTCCACATCGGACTGCGACGCCGTCGAGACCTCCGCGAGCACCTCCTCGGTGGCCGGGTTGACGGTCTTGAGCGGCTCGCCGGTGCCCTCGACGAACTTGCCGTCGACGAACATCTTGTACGAGGGCTTGAGGTTCGCGATGTCCCGCGACTCGGGCGCGGGGGCGTATTCCCACATGTCTTCAGTCCACCGTCACGTAGTCCGGGCCGCTGTAGTGGCCGTCCAACTGGGTCCGACGCTGCATGAGCAGGTCGTTGAGCAACGTCGACGCGCCGAACCGGAAGAGGTTCGGGTCGAGCCACTCCGGACCGGCCACCTCGTGCACGGCCACCAGGTACTTGATCGCGTCCTTGGTCGCGCGGATGCCGCCGGCGGGCTTCACCCCGCGCAGCTCACCGGTCTGCGCCTTCCAGTCGCGCACGGCCTGCAGCATCACGTGCGTGACCGGCAGCGTCGCGGCGGGCTGCACCTTGCCGGTCGAGGTCTTGATGAAGTCGCCGCCGGCCAGCAGCGCGAGCCACGACGCGCGGCGCACGTTGTCGTACGTCACGAGCTCGCCGGTCTCGAGGATGACCTTGAGGTGCGCGTCCCCGCACGCCTCCTTGACCTTGACGATCTCCTCGAACACCTGCCCGTACCGGCCGCTCAGGAACGCGCCGCGGTCGATCACCATGTCGACCTCGCTCGCACCCTCCTGCACGGCGAACCGGGTGTCGGCCAGCTTGATGTCGAGCGTGCTGCGCCCGCTGGGGAACGCCGTCGCGACGCTGGCGACGTTGATCCCGGTGCCCTGCAGCTCCTTCGCCGCCGTGGCGACCATGTCCGGGTAGACGCAGACCGCCGCGACCCGCGGCACGTCCGGCCGCTCGGGGTCGGGCCGCTTCGCCTTGGCGGCGAGGCCGCGCACCTTGCCGGGCGTGTCCGCGCCCTCGAGCGTGGTCAGGTCCACCATGCTGATCGCCAGGTCGATGGCGTGCAGCTTCGAGGCCTTCTTGATGCTCCGCGTGCCGAGGCCCGCGGCTCGTTGCTCGACGCCGACCTGGTCGACGCCGGGGAGCCCGTGCAGGAAACGCCGCAGCGACGAGTCGTCGCGCACGGCGTCAGCCAGGGCCGACGGCAGTGTCGTTGGAGCAGCCATGCCCAGGAGTCTAAGCGGAATGGGACGCCCGTCCTAAGTGAGCGTGTTCGCGCAGATCAGCGGGGCTACGAGGAGGTGTGACAGGCCTCGCTCACCGCACCTGCGCGGGCACTGCCGGCGCGGCGGTTCAGCGGCTGCAGCACGGCGACCTCAGGGACGGCGTGCGGACGCCGGACGTCGACCGGCTCCACAGTGCGGCGGAAGACCCGTTTCAGCGCAGCAGGTCAGGCCGGTCGATGACGACCACCTCCCCGGCGCCACCCTGTTCCTCGTAGAACTCCGCGACCTCGTTCAGGTCCTCGACCGGTTCCCGCAGCCACGACCAGTCGCCCGGCAGCCGCACCAGCTCGTCGCGCAGGATCGTGACCACGTGGTCGAGGCGGTTGACGTCACGCCGGTGGTGGAAGCCGGTGCCGGGGTGGGAGATGATCACCGTCCACCGGTGCGTGGCGCGTTGCCCGTCCATCTTGAGCCAGACGCGCGCACCGGTCATCTCCGCCAGTTCGACCAGGTCGGCCAGCCGCATCAGTCCAGCAGCTCGCGCAGGATCTGGGACTTCTTCCGCTTGGGTCCCTTCACCTCCACGCCGCCCATCAGCGCGAGCCCCGTGATCCGCACGGTCGGCGCGCCCGGGATGTGCCGGCGGGCGGGCGCGCGGTCCTCGAAGGCGCCCATGAAGCCGAAACCGTCGACGTGGACGTTGATGTCGTCGGGCACCCGGATCTCGACACCGCCCCAGAACGCGAAGCAGCTGATGGTGACCTCCTGCTCGGCGAACCGGGCGTGGGTCAGGTCGATCTCGATGCCGCCCATCACGGCGACCGCGTTGTGCATGCGCGGGACGACCCACTGGCCCTTGCGGTGCACGCCCGACCAGAACGCCACCGACACCGCGCTGCCCGGTTCGCCGCCGATGCGGTCGCTCACCGCGGGCTGGTACTGCGGGATCGCCGGGTTCCGCGGCAGGCCGCTGACGACCAGGTCGGCCGTGATCGGGACGAGTTCGCCGTAGGTCTTCGCGGCGTAGACGGCCGCCAGGCGCTCGTCCAGCTCGTGGATGTCGAGGCGGCCTTCGGCGGTCGCCTTGTGCAGCACCTGCGCGATCTGTTCCCGGTCCGCGTCCGAGGCGCGCAGGTGACTCTGATCAGCGGGTACCAGCTCGTCGCTCACCCGATCGAGTCTAGAGCGCTCACTTGCGGTTCGGTGCGTACTTGACCGTGATCGCGAGAGCGAGCAGCAGGGCGGCGGCGAGCGCCGAGGCCAGGGCCGGGCTGTAGCCCCACGTCACCGGCAGCACCCCGATCACCACGGCGATCGACACCGACACGCCCATGATGACCAGCGGCGACTCGCACCACTGCTGGACGGGCTTCTGTTCGATTCTCACTGCCGCACCTCCGCGTCTTCACCAACTACGAGACACATCGGTGCCGCTGGGGCGGTTCTGCATTCCCGGAACGGGTTGTAAAGCCCCCTGATCAGGTGGTTTTCGGTCGCATCATGACGTCGGCCTGCGCAGGGGCAGCCCGGCCGCGCGGTAGACCGCGTCGATCACGGTCATGGTGCGCACCGCGTCGTCGGCGGTCGTCGGGAACGGTCGGCCGTGCAGCACCGCCGCGGTGAACGCGTCGAGCTGGTACGCGTAGGTCGAGCGCCGCCCGAACGTCTCCGTGGACTTCCTGTCCTTGAGCCGCAACGACAACCGGTGCGCCAGCTGCGGGCCGAGCGGGTTGAGGACGTGCAGCACGCCGTTCTCGCCGATCGCCTTCATCGACAGCTTGAGCACCGTCGACGACCACAGCGACGCGTGCACCGATCCCGTGTGGCCGGACGGGAAGCGCAGCGTCGCGCGCATCGCCCGGTCGACGGAAGGCCCGTGCGGCAGCGCCTTCGCGGACCGCACCTCGGGTTCCTCGCCGCCGAGCAGGCGGACCATGTGCACCGCGTAGCAGCCGGCGTCCATCATCGCGCCGCCCGCCAGCGAGTAGTCGTAGCGGATGTCGGAGAACCTCGGCAGCGGGAAGCAGACCGACGCCTCGACGTGCCGCAGCGGTCCGAGCACGCCGGACCGCACGATCTCGTCCACGCGCACGGCCAGCGGGTGGTAGCGGTAGTGGAACGCCTCCATCACCACGAGACCGGAGGCCTGCGCGGCCTTCGCCACCTCGGCCGCTTCGGCGGCGTTCGCGGTGAACGGCTTCTCGCACAGGACGTGCTTGCCGGCTTCCAGGGCCGCGAGCGTCCACCTGCCGTGCAGGCCGTTGGGGAGCGGGTTGTAGACGGCGTCGACGGCCGGGTCGGCCAGCAGGTCCTCGTACGAGTCGTGCACGCGCGCGATGCCGTGCCTGTCGGCGAACGTCCGGGCGCGCTCGGCCGACCGCGCGGCGACGGCCACGACCTCGGCGACCGTCGAGGAACGGGCCGGGCGGACGACGGCGATGGGCGCGATCGCGGCCGCGCCGAGCACTCCGATGCGCACGTGGTCAGTCACCCGGCCGACGCTACACCGGCTCGTTAACGGCGTTCACTCCACCAGATCGGTGTCTCTGAACGGGAAGAACGGCAGCTGGTCGACCGGCGACGGGTCCGACCAGCCCCAGGACTCCACCTGCCGCCGCGAGCGCCTGCCGAAGAACGCGCGCCACAGCTCGTATCCGTCGGTCTCCAGCGTGATCGGGCCGTCGCCGATCACCCCCAGTTCCGTCTTCACCGCCACGCCGGCCAGCCGGCGGGGGGTGATCCAGACGAGCGTGGGCTGCCAAGCCGAGTCGGGCAGGCGTTCGCGGCGAAGCGCCGCCCGCAGGTCGGCCTCGTGCGTGAGCGCGTCGAGTGCCAGCTGGTAGGGGATGCGCGCCATCTCGGCGATCCGGTCGCCGGAGGCGTTCCACTGCTCCAGCAGGTCGTCGGCGGGCACGTCCGCGCGCTCGGCCACGTGCCGCGCGGTCCACTCGTCCGACGGCGCTCCGTCCATGCGGCCGCCGGCGAGGTCGGACGCCGCGCCGGACAGGTGCGCGAGGAGCTGGTGCACGGTCCACTCAGGACAGGCGGGGACGGTGCGCGACAGCTCTTCGGCGCTCAGCCCCATGGTCAGGCCGACGATCCGCTGACGTGCCTCGCGGTAGATCTCTTCGAACACCCCTCGCTCCTCCCAGCGGTTACGGTGTCGGGCATGGACGTTCTCGTCGTCGATCATCCACTCGCCAAGGCGAGACTCACAACCATGCGCGACGCGCGCACGGACAACGCCGCGTTCCGCGCCGCGTTGCACGAACTGACCGTAATGCTCGTCTACGAAGCGATGCGCGAGGCACCGCTGAAGGAAGAGCGCACGCACACGCCGGTAGCTCGTACCACCGGCTACAGGCTGGCAAACCCGCCGCTGCTCGTGCCGGTGCTGCGGGCCGGTCTGGGCATGGCCGACCAGGCGCACAAGCTGATCCCGGACGCCCAGATGGGGTTCGTCGGTCTCGCGCGCGACGAGGAGACGCTCCAGCCGACGCCGTACATGGAGTCGTTGCCGGAGGACCTCGCGGGACGGCCCGTGTTCGTGCTCGACCCGATGCTCGCGACCGGCGGGTCGATGGCCTACACGATCCGGCTGCTGACCCAGCGCGGCGCGACCGACGTGACGGCCGTGTGCGTGCTCGCGGCCCCCGAGGGGATCAACCACCTCGAGGACTCGAAGCTGCCGTGCCGCCTCGTCACGGCGTCGGTCGACGAGAGGCTGAACGACTCCGGCTTCATCGTGCCCGGCCTGGGCGACGCCGGTGACCGTCTGTACGGGGCGGTTTAGGACATACCTCCGATCGGACGTAGCAGTGGTCTAGACCTTCGGCCTATCGTGCTGAGGACCACATCGCCGCTGCCGCGATCTGACTGAGGAGTCACATGTCCAGACGGAGATGGGGTGTCGCCGCGCTCGCGGTCGGCGCCCTGTCAGCGTCGCTGGCCTCCGCGCCCGCGCACGCCGACGTCGCGACCACCGGGCACCACGGTTTCTCGAAGACCCGCACCGTCGGGTACTTCATCCAGTGGGGCGTGTACGACCGGAACTTCCGGGTCAAGAACCTCGTGGACAGTGGCGCCGCCGCGCGGCTCACGCACCTGAACTACGCCTTCGGCTTCCTCGACGAGTCGGGCAAGTGCGTGAGCTCCGACCCGTGGGCCGACTGGCAGATGCCCCACACCGCGGAGCAGTCGGTGAGCGGCAAGGCCGACGAAGCGGGCCAGGCGCTGATGGGCAACCTGAACCAGCTCAAGCAGCTCAAGGCCAAGTACCCCAGGCTGAAGGTCAACATCTCGCTGGGCGGCTGGACGGGCTCGCGCTGGTTCTCCAACGCCGCGCTGACGCCCGAGTCACGTGCCGCGCACGTCAAGTCGTGCACCGACATGTGGATCAAGGGCAACCTGCCCGGTCTGCCCGAGGGTGCCGCGAAGGGCGTCTTCGACGGCGTCGACCTCGACTGGGAGTGGCCCGGCAGCAACGGCAACATGACGCCGCCGAACGTCGTGCGCCCCGAGGACAAGCAGAACTTCACCAAGCTGCTCGCCGAGTACCGCAGGCAGATGGGCTGGAACCGCGACCTGACGGCGTTCCTGCCGGCCGACCCGAGGCAGGTCGACGCCGGCTTCGAGGTCAGGAAGGTGTTCTCCTACCTCACCTTCGGCACCCTGCAGGGCTACGACTACCACGGCGCGTGGGACCCGGCGGCGAACCAGCAGTCCGCGCTGCGCGTGCCCCAGGGCGACCCGTCGGAGTTCGAGTTCAGCTCCGAGGTGACGGTCAACGCGTGGCTCTCGCGCGGTGCCCCGCGGTCCAAGGCGGTGCTCGGTGTGCCGTTCTACGGCCGCGGCTGGGACGGCGTCGCCCCCGGCACGCGCAACGGCCTGTTCGGCACCGGCGTTCCCGCGCCCGCCAAGTACGAGGCGGGGTACGAGGACTTCCACCGCATCAAGGCGAAGCTCTCCGAGCCGGGCAACACGTACAAGATCTACCGCGACGAGCGCGCCGGCTTCGCGTGGATCTACGACGGCAAGACTTGGTGGACCTACGACGACGCGACGGAGATGAAGCGCAAGGCGCGCTACATCAACGACCGCAGGCTCGGCGGCGCGATGGTCTGGTCGCTCGACGGCGACACGCCGCAGGGTGAGCTGATCAAGGCGCTCGACGGCGCTCTCAGGTAGGCCGCACCGAAGACGGACTGTCCTAATCGGACAGTTCAGCGGGTCCGGGGAGGTTTCGCGGCGGCCGCCTCCCCGGATTCCGTGGTTCTACAGGGTTTTCCCGGCTTCCGCCCGCCACCCCCTGCCGTGCGCGCGCAACGCCAGCTCGTAGGTGGCGGCCGCGTCCACGCCGGGCGGCAGGTTGCCGTTGAGCTCCAGGCTCACGAGGCCGTGCGCGATGCCCCACATCGACATCGCGATCTGCTCCGGGTCCTCCGCGAGGTAGACGCCCTGCTCCACCGCGCGCCGCACCGCGTTGATCACCGGCGCGAACGTCCTGCCCGCCGCGCGGCTCATCTCCTTCGTCGGCGCGACGACCTTCGAGTAGAGCACCGAGTAGAACTGCGGGTCCTCCAACGCGCTGCGCCGGTACGCCAGCCCGATCCGCAGCAGGTCCTCCGCCGGGTCGTCCGTGACCGGCACCGCGGCGAGGTTGCGGCCGAACCGCGTGAACGCCTCGTCGTAGAGCGCCTCGAGCAGCGCCGGCTTCCCGCCGAAGAGGGAATAGACCGCCGTCGTCGAGGTGTTGACGTCGGTGGCGATCTTGCGCAGGCTCACCGCGGCGGGACCTTCGGTGCTGAGCAGCTCGCCCGCCCGCTCGAGCAGACGCCGCCGCAGCGCGTCGTCGTGGGTCTTGGGCCTGGGCATCAGCCGATCCTATCTGCCCCTGGTCGCAGTGGTATCAAGTTGATACCGTGCTGGGAATGGCGATGACCTTGCGGTTGACCGACGAGGAGAACCAGCGGCTCGCTGAACTGGCGCACGCCGAGGGCCGCTCCAAGCAGGAGGTCGTGCGGCTCGCGATCGCGGAGCGCTACCGGCGCATGCAGCAGGAGGAGAAGCTCGGCGAGGTGCTGGGGCGGGTGCTGCCCAAGTACCGAGGTCTTTTGGATAGGCTCGGTTCTTCCTGAAACTGTCAGACCTCTGTGATCAACTGGATGCCGTGATCTCCTACCTCGACGCCGGGGACCTGTTGGTGCTGGCCACAGCCGTGACCGGCGGCGATCTCGTCGTCAGGGACATCGGCCTGCTGGACACGGCGGCGTACCGTCCCCGCGCGACCGTTCTCGGCGTGGAGGCGTACGACACGCTGTGGCTCAAGTCCTCCGCCCTGCTCGACTCCATCGTCAGGACCCGCCCTCTCGTCGAGGGCAACTGGCGGCTCGCCTGGGTCGCCGCCGTCACGATGTGCGACATCAACGGCTACTGGATCGACGCCGACGAGGACGACGCGCTGGACCTCGTGCGCTCCCTCGGCCGCGACAAGATCGACGTGCCGGAGATGGCGGGTCATCTCGAAGCGTGGGGCATCTCGAAGGATTCCGCTTGACCTAGAGTGCACTCCAGGTCATAGCGTCGAGTCCGTGAGTTACTCGATAGCCCAAGCCGCGCAGCGCAGCGGGTTGTCCATCGACACCTTGCGCTACTACGAACGAATCGGGCTCGTCGACCCGCCCGCCCGGGACTCGGGCGGCCGTCGCAGCTACTCAGAGGAAGACCTCGGCTGGCTGGCTTTCGTGACGCGGCTGCGCACGACCGGCATGCCGATCCGCATGATGCGCGAGTTCGCGCAGCTCAGGCACAAGGGCGACCTGACGGCAGGTCGCCGCAAGCAGATCCTCGTCGAGCACCGCAGCGACGTCCGCGCCCGCATCGCGGAGCTGCAGACGTGCCTGGAGGTGCTCGACTACAAGATCGACCACTACGCGGTGGTCGAGCGGGACTTGGAGGCGACGGCGTGAGCCGTTCATTGGGATCGCTGCAGGTCGGGCCGCAGGGCCTCGGCTGCATGGGGATGTCGGAGTTCTACGGCGCCGGCGACGAGGGGGAGTCGATCGCCGTCATCCACCGGGCCCTGGAGCTCGGCGTGACGCTGATCGACACGGCCGACATGTACGGCCCGCACATGAACGAGGAACTGGTGGGCCGCGCGCTCGCCGGCCGCTCGGGCTACGTGCTCGCCACGAAGTTCGGCATCGTCCGCGAGGGCGGCGGCCGGTCGATCCGCGGCGACCGCGCCTACGTGCGCTCGTCGGTCGAGGGCTCGCTCAAGCGCCTCGGCGTGGAGACGATCGACCTGTACTACCTGCACCGCGTGCCGTCCGACACCCCGATCGAGGAGACCGTCGGCGCGATGGCCGAGCTGATCACCGAGGGCAAGGTGCGGCACCTCGGCCTGTCCGAGGCGGGCGCCGACACGCTGCGCCGCGCCCACGCCGTGCACCCGATCACCGCCCTGCAGAGCGAGTGGTCGCTGTGGTCGCGCGACATCGAGGCCGAGATCGTCCCGACCGCGCGTGAGCTGGGCATCGGCATCGTGCCGTACTCGCCGCTCGGCCGTGGCGTGCTGACCGGCCGCTTCGCGTCGTCGGCCGACTTCGGCGAGGGCGACTTCCGCGCCGTGAACCCGCGGTTCTCCGGCGAGAACCTCGACGCGAACCTGAAGATGGTCGCCGAGCTGAAGGCGCTGGCCGCCGAGCGCGATGTGACCGCCGGTCAGCTCGCGCTGGCGTGGGTGCAGCACCGGGGCTCCGACGTCGTGCCGATCCCGGGCACCAAGCGGATCAGGTACCTGGAGGAGAACGTCGCGGCGGCGTCCCTGGAGCTCTCGGACGCCGACCTCGCCGCCGTCGAGGCCGCGGTGCCCGCGTCCGCCGTCGCCGGTGACCGGTACCCGGACATGAGCTCGATCGGGCGTTAGAACACACGTTCGAAAGCATCCCCAGGGTTGTCCACAGGGTGGGGACAACAAGCTGTGGACAACCCCGGGATCATGTGGACAACTGGGCCGCCACGGTGGCGCCGAGCTCCCAGCACGCCTGGAGGTCGGCCTTCCCCGGTTCACCCGTGACGAGCACGTGCCGAGCCGCCTTCTCCCAGCCCAGCCCGGTCGTGGCGGCCTCCACGCCGCGCACCGCCCCTGTCGTGTCGTTGTTGCCGTGCACGTAAAGCCCGAACGGCCTGCCGCGCGTGGAGTCGAGGCACGGGTAGTACACGGTGTCGAAGAAGTGCTTCAGCGCGCCGCTCATGTACCCGAGGTTGGCGGGCGTCCCGAGCAGGTAGCCGTCGGCTTCCAGGGTGTCCACAGCGGTTGTGGACAACGCGGCCCGGCGCACCACCTCGACGCCCTCGACCTCCGGGGTGGTGGCGCCGGCGAGCACGGCCTCGAACATCGCCTGGAGAGCGGGCGACGGGGTGTGGTGGACGATCAAGAGGCGCGGCATGGCCCCACGCTGACGTGCTGATCGCGGACGCGCAAGCCGCACGACCGGCGTTCGCCGGACAACGGGGCCCGCGGTGCAGCAGCATGGACGACCATGACCCGCGCCTCCTACGACACCGTCGCCGCCGACTACGCCCGGCTCCTCCCGGACGCGCACGACGGCCGCCCCCTCGACGCCGCCATCATGCGCGCGTTCGCCGAGATGACCGAGGGCCTGGTGGCGGACCTGGGCTGCGGCACCGGCCGGATCACCCAGCACCTGCACGAGCTGGGCCTCACCTCGTTCGGCATCGACCTGTCCGACGGCATGGTCGACCAGGCGCGGCGGGCCTACCCGCACCTGGCCTTCTCCCAGGGCGACCTGAACGGGCTCGACCTCCAGGACAACATCCTCGGCGGCGCCGTCGTCTGGTACTCCACGGTCCACATGCCGGCGAGCGAGGTGCCGTGGGAGGAGTTCTGCCGGGTCCTGAAGCCCGGCGGGCACCTGTTGCACGCCTTCAAGCTGGGCGACCGGAAGCAGCACCTGTCCCACGCCTACGGCCACGACGTGGACCTGGAGGTGTACTGGCACGGCATCGAGGAAACCGTGGCCAACGCGACCGCGGCCGGGTTCGACGAAGTGGCACGGCTGCAACGCCGCAGGGGTGCGGACGAAGGAGGGCCGCAGGCGTTCCTGTTGCTGCGCAAACGGAACCCCGCGGCCGGAAGCACGTCCTAGAAGGTGTACACAGGAGGGACCATGAAGACCACCGCCCTAATGCACACCAGTCCTCGCCAGCGCCGCATCACCTGGGGTGCCGGCCTTGCCGTCGGCATCGGCATGATCGGGATCGGACCCCTCTTCGCGTCCGTGTGGCCGGGGTTCGACCACAGCCCGTGGGACGTCAACACGATGCTGCTCGGGCTCGGCGTGGGGCTCTGCACGATCGCGTACATCTTCGGCCGGATCGCCGTCGCGGCGTTCACCGAGGGACGCCGCAACGCGGTGTCCCCGCCGACCAGGAGGGCCTACTTCGTGGCCGGCGGGGGTTTCGCCCTGGCTGCGCTGTGCCTCGCGATCGCGATCGCTAGCTGACGAGCGCCGTCACCCGTTCCCGCAGTTCCGCGAGCCTGGCCCTGCCCGCCGCACGGGCGGACTCCAGTCCGTCCGTGACCGGCTCGACGACCTCGAGGTACGCCTTGAGCTTCGGCTCGGTGCCGGAGGGCCGCACGATCACGCGCACGCCGTCCGCGGTCCAGCGCAGCACGTCCGCGCCGGGCAGCAGGTCCTCCGACGCGAAGTCCGGCGGTGGTTCGGCGCGCAGCCGCGCCATCGTCGCGCCGATCAGGCTCAGATCGGTGTACCGCAACGAGACCTGGTCGGTCAGGTGCAGGCCGTGGTCCACCGCGAGCTGGTCGAGCGCGTCCAGCAGCGTGCGGCCCGAGGCCTTGAGCCCGGCGGCCAGGTCCGCGGCGACGACCGCGGCCGAGATGCCGTCCTTGTCGGCCACGTGCTCGGGGTCGACGCAGTTGCCGAGCGCCTCCTCGTAGGCGAACACCAGGCCCTCGCCCGCGCGCGCCAGCCACTTGAAGCCCGTCAGCGTCTCGGCGTAGCGGGCACCGTGCGCGGCCGCGATCGACTTGAGCAGCGACGACGACACGATCGTCGTCGCCACCAGCGGGTCCGCCGACTCGGTGGTGGACAGCACGAGCGAGCCGAGCAGCACGCCCGTCTCGTCACCGCGCAGCATCCGCCACGTGTCGCCGTCCTTCACACCGAGGGCACACCGGTCCGCGTCCGGGTCGAGCGCGATCGCCAGGTCGGCGTCCACCGACGCCGCGAGGGACAGCAGCTCGTCGGCCGCGCCGGGCTCCTCCGGGTTCGGGAACACCACGGTCGGGAAATCCGGGTCCGGCACCGCCTGCGACCGCACCACGTGCACGTCGGTGAAACCCGCGCGCCGCAACGCTTCCACGGCGAACGCGCCGCCGACGCCGTGCATCGGCGTCAGCGCGATCTTCAGCTCACGCGAGTTCCCGCGCGGCAGCGACGCCACCCGTTCGAGGTACGCGTCCACCTCCGCGTCGGAAACCGTGGTGTACGAGGAGTTCCGGGGGACGGACACCGCCGCGGGAACGGCCTCGATCGCCTTCTCGATCTCGCCGTCGGACGGCGGGACGATCTGCGAACCACCGGCCAGGTAGAGCTTGTAGCCGTTGTCCGCGGGCGGGTTGTGCGACGCGGTGATCTGGATGCCCGCCACGGCGCCGTGCGCGCGCACCAGGTACGCCAGCACCGGCGTCGGCAACGGTTCGGGCAGCACCCGCACGTCGAAGCCCGCCGCCGCCATGACCTCGGCCGCGGCGGTGGCGAACTCCTCGGACCCGTGCCGCGCGTCACGACCCACGAACACCAGGCCGGACGTGCTGAGCCACGACGCCAGGCCGGCCGTCGCGCGGACGACGGTGGCCACGTTCATGCCGTTCGTGCCCGCCCGCACCGGCCCGCGCAGCCCAGCGGTGCCGAACGTCAGCGGACCGGCCATGCGGTCCCGCAGGTCCTCCAGGGCGGCGGGGTCGCCGCCCATCGCCCGCGCCAACACGCCCTGCAACTCGGTCCGAGTCGCGTCCGACGGGTCGTCGGCGATCCACCGGAACGTCGCGTCACGCAGTGCCGGCGTCAGGCTCATGCCCGGTCCACCAGCTCGCGCAGCAGGGTGCCCATGCGCTGGGCCGCGGCGGCGCCGGCGTCCAGCACCTCCTGGTGGTTCAGCGGCTCGCCGGTGATGCCCGCCGCGAGGTTCGTGACCAGCGACAGGCCGAACACCTCGACGCCCTCGGCCCGTGCGGCGATGGCCTCGTGCACGGTGGACATGCCGACCAGGTCGGCGCCCAGGGTGCGCAGCATCCGGATCTCGGCGGGCGTCTCGAAGTGCGGTCCCGGCAGGCCCGCGTACACGCCCTCCTCCAGCGACGGGTCGATCTCCTGCGCGAGCTTGCGCAGCCGCGGCGAGTACAGGTCCGTGAGGTCGACGAACCGCGCGCCGACCAGCGGCGACAGCGAGGTGAGGTTGAGGTGGTCGGAGATCAGCACCGGCTGCCCGACGGTCATGCCCTGCCGCAGGCCACCGGCGGCGTTGGTCAGCACGACCGTCTTCACGCCCGCGGCCGCGACGGCACGCACGCCGTGCACGACCTTCTGCACGCCCTTGCCCTCGTAGCCGTGGGTGCGGCCGAGGACGACGAGGACCTTCTTGCCGCCGACCTCGACGGAACGGATGGTGCCGCCGTGGCCGAGCGCGGTCGGCGCCTCGAAGCCCGTCAGCTCGCCCACCCCGATCTCGACGACGGGCTCACCGATCACGTCGGCGGCGGGCCGCCAGCCGGAGCCCAGCACGATGGCGATGTCGTGCTCGTCGTTGCCGGTGCGGCTCTGGATCTCTTCCGCGGCCTTGCCGGCCAGCTCTTCTGGAGTCACCGCCAGATGTTAAACCGGGGCGAACGTCGAGGCGATCGCGTCGAAGAGGCGCACCCTGGCCTCGTCCTCCTGCTCCGTGGGCACCACGACCTCGACCACCCACAGGTCGTCGCCGTGGGGGAGCACGCGGGAGAGGTGCGACCGCCGCAGCGCGTTGGGCTCGTCACCCTCGACCGTGCGGTAGATGAACTGGGTGCTCGCCTCGGCGCGCGGCCCCGCGAGGTCCGGCGTCGGCACCCTCTCGCCGCCGAAGAACCGCCCTGGCCACCGCGCCTGCACACCCGCGACGTACGCCTTGATGTCGCGCTTCGGGTAGTAGTCCGGGAACCGCTGCACGGTCACCTCGTACGCGCCGCTGCCCGACACGAAGTGCACGACCGCCGACACCGGGAACCGCGCGTCGGCGGCCCGCTGCTCGGCGTACGTCGCCCAGCTCTGGTCGACGCTCACGGTGAACTCGCCGCCCTGGTCGCCGATGGCCGTCACGGCGGACGCGGTGCGCGGCTGCAGCGTCGCCGACGTGGGCAGCGACGGCAGGGTCTGCACCGTCTGCCGGGTCGGCGGCAGCAGCGTCGCGCCGGCCGCGAGCCTCGTCAGCGCGAACCCGCCGCCCGACCCCGCCAGGAACAGCAGGACGGCGGCGAGCAGCACGAGCGCGGAGGCGAGGCGTCCCCGCGGCGCGGGCGGGAGCGGTGCGGTGAGCGGGAACGGCAGCGGGCCGGGGTCGTCGGCCAGCGGCGCGTCCGGCTCGATCCTCGGCTTGGGCCGCACGACCACCGGCAGCGGCACCGTCTCGCGGACCTCGAACGCGTCCGTGCCGGGCTCGGGCAGCAGCGGGTAGACCTGCTTGCGCACGTCGACGAGCGACAGCCGTTCGGCCGGGTCCTTGCGCATCAGCCCGCTGATCACCGGCGCGAGCCGCCCGGCGCCCGCGGGCACCGGCACGTCGCCGTTGATCACCGCGTTGATCGTCTGCATGACGTTCTTGCCGACGTACGGCGGCTCGCCGGCCATCGCGGCCCACACCGTGGCGCCGAGCGACCACCGGTCCGCGGCCTCCGACACGTCGCCGCCCTGCGCCACCTCGGGCGCGATGTACGCGGGCGTGCCCAGCGTGATGCCGCGCGCGGTCATCGTGGCCTCGGCGACGTTGCGCGCGATGCCGAAGTCGGTGAGCTTCACCCGGCCGTCGTCGGCGATCAGCACGTTGCCCGGCTTGACGTCCCGGTGCGTGATGCCCGCCCGGTGCGCCGCCGCGAGCGCCGCCGCGACCGCGTCCAGCACCGCCGCACCTTGCTTCTCGGTGAGACAGCCCTGTTCCTGCAACACGTCGCCGAGGCTGCGTGACGGCACGAGCTCCATCACGACGTACGGGTCGCCCTCGTGCTGCACGACGTCGTAGAGCGTCACGACGTTCGGGTGGGAGAGCGCGGCGACGGCGCGGGCCTCGCGCATGGTCCGCTCGCGCAGCTCCTCGGCGGCCACGTCGGGCATGCCGGGCGGCCTCAGGATCCCCTTGACCGCGACCTGCCTGCGCAGCACCTCGTCGTGAGCGGCCCAGACGGTGCCCATCGAGCCCTGGCCCAGCAGGTGCAGCAGCCGGTACCTAGCCGCGATCAAGCGATCCTGGTCACCGTTCTCCACGACGTCATTCTTCCCGACACGCCGTGGTCCGTTCCGGGGGGAGCGGAAAGCTGGGCCCCGTCAACGGCGGTGAACCTCACATAGCCGTGCCGGTACCGTTCGGCGACACTGCAACGCATGATGGAGTTGGCTTTGACCGCCGAATTCCGCCCGAACGAGTTCCCCGCCGCGTCGGGGGAACAGTGGCGGGAGCTGGTCGACGCGGTTCTCCGCAAGACCGGCGCGAGCTTCGACTCGCTGGTCACGAAGACCTACGACGGCATCGAGCTCCAGCCGCTCTACACCCTCGACGACGCCCTGGAGCCGTACGCGCTCGCGCCGGTGAAGCAGGGCTGGGACGTCCGCCAGCGCCACTCGGTCCCCGACCCGGTCGCCCTGATGAACGACCTCGAGGGCGGCGTCACCTCCCTGTGGCTCGCGGTCCCCGCCTCCTCCCTGGAACGCCTGCTGGACGGCGTCCACCTCGACCTCGCGCCGATCGTGCTCGACGGCTCCGCCGACGCCGCCCGCGCGATGCTCCGGATCTACGACCAGGCACCGGTGCTGGCCACCGAGGTGCGCGGCAACCTCGCCCTGCGGCCTTCGGGTGAAGCCCTGGACGTCATCCGCGACGCCCGCTCGCGGTTCCCCGGCCTGCGGACCGTGGTGGTCGACGCGCTGCCGTTCCACGACGCCGGTGGCTCGGACTCCGAGGAGCTGGGCGCCTCTCTCGCGCTGGCCGTGTCGTACCTGCGTTCCCTGACCGGCGCGGGTTTCACCGCGTCGGAGGCGTTCGAGCAGCTGGAGTTCCGCTTCGCCGCCACCGCCGACCAGTTCACGACCATCGCCAAGCTCCGCGCCGCCCGCCGCCTCTGGGCCCGCGTCGCCGAGGTGTCGGGCGTCGAGACCGTGCAGGTGCAGCACGCGGTGACCTCGTCGGCGATGATGACCCGCCGCGACCCGTGGGTGAACATGCTGCGCACCACCGTCGCCTGCCTGGCCGCCGGACTCGGCGGCGCGGACTCCGTGACGGTGCAGCCGTTCGACGCGGCGATCGGGCTGCCGGACGAGTTCGCGCGGCGGATCGCGCGGAACACCCAGAACCTGCTGCTGGAGGAGTCGCACCTCGGCGAGGTGATCGACCCCGCGGCGGGCTCCTGGTACGTGGAGCAGCTGACCGACGCGCTCGCGGTCGAGGCCTGGAAGTGGTTCCAGGAGATCGAACGGGCGGGCGGGCTGCCGTCCGCGCACGGCCTGGTGGCCGCGCGGATCGCCTCGACCTGGGCGGCGCGGTCGGCTCGGCTGGCGGATCGGAGCGACCCGATCACCGGGGTGAGCGAGTTCCCGAACCTGGCGGAGAAGCCGGTGGTGCGCGACCGGGCCCCCGGAATCGATTCCGACTCGCAGGCCCCCAGGGGGGACGCGCCCCCCACCTCAAGTGTCCCAAGCGGGTCTGACACCTTCGGCCTCCCGAGGGTTCGCTACGCCCAGGCCTTCGAGGAGCTGCGCGACCTCGCCGACGCCCAGCCCGAACGCCCCCTGGTCTTCTTGGCCACCCTCGGACCGGTCGCGGCCCACACCGCGCGGGCCACCTTCGCCGCCAACCTCTTCAACGCGGGCGGCTTCGCCACCCCGGACGCGGGCGCGACCGGCTCGGCGGACGAGGTGGCCCGCAGGTTCGAGGAGTCCGGCGCCAGGATCGCCGTCCTGTGCGGCAGCGACAGCAGCTACGCCGACCAGGCCGTCGCCACCGTCGAGGCCCTGCGCGCCGCGGGCGCCGAACGGGTGCTCCTCGCGGGCAAGAAGACCGACGCCGAGGTCGACGGGTTCGTCCACCTCGGCTGCCCGGCGCTCGAAATCCTCACGAACACGTACGGGTTCCTCGGCATCGACAAGGGAGCGGAGCGATGATCCCCAACTTCGCGGACGTCGACCTCGGTCCTCTCCCGCGGGCGGAGTACAAGACCGACCTGCCGCCGTGGGAGACGCCGGAGGGCATCGCGGTCAAACCGGTCTACGGTCCGTCCGATGTGGAGGGTCTCGACTTCCTGCGGACGTACCCCGGCATCGCGCCGTTCCTGCGCGGCCCGTACCCCACGATGTACGTCAACCAGCCGTGGACCGTGCGCCAGTACGCGGGTTTCTCGACGGCCGAGGAGTCGAACGCCTTCTACCGCCGCAACCTCGCGGCCGGGCAGAAGGGCCTGAGCGTGGCGTTCGACCTCGCCACGCACCGCGGCTACGACTCGGACCACCCGCGCGTCGCCGGTGACGTCGGCATGGCCGGGGTGGCGATCGACTCGATCTACGACATGCGCACGCTGTTCGACGGCATCCCGCTGGACAGGATGTCCGTGTCGATGACGATGAACGGCGCGGTGCTGCCCGTCCTCGCCCTGTTCGTCGTGGCGGCGGAGGAGCAGGGGGTGAAGCCGGAGCAGCTCATGGGGACGATCCAGAACGACATCCTCAAGGAGTTCATGGTCCGCAACACCTACATCTACCCGCCGCGGCCGTCGATGCGGATCATCTCCGACATCTTCAGCTACACCTCGCGGCACATGCCGAAGTTCAACTCCATCTCGATCTCCGGCTACCACATGCAGGAGGCCGGGGCGACGGCCGACCTGGAGCTGGCCTACACGCTCGCGGACGGCGTCGAGTACCTCCGCGCGGGCAGGGAGGCCGGGCTGGACGTGGACGCGTTCGCGCCGCGGCTCAGCTTCTTCTGGGCCATCGGCATGAACTTCTTCATGGAGATCGCCAAGATGCGGGCCGCGCGCCTGCTCTGGGCCAAGCTCGTCAACGAGTTCCAGCCCAAGTCGCCGAAGTCCCTCAGCCTGCGCACCCACTGCCAGACGTCGGGGTGGAGCCTCACCGCGCAGGACGTGTTCAACAACGTCGCGCGCACGTGCGTCGAGGCGATGGCCGCGACGCAGGGACACACGCAGTCGTTGCACACCAACGCACTCGACGAGGCGCTCGCGCTGCCGACGGACTTCTCCGCGCGCATCGCCCGCAACACGCAGTTGCTGCTGCAGCAGGAGTCCGGCACGACGCGCGTGATCGACCCGTGGGGCGGCAGCGCGTACGTCGAGCGGCTCACCGCGGAGCTCGCGGCCAAGGCCTGGGAGCACATCACCGAGGTCGAGAAGGCGGGCGGCATGGCCCGCGCGATCGACGAGGGCATCCCCAAGCTGCGCATCGAGGAAGCGGCGGCGCGGACCCAGGCGCGCATCGACTCCGGGCGCCAGCCCGTCATCGGCGTCAACAAGTACCTCGTGGACGCCGACGAGCAGATCGAGGTCCTCAAGGTCGACAACGCCGGCGTGCGCGCCCAGCAGCTCGAGAAGCTGCGCAGGCTCAGGCAGGAGCGCGACCAGTCCGCGGTGGACAGCGCGCTCGACGCCCTGACGAACGCGGCGGGCGGCGATGGCAACCTGCTGGAGCTGGCGATCGGCGCCGCTCGCGCCAAGGCCACGGTCGGGGAGATCTCCGAGGCGCTCGGCAAGGTGTGGGGCCGCCACAGCGCGCAGATCCGCACCATTTCCGGCGTGTACCGGCAGGAGGTCGGTTCGGTGTCCAACGTGGACGGCTGCCGCGAGGTCGTCGAGGCGTTCGCGGAGCAGGAGGGCCGCCGCCCGCGCATCCTGGTCGCCAAGATGGGCCAGGACGGGCACGACCGCGGCCAGAAGGTGATCGCCACGGCGTTCGCGGACCTCGGCTTCGACGTCGACGTCGGCCCGCTGTTCCAGACGCCGGAGGAGGTCGCGCACCAGGCCGTCGAGGCCGACGTGCACATCGTCGGCGTCTCCTCGCTCGCCGCGGGCCACCTCACGCTCGTGCCCTCGCTGCGCGAGGAGCTCGCGAAGCTCGGCCGCGAGGACATCATGATCGTCGTCGGTGGCGTGATCCCGCCGCAGGACTTCGACGAGCTGCACGCGGCGGGCGCGGCGGCGATCTTCCCGCCCGGCACCGTCATCGCCGACGCGGCGAAGGACCTGCTCGTGAAGCTGGCCGGCCAGCTCGGGCACCATGCCTAGGGTCCTCGACGTCGCCGAGTACGCGAAGGGCGTCCTCGACGGCAACCGCGGTGTGCTGGCCAGGGCCATCACGCTCGTCGAGTCGACGCGCGCCGATCACCGGGCCCGGGCGCAGGAGCTGCTGGTCGAGCTGCTGCCGAAGTCCGGTGACGCGATCCGGGTCGGCATCACCGGCGTGCCCGGCGTGGGCAAGTCGACGTTCATCGACGCTCTGGGCACCATGCTGACCGAGCGGGGGCACCGGGTGGCGGTGCTCGCCGTCGACCCGTCCTCGACCCGCACGGGCGGCAGCATCCTGGGCGACAAGACGCGCATGCAGCGGCTGTCGGTCAACCGCGACGCGTTCATCAGGCCGTCGCCGACCAGCGGCACGCTCGGCGGCGTCGCGCAGGCCACCCGCGAGACGATCGTGCTGGTCGAGGCCGCGGGCTTCGACGTGGTGCTGGTGGAGACGGTCGGCGTCGGGCAGTCGGAGGTGGCCGTCGCGAACATGACGGACTGCTCGTTGTTCCTCACGCTCGCGCGCACGGGTGACCAGTTGCAGGGCATCAAGAAGGGCATCCTGGAGCTCGCGGACGTCATCGCGGTCAACAAGGCCGACGGCGAGCACGAGCTGGACGCCCGCAAGGCCGCCCGCGAACTGGCCGGGGCGCTCAAGCTGCTGCGCCCGCCGGACGCGGTGTGGCACCCGCCGGTGCTCACCTGCTCGGGCCTCACCGGAACCGGTCTCGACGAGCTGTGGTCCCGCGTGCTGGAACACCGCCGCACCCTCGAGCAGGCGGGCGAACTGGACGAACGGCGCCGCCGCCAGCAGGTCGACTGGACCTGGATGATGGTCCGCGACGAGCTGTGGCGGCAGGTCCGCGAGAGCCCCGCCGTGCGGTCCGCCGCCGGTGTCCTGGAGGAGAAGGTGCGGTCGGGAGAGCTCACCGCGACGCTGGCCGCCGAGCAGCTCCTGCAGGCGTTCCAATCGGACTCCCCGTAGGCGCTTAACTAGTTTGGGTGACCTTCGATCGTGGTATTCGAGGTAGAGTTCAGGCCATGTCGAGGTTGCTGCTGGCCTGCGTGTTCTCGCTGATGAGCGTTCTCGGGATCGCCGGTGCGGCGTCCGCGCAAGAGGCGGCGGACACGCCTGTGGCGGCTGCGCAGCAGACCACGGTCAACCCGGCTCCGGACGTGAACGCGCCGCAGGAGCCGTCGCCTGAAGCTCGTCAGGAGACCAAGCGCAAGCTGTGGATCGGCGGCATCGCCGTGGTGCTGTTCGCGCTGGTCTACTACCGCAACAAGAAGCGGTGGGCGAAGTGGCGCAAGGAGCGGGCGGCCAAGAAGGGGTAGCCGGGCGGCCGTCCCGACCGTTCGACGCTGAGACACCGCGTTCCACCTGGTGGGACGTAATAGTGGAAGTTAAGCGTGTCTCCCGACCATCTGCGTCATCGTTGATCGGTCAGACTGAAACTCGCTCACCGCTTGGCGCAGCGCTGCGACCGGCCGTCCGGTTGATCATCATCAGCGCACCGCGTCCCACGGGTGGTGATGCAGGATGGTGGCCAATGGGTACCGACTTGAAGACCAGCACGCGCTCGGCCGTCGAGCGGTACTCCGACGCGCTGCTGGACCTGTCGCACTCGATCCACTCGGAACCCGAGTTGGCCTTCGAGGAGCACCGCAGCGCCGAGAAGATCACCACCCTGCTGGCCCGCGAGGGCTTCGAGGTCGACCGCGGGGTGGCCGGCCTGGACACCGCTTTCGTCGCGACGTACGGCGGCGGTGACCTGGTGCTGGGCCTGTGCGCCGAGTACGACGCGTTGCCCGAGGTCGGGCACGCGTGCGGGCACAACGTCATCGCCGCGGCCTCGGTCGGAACGGCCCTTGCGCTGCGTGACGTCGCTGACCGGCTGGGCGTCACCGTGAAGGTGATCGGCACCCCGGCGGAAGAGGTCGGCGGCGGCAAGGTGCTCATGCTGGAACGGGGCGTGTTCGACGACGTCTCGTTCTCGATGATGGTGCACCCGGCGCCGTACGAGTCGTGTGCCGCGAAGTCGCTGGCCATCACCGATCTCGAGGTGCACTACCAGGGCAAGCCGTCGCACGCGGCCGCCGCTCCGCACCTCGGCATCAACGCCGCGGACGCGGTGACCGTCGCGCAGATCTCGATCAGCCTGCTGCGGCAGCACCTCGAACCCGGCCAGATGGTGACCGGCATCGTCACCCACGGCGGTACCGTGCCGAACGTAATACCCGCCCACGCGTCGGCGATGTTCGACGTGAGGGCGGAAAACCTGGAATCGTTGCAGCGTCTGGAGAACCGGATCCGGGACTGCTTCACGGCCGGCGCGCTCGCGACCGGCTGCACCCATGAGGTCGTGCAGGTCTCACCGATCTACGCCGAGCTGACTCCTGACCCGTGGCTCGCGGACGCCTACCGGCGTGCTGCCACTGACCTGGGACGACGGCCGCTCTCGCGAGAGCAGGAGCAGCGCGAGAAGATCGGGAGCACCGACATGGGCAACGTCACCAGAGTGTTGCCCGCCATCCACCCGACCATCGCAATCGACTGCGGAGACGCGGTGAACCACCAACAAGAGTTCGCGACCGCCTGTGCCTCGGCGTCGGCCGACCGAGCGGTGCTCGAAGGAGCACTCGCCATGGCTTGGACGACGATCGCGACAGCCACCGATTCCCGGCAGCGTGAACGGCTGCTGGCCCGCGGAGGTGCGGCATGACGGTCCTGGACTCCCGACCTTCGGGTTCCTCAACTGTGAAGACGTCCCCTGAGATGCTCGTGGACCCCACCGGGGTGAGCATGTCTGTTGTGGATGATCTGGGTGAAGGCCGCGGCCCCGCGTGGCTCGACGACTGGTTGAAAGCGCACGCCGCGGACGTCATCGCGTGGCGGCGCCACATCCACTCCCACCCCGAGCTGTCCCGGCGCGAGTACAACACCACCGAACTCGTGGCGAAGCTGCTGCGCGAGGTCGGCCTCAAGCCGCGAGTCCTCCCCGGCGGCACCGGCCTGATCTGCGACATCGGCAGCGGCCCGCGCTGCGTGGCCCTCCGCGCGGACATGGACGCCCTGCCGCTGCACGAGAACACCGGCCAGCCGTTCTCGTCCACTGTGGACGGTGTGTCGCACGCGTGCGGCCACGACGCCCACACCACGGTCCTGATCGGCACCGCGCTGGCCCTCGCGTCCGCGACGGAGCTGCCGGGCCGGGTGCGGCTCGTCTTCCAGCCCGCCGAGGAGGTCATGCCCGGTGGCGCGCTCGACGTGCTCGCGGCCGGCGGCCTCGACGGCGTGGAGCGGATCTTCGGCCTGCACTGCGACCCGCGCCTGCAGGTCGGCCGCATCGGCACGCGCATCGGCGCCATCACGTCGGCCTCCGACCTGCTGGAGCTGCGCCTGTCCTCGCCGGGCGGCCACACCTCGCGCCCGCACCTGACGGCCGACCTGGTGCACGCGCTCGGCACGGTGATCACCGGCCTGCCGACGATGCTGTCGCGCCGCGTCGACCCCCGCTCCGGCACCGTCCTGGTGTGGGGCGCGGTGCACGCGGGCGAGGCGCCGAACGCCGTGCCGCAGGAAGGCCTGGTGCGCGGCACGCTGCGCACGGGTGACCGCGACATCTGGGCCGAGCTGGAGCCGCTGGTCAAGGACCTGGTGACGGGTCTGCTGGCGCCCACGGGCGTCGGGTTCGACCTGCACCACCGCCGCGGTGTGCCGCCGGTCGTGAACGAGCGCGAGTCGACGCAGATCCTGCGCGCCGGCATCGAGGCCGCTCTCGGCGACGACGCGCTGGCGGGCACCGAGCAGTCCTCCGGTGGCGAGGACTTCGGCTGGTACCTGGAGCACGTGCCCGGCTCGTTCGCGCGCCTCGGCGTGTGGAACGGCGTCGAGAAGCAGCGCGACCTGCACCAGCCGACGTTCGACCTGGACGAGCGCGCGCTGCTCGTCGGCGTCCGCGTCATGGTCCACACGGCGCTCGCCGCTCTGGCTTAAAGCGGAGCCCTTCGGTCCGGGCAGTGTTGTGGCGCGTGCGGAGCAGTTGCGCACGCGCCACAACGCTGTCCGGGGTCCGTTCAAGGCGATCCCGCAACGCCGGACCGCTCGCGAAATCGGCTGGCAAGCGGATGACACCGCTCATTGGGCTTTCGCCGCGAATGATCTGAGCAACTGAGCGGGCGGGGGTGCACCGTGGACCAGTCGACCACCGTGCTGTGGCGGCCGACCGGCCCGGAGGAGTTGGAACTCGTCCGGGAGTCCGGCTGGTACGCGTGGCCACCCCGCCTCCCCGAGCAGCCGATCTTCTACCCCGTGCTCGACGAGGAGTACGCGATCAAGATCGCCCGTGAGTGGAACGTGCCGCACCACGGGGTCGGCTACGTCACCCGCTTCCGGGTCGAGTCGGAGTTCCTCCGGCGCTACCCGGTTCAGCAGGCGGGCGGCAGGACCATCCTGGAGCTGTGGGTTCCGGCCGAGGAGCTCGACGAGTTCAACGCGCACCTCGTAGGTCCGATCGAGGTCGTGCACGAGTTCCGGTGACCCACCGCTCCGGATCGTCGATCCGCGAACGACTCCGGCGGGGCACCACAGGTGCCCCGCCGGAGTCGTTTCACAGGTTCAGCTGACCGGTTCTTCCAACTGCGGACGGGCCTCGGGCGCCGCGGCCCGGACGGCGTCGGCCGCCTGGTCGTCCGCCTTGGTCTGGGACGCGCGCTCGGACTCGACGCGGGCGTTGTAGACCTCGACCTCGCGCTTGATCGCGTCCTCGTCCCAGCCGAGGACGGGGGCGATCAGCCGTGCCACCGCCTCGGACGAGTCGACGCCGCGGTGCGCGTACTCGATGGAGATGCGGGTGCGGCGCGTCAGCACGTCCTCGAGGTGCATCGCGCCCTCGTGCGAGGCCGCGTACACCGCCTCCACCTGGAGGTAGTCGGGGGAGGCCGGGATCGGTTTCAGCAGCTCCGGGTTGTCGGCGGCCAGCGACAGCACCTCGTGCACCAGCGAGCCGTAGCGGTCCAGCAGGTGCCGGACGCGGTACGGGTGCAGGCCGTGCTTGGCCGCGAGCTGGTCGGCCTGGTTGACCAGGGCGTGGTAGCCGTCGGCGCCGACCAGCGGCACCTTGTCCGTGATCGACGGCTGGATGCGGCCCGGCAGGTCGACGTGCGCCGCGTCGACGGCGTCCGCGCCCATCACCCGGTACGTCGTGTACTTGCCGCCCGCGATCGCCACCAGGCCGGGCGCGACCCGTGCCACGGCGTGTTCGCGCGAGAGCTTCGACGTCGAGTCCGACTCGCCCGCCAGCAACGGCCGCAGGCCCGCGTAGACGCCCTCGATGTCGTCGTGCGTCAGCGGGGTCGCGAGCACCGAGTTGACGTGGTCGAGGATGTAGTCGATGTCGTGCTTGGTGGCCGCCGGGTGCGCCAGGTCGAGGTTCCAGTCGGTGTCGGTGGTGCCGACGATCCAGTGGTTGCGCCACGGGATCACGAACAGCACGGACTTCTCGGTGCGCAGGATCATCCCGGCCTCGGCGACGATCCGGTCGCGCGGGACGACGATGTGCACGCCCTTCGACGCCCGCACGCGGAACCGGCCGCGCGAGCCGGAGAGCCGTTGCAGCTCGTCGGTCCACACACCGGTCGCGTTGATCACCGCGTGCGCCCGCACGTCGACCTCGCGGCCGTCCTCGACGTCGCGCACCCGCACGCCGGACACGCGGTCCGCCTCGCGCAGGAAACCGACCACCTGGGTCGATGTCCGCACCACGGCGCCGTAGTGGGCGGCGGTGCGGCCGACCATCATCGTGTGCCGGGCGTCGTCGGCCTGGGCGTCGTAGTAGCGGATGCCGCCGATCAACGCGTCGCGCTTGAGCGCGGGGACCAGCCGCAGCGCGCCGGCGCGGGTGAGGTGCTTCTGCCCCGGCACGGACCGGGCGCCGCCCATCGTGTCGTAGAGGAGCAGGCCGGCCGCCGTGTACGGGCGCTCCCACATGCGGTTCGCCAGCGGGTAGAGGAACGCGACGGGCTTCACCAGGTGCGGGGCGATGCGCGTCAGCATCAGCTCGCGCTCGCGCAGGGCCTCGCGGACCAGCCCGAACTCCAGCTGTTCCAGGTAGCGCAGACCGCCGTGGAAGAGCTTGGAGGACCGGCTCGACGTCCCGGACGCCAGGTCGCGGGCCTCGACGAGGGCGACCCGCAGGCCGCGCGTGGCGGCGTCGAGTGCCGCGCCGACGCCGACGACACCACCACCGACCACCACGAGGTCGAACGTCTCCGAGCCGAGCCGCCGCCACGACTCCTCGCGCTCGGCCGGGCCCAGCCTGCCGGTGGCCGGCGGGGCGGTGGGGCTGTGCGGTGCTGCAGCTGCGTTGTTTCGCGTGGTCACGACAGGCGCCTCCCTGTGACGACTCGCAGATCACGTTACCTGCAGCAACGCCGCTCCGCCGCCGGGCGCGCGGCCCGGTACCCAACGGCCTGAAAATGGCCCTTTCCCCGGCACCCGGCATGGACAACTGATCAGCTCGGTAATAGCGTCCGAGCACGTTGCAGGCGGGCGGCGCGGCCCTGACCTCGGGTTTGCGCGTCCTGTCCTGGCCGCAAACGAGTGGAGGCCGACGATGAGCGCAGGCTCGATCTTCGTCTGGGAGACGCTGGGGACCGCGGTCCTCATCCTCCTCGGCACCGGTGTCGTCGCGAACCAGGTGCTCAAGAACACGCTCGGCAACAGCACGGGCTTCCTGTTCGTCAACGTCGGCTGGGCCTTCGCGGTCTTCGCCGGCGCGAGCATCGCCAACCCCAGCGGGGCGCACCTCAACCCCGCCGTCACCCTCGGACTCGCGATCGCGGACAAGACTCCGTGGGGCGACGTTCCCTTCTACGTCCTCGGGCAGATGGTCGGTGCCGTTCTCGGCGCCATGCTCTGCTGGGCCACCTACAAGCTGCAGTTCGACACGCACGACGAGCCGCAGAACACGCTCGGCATCTTCTCCACCGGCCCGACCGTGCCGAGCGCGCCGTGGAACCTCGTCTCCGAGATCATCGGCACGTTCGTGCTCGTCCTCTGGATCCTGTTGTCCCCCGGCGCGAAGGAGTCGGTCGACGGGGTCCCGCAGTTCGGCAACTCGGCGCTCGGCTACGCGGGTGTCGCGTTCGTCGTCCTGGTGATCGGCACGTCGCTCGGCGGCCCCACCGGCTACGCGATCAACCCGGCGCGCGACCTCGGTCCGCGCATCGCCTACGCGTTCATGATGCCGATCCGCAACAAGGGCAACGCCAACTGGAGCTACTCGTGGGTCCCCGTCGCCGGACCCCTCGTGGGTGGCGCGCTCGCCGCGTTGCTCTTCCTGGTTCTCCCGGTCTGAAAGGACTTCTCGCATGACGCAGTACGTGGCCGCGATCGACCAGGGCACCACGTCGACCCGGTGCATGATCTTCGACCACTCGGGTCGGGTGGTGTCGGTCGACCAGAAGGAGCACGAGCAGATCTTCCCGAAGGCGGGCTGGGTCGAGCACGACCCGAAGGAGGTCTGGCAGAACACCCGCCAGGTCGCCGCGGGCGCGCTCGCCAAGGCCGACCTGACCACTTCGGACATCGCCGCCGTCGGCATCACCAACCAGCGCGAGACCGCGGTGGTCTGGGACCGCACCACCGGCGAACCCGTCTACAACGCCATCGTCTGGCAGGACACCAGGACCGACAAGATCGTCACCGAGCTCGGCAACCTCGGCGGCGGGCAGGAGCGCTACCGGCAGAAGGTCGGGTTGCCGCTCGCGACGTACTTCTCCGGCCCCAAGGTCCGCTGGATCCTCGACAACGTCGAGGGCGCGCGGGAGAGGGCGGAGGCCGGTGACCTGGTGTTCGGCAACATGGACACCTGGGTGCTGTGGAACATGACCGGCGGGGTGGACGGCGGCGTGCACGTCACCGACCCGACGAACGCGTCGCGCACCATGCTGATGGACCTCGACACGCTGCAGTGGGACTCCTCGATCGCCGCCGACATGGGCATCCCGATGTCGATGCTGCCGGAGATCCGGTCCTCGTCGGAGGTCTACGGCCAGGTGCGCGAACGCGGCGCGCTGGCCGGGGTGCCGATCGCGGGCATCCTCGGCGACCAGCAGGCGGCCACGTTCGGCCAGGCCTGCCTGTCGCCCGGCGAGGCCAAGAACACCTACGGCACCGGCAACTTCATGCTGCTCAACACCGGCACCGAGAAGGTGATGAGCGAGAACGGGCTGCTCACCACCATCTGCTACAAGATCGGTGAGGCCGCCCCGGTCTACGCCCTGGAGGGCTCGATCGCGGTCACCGGCTCGCTGGTGCAGTGGCTGCGCGACAACCTCGGCATGATCAGCACCGCGGCCGAGATCGAGGAGCACGCGAAGACGGTGGAGGACAACGGCGGCGCGTACTTCGTGCCGGCGTTCTCCGGCCTCTTCGCGCCGTACTGGCGTTCCGACGCCCGTGGCGCGATCGTCGGCCTGACCCGGTTCGTCAACAAGGGCCACCTCGCGCGGGCCGTGCTGGAGGCGACCGCCTTCCAGACCCGCGAGGTGCTCGACGCGATGAACGCCGACTCGGGCGTCGACCTGACCGCGCTGAAGGTCGACGGCGGCATGGTCGTGAACGAGCTGCTGATGCAGTTCCAGGCCGACATCCTCGGCGTGCCGGTGATCAGGCCGGTGGTGAACGAGACCACCGCGCTGGGTGCCGCCTACGCCGCCGGTCTCGCGGTCGGGTTCTGGAAGACCGAGGACGACATCCGCGAGAACTGGGCGCAGGACAAGCAGTGGGAGCCGCGGATGGACTCCGCGCGCCGCGACTCCGAGTACAAGAACTGGAAGAAGGCGGTGACGAAGACCTTCGACTGGGTCGAGGACTGAGTTCTCGACGGGTGCGCCTCGGGGCCGTTCAGGCGGCTCCGGGGCGCACCCTCGTCACTGGGCCGGGACGGCGTGCACGATCACGTTGTCGCGGGTGCCGCACGTGATCAGCCGCAGCCCCTGCTCGTCCCGGTCCCTGGCGACGGCCTCCTCGAAGAAGTCGTCGCGGATGATCCTCTCCGTGCGCGCCACGGTGAAGCGGGCGACCGAACCGTCCTTCTTGGACACTTCGACCAGGTCGCCCTGGAGCAGGTCGTTGAGCCGGTAGAAGACCCCTATCGCCTTGTTGCTCTCGATCCGGCCGACGATGATCCACTGCTGGGGTCGCGTCTGGTGCCAGCCGGCCTGCATGCCCTCGTTGACCGGCGGCATCTGGACGAGGCCCTGCGGGTCGAGCCCCAGCGCGATCAGCGAGGACCGCACGCCGATCCGTTCGATCCGCAGCTCCATCGGGTCGGAGTTCCCAAGCGGCGACACCACCGGCGCCGGAGCGGTGTCGCTCGCCGGCGCCGCCGACGGCTTCGGTGCCGGCGTCTGCGAGCAGGCCGTGGCGAGCGCCACGCTCAGCACCGCGATCAAGACACGAGTCCCCACGAACCCATTGACGCACATCCGGTGGGCTCGTTGCCCGTCAGGACCGGGAAGATCCGAAATGTGATCGTCACGACGCCGCCGGTGCGCCGGTCGACGGCGGGTTCCGTCCACTTCGGACTTGGCCGGAGAAGCGGCAGTGCCCCGGACACGTCGTGTCCGGGGCACTGCTCGTCGTACCGGTGCCGCTCAGTCGAGGTCGTCGTGCCGCATGAGCTGGCGGCCCGACTCGGTGATCGAGCCCGACAGCGACGGGTAGACCGAGAAGGTCGTCGCGAGGTGCTCGACGGTCAGCTGGTTCTGCACGGCGAGCGCGATCGGCAGGATCAGCTCGCTCGCGTTCGGGGCCACGACGACACCGCCGATGACCACCCCCGTCGCCGGGCGGCAGAACAGCTTCACGAAGCCGCGGCGCAGGCCCTCCATCTTCGCGCGGGGGTTCGTCGCGAGCGGCAGCATGATCGTGCGCGCGGGCACCTCACCCGAGTCGATCGCCTGCTGGCTGATGCCGACGCTCGCGATCTCGGGGTTGGTGAAGACGTTCGCGGCGACGGTCTTGAGCTTGATCGGGCTGACGCCCTCGCCCAGCGCGTGCCACATCGCGATGCGGCCCTGCATGGCGGCCACCGACGCGAGCAGCAGCACACCGGTGCAGTCGCCCGCGGCGTAGACGCCGCTCACGTTCGTCCGGCTGACCCGGTCGACCGGGATGTACCCGCCGCGCCCGAGCTCGATGCCGATCTTGTCGAGGCCGATGTCGTTCGTGTTGGGCACCGAGCCGACCGTCATCAGGGCGTGCGATGCCTCGATCGTGCGACCGTCTTCCAGGTGGATCAGAACGCCGTCGCCGGTGTTCTCGACCCGGTCGGCACGGGCGTGCTTGACGACGGCGGTGCCGCGCTCGGCGAACACGTCCTCGAGCACCACGGCCGCGTCGGCGTCCTCGTGGGGCAGCACCCGGTCGCGGCTGGAGACCATCGTCACCTTCACGCCCATCTCGGTGTAGGCGCTGGCGAACTCGACACCCGTGACGCCCGACCCGATCACCGCGAGGTGTTCGGGCAGCTCGGGGAGGTCGTAGATCTGCCGCCAGGTGAGGATCCGCTTGCCGTCGGGTTCCGCGCCCTGCAACACGCGCGGCGTCGCGCCCGTTGCGATGAGCACCACATCGGCGTTGAGGACCTCCTCCGACCCGTCCGCGCCCGTCGCGACGACCCGGTGCTGAGCGAGCCCGCGCGAGTCGTCGACGAACTTCGCGCGCCCGTTGATCAGCCGCACACCTTCGCGCTGAAGACGCGCCCGGACGTCCGCGGACTGCGCCAGGGCCAAGCCCTTCACCCGTCCGTGTACGACCGGCAGATCCACCGCGGCCTGCTCGTTGTGGGTCTGAATCCCCAGCTCACCGGCATTGCGGAAGGCGCTGCGAGCCCCCGCGGAAGCGATGAAGGTCTTGGACGGCACGCAGTCGTACAACACGCACGCGCCCCCCGCCCCGTCGTTCTCGACCACGGTCACGTCGGCGCCGTGCTGGGCCGCGACCAGGGCTGCCTCGTAACCTGCGGGTCCGCCGCCCATGATGACGATGCGGGTCACGATCAGTTCCCTTCTGCGTGCTTGCTGGCCGGCACAACCGTACGCGTTGGCCGAAACCAGCGTGTCGTCAGTACCGAAAGCTGATCGATGGGTCGCTACGCTGTCGGACGTGCCGCTCTATGCCGCGTACGGGTCGAACATGGATCCGAACCAGATGATGGAGCGAGCCCCGTACTCCCCGCTCGCGGGGACCGGCTGGCTCGTCGGTTGGCGCCTGACCTTCGGCGGCGAGGACCTCGGCTGGGAGGGTGCCCTCGCGACGATCGTCGAGGAGCCCGACCACCAAACGTTCTGCGTGCTCTACGACGTGTCCCCGCGCGACGAGTCGCGGCTGGACCGGTGGGAGGGCGCGCTCGGCCTGTACAAGAAGATCCGGTTGCGGGTGCAGACCCTCGAGGGATCCGTGGTGGCCTGGCTCTACGTGCTGGACGCGTACGAGGGCGGGCTGCCGTCGGCTCGGTACATCGGGGTCGTGGCGGACGCGGCCGAGGCCGCCGGGGCGCCGGACGACTACGTGAACGACCTGCGGACCCGGCCTTGTCAGGGGATCGGGCCCTGACCGGTGACGGTCGGGGGTGACGGTTCAGGGCTGAGGCGGTTCGGCCTGGGTTGGTGCGGGTCGGCCTGGGTGGCTGGTGCCTGTTCCAGCGGGGTGGTCGCCTTGTGTGGCGTTGTCACCTTTGTGCGGGTGGTCGCCTTGAGTCCTGCATCGCGCGTGGTTGATTCATCGCCGCTTCGCGACGATTGCGATCGGCGCTTGACTTCGGGGCCCTCGCGAGATGCTGGGTCGGCCTGAAAAGCCGAGCAGAAAGGCTCGGCCGATCCGGGCAACGGTAGCATCTCGCACCCGAAGTCAAGCCCCGATCGCCGTCGTGGTTGCGTCATCACCGCTGGTCAGAGCCGTGTGGTTTGCACGGCTCGGCTTCGCCGTTGCGGTTGGTGGACTGGTGGCTCGCCTTCGGCTTTGCCCTGGGGGAATTCTCGTGACGGCTCGCCTTCGGCTTCGCATTGCTCGGCGTCGGAAATGTCAGACCCTCTGAGTACATTCGGTCGCGGGGGACCCGAAATCTGAGGGGACCCCTGCGTCAGCCTGCTCTCCGGGCTCGCTTCGCGCTTGGGTGCGCCTACCGCGTGGTTCGCCGCGTTCGCCCGCTGCGCGGGCCGCCTTGCTTGCTGCGCCTGCCGCGTTCGCCCGCTGCGCGGGCCGTCTCGCCTGCTGCGCAGGCCGCCTCGCCCGCTGTGCGTCCAAGCGGATGCCGTCATGTCCCCGAGTCCGTGCCTGCCGAGGACCGCCCCCAGCGCCCGAGCCTCAGGCCCCGGTCGCCTCCGCCAGCAGCTCCACCAGGTGGTGGTGCAGGCGGCGGTAGTCCACCGGCGTGATGGTCGACCACGGCTCCTGGCCTTCGGAGGCGCGGCGCATCTGCAGGTAGCGGCCCTTCGGCGTGTCGTAGAAGGCGACCACGCGGTCCGGGCGGACTCGTTTGCCCCACTTGTCGCGGGCCGCGGCGCCGAACTGGCCCCGGTTCGAGGCGTCCCGGACCATTTCGGACAGGGTGTGGGCGTCGTCTGCCCGGATTCGGCCCTGGAGGGCCTGTTCCAGGTCTTCCGGCGTGCTGGCGGAGGAGGCGGCCGCGTCCAGTTCCGCCGAGGGCAGGGTGATGGAGTGGCCTTCACCCGCCGGGGCGGTGGGGAGGGCGGTCAGTGCTTCCCGTGGCAGGCCGTCGGCTTCCGCCGGGCGCAGGACCAGCTGGCCGCCGTCGAGGACGGCCAGCACGCCTGCCTGGCCCTTGCCGGCCGCCAGGACCCGGACGCTGCGTTCCTGGAGCCACATGCGGCCGTCGATCTCCTGCTGCGGGCGGTTCAGGACGTGCAGCAGGTCTTCGAGGGTCGGGTCCAGGGAGCGCGGGCCGCCCAGGCCTCGCGCTCCCAGCTGGAGCCACACCTGGTCCTCGATGGCGCGGCGTTCCTCCGTGGTCTTGCCCGGGGAGGGGACCTTGAGGACCAGCGGCATCGTTTCCAGGCCCAGGTGCTCCCAGAGGACGTCGAACTCCAGTGCAGAGATGATCACCGGGTCGCGCGTGTCGTTCATTCCGACGTCCAAGCCGAACAGAGTCATCAGTCCGTCGTGCTCTCCCCGATCACGGGCAGCGCGTAGCTGCCCACGCCGTAGATGTCGTCGCGCTCGCGGAGGTAGTCGGCGGCCTTGTGCTCGAGGTCCTCCTCTTCCTCGCCCTTGCGCGGGCCCATGCCGCCGAACGGGTCGAACGCCTGCGGCATCGGCACGGCGCGGCGGTGGACCTGGTCGTTGTTGTTCGACGCGCCGACCGTGCCCATCGGGCCCATGGCCGAGCCCGAGACGTTCGCGACGCCGGCCGCGTGACCCTGCTGCATGACCGTGCCGACGGCGGCGCTGGAGGCCGCGGTCGCGCCGTCCTCCATCTGCTTCACCTCGGAACCGGACTTCGACGAGTCGGAACGGCCGGAGGTGCGCTGGCCCGGCAGGCCGACGCCCGCGGTCCCGGTTCCGGTGCCGGTTCCGGTGCCGACGAGGCCCGTGCCCGTCGTCGACGACGACGACGAGATCGACGTGGAGCCCTTCGCGGCCGCGGCCGAGGTCACCGCGGTGCCCGAGGTGCGGGTCGTGGAACCCGGCGTCGTGGTCGTGGTGGGGCGCGGCGACGAGGTGGCCGAGCCGCGCGAGCCCGAGCCGGTGCGGCCGCGGGTGGCGCTGCCGCCCGTGCCGTGCGGGCCGAAGCCCCAGACGGCCGCCGTGCCGATCTGGGTGCCGCCGCCGCTCACGGTGCCGGCACCGCTGATCTGCAACTGCGGGGGCTGGGTGAACTGGCCGAGGGTCGAGGTGTTCGCGGTCGTGGACGACGCGTAGGTGGACATGACCTCACGGGCGCGGCGCTCGGCCGCGTCCTGGGCCGCCTCCTGCTTCTCGTGGTCGGTCTGGCCGCCGAAGAGGTGCGTGAGGCCCGTGACGAGGGCGCCCGGCTGCTCCGCGGTCACGGCGACCGGGGCCGGCATGTCGGCGCGGGCCTTCGAGATGTAACCCGCCTGCAGTTCGGCGGAGTAGCGCATGACGTCCGAGCCGGTGCGCGCGGTGTCCGCCCAGGCGGCGACCGGGTTGAGGCCCGACTGCGCCATCTCGGCGGCCTTGCCGCTCCACTTCGCGCCGGACGACGCGATGCCCTTGTGCAGGTCCTCGTTGATCTCGGTCAGCGCGGCCGACACGCCCGCCCAGCGCTCCATGGAGGCGAACGACGCGGAGGGGCCGGGACCGGAGTGGATGCGTTCGTACAGCTCTTTGTGGCTGTAGCCCTGCCAGCGGTGATCAGCCATCGTCAGCACCCGCTCTTGTTCATCATGCCGGTGTTGTCGCCCTCGACCGTCCGGTACTGGCGCTCGATCTGGTTCAGGTTGTCCATCGCGGTCTTGAGCTGCCGCTGGTAGTTCAGCAGCGCCTGCAACGCCGAGTCGCCGTCGCTGATGGAGCGGTCGTTGAACTTGTCCGCGGCCTCGGCGCTGACCGGATCACCCGCCCACGGGCGCACGCGGAACTCGGTGATCGCCATCTCGATCTGCTTGTCCAGCTTGATCAGGGCGGCCGAGAACGTGTTGCGCAACGCTGGGATCGCCTCCGGTTCCACGTTCAGCTGGTGCTGGACGGGCGGCGAGGAGTCTGCCCCGCTGCGTCCCCCTGGCGGCATCGTGAAACCTCCGGCGGTTGTACCTGCGAGCTTCGACACTCTATCCACCCGAGGTAACGCTGTGGAGTGCGATCAGTGACATCCGCCCGTGTGGGTCAGCGCTTTTGGAGCAAACTGGCCATCACGGCCTCGGCCACGCGCTGGGCCCCGAGGCAGAGATGATCTTGTTGTACCGCAGTCGAATTGCCGCCGTCGCGGAACATGACGTCGACGAACTGCCCATCGGCAACGTCTATTTCCACATTGCAGACGTCGTGCACGTCGGGTGTGCGGACCGTGATCGCCGTGAAGCCCTCGATCGTGCCGAGCGCGTATTCCACCTGAGCGTTCTCCGACAGCCACACGTCGGCGCCCGAGACGACGACGAGTGCGATCCTCGCCACATTTCCACTCGTGGTGCTCCTGATGGTGCACGCACGCGCGCCGCCGAAGCTCGGTTCGACGTACGCGCCGGGCGGGTTGTCGAGGCTCAGCGACGTGCGTTGGTCAGCGGTGAGCAGAGCGCAGGGGTCCACCTCGTCGAGCGGCACCGGGCGCGGCCGCGGCGGGAGGTCGAGCGGCGTGGCGGAGGTGGTGGTCGGCGGGGGAGGGGGCGGCGGGGTGGTCAACGAGCTCTGCTGGGGCACCGCCGTGCAACCGGCCAGCGCCACCGCGACGATCAGGAGCGCCGGCGTCCGCATGGCCGGTCACCGTAGCTGCTCCGGGTAGGGGTCGGTGGCCAGTCGTGACCACAGCAACTGGTCTTCTCGCTGCTCATCGACGATCGTCTCCTCGCGAAGACGACCCTCCAGGGTGAACCCGCACTTCTCCGCCACGCGCTGCGACGCCTTGTTCGAGGCGGCGTGCCGATAGGCGATCCGGTGCAGCCCCGCTCCGCCGAACACCCAGCCCAGGATCGAGTTGAGCGCGGTCGGCAGCACGCCCTTGCCGCGGTGGCGGGGCTGCGACCAGCACATCACCTCGCCGACGCCCGTCTTGAGGTCGAGGTCGCGGACGACGATCCCGGCCAGCAGCTCCGCCGTCGTCGCGTCGCACACCGCCCACGACCACCGGTGGTCGTGCTTCCAGCTGCTCGTCAGGAACCGCACGTAGATCTCCGCGGCCCCCGGGCTGGTGATCTCCAGGTTCCCGAGGTAGCGGTTGGTCTCCTCGTCGGCGAACGCCTCGACGATCGCGGGGACGTCGTCGACGCGGTCGTCGTGGCGGAAGGCGCGCAGGTAGTACTCACCCGCGTTGATCTCAACTGGCTCCACAGGCGTGGAGGCTAGTGGTCGCCGGTGAAGCCGTCGTGCCGTTCCGCCACCTCGTCGAGCTCCGGGCGGTGCGCCGACGCGGGCAGGCCGTCCGGCGCGGTCGTCAGCTCGACGACCCAGTCCACGTCCTCGGCGTCGTCCTCGCCCGCCAGCATGTCGCGGTGCACCGCGCACGGGCCCCAGCCCGCCTCCAGCAGCTCGGTCGCGAGCTCCTCGGCGTCGTCGCGGTCCGGCAGGATCAGCAGCACGGTCGCGGGGACGAGCCCGCGCACCGCCAGCGCCTTCCGCAACGCCGCCGTGTCCGGCACGTGCACGCCGTCGAGCCCTGCCGCCGTCGCGGCGACCGCGTTCTCCTCGGAGTCGTCGCAGAAGACGCCGGTCGGGTACCCGAGCTCGTCCAGCACCCGCCGGTAGAGCGCGGGGTCGGGCTTCGCGAGCCCGAGCCGCGCCGAGTTGAGGACCGCGTCGAACTCGGTGTCGAGGCCCAGCACGGCCAGGTCGTCTTCCAGCCGCGTGGTGGCGTTGGACAGCAACGCGACGAAGCACCGCCGCCGGGCCAGCCGCACCAGCGCCAGCGCCTCGGTGATCACCTCGCCGGTGCCGGCCCAGGCCTCGACCTCGGCCCGCGGGACCTGGCGGGCGATCTCGTCGCGCCACTGCTCGTCGGTGATCTGCCCGGTGACGGCACGGCGCAGCAGCGAGGGTTCGAAGGCGACCTCGGCGATGTGCGGTGGCGTCGGCGGCCAGGAGCGCAGGACGCCGTCGAGGTCCAGCAGCAGCAGCGGTTTCAGCGCCGGCGTCCGTTCCACGCGCCCCACAGGATGGCGAAGGCGGGGATGAGCAGGAAGATCAGCGGGTTCCTCACGAGCACGAAGAACGCGATCGCGACAGCCACGCCCACGACGGGCACGACCGCGCCCTCCCAGCGGCGCGCGGGCGCCTTGGCCGGCTCGGCGAACATCGGCACCGGCGCGACGAACTGCGGCCGCGGGTCGGGCAGGTCGTGGAACAACGCCATCAGCTCGCCGCGGGTCTTCGCGGTGGTGATCCTCGCGGACCGTTCGCCGTACTCCTCGACGTCGATGCGGCCGGCGCTCATGTGCTCGCCGAGCACCTGCAACGCCTGCTGGCGCTCGGTGTCACCTACGCGGATGTCCCTGGACGGGTCGCTCACGCACCCAATCGTAGGTGAGCGACCCGGCGGGTCAGTCCTTCAGCTCGCAGATCACGGTGCCCTGGGTGATCGGGTCGCCGGGCGCGGCCGCGAGCCCCGTCACGGTGCCGGCCTTGTGCGCCGTCACCGGGTTCTCCATCTTCATGGCCTCCAGCACCACGATCAGGTCGCCCGCCTCGACGGTCTGCCCGTCCTCGACGGCCACCTTCACGATCGTGCCCTGCATCGGCGCGGCCACCGCGTCACCGGACGCGGCGGCGCCACCGCCACCGGCGCGCTTGGTCTTCGGCTTCTTCGCGGCACCACCGGCCGCGGCGGGCCGCGCACCCACGGCGAGGTCGCCCGGCAGCGACACCTCCAGGCGGCGTCCGCCGACCTCGACGACCACGGTCTGGCGCGGCGTCTCGTCGGTGGACTCGGCACCGCCGCCGGTGAACGGCTCGATGCGGTTGTCGAACTCGGTCTCGATCCAGCGGGTGTGGACGGTGAAGCCCTCGGGCTTCTCGGCGGTGAACGCCGCGTCCCGCACGATCACGCGGTGGAACGGCAGCACCGTCGCCATGCCCTCGACGACCATCTCGTCGAGCGCCCGCCGCGACCTCGCCAGGGCCTCCTCGCGGGTCTCGCCCGTGACGATCAGCTTGGCCAGCAACGAGTCGAACTGCCCGCCGATCACCGAGCCGCTCTCGACACCGGCGTCCACGCGGACACCGGGACCGGACGGCGCGGTGAACGTCGTCACCGTGCCCGGCGCGGGCAGGAAGCCGCGACCGGCGTCCTCGCCGTTGATCCGGAACTCGATGGAGTGCGCGCGCGGCGTCGGGTCCTCGGTGTGGCGCAGCTTCTCGCCCGCGGCGATGCGGAACTGCTCGCGCACGAGGTCGAGACCCGTCGTCTCCTCCGACACCGGGTGTTCGACCTGGAGGCGGGTGTTGACCTCCAGGAACGAGATCGACCCGTCGAGGCCGACGAGGTACTCCACGGTGCCGGCGCCGTGGTAGCCCGCCTCCAGGCAGATCGCCTTGGCGGAGCTGTGGATCGTGGCGCGCTGCTCGTCGGTGAGGAACGGCGCGGGCGCCTCCTCGACCAGCTTCTGGTGGCGGCGCTGCAGCGAGCAGTCGCGGGTGCCGACGACGATCACGTTGCCGTGGGTGTCGGCGAGGACCTGCGCCTCGACGTGGCGCGGCTTGTCCAGGTAGCGCTCGACGAAGCACTCGCCGCGGCCGAACGCCGTGACGGCCTCGCGGACCGCGGAGTCGAACAGCTCCGGGATCTCCTCGAGGGTGCGGGCGACCTTCAGGCCGCGGCCGCCGCCGCCGAACGCGGCCTTGATCGCGACGGGCAGCCCGTGCTCCCGGGCGAAGGCGATGATCTCGTCCGGCCCGTTGACCGGGTCCTTGGTGCCGGGCACCAGCGGCGCGCCCGCGCGCATCGCGATGTGCCGCGCCGTCACCTTGTCACCGAGGTCGCGGATCGCCTGGGGCGTCGGGCCGATCCACACCAGACCGGCGTCGATCACGGCCTGCGCGAAGTCGGCGTTCTCGGACAGGAAGCCGTAGCCGGGGTGCACCGAGTCGGCACCGGACTGCGCGGCGGCGTTCAGCACCTTCTCGAACGACAGGTAGCTCTCACCGGGCGTGTTGCCGCCGAGCGCGAACGCCTCGTCGGCGAGCCGGACGAACGGCGCGTCGCGGTCGGGATCGGCGTAGACGGCGACGCTCGTCAGACCGGCGTCACGGCAGGCGCGGATGACCCGGACGGCGATCTCACCGCGGTTGGCGATGAGGACCTTGCGCAGCGACACGGCGTCGTACCTCCTGCTGGACCGGTAATTACGGCTCGGGCTGGTGCCGCAGTCTACGGAAATCGGTGAACTCCGAGAGGGAGAGACGGCTCACTTCACATCCGTTGCGGGCACATCGAGCACAATCTTCGACGTGGGTGGAACCAGGTCCGTGCAGGTGGTCGCCGTCGCCGCTGCCGCAATCGTCGTCGCGGGGCTGGTGTTCGCCTATTTCCAACGCCCGGACAACACCGATTCAGGTCAGTACGGCACCGACCCCGGAATGCGCTGCGGTACCACCGTCTGCCAGGTGGTCATCGGCAAGTCGGTCGGCGGGGACCTCGTCGAGCTGCTCTCCGGCACCGGCGGCGGCCGCATCAGGGTGACCGGCGACTCGGGGCCGTTCATCTTCGAGATGACCATCGCCGAGTCCGGCGCGGTGGTGACCGACAAGTCGCTGCAGTGCGCGGAGGCGGCGGTCAGCGTGTGCCTCGTGCGCGGCGAGCACGGCGGCAAGGTGCTCGGCGAGGTGCTGCTCCGCAAGGACGGCACGTGGTCACGCGCCCAAGCGGCCTATCTGTCCAGTGCCGGCTACCTCGGGCTGCACGACGTCAACGAGGACGGCACCGCGGACATCGTCGCGGCCCAGCTCGCCTGCGACGGCCTGTGCAAGGACTCGTTCGTGCAGGTGTTCTCGGCGCTCGGGCCGAACGTGGGCTGCACGACGCCGACCCCCGCGCGCGAACAGCTCCCCGGCTGGCCCACGCCCGTTCCGAAGCTGTCGCAGCTGCGGCCCTGCGCCGACTCCTAGCGACGTGCCACGCCGAACCCCGGCCGAGAACGGAAGAGGGGACGGAGAGCCGCGGCTCTCCGTCCCCTCGAACTCCAGGAGCAGGCGTCAGGCGTTGACGAGGTCCTTCTCCGCCGGAGCGGCGGGCTCCTCGATCAGGCCCTCGCCGCGGGCGACGACCACCGGCACGGTGATCTGGCCGGCCACGTTGGTCGCGGTGCGCATCATGTCGAGGATCGGGTCGATCGCGTAGACCACGGCCACACCGGTCGCGATCACCTGCGGCGGCAGGCCGACGACGCTCAGGGTCAGCGTGAGCATCGTGTACCAGCCGGTCGTGCCGGCCGTGGCCAGCGCGCCGAAGACGGCGACACCGACGATGGCGACGTACTGCCACACCGAGAGCTGGATGCCGAACAGGTTCGCGATGAAGATCGTCGCGACGGCCGGGTAGACCGCGGCGCAGCCGTCCATCTTGGTCGTCGTGGCCAGCGGCACGGCGAAGTTCGCGTACTCGTCCGGGACGCCGAGGTCGGCGGCCGCCTTGCGGGACAGCGGGAGCGTGGCGCCCGAGGAGCGCGACACGAACGCGAACTGCAGCGCGGTGCCCGCCCTGCGGAAGAACTCGACCGGCGAGGTCTTGCCGACGAACTTCAGCAGCACCGGGTAGACGACGAACAGCACGAGCGCCGAGCCGAGGTACACGGTCAGGATCAGCGAGAACAGCGGCTTGACGAACGAGTTGCCGTAGGACGCCACGGCGTTGCCGATGAGACCGAAGATGCCGATCGGGGCCAGCAGGATGATCCAGCCGACGACCTTCTGGACGATCTCGAAGAACGAGCGCACGAGGTTGGTGAACGGCGCGGCCTTGTCACCCAGCGCGTAGGCGGCGAAGCCGACCAGCACGGCGATGAACACGACCTGCAGCACGTCGCCCTCGGTGAACGCGCTGAAGATGTTGGTGGGCACCAGGTTGTCGAGCAGCGCCTGCCACGAGCCGGACGCGCGCTTGGCGAGCTTGTCGACGGCGCCGGCGGCGGGCTCGATCTGCAGGCCCGCGCCGGGCTTGACGATCGAGGCGACCGCGATGCCGATCAGCACCGCGATGAACGACGTGATGGCGAACCACAGGAACGTCTTGCCGCCGAGGCGGGCGGCGGTGCGGCCGCCGCCGAGGTTCCGCAGCGACGCGATGCCGACGACGATCGCGGTGAAGACGAGCGGGATGACCGTCAGCTGCAGCAGCGCGGTGAACGTGGAGCCGATCTTGGCGAGGACGGGCGCGAGCCACGTGCCCTTGCCGAGCCAGCCGGCCAGCGCTCCGAGCACGAGCGCGCCGAGGACGGTGAGTCCGAAGACCTTGGGTTTGCGGTACGTCTGGACGAACGACACGGGGGACATCTCCTGGGCAGGGATGAGCTGAACGGGGGTGGCGGAGGCGTTAGCTCCGACAACCCGTGCTCGTCCTGCGTGCCAGGTCGATGTGCCTGCGACGCGTCAAGTACATGTTCACCGCTAGGTCCCAACGCCGGCATCGGGGCCGGGTCTTCCCTGATCGGGTGAACTGTGACCAGCGTCTACCAGAGTGCGGACACGGGAACGCCCAGCCGGCCGAGCAGCCTCCGGGTGAGGGGCAGGCTGATGCCGATGACGGACGTGTGGTCGCCCTCGATGCCGTCGATGAACCAGCCTCCGAGGCCGTCGATCGTGAAGCCGCCGGCGACGTGCAGCGGCTCCCCGGTCGCGAGGTAGGCCTCCAGCTCCTCGTCCGTCGGCGTGCCGAACCGCACGGTCGTCGACTCGGCGGCCGACGCGCGGTCCACGACCACCCCGTCGGAGACGCGCAGCACGGTGTGGCCGGTGATCAGCACACCGCTCTTGCCCGCCACCCGGCGCCACCGCTCGCGCGCGACCTCGGCCGTGCCGGGCTTGCCGACGAGCTCGCCCTCGAAGAGCAGCATCGAGTCGCAGCCGACGACGACGCACTCGTCGTCGTGCTCGACCGCCTCGGCCTTCGCCGCGGACAGCGCGACGACGGTCTCCTCGGGCGTGGGGTCGTCGAGCGACGCCACGAGCGCGTCCTCGTCGACGCCGGAGACCCGGACGACGGGCTCGACGCCCGCGGACCGCAGGACGCTAAGACGGGCGGGTGACTGGGAGGCCAGGATCAGACGCACGCGCGGAGTCTGTCACGCCGCTCGGAGGGGCGACCCTGCGAAAGGCGAACGCGGCCGCGATCCCGACCGCCATCACCGCGAGCAGCAGGTAGAACGACGCCCGCACGGCCGTGGTGAAGTCACCCGTGGCCGTCAGCACGATCTGCAGCACGGCGGCCGTCGTCGCGCTGCCCAGCACGTTCCCGAACTGCCGCGAGGTGTTGTAGACGCCGGCCCCGGCGCCCAGCAGCGACCGGTCGAGCGTCCGCGTCGAGATGTTCGTGAGCGGCGAGAACACGAGGCCCATGCCGATGCCCAGCGCCACCATCGACGGCAGCAGGACCCACTGCGGACCGTCGCCGAGCAGGAACGTCATCGCGCCGGTGCCGAGCGCCATCAGCGCGAAGCCGGTGATCGGCAGGTACTTGGCGTCCGCCCGGTTCGACAGCCGTCCCGCGAAGTGCGCCACCACGCCGGACATCAGCGACGCCGGTGCCGTGACCAGGCCCGTCATCAGCGGCGACAGCTTCGGCACGGTCTGCAGGAACAGTGCCAGCGGGACGAAGACGCCGGTCACGGTGATGCCGATGGCGATGTTCGCGACGTTGCCGAGCGAGAAGTTGCGGTTGCGGAAGATCCGCAACGGCATCAACGGCCCGGGGTTGCGCGCGGACGCCTGCCACAGCACGAACGCGGCGAGGAACAGCACGCCCGCCGCGATGATCTCGGCGATCGTGATCGGCCCTGCGACCCGGCCCCACCCGTAGTGCTCGCCGTTCTGGACGCCGAACACCAGCAGCCCGAGCCCGAGGCAGCACAGCACGACCCCGAGCACGTCGAACCTCGGCGCGCGGCGCGGCTTCAGGTCGGGGACCCACAGCACCAGCAGCACCACCGCCAGCACGCCGATCGGCAGGTTCACGAAGAAGATCCACTCCCAGCCGAGGTGCGTGACCAGCACGCCGCCGAGCAGCGGCCCGGAGACCGTCGCGAACCCGGCCACCGACCCCCACGTGCCCAGGGCCGCACCGCGCTTGTCCGGCGGGAACAGGTGCGTGATGAACGCCATCGTCTGCGGGGTCATGGCCGCCGCGCCCAGGCCCTGGAGGACGCGGGACGCGATCAGCGCCTCCACGCTGGTCGAGAGGCCGCACGCCAGCGACGCGAGGATGAAGAGCACGAGCCCGGCGCCGTAGAGCCGCTTGGGTCCGTACCGGTCGCCCAGCCGCCCGGTCAGCAGCAACGGCACCGCGAACGCGAGCAGGTAGGCGCTGACCACCCAGATGACGTCGTTCAGGGAGGCGCCCAGGTCCGTGATCATCGACTGCAGCGCCACGTTCACGATGGTCGTGTCCAGCAGCGTCATGAAGAAGCCGATGCACAGCGCGTACACGGTTCGCCAGTTCGCACGGTCCGATTGAGTAGTACTGCTGATGCGCGATCACCTCTTCAGTCGGCACTCTCAGCGGAGTGAAGCGCTGGGTGCTTGTCCTCACCGAACGCGGTTCCGATCGCGAAGGCAAGCGCAGACGGATCGCGGCCCTGCTCGTCGTCCTCGGCGGACTGATTGGATCGTGGGGCGTTGGAAGCGTGCTCGCGAGCGACCCGATCGGCTATGGAGTTCCCGTCTGGCCGTTCGCCGACACCGCCGATCGCGCGGAGAACGCGCTCCTCACGTCCGTCGTGCCCGCTGTGCGCGGAAACCTGCCGGTCAACCAGGCAGGCGTGCAGGTGCTGAGGCGGACCACCGCCTACGGCAGTGCGTTCTGGACGCTGAAGCTCGAGGTCGACGGCGAGACCCGCTGCCGCGAGGTCGCCGTCGGTCTCACCGTCTCGAGCCGCCGGGTGGAGTGTTCCTAGCCGGGCCTAGCCCGGGAAGCCGGACGCGCGCCACGCGCCCGGGCCGTGCTGCACCGGCCGGCGCACCCGGCGGGCGTGGTTCGCCCACTCCGAACGCCGCTCCGGCTCGTCCTCGGCGGGAGCGGCCGAGGCCAGCCCCGCGACGACCGCGGTCAGCGCGGCCAGCTGGTGGTCGTCCGGGTCGCCCTTGACGACCCGGAGCAGCGGCTGTTCCTGGGGCTTGTTCTCCTCGGGCGCGGTCACAGCGGGATGTTCCCATGCTTCTTGGGCGGCAGGGTCTCGCGCTTGTCCCGCAACATCGACAGCGCCCGCGCCACGTGGCCGCGGGTGTAGGACGGCGGGATCACCGAGTCGACGTACCCGCGCTCGGCGGCCACGTACGGGTTGCACAGCGCGTCCTCGTACTCCTGCTGCAGCTGCGCGCGCAGGGCGTCGACGTCCTCACCGTTCTGAGCGGCGGCGGCCAGCGTCTTGCGGTGCACGATGTTCGCGGCGCCGCTGGCACCCATGACGGCGATCTGCGCCGTGGGCCACGCGAGGTTGATGTCGGCGCCGAGGTGCTTGGAGCCCATGACGTCGTACGCGCCGCCGTACGCCTTGCGCGTGATGACGGTGACGAGCGGGACGGTGGCCTCGGCGTAGGCGTAGATCAGCTTGGCGCCGCGGCGGATGATGCCGTTCCACTCCTGGTCGGTGCCGGGCAGGAAGCCGGGCACGTCGACGAACGTCAGCACCGGGATGTTGAACGCGTCGCAGGTCCGCACGAACCGCGCGGCCTTCTCCGAGGCGTCGATGTCGAGGCAGCCGGCGAACTGCGTGGGCTGGTTCGCGACGACACCGACGCTGTGGCCGTCCACGCGGCCGAAGCCGACGAGGATGTTCGGCGCGAACAGCGGCTGGACCTCCAGGAAGTCGCCGTCGTCGAGCACGCGGTTGATCACCTCGTGCATGTCGTACGGCTGGTTCGCGGAGTCCGGGATGAGCGTGTCGAGCTCGCGGTCGGAGTCGGTGATCGAGTCCGAGATCGACCCCTGCGCCAGCGTGCCCTCGAACGTGGGCGAGTCGGAGAGGTTGTTCGACGGCAGGTAGCTCAGCAGCTCCTTGACGTACGCGATCGCGTCTTCCTCGTCGCTGCCGAGGTAGTGCGCGTTGCCCGACTTCGTGTTGTGCGTGCGACCGCCGCCGAGCTCCTCGAACGACACGTCCTCGCCGGTGACGGTCTTGATGACGTCCGGGCCGGTGATGAACATGTGCGAGGTCTGGTCGACCATCACGACGAAGTCGGTCAGCGCGGGGGAGTACACGTGCCCGCCCGCGTTCGAGCCCATGATCAGCGAGATCTGCGGGATCACGCCGGAGGCCTTCACGTTGCGGGAGAAGATCTCGCCGTAGAGGCCGAGCGAGACCACGCCCTCCTGGATGCGCGCGCCGCCGCCCTCGTTGATGCCGATGATCGGGCGGCCGGTCTTGATCGCGAGGTCCATGACCTTGACGATCTTCTCGCCGTAGACCTCGCCGAGCGAGCCGCCGAAGACCGTGACGTCCTGGGAGAACACGCACACCGGACGGCCGTCGACGGTGCCGTAGCCGGTCACCACGCCGTCGCCGTACGGCCGGTTGCGCTCCTGGCCGAAGTTCGTGGAGCGGTGGCGCGCCAGCTCGTCCAGCTCGACGAACGAGCCGGGGTCGAGCAGGAGGTCGATGCGCTCGCGGGCTGTCTTCTTGCCCTTCGCGTGCTGCTTCTCGACCGCGCGTTCCGAGCCGGCGTGAACCGCCTCGTCGTTGCGCCGGTAGAGGTCAACGAGCTTGCCCGCGGTGGTGTGGACGTCCGGGGCGCCTGAGGCCTCGGTGGGGGCGTGCCCAATCGGCTCGGTCGCACTGCTCATGGGCTCGCAGCCTAACGAGACCATTGCTGAACTGCTCCGTGCAGTTGTCCAGGTCACGGCAACCTGTTCGTCGTGTTCGATCGCACGTACCCTCTTCCGTTCCAATAGCCTGGCGCGATGGACACCGCACTCGACGCCGAAGCGCTGCGCGCGAAGCTCGTCGCACCCAACGGCCCGTACGCCGCCCTCGACGTCGTGGAGAGCACTCCGTCCACGAACGCCGACCTCGCCGCGACGCCCGGTGCCGCCGACCGGACCGTGCTGATCGCGCTGGAGCAGACCGCCGGCCAGGGCCGTCGCGGCCGCACCTGGTCGTCACCGCGCGGTGGCCTCTACGTCAGCGTGCTGTTCCGCCCCGCCGACGTGCCGCCGTCGCGGCTGCCGTGGCTGAACCTGATCGCCGGCCTGGCCCTCGTGCGCGTCGCCCAGTCCGTCGGCGTCGAGGCCTCGCTGAAGTGGCCGAACGACCTGCTGCTCGGCCCGGACGCGGGCAAGGGCGCCGGGATCCTGTCCGAGATCACCGCCGACGGCTCGGTCGTCGTCGGCATCGGCCTGAACGTCGCGAAGCTGCCCTCCGACGTCCAGCCCGCCCCCGGCGGCCTCGCCCCGACGTCGCTGGAGGACGCGGGTGCCGCCGGACTCGACCGCGAGGAGCTGGCGTTCCGGCTGCTGGTCGAGCTGGCCGGCCTCGAAGGCGTGTGGCGCAAGAACGGCGGCGACGCCGAGGAGTCCGGCGTGCTGGAGGAGTACCAGGAGCACTCGGCGACCATCGGGCAGCGGGTGCGCGTCGAGCTTTCGGGTGGCGTGGAGCTGGAAGGCGTCGCTGTGCGCATCGAACCCGACGGCACGCTGACCGTGCGCGGCACCGATGGGGTGGACCACGGCGTGTCCGCTGGTGACGTGGTGCATTTGCGCCGGGCGTGATTAGGGTTGGCCCATGGCCTACCCCGACGACCTGCTGAGTTCCGGCGAGCACGTCGTGATCCACCGGCACCCCCACTGGAAGGTGCTGATCTTCCCGGTGTTCTGGCTGCTGGTGGTGGTCGCTCTCGGCACCTACCTCGCAGGACTCGTCGCGGACCAGTCGTGGGCCTCCGTCGCGCTGATCGCGCTGGCCGTGATCGGCGCCGTGCTGGTCCTCTGGCTGACGATCGCCCCGCTCGTGCGCTGGCGGACGACGCACTTCACCCTCACGTCGGACCGCGTGATGTACCGCGAGGGAGTGTTCAAGCGCACAGGCCTCGACATCCCTTTGGCTCGTGTGAACAGCGTCCGCTTCGAGCACTCTTTCGTGGACAGGCTGCTCGGTTGCGGCACGCTGGTCATCGAGTCGGCCTCGGACGAGCCGCTCGAGTTCGACGACATCCCGTCCGTGGAGAAGGTGCACACGATGTTGTACCGAGAGGTCAACGACAACCCCGGCGACGACCACCACCCGGGAGTCGTCGATGGGCGCGCGTGAGGTCGGCCTGCCCGACGTCGTGGGGTCCGGGTCGCTGCCCTCGCGGGTGACGATCTGGGAGGTCGGCGCCCGCGACGGCCTGCAGAACGAGTCGGTCGTGGTGCCGGTCTCGGTGAAGCTCGAGTTCCTGGCGCGCTTGGCCGCCTCGGGACTGTCCGTTCTGGAGGCCACGTCGTTCGTGCACCCCAAGTGGGTGCCGCAACTGGCCGACGCCGCCGAGTTGCTGGCCGGGCTGGAACCCGCGCCCGGCGTCGTGTACCCCGTGCTGGTCCCCAACGAGCGCGGCCTGGACCGGGCGCTGGAGGCCGGGGTCTCGCACATCGCGATCTTCGCGTCGGCCACGGAGACCTTCGCCTCCCGGAACCTGAACCGGACGCTCGACTCGCAGTTCGAGATGTTCGAGCCGACCGTCTCCCGTGCGCTGGCCGCCGGGCTGCAGGTCCGCGGGTACGTGTCGATGTGCTTCGGGGACCCCTGGGAGGGTCCCGTCGCCCGCTCCCAGGTCGTGGAGGTCGGGCAGCGGCTGCTGGAGATGGGCTGTTCGCAGCTCTCCCTCGGCGACACCATCGGGGTCGCCACGCCGGGGCAGGTCGAGGCTTTGCTGGCGGGGTTCTCGGACGTGTCGTCGTTGGCCGTGCACTTCCACGACACCTACGGGCAGGCGTTGTCCAACACCCTGGCCGCGCTGCGGTGCGGGGTGACCACCGTGGACTCCTCCGCCGGCGGGCTCGGCGGCTGTCCCTATGCGGAGTCCGCCACCGGCAACCTCGCCACCGAGGACCTGGTGTGGATGCTCGACGGGCTGGGCGTCGAGACCGGGGTCGACCTGGACAGGTTGGTGGAGACCTCGGTGTGGATGGCCGAGCGGCTGGGGCGGCCCAGTCCTTCCCGGGTGGTCCGGGCGCTGGCCGGGTGACGACTCCCGGACGCGTTGTCCGCGGGTGGCCGGCTCGGGTCGGCGATCTTGTCGGGGGTGCTGGGTAGGTTGTGTTGCGAGGGGTCCTGAGAGTGGGGGGACGCCTGCGTCAGCTTGCGGTTTGGCGGATTTGGCGTGGGTGTGCGCGCTCTGTCCGTGGGTTCTTGCTGTTGCGTGCGGCCTGGTTGCGTTGCGTTGTTCCCCTGGGGGCTCTGCCCCCAGACCCCCGGCAATCTGATCAGGGGCCCGCGCCGCTCGCGGGTTGATGGCACGCCTGTTGCGTTGGGCGGCTGCCTGGTGCGTAGCGGGGTGCGTCCCGGTGTGGCGCCCCGTCCCGAGCCGCACCGGAGCGAGCCAGCGAGAGCTGAGGTGCGACTCGTGATGGGGCACCCCACCGGGCGGCCTTGCTGAAAAGCCGGGACTGCTCGCCTTCGGCTTCGCGCTGGGGCTCGGCTCGCCTTCAGCTTCGCGCTGTCAGGCGTCCTGAGCGGCCCGGGACGTGAACATGCCCGTCGCCACGAAGCGGTAGACCAGCTCGTCGCCGCGCTTCGCCGTTCCCTCGAACTCCACCAGGCCCAGCTCCGGGCGCTTCTTCGAGCGGCGGGCGCTGAGCACCGTTGCCGCGAAGGTCAGGCGGTCGCCGGGGTGGACCGGGGCCAGCCACGAGAGTTCGCGGCCGCCCGGTGAGCCCTGGGAGGTGCTGTCGGAGAGGACCTCGTCCACCCAGCGGCGCATCCAGAGGGAGGCCGTGTACCAGCCGGAGGCGGACAAACCGCCGAAAATCGAGTTCCTGCCCGCTTGCTCGTCCAGGTGGAAGGGTTGCGGGTCGAACTTCCTCGCGAAGTCCAGCATGTCCTCCCGGTCGACGATCATCTCGCCGAGCGGGATGATGCGGCCTGCGGGCAGATCCTCGTAGGCGATCACGCGTTGATCGTACGTAACTGAATTCGCTGGGAACCGATTCCCGGGCGGGGGCGTCCTAGAGCCCGAGCCCAGGGCTATGCGTGTGAGGGGGACTCGGTGGACGACCACCGTGCGCAGGTCGAGGAGCTGCTCGCCGACTACCGGCGCAGCCGCGAGCAGCTGGTTGCCGTCCAGCGCGAGCTCGCTGCCGTGTCCGGGCAGGCGTCCAGTCCTGACGGGACCGTCACCGCGACCGTGGACGGCGGGGGGAAGCTCGCCTCGCTGGAGCTCTCCGAGCTGGCCTACCGGCGGCACCGGCCGGAGCAGCTGGCCGAGTTGATCGTGCGGACCGTGGCGGCTGCTGCCGCCGGTGCGGCTGAGGACACCTACAAGGCGTTGAGCACTGTGTTGCCCGCCGCCACCGACCCCGCCGCGCTGGTCGCCGGTACCGCCGATCTGCGGCCCTCGGAATACGAAACCGTGGATCGGGTGCAGCAGCCCGTTCGTGGTCGTGTCGTCGACGACGAGGACAACGAGCAACGGGAGAGCTGGCTCGACTCCGAGCTCATCGACAGGAGGGTCCGATGACCGGGTACGGGGCCGACCTCGGGCGGCTGGACGCCGGGGCGCGCGACCTCAAGGGCTTCGCCGGGCAGGCCACCGAGATCGCGGGGGCGCTCGACAGGGCGCTGGCCGCGTTCGGCGCCTGCTGGGGGGACGACGCCGTGGGGCAGAGCTTCGCCGCCTCGCACGAGAAGCCCTCCGGGGATGCCGCCGGGGCGCTGGCCGGGCTCGCGACGACGTTGGGGGACGTGGGCGAGAAGCTCGCCGCGACGGCCGAGACGTACCGGCACGTCGAGCAGAGCAACGCCTCCGCGATGAGAAGGTTGGACGGCTGACATGGGCATCGAGCTTCCCGCCGAACTCGCCGGCATCGCCGCCAAGGCGGGCGTCTCGTGGCCCAAGGCCGACGAGGACGCCATGCGCTCCAGCGCCACCGCGTGGCGCGAGGCGGGCGACAAGATCAAGACTCTGGGCACCTCGTCCGACGGCGTCGCCACGCGCGCGCTCGACGGGCTGACGGGCGGCACGGGTGACGCTGCGCGCGGCCGGTGGGCCGAGGTCGTGGCGCCGGACGGCGACTTCCAGCGCGCGGCGCGCGGGTGCCACGCGGCCGCCGACCGGCTCGACCACGCCGCCCAGCAGGTCGGTGCGGCCAAGGTGGAGATCGTCCGCGAACTCGTGGCGCTCGCCAAGAACAACGACGCGGCGACGGCGTCGGCCAGCGCCGGCAACCCCAACGCGCTGCTCGGCCTCGACACGCTGACCAAGGGCGCGGCGGCCAACGTCGCGAACCTCACCAACCTGCTGTCGTCCGCCATCCGCCTCGACAGCGGCGTGGACATGAGCCAGGGTTCCCCGCCCGTCAACACCTCGCCCGGTGCCCACGGTCCCGGTGGCGGAGGGGGCGGTGGGCTGCTGTCGCCGATCACGGACGTCGTCGGTGGCGTCGTGGCTCCGGTGGCGAGCGTCGTCGCTCCCGTCGTCGAGCCCGTCGCGGCCGTGGTCGCCCCGGTCACCGAGGCCGTCGCACCCGTCGTCGGTGCGGTGACCGCTCCGGTCGCCCCTGTCGTCGGTGCCGTGACGGCGCCCGTCGCACCGGTCGCCGGCGCGGTGACCGAGGCCGTCGCGCCCGTGCTGGACGCCGCTGCTCCCGTGACGGCCCCCGCCGCCGCCGTGGTGCAGCCCGTCGTCGACGCGGTGCCCGGCGCCCACCAGGCCGTCGGCCCGGTGCTCGACGGCCGTGGCGACGGTGACGGGCCGCGGGGCGACGGGCCGCGTGGTGACGGTCCCGGTGACGGGCACGGCCGCGGCGAAGGGCAGGGACGAGGCGAGGGCCGGGGTCTTCCGGGGCTCGTGGCCGACACGGGTCACGCCGTGGGGCACGCCGTCGCGCCTGCCGCGCACCACGCGGCGGAAGCGATTCCGAGTGTTCAGGGCACTCTCGGCCCGATCGCCGAGGGCACGACCCGGGCGTCGGCCGCCGTGCTCGAGCAGCCGCTGGTCCGCGGTGACGTGCCCGGCCAGGCGGCTGCGGCGGCGCAGGCGTCCGCGCCCGCGGCTCCTGCCGCTCCCGCC
>NZ_JAJCXE010000027.1:191454-232170 GCF_021056325.1 Lentzea sp. CC55 | reverse complement strand
CACCGGGCCACCAGCATCACCAGACCACCGGCATCGGCCGCCCACGTCCACAAACCACGCCGCCCGCGTGCAGCACGACGTGCCCGGCCCGCCACACCCGTCGCCACCACCGCAGCCGCGAACTGCCGAACACCCCGCCACCCAGCCCCGCCAGCGTGCCCGTTCCCGCGAAAACTCAACAGTGGAAGCAAACCCGCTCCCCAGCCCGAACCAGACCGACCCAGGCCAACCTCCGTCGGCACCCGATGCACCCCGGATGATCAGCGAGCGTTCACCTCGACGCCCACTCGGTCAGCCACACTGCGCGCCTCCGAGCTGATGGGGAGGACCAGTGGTCCGGTTGTGCGCAGGCCTCGCGGCCTTCGTGGTGCTGTTGTCGGCCGCACCCGCCTCGGCGTCCGCGCCGCAGCGGTTCCAGCGCTTCGACACGATGCCGGTGTTCCGCAACAGCTCGGCGGCCGAGCACACGGCCGCCGAGATCGCCGCCGCCACCGCGGACGGCGGGCTGGTCGTCTACACCGACTCGCCCGCGCGGCGGATCGGCTTCGCCAAGACGGCCAAGGCGGGCAAGGCCGGCAAAGCGCTCACGCCGGACGGTGTGCTGCCGATGCCGGGCGAGCCGACGTCGGTCGACGTCGTCGGCGGGCTCGCGCTCGTCGCGGTCAACACCTCGGAGTCGCACGCCGAGCCGTCCGGCGTGCTGGTGGTGGTCGACCTCGGCCGGCGCGCGGTCGTGGCCACGCACGACCTCGGCGGGCAGCCGGACTCGATCGACATCTCGAAGGACGGCCGGTACGCGGCCGTCGCCATCGAGAACGAGCGCGACGAGGACGTGGCCGAAGGCGAGATCCCGCAGGCGCCGGCGGGGTTCCTGACCATCGTCGACCTCGTGGGGCGCGGCCCTGCCGCGTGGCAGCTGCGCAGGGTGGAGCTGACCGGCCTCGCGCAGGTCGCGCCGACCGACCCGGAGCCGGAGTACGTCAGCATCAACGGGCGCGACGAGGTGGCCGTCACGCTGCAGGAGAACAACCACATCGCGGTCGTGGACCTGCGGTCCGGCCGGGTCGTGAAGCACTTCTCGGCGGGTGCGGCGACGGTCGCGGGCGTCGACACCGAGGACGACGGCCGGATCTCGCCGACCGGGACCATCACGGCCGCTCGTGAGCCGGACGCGGTCGCGTGGCTGGACGACCGCACGCTGGCCACCGCCGACGAAGGCGACCACCGGGGTGGCTCGCGCACGTGGACGATCTTCGACGCCGCCTCCGGCGAGGTCGTGCGGTCCTCGGGCAACGAGCTCGACCAGATCGCGATCAAGCAGGGCCAGTACCCGGACGGCCGGTCGGACAACAAGGGCGTCGAGCCGGAGGGCTTGGCCGTCGCCACGTTCGGCCGTGACAGGTACGCGTTCGTCGGTCTGGAACGCGCCAACCTCGTCGCGGTGTACGACGTGAACGACCCGCGCAAGCCGCGTTTCCTGCAGGCGCTGCCGACCGGTGCCGGGCCGGAGGGCCTGCTGCCGATCCCGGCCACCGGCACGCTCGTGGTGTCGGCGGAGGAGGACTCGGCGCAGGACGGCCTCCGCTCGTCGCTCAGCGGGTACCGGCTCACCCGCAAGCCGCTCGCGGTGTCGCTGGCGCGCAACCAGGGCACGCCGTCGATCGTGTCGGACGGCATCGGTTTCGGGGCGCTGTCGGGGCTTTCCGGCATCCCCGGCAACCACCGCGACGTCGTGTCCGTGACGGACGCGGCCTACACCCCGACCCGGATCCTGACCGTCGACACCCTGGCGGCACCGGCGCGGGTCCGCGAGGAGCTGACGCTGACCAAGGCCGGCGAGCCCGTGGGGTACGACGGCGAGGGCATCGCCGCGCGCCGGGGCGGCGGGTACTGGATCGCGGCGGAGGGCGACGGCAAGCAGAAGCCGAACCTGCTCGTGGAAGTCGCGGCGGACGGCGCCGTCGTCCGGGAGGTCGCGTTGCCCGAGTCCGTCGCGAAGACGGCGACCGGCAACGGGTTCGAAGGCGTGACCGTGCTCGGCGGCGGCCGGTCCGAGCAGGTGTGGCTGGCCGTGCAGCGCGAGTGGAAGGCCGACACCGCGGGCCGGGCCGCGCTGGCCCGGTACACCCCGGCGACCGGCGAGTGGGCGTTCGCCGCCTACCCGCTCGACGCCGCCCGTCCGGGCACGTGGATCGGGCTGTCCGAGATCACCGCGGTGGACGACCGCACGGTGCTGGTCCTCGAACGCGACAACCAGCGCGGTGACGCGGCCGAGGTCAAGAAGGTCTACCGCGTCGACCTCGGCGGCGTGACTCCGGTGCCGGCCAGCGTCGTGAAACCGTTGGTGGAAAAGGAGCTCGCCAAGGACCTGCTGCCCGAGCTCCGGGCGGGCGGCGCCACCGCGCACGACAAGCCGGAGGGCCTCGCCGTGATCGGCGACGGCCGCTTCAAGCGGCTGGTGGGCGTGGTGGACAACGACGGCCTGGACGACGCTCCCGGCGAGTCGGTGTTCCTGCGGCTCGGCCGGCTCTGATCAGGAGCCGGCACCCTCGGGTCCGCGGTCCGGCGGCAGCGACAGGTACGCGGGGCGCAGCAGCGAGACGAGGTCCGACCGCCCGACGGTGATCGGCACGGCGTCGAACTGGTCCAGCACCGCGTCCGCGCGCACGGCCGCCGTCGGATCGCCGAGGGTCAGCCTCGTCGCCGTCTGCTTCTGCCAGAACGTGTCCAGGCACTTCGTCAGTGGCGGCGCCTCCTCGCGCGCCGCCACCGCACGGGTGGTGCCGCGCAGGGTGCGCAGGCGTTCGAGCAGGTCTTCGCGGCTGCGTCCGCGCCAGGCGAGGATCTCGAACGGGTCGTTGTCGAACGACTCGGCGAGCAGGTAGCAGGTGGCGGCGAGGTGCTTGCAGGGCACCTCCCAGTCCGGGCAGGTGCAGTCCATCGTCAGCTCGCGCTGCGTGGCGGGGAACAGCTGCAGGCCGAGCGAGGCGAACAGCGTCTCGATGTCGCTCGGCATCTCGCCGGCCAGCAGCTTGGCGGCGTAGAGGGCTTTGCCGGCCAGCGCGTGCTCGATGCGCTGCCACTCCGGGGTGGTGAACGCCTTGATGGCGATGCGGGTCTTGTACGGCGTGGGGCGCGATCCCTGCACCAGCGCGATGACCATGCTGGTGGACAACGACAGCGAGAGCACCTGGCCCTGGCGGGCGTAGTTGCGGCCGCGGGTCAGGCGGCCGCCCATGCCGAACGACTCGAGCACCTCGATGAAGCGGCGCGACCACCAGGTGGCGCCGATGTCACCGCGCTTGCTCCTGGCCTTGATGCCGTTGTCCACCTTGATGGTCTTGCCGTAGCGGGGCCGTTCGCCGGACCAGTGCTCACTCACCGACGGCCTCCCCGGACAACGTCAGCAGGTCGCGCAGCTGCGCGGTGGACAGGTCGGTGAGCCAGTTCTCGCCGGCGCCGACCACCAGTTGGGCGAGCGCGCGCTTCTCCTCGATCATGGTGTCGATGCGCTCCTCCAGCGTGCCGATGCAGACGAACTTGCGCACCTGCACGTTGCGACGCTGGCCGATGCGGAACGCGCGGTCCGTCGCCTGGTCCTCCACGGCGGGGTTCCACCAGCGGTCGAGGTGGATCACGTGGTTGGCCGCGGTGAGGTTGAGACCGGTGCCGCCCGCCTTGAGCGACAACAGGAACAGCGACGGACCCTTGCTGTCCTGGAACCGCTCGACCATGCGGTCGCGGGTGGCCTTGTTCGTGCCGCCGTGCAGGAACATCACCTCGGTGTCGAAACGGGCGGCCAGGTAGGGCACCAGCATGCTGCCGAACTCGGTGAACTGCGTGAAGCACAAAGCCTTGTCGCCCTCGGCGAGCACTTCCTCCAGCACCTCCTCGAGGCGCGCGAGCTTGCCGGAGCGACCGGCGACGCGGGACCCGTCGCCGAGGAAGTGGGCGGGGTGGTTGCAGACCTGCTTGAGCTTCGACATGGTCGCGAGCACCAGGCCCTTGCGGCCGATGCCCTCGGCCTCCTCGATCTTCTCCAGCATGTCGTTGACGACGGCCTGGTAGAGCGAGGCCTGCTCGGTGGTGAGGTTGCACAGCTGGCGCATCTCGACCTTGTCGGGCAGGTCGCTGATGATGCGCGGGTCGGTCTTGACGCGGCGCAGCACGAACGGGTTCGTGATCTTGCGCAGGCGGGCGGCGGCGTCCTGGTCGTTGTGGCGCTCCACCGGCACGGCGAAACGGGCGCGGAACGTGTTCACCGTGCCGAGCACGCCGGGGTTGGCGAAGTCCATGATCGACCAGAGCTCGGCCAGGCGGTTCTCGACGGGCGTGCCCGTGAGCGCGACCCGGTGGCGTGCCTTGAGCTGCCGGACGGCCTGCGACTGGCGGGTGGCGCTGTTCTTGATGTTCTGCGCCTCGTCGAGCACCACGCGGTCGAAGGTCAGGTCGCTCAACGCGTCCGCGTCGCGGGCCGCCAGCGCGTAGGTGGTGAGGATCAGGTCGTTGCTCTCGACGGCCTCGCGCAGCGCGTCGCCGCCGAGGCGGCCGGCGCCGTGGTGCACGTGCACCGAGAGCTCCGGGGTGAACCGGGCCGCCTCGCGCTGCCAGTTGCCGACGACCGACATCGGGCAGATCAGCAACGTGGGTGGCCGCTTGCCTTGCGCGCGGTTGAGCGCTTCCAGTGCGAGCAGCTGCACGGTCTTGCCGAGGCCCATGTCGTCGGCGAGGCACGCGCCCAGGCCGATCTTGTCGAGGAACGCGAGCCACGCCAGGCCACGCTGCTGGTACGGGCGCATGCGCGCGCCGAAGCTCTCCGGCGGTTCGACGGGTTCGAGCTGTTCGTCGGCCTTGCCGGACAGCAGGTCACCGAGCCAGCCGTCGGCTTCGACGGAGGTGAGCGGAAGCGGCAGGCTCTCGTCCTCCTCGGTCAGTCCGCTGTGGAGGACGACCTCGGCCGCCGTCATCCGCCCGCCACCGCGCTTGAGGAACGCGAGCCCCGCGGCGAGCCGCTTCTGGTCGACCTGCACCCACTGGCCGCGGACCTTCACGAGCGGCACCTTGGCCTTCGCGAGCTCGGCCAGCTCGGCGTCCGTGAGCGTCTCCTCGCCGAGAGCGAGCTCCCACCTGTAGTCCACAATGGACTTCAAGCCGATCTCGCTCTCCTTGGCGACGGTGCCCGCCGTGCCGCGGCTCTTGGTGGTGAGCTTCAGGCCGAGCCTCGTCGTCTGCTGCCACCACGACGGCAGCAGCACGCCGAACCCGGCCTGCGTCAGCACGGGCGCTGCCTGCAGGAACCGGTAGGCGCCCTCCGCGTCGACCTCCATCTCGGCGGGGTGCGAGCCGCGCAACGCCTCGTCGAGGTCCGGGTGCAGCTTGCCGGCGCGTCCGAGGTCGGCCAGCAGGTGCTCCTGCGGTGCCGGGATCCAGCGCCGCAGCACGCCGTCGTCCGCGAACCACACCTGGTGCGCGGGCACGAGCACGCTCGGTTCGTCGACGGCCTGCAGCAGGAACTCGACGGCCCACTCGTCCTCTTCGCGCTGCTCGGGCGAACGCAGCCGGAAGCACGTGCGCACGGGGCTTTCGTTGCCCGCGCTGTCCTGCCACCGGTCGAGCTGTTCGCGCAGTTCGTAGAGCTCCACCGGGTCGGAGTCGAACGCCGGCTCGCCGGTGAGCGCGGCGAGCCACGACTCCGCGGTCGTCGCTCGGCCACGTCGGCGCGGCGCGATGTCGAGCCCGTTCAGCCGGGCCCTGACCTGCTCGTCGACCGCTGTCGTGAGCGCGGCGCGCACGAGTTCCGCGGGGTCGCTGACGACCTCCTCGCACCGGCACGCGGGCGGCATCGCGGCCTGGAGTGCCGCGAACCGCGCCGAGTCCGTGCCCGACAGCAGCGGCACCCACCGCGCGACCGCCCGGTCCGGTGCGACCGAGGGCAGCACGCGTCCGCGGTCGACCAGGTCGGTGGCGAACCCGGCCACGTCGAACACGAACCGGGCGGAGTCGCTGAGCCGCACCTCGGCGCTGAGGTCCGGGGCGCCTTCGAGGCGGATCGTGGGGACACCCCACTGCCGTAGCTGCACCTTGCCCCGCGGCGCCCGTCCCGCCGTCAACGGGTCGCGCACCAGCTCAGGTGACGCCATCGGCCCCGACGAGTACGACGGCAACAGCAACGGGCGCGTGGTCGTTGTGGACGGTTCCCGCCCGAGAGCGCCGGCCAGCACCTCGGCCGCGGCAGCGAACGGGTGCGGCGCGTCCCGCCGCGTGCTCTCGCTGCGTGCGGGCAGCCCGGAATCCTCGGCCCACAGCGCGAGTGCGCCGTCGGTCGTGCACAGGCCATGCAGTACGAGCACCTGTGAACCCTATGTGCTCACATTGGCGCCATGGTCGAAGACTCCCCTGTCGTGCTGGACGGTCAGTCCCTCAGCGCCGACGACGTGGTGCGCGTCGCGCGGTACCACTCCCCGGTGGCGCTGCACGCTGACGGCCTCGCACGGCTCGAAGCGTCGTGGCGCGCGAGCCAGCGCCTGGTGGTGCGACGACAGGTCTACGGCCGCACGACCGGCGTGGGGGCGAACCGCGACCAGATCGTCAGCACGGAGGGCTGGGCCGAACACGGCCTGCGCCTGCTGCGCAGCCACGCGGGCGGCCTGGGCGGCATGCTCCCCGAGGAACAGGTGCGCGCCATGATGGTCGTGCGCCTCAACCAGCTCCTCGCAGGCGGCGCCGGCGTCCGCCCGGCCATCGCCGACGCGCTGCTCGCCGCGTTGAACAGCAGCTGCTACCCCGGCGTGCACGAGTACGGCGCCATCGGCACGGGCGACCTCACCGCGCTCGCCGAAACCGGCCTGACCCTGCTCGGCGAGCGCTACTGGCTCGGCTCGACCCAGACCCCCGACCCGATCGAGCTCGACTCGGGCGACGCACTCGCCCTGATCAGCAGCAACGCCCTCACCATCGGCATGGCGGGCCTCGCCTGGAAGGACGCGCACCAGCTGCTGAAGGCCACGAACGTGGTCGCCGCACTCTCGTTCCTGGCCGTCGACGGCGCCGTCGAGGCCTACGACGAACGCGTCCACCGGGGCCGCCCGCACCCCGGCCAGGTGGCGGTCGCCGCCGAGATGCGCCGCCTGATCGGCGACCCACCGCGCCCCGCGGCCCGCATCCAGGACCCGTTCGGCTACCGCTGTTTCCCGCAGGTCCACGGCCCGGCCGTGGACGCCGCCACCGACCTCGCCGAGGTGCTCGACGTCGAGTTCAACGCCGCCGCCGAGAATCCGCTGATCGTCGCCGACCACTTCGGCCCGTCCGACGACGCCGCCTACCACCACGGCGCCTTCCACAGCGCGTACCTCGGCCAGGCGCTCGACCGCCTGCGGCTGTCGATGCTGCACACCGGCCACCTGTCGACCGCGCGCCTGGCCACCCTGGTCGAACCGAACTTCACGGGCCTGCGCCCGTTCCTGGCAGAAGGTGTGCGCGGCAGCTCGGGCGTGATGATCCTCGAGTACAGCGCGAACTCCGCGCTCGCCGAGGTCCGCACCCTCGCCGAGCCCGCGAGCATCGGCAACGCCGTCGTGTCGCGCGGGCAGGAGGAGAACTCGAGCTTCGCCTTCCAGTCCGCATCGCAGGCGCTGCGGTCTTTGAGCGCGTTCCGGCTGGTGCTGGCTTGCGAGGTGGTGGCCGCCGTCCGCGCGCTGCGGCTGCGGGGGATCATGCCGGACACGCCGTCGTTGCGGGCGGCTTTCGAGGCCGCGGAGTCGAAGCTGAACCCGGACATGGCGGACCGGCAGCTGAGCCCGGACGTGGAGGTGGCGTCGGGGCTGCTCGACGACTTCGCGGCGTGCTGACGGGCCGGTGGCCGGGCGGGGGGACGGCCGGCGGTTCGAGGCGGGAGCGGAGGCAGGGCGAGGGCACGGAACCGCTGAGTGGCAGCGAGTGCGAGCGGCGGGTTGGACGGGCTCGGCCGCCGTCCTCGAAGAGGCGAGGCCGGGCGGCGCGGCAGCAAGGCGATGTGCGCGGAGGCGAGGCGATGCGCGCGGAGGCGACGCAGTGTGCGCGGCAGCAAGGCGGTGTGCGCGGGCAGCGGGTCGCCACGTGGGCGGGTCTGGGTTCTCCGACGGCGCCGAGTCGCGCTACGTCTCCGGGCCAGCCGACGCCACCCGACCAACTCACCCGACCCCACCGCACCGCGCCACGTCGCGACTGCCGCGCCACGCCGCCGCACCGCGCCCGCACGCCAACGCCCGCCCCACCGCCGCGCCACGCCCACGTGCCAACGCCCGCCCCACCGCCACCGACTCCACCACACCGGCTTCACCTCGTCATCCAGCTCACGCCTTCCGGCGGCGGGCGGACGCCCGATGGACGGCATGGCGAGGTGAGACCGCGATGCGGTCAGGGAGGGCGAGCATCCGACTCCCGCTCCACGCCCGGCGTGCGTCGCCAACCCCGATCGGCGCACCTCGGCCGCGTCAGGTCAGCCGCCGGCCACCGAGGGCAGGATCTGGATCTCGGCACCCTCGGCCAGCGGTGTCGCCGGGCCCGAGAGGCGGCGGCATTCCTCGCCGTTGACGTAGAAGTTCACGTAGCGGCGCAGGTCCGCTCGTTCGTCGCGCAGGCGGCGGTCGAGGCCCGGGTAGGTGTCGGCGAGGACGTCGAGGGCTGTGGCCAGGGTGGCTGGTTCGTCGACGTCGACGTCGAGGTGGGCGGCGCCGTCGGTGGCCGTGCGGAGGACGCCCGGGATCAGGACCGTGACCTTCACGTGGGGAGCACCGCCGCTCGCACCGACATCACGTCCGGCAGGTGGGCGGCGATCTGGTGCCAGGTCTCGCCCTCGTCGGGGCTCGCGTAGACCTCGCCCGAGCGGGAGCCGAAGTAGACGCCGGGGACCTCGGCCGTGTCGGTGCACATCGCGTCGCGCATCACGGCTGTCCAGAAGTTGTCCGGCAGGCCCGCCGACAACGGCTCCCAGGACTCGCCCGCGTCGCGGGAACGGTAGACGCGGCACCTGCCCTCCGGTGGGAAGCGGCGGCCGTCGGCCTCGATCGGGAACGTGAAGATCGTGTCCGGGTCGTGCGGGTGGACGACCATGGCGAAGCCGAAGTCCGTCGGGAGGCCGTCGGCTATCGACTGCCAGGTGTCGCCTCCGTCGTCGCTGCGGTAGACGCCGTGGTGGTTCTGGGCGTAGAAGCGCGTCGGCGAGGAGGGGTGCTGGGCGACCTTGTGGACGCACTGGCCGAACTCCGGCCACGGGTCCGGGAAGAAGTACGCCTTGATGCCCTTGTTGCGGGCTTCCCAGGACTTGCCCCCGTCGGCGGTGCGGTAGACGCCGCCGGTGGACATCGCCACGAGCACCCTGTCCGGGTCGACCGGGTCCGGCACGATCGTGTGGACGGCCTGGCCGCCGAAGCCCGCGTCCCACTCCGGGCGGTGCGGGTGGTTCCAGAGGCCCTCGACGAACTCGAACGAGCGGCCGCCGTCGGTGGACTTGAACAGGGCCGAGGGCTGGGTGCCCGCCCAGACGACGCCCGGCTGGGAGGCGGGTGCCGGCTGGAGCTGCCAGACGCGTTCGAGCGCGGCGCCCTCCACCGGGAACGCGATCGGGGGTGAGGCGGACTCCTCCCACGTGGCGCCCAGGTCGTCCGAAATGGACACCCCCGGGCCGAAGTGCGGTGAGGCCACGCCGGCCAGCAGGCGGACGCCGGCACGCGTGTCGAACGCGACCGCGTACACCTCCTGCATCGGGTGGTGGGGGCCGTCGACCTCCCACGTGACCCTGTCCTCGCTACGGGCGAGCCACAGCCCCTTGCGCGTACCCATCGCCACGACCACCGTCATCGCAACGCAGCCTCCAAGCCTGGCGGGATGTGATGCGGAGCACGTTACGCCGGGTGTCCGACAATTTCTGGGTGAGCGGGAAACCCCACGTAGACCCACAAGTTACTGACTGGTAGCGTCCGAAGCAGGAGACGCAAGGAGGCGCCAGTGCTGCTCGACCCGAACCACTACGACCCCGCACACCTCGACGACGAGACCCGCCGCCTGCTCAGGGCGACCGTCGACTGGTTCGAGGCTCGCGGCAAGCGGCAGCTGATCGCGGACGCGCAGGACAGGGTCTGGTACACCGAGTTCCTCGACTTCGTGAAGCGGGAGAAGCTCTTCGCCACCTTCTGCACCCCGAGCAGCGTCGACCCCGCCAAGCGCTGGGACGCCGCCCGCAACGCCGCGTTCAGCGAGGTGCTCGGCTTCTACGGCCTGCAGTACTGGTACGCGTGGCAGGTCACGGTGCTCGGCCTCGGCCCCATCTGGATGAGCGGCAACGCCGAGGCCAAGAAGAAGGCGGCGGCCCTGCTCGACAGCGGCGCGGTCTTCGCGTTCGGCCTGTCCGAGAAGGAGCACGGCGCCGACGTCTACAGCACCGACATGATCGTCACGAAGACCGAGGACGGTTATCGGGCCAACGGCAGCAAGTACTACATCGGCAACGGCAACGTCGCCGGCATGGTCAGCGTCTTCGGCAGGATCGACGACGAGTACCTCTTCTTCGCCGTCGACAGCGGGCACGAGAACTTCAAGCTGGTCAAGAACGTCGTCGACAGCCAGATGTTCGTGAGCGAGTTCCGCCTCGAGGACTACCCGCTGACCGACGCCGACGTCCTGCACCGCGGCCCCGACGCGTTCTCCGCCGCGCTGAACACCGTCAACGTCGGCAAGTTCAACCTCTGCACGGCGAGCATCGGCATCTGCGAGCACTCGTTCTACGAGGCGATCACGCACGCCCACAACCGGATCCTCTACGGCAACCCGGTCACGGACTTCCCGCACGTGCGCCAGAACTTCGTCGACGCGTACGCGCGCCTCACCGCGATGAAGCTCTTCTCGGACCGCAGCGTCGACTACTTCCGCAGCGCCAACGAGAACGACCGCCGCTACCTGCTCTTCAACCCCATCACGAAGATGAAGGTGACGAGCGAGGGCGAGAACGTCATCGACCTGCTCTGGGACGTCATCGCCGCCAAGGGCTTCGAGAAGGACACCTACTTCACCCGCGCCACGGCCGACATCCGCGCGCTGCCCAAGCTCGAGGGCACCGTCCACGTGAACCTCGCGCTGGTGCTCAAGTTCATGCCGAACTACTTCTTCAACCCGGCGCGGTATGACGAGGTCCCGACCCGCCACGACGCCGCGGACGACGACTTCTTCTGGCACCAGGGTCCCGCGCGCGGCCTCGGCAAGATCCAGTTCCACGACTGGGAGCCGATCTACGCCGAGCACGCCCACCTGCCGAACGTCGCGCTGTTCCACGAGCAGGCGAGCGCGATCAAGACCCTCCTCACCACCGCGGCGCCGGACGCCGAGCAGCAGAAGGACCTCGACTTCCTGCTCAACCTCGGCCACCTGTTCACGCTGGTCGTCTACGGGCAGCTGGTCCTGGAGCAGGCCAAGATCACGGGGATCGACGACGCGGTCCTCGACCAGGTCTTCGACGTGCTGGTCCGCGACTTCGCGGGCTACGCGACCGCTCTGCACGGCAAGGCGAGCAGCACCGAGGCCCAGCAGCAGTGGGCCGTGGCGCAGATCCGCAAGCCGCACGTCGACCAGGCCCGCTTCGACGCCGTGTGGCAGCAGGTGGAAGCGCTCTCCGGCCGCTACGAGATGCGCCCCTAGGACCGGTAGCGCTCCAAGGCCGCGATCAGGAGCTCGAGCCCGAACTCGAACTCCTGGTCGTGGTCGTAGGTGCCCAACTCGTCCATCACACCGGCGGACAACGGGAACGCCGACATGTCGACGTCCTCGTACGGCGACAACGCGATCCCGCCCAGCTCGGGAGACGTGGCGACCTCCCGCATCAGCGTGCCCAGCAGGTACGACACCATCGCCCGCATCATCCCGACGGCGACCCCGCCCCGGAACCCTGCGCGGTCGAAGTTCGCGAGCGCCGCCTCGATCGTCCGGAACCCCGCCTCGCTGCTGAGCCGCCGCGTCGCCAGCATCACGAACGCGCGCGGGTGCCGCCGGGCCAGTTCGCGCACCGCCCGCGCGTGCGCCCGGATGTGGTCGCGCCAGTCGTCGCTGTCCACCTGGTACGGCCGGGCGTCGGCCATGATCCGCTCGGCGGCGAGGTCGACGAGCACCGCCTTGTTCGGCACGTGGTTGTACAGCGACATCGTGCCCGCGCCGAGCTCGGCGGCGAGCCGTCGCATCGAGACGGCCTCGACGCCCTCGCGTTCGATCAGCCGCACCGCCGCGTCGACGATGCGGGCGCGCGTCAGCGGTTCACGGGGCGGGGACACTGGCGGAGACCCTGCGGCGTGGAGTAGCTTCCGTGCGACGTACGGCGTACGTAGGAGGGTCTCGCCGCATGACGGAGTCCAAGGCGCTCAGAGCGCTGCGTGAAGCGATCGTCTTGGAGCACATGGAGTCGCAGAACGACCACGACTTCGACACCTCCCTGAACACCTTCCCACACCCCCGCTACGAGATCATGGCGTCCGGCCAGGTGTTCGAGGGCGTGGACGCGGTTCGCGACTACTGGCAGCGCACCCGAGCGGCCTTCCCCGACCAGCGCAGCAAGATCATCGACGTCCACCACGCGGACGACGCCGTGATCCTCGAGTTCGAGTTCCAGGGCACGCACCTCGGCAGCCTCATCGGCGAAGAAGTTACCGGACGGTCGTTCAAGGTCAGGATGGTCGGGTTCTTCCTGTTCGACAAGGACGTGCTGATCTGCGAGCGGGTCTACGGCGACACCGCGACCGTGATGGCCCAGCTCGGCATGCTCGAACTGCCGGAGCAGTTCTAGAAGACGACCCGCACCTCGCCGACGACCTCTCCCCCGCCCAGCACCGGCACGGACAGGTGCTCCTCGGCGGGTGACACGTCGAACCCCGTGGCGGCGAGCGCCGCCAGCCCGATCGCCGTCGTGGCACGGGGGTTGCCGTCCAGCACCTTCACCGCCACCGCGTGCCCGGCCGCCGTCGCGAGCACCAGCACGCCCTCCGCGCCGCCCTTGGCGACCACGCCCGGCAGCAGCCGCATGACCGCCGTGTTGACGTGCCCGGTGCCGCCGACGTACTCGGGAAACCGGCGCATGGCATCGGCGACCGGCGTGCGCACCAACCCCTGCATCGCGCGCGCCAAGCCGTGCAACGACAACGCGTACACGGGAGCACCGCAGCCGTCGATCGCCGTGTGCGCGATGTCCTCACCGGCGAGTTCGGCGACGGTCCTCGACACCAACTGCTGCAACGGGTGCGTCGGCTCCAGGTAGGACCGCGTCGGCCACCGCGCCGCCACGCACGCCGCCAGCATCGCCGCGTGCTTGCCGGAGCAGTTCATCCGCACGCGCGACGGCTCGGGCACCCGCCGCCGCGTCTCCTCGTCCTCCGGCCACGACGGTGGGCAGCGCAGCAAGTCCACCGACAGCCCGCCGAGCACCCGCACCACCAGCTCGACGTGCCGGTTCTCCCCCGTGTGCGACCCTGCCGCGATCGCGAGCGCCGGTCCCGCGAGAGGCGCTCCGGCGGACAGGCACGCCAACGCCTGGAACGGTTTCATGCACGACCGCGGCAGCACCGGGTCCTCGACCGCGCCGGCGGACACGCCGACGGCACCGGACGGCAGCAGGCCGACCACGCTGCCGTGGTGCAGGCTCTCCACGAACCCCGACCGGGTCACCTCAGCGAGCAGTGCGGGCACGGGAAGCCTCCAGCCGGCGGGCCGGGCCGGGTGCAGCCTCCACCGCTGCCACCGGCCACGGAGAGCAACGGAGCCGCTTGCCCGATGCGGGACAAGCGGCTCCGGTGTCAGATCAGATGTGCTGACCGGTCAGACTCAGACGGCGCGAACGCCCTGGGCCTGCGGGCCCTTCTGGCCCTGACCGATCTCGAACTCGACCCGCTGGTTCTCCTCGAGAGCCTTGTAGCCGTTCATCTGGATCTCGGAGTAGTGGACGAACACGTCGGCGCCACCGTTGTCGGGGGAGATGAAGCCGAAGCCCTTCTCCGCGTTGAACCACTTGACGGTGCCCTGTACTGCCATCTTGCTACTTCTCCTCTAACAGGTGCCGGATCGCGCTCGCGACCACCGGGTCAAGTCACGGCGGCGTCTTCTCCGGAACCTGGAGAACCCGCACAACCCGCGACCTCGTTCCGCGAGCGGGGTGATCCACGAACACGAAACGTACGACCTCGGACAGTCAACCACGGCTCCCCGTCCTCAGTCGAGCCATCGATTTCACTGCTAACGTGAGACCCCGAACGACCACGCGGAGGTGCCCGTGCCCGAGCTGACGACCTTGTCGATCAAGGTCTCGGTCACACCGCAGGTCGCGCGCGGCCTGCACGCTCTCGTCCGGGAACACCCGGCGAGCACCCCCGCGCGGCCCGAGTCACCGGATCGGCCCAGTGGTCGCGGGGCGATCGTGAACCAGGCGTTCGGCGACGTCCACGGCACCCTGTTCCAGATCGGCACCGTCCACGGGAACGTGAACCGGTACGGCGACCGGTAACCTGGAGGGTCGTTGACCCAGGGGGCCGTGGCTTTGACCGGCAGCGAAAGACTGCTCTTCTTCTTCATCGGTTTGGTGACCACGTTCGTGTTCATCCGCATCAGCGTGCGCATGATCAGGGCGAAGGTCCGCTGGTGGCCTGGGAACGTCGTGGCGGGCGACACGCACGTGCACCACGTCGTGTTCGGCACCGTGCTGCTCCTGCTGTCCAGCGTCACGAGCCTGGTGATCCCCGACGAGATGCACGGCGCCCGGCTGGCCGCCGCGGTGGGTCTCGGCGTGGGCGCGGCGCTGGTGCTGGACGAGTTCGCGCTGATCCTGCACCTGCGCGACGTGTACTGGACGGAGGCGGGGCGCCTGTCCGTGGACGCCGTGTTCCTCGCGGTGGGCCTGACCGGCACGTTCCTGCTCGGCGCCCGGCCGCTCGGCTACGACGAGGTGCTGCAGCTCAACCCGGACACGACGCCCGCGTCCACGTTCACGCTGCGGCTGATCGCGATCGGCGTGAACCTGTGCTTCGCGATCGTGGCGCTGCTCAAGGGCAAGATCTGGACGGGGCTGCTCGGCCTGCTCGTGCCGGTCGTCCCCGCCGTGGGGGCCGTGCGGCTGGCACGGCCGGGATCACCGTGGGCGCGCTGGCGCTACCTTGAGGGTTCGCGCAAGCTCACCCGCGCGTACCGCCGCGAGGCCCGGATCCGGCAGCCGATCATCCGGGCGAAGATCGCCGTGCAGGAGTTCATCTCGGGGCGTCACGACCTGCCGGATCACGACAGGTCGTGACGGGGTCAACCTCCGAGGATGTCCTGCTGGGCGCACACCGGGGCGAGGTCGCCGGCGCACAGCTCCGCCGGCTTCACGATGCCCTCGGTGACCAGCGTCCGGACGGTGTCCTTCTTGATCAGCGTGGCGCCGAGCAGCACCGACTTGACGTCCCGCCGCGCGACGGGGTCCCTGAGGTTGCCGGTGGCGAGGTCGTCGGCACCGTCGAGGTCTCCGCGGGCGACGGCGATCGCCAGCCTGGCCGCGGCCTCGGCCTCGTCGCGCACCGGCTTGTAGACGGTGATGCACTGGTCGCCGCGCAGCACGGCCCGCAGGCCGTCCACGGTGGCGTCCTGGCCGGTGACCGGGACCTTGCCCGCGAGGTTCTTCTTCTTGAGCACCCCGATGACCGCGCCGGCCAGGCCGTCGTTGGCCGCGACCACGCCGTCGACCTTGCCGCCGTTGTCGTTCAGGATCTGCTCGAACAGCTGCCCGCCGAGGTCGTTGTTCCAGTCGGCGACCGGCTGCGACTTCACGAGCTTGAGCGCGCCGCTGTCGTACTTCGACGACAGCCGTGACTTCTGCCCCTGGGTGAAAAGGGTCGCGTTGTGGTCCGTCGGCGCGCCCTCGATCTCGATGATCTGGGCGCCCGGCCTGTTGCCGAGGCAGTCCAGCAGGCCGTCCGCCTGCAGCTGGCCGACGTTCACGCTGTCGAAGCCGACGTGGTACTCCGCCTGGCCGCCGAGCGTGACGCGGTCGTAGTCGATGACCGGGATGCCCGCGGCCTTCGCCTTCTTCTGCACCGCGAGACCACCCGCCGCCGAGAGCGGTGTGATCATCATGACCTTCACCTTGCGGCGGATCATCTCGTCGGCGATCTGGGCGAACTTCGCCTCGTCGCCCTCCGCGTTCTCCATGAACGGTTCGATGTCCGCGTAGTTGAACGCCTGGGCCAGCAGGGGGCGGTCTTGTTCTTCCCAGCGCGCGGAAGTCGTTCGGTCGGGAAGGATTACCCCGACGATTGGTTTGGGACCGCGCGCGGGCAGCGTCGGAGAGCCCTGACCTGCGTCACCGCAGGCCGAGAGGAGAAAGAGCAGGCACGCCGACGATGCCATTACCCGTCTTCGCATAAACGCGGAGTTCAGCCCTTGAATCTTGTTAAGTCAAGATTTCTTCTCATAACATCACCCTCCGCTGCCGACCGGTCACCAGTGGTCGGGCTCAGCCCGTGACGATGTCCTGGCCGGCGCACACCGCCACGAGGTCGGCGGTGCAGAGGTCCTGCGCCTTCACCACGCCCTCGGTCACGAGCCTCCTGACGCTGTCCTTCTTGATCAAGGTGGCGCCGAGCAGCACCGACTTGATGTCCCGCCGGGCGACGGGGTCCCTGAGGTTGCCGGTGGCGAGGTCGTCGGCACCGGCGAGGTCACCCCTGGCGACCGCGATCGCCAGGCGGGCGACCGCCTCCGCCTCGTCGCGCACCGGCTTGTAGACGGTGTTGCACTGCTCGCCGCGCAGGATGGCCCGCAGACCCTCCACGGTGGCGTCCTGACCGGTGACCGGGACCTTGCCCGCGAGGCCCTTCTTCTTGAGCACCTCGACGACCGCGCCGGCCAGGCCGTCGTTGGCCGCGATCACACCGTCGACCTTGCCGCCGTTGTCGTTCAGGATCTGCTCGAACAGCGGACCGCCGATGTCGGGTTTCCACCCCTCCACGGACTGCGTCTTCACGAGCTTGAGCGCGCCGCTCTCGTACCTCGGCCCCAGCACCGACTTGTGCCCCTGGGCGAACAGCGTGGCGTTGTGGTCGGTCGGCGCGCCCTCCATCTCGACGATCTGGGCGCCCGGCTTGGCGCCGAGGCAGCTCAGCATGCCCTCGGCCTGCAGCTGGCCGACGTTCACGCCGTCGAAGCTCACGTAGTACTCGGCCTGGCCGCCGAGTGTCAGCCGGTCGTAGTCGATGACCGGGATGCCGGCCTCCTTGGCCTTCTTCTGCACGGCGAGACCGCCCGCCGACGACAACGGCGTCGTCACCAGGACCTTGACCTTGCGGCGGATCATCTCCTCGGCGATCTGGAGGAACTTCCCCTCGTCGCCGTTCGCGTTCTCGATGAACGGTTCGATGTCCGCGTAGGTGAAGGCTTGCGTCAGAAGAGGACGGTCCTGCGCCTCCCAACGCGTGGAGCTCGTCTGGTCGGGAAGGATTACCCCGACGATCGGTTTGGGACCACGCGAAGGCAGCGTCAGAGCGTCCCCGCCCGCGTCACCGCAGGCCGAGAGCAGAAAGAGCAGGCATGCCGACGTTGCCATTACCCGACTCCGCATAGCCGCGAAGTCCATCTTCTCGATATCGACAAGTCAAGATTTGTTCCCATAACGTCACGCTCCGCTTTCGATCGGCTACAGTTCGATTCCGTACGAAAGGCGCTGATGCGGGACGCAATTTCGTGCCAGTGTGACGGACTCGAGCGGCAATTCGGGGGCCGCTCCCGTGTTGTTGGATCCAGCCCTGACCGGGTGTGAGGAGACAGCTAGGTGAGAACGCGCAGAACCGTGATGGCGGTGGCGGCAACGGTGTCGCTGATCGCCGCGGGTACGTCGGCGGCGGGGGCAGCGCCGGCCTCGGCCACCGCGGGCCAGGCGGCGGACACGGAGTACACGGTGCTCCTGGAGGAACCCGGCAACCGCGACTTCGCGATCGACGCCGTCGAGGCGGCGGGCGGCGAGGTCGTGCGGGACAACAAGGCCGTGGGCCTGCTGACGGTGAAGGCGCCCGCGACGGGGTTCGTGGAGAAGGTTTCCGCCTCGAGCGCGATCGTCGGTGCCGCCCGGACCAAGCCGATCGGGCACGCGCCCGCGGCGAAGGCCGAGAAGGCCAAGCGGGACAACGTCGAGAAGGAGAACAAGGCCGAGAAGCCGAACAAGGCTCCGGCGTCGTCGCAGTCGACCGCGGGCATGGACCCGCTCGACGGCGACCTGTGGGGCCTGAACCTGGTGCGCTCCAACATCGCGCGCGCCAAGCAGGCCGGTGACAAGCGGGTGTACGTCGGCATCCTCGACACCGGTGTGGACGGTTCGCACCCGGACATCGCGCCCAACTTCAACAACGAGCTGTCGCGCAACTTCACCGTCGACATCCCGAACGACTCCGACGGCGGCGAGTTCGACGGCCCGTGCGAGTTCCGCGGTTGCGTCGACCCGGCCAACTGGGACGACGGCGGCCACGGCACGCACGTCGCCGGCACCATCGGCGCCGCTGCCAACGGCTTCGGCATCTCCGGTGTCGCGCCGAACGTGTCGCTGGTCAACATCCGCGGCGGGCAGGACGCGGGCTCGTTCTTCCTGCAGCCCGTCGTCGACGCCCTGACCTACGGTGCCGACGTCGGCCTGGACGTCATCAACATGTCGTTCTACGTCGACCCGTGGTACATGAACTGCACCAACGACCCCACGGCCTCGGCCGAGGAGCAGCTGGAGCAGCGCACCATCATCGCGTCCGTTCAGCGCGCGCTGAACTACGCGCACCGCAAGGGCGTCACGCTCATCGGTGCCGGTGGCAACAACCACGAGGACCTGGGCAAGCCACGCCAGGACGTGCAGAGCCCGAACTACCCGCCGGGTCACGCCCGTCCGCGTCCGATCGACAACGCGACCTGCCTCAACCTGCCGACCGAGGGCGACCACGTCATCTCGGTGTCGTCGCTCGGCCCGTCGACCTCCAAGGCCGACTACTCGAACTACGGCCTCGAGCAGACCTCGATCTCGGCTCCGGGCGGCTACTTCCGCGACTTCTTCGGCACGCCGTGGTACCGCACCAACGAGAACATGATCCTGTCGACCTACCCGCGCAACGTCGCTCTCGCCGAAGGCGCGATCGACGAGGCCGGCAACATCACGGACGAGGGCCTCAGCGCCGGCGTGAAGAAGGCCGTGCAGGGCGACAAGGTCGGCTACTACCAGTTCCTGCAGGGCACCTCGATGGCCGCCCCGCACGCCGCCGGTGTCGCGGCGCTGGTCGTCAGCCAGTACGGCAAGAAGGACAAGAAGAACCCCGGCCTGACCCTCGACCCCGACAAGGTCGAGAAGGTGCTCTACAAGACCGCGATCCAGCGCGCCTGCCCGAACCCGCGCACTGTCTCGTACGTCAACGTGGGCCGCACGCCGGAGTTCGACGCCACCTGTGAGGGTGACGCGAAGTTCAACGGCTTCTACGGTCACGGCATCGTGGACGCCTACGGTGCTGTTACCCGCGGTGGTCAGTTCCTGTAAGTCCCAGCTGGACAGCGAAGGGCTCCCGGTCGTCTCGACCGGGAGCCTTTTGCGTGCGACGAAAGTAGTTCGCCTCGTCCACCTTCGTCCCCACCTCCCGCCGCGCCTTGACCGTGCCGTAGCGGCATGGTTTCCACTGGTCCTGTCAGCAAGCGGGAACCGGGAAGAGGCGTCGTGGCGTGGAGCACCAGTCAGTTGGCAGATCTCGCCGGCACGACGCTGCGCACGATCCGGCACTACCACGAGGTGGGCCTGCTCCCCGAGCCGGAGCGCAAGGCGAACGGCTACAAGAGCTACGGCGTGCCGCACCTCGTGCGGGTGCTGCGGATCAAGCGCCTCACCGGTCTCGGGCTGTCGCTCACGCAGATCGCGGACCTGGGCGACGGCGACGAACACCCCGGTGAGGCGTTGCGCGAGATGGACGCCGAGCTGGCGGCGACGATCGAGCGCCTGCAAAGGGTGCGGGGCGAGATCGCGGTGATCCTGCGGCAGGAGTCACCGACCGCCCTGCCTCCGGACGTCGCGGCGATGCTCGCGAACGTGGACCTGTCACCGCAGGACCGTTCGTTCACCGTCGTGCTCGCCCAACTGGTCTCGCCGGAGGCGTTGTCCTCGTACGCCGAGGTGCTCAAGCGCTACGCGAGGGTTCCCGTGCTCGTCGAGTTCGACGAGCTGCCCGCGGACGCGGACGAGGCGACGCGCCAGGACCTGGCGGAGCGCATGCGCGTGCACCCGCAGGTGCTGGAGATGCGGGCAGCGTTCCCGGACCCGGCGAGCCTGTACGGCGCTTCGCCGCACAGCGAGAAGTTCGTGGCGCAGACGATCGTCAAGACCATCGCCGAGCTCTACAACAAGGCGCAGCTCGACGTCCTCGTCCGCATGAACGGCTGACTTTTTCATCGGTTCGGCACGCCGGGAGGGTGTGCCGTCGGGGAGGGATTTGCTAATGCGAAAATCGTTGTCACTGGCCGCGGTCGTGACCGCCGCCGCGGGCCTGGTGGCGGTGCCGGGGGTGTCGTCCGCCGGCACGCCGAAGCCCGAGGTGCAGTGGGTCGCCTGTCCCGCCGACGTGGCGCTGCCGGGCCTGGAGTGCGGCAAGCTCCAGCTGCCGCTCGACTACCGCAAGCCGCAGGGCCGCAAGACCGAGGTGATGTTCAGCCGGCTGGCCAGCAAGAACCCCGCGAAGCGCAAGGGGATCCTGCTGACCAACCCCGGCGGGCCGAGCGAGGGCCTCACGTTCCCGGCGGTGCTGAAGGCGGTGGGCCTGCCGCAGAGCGTTCAGGACGCCTACGACGTCATCGGCATGGACCCGCGTGGCATCGGCTACAGCTCACCGTCCACATGCGACATGACCGAGGAGCAGATGGCGGACGGCAGCGTGCCGCCGTACGCCAACAACTCCGCCGAGGTGCGCCAGCGCGCCGCCGAGGTGGAGAAGATCGCCGAACAGTGCCTGAAGTCGTCCTCCGCGGACGAACTGCCGTACAACACGACCGCGAACATCGCGCGTGACCTGGACTCGGTCCGTGCGGCGCTGGGCGAGAAGAAGGCGTCGTTCCTCGGCTACTCGTACGGCTCGTACCTGGGTTCGGTGTACGCCACGCTGTTCCCGAAGACCTCCGATCGCGTCGTCATCGACAGCAACCTGCCGAAGGGCGGCTGGGACGTCGAGGGCGGCCGGCTGATGGGCCGCGGCGTCGAGGACACGTTCCCGGACTTCGCGAAGTGGGCGGCGGCGCACCCCGAGCACGGCCTGGGCACCACGCCGCAGCAGGTGCGCGCCAAGTTCTTCGACCTGGCCGCACGGCTCGACGAGAAGCCCTCGGTGGAGGGCATCGACGGCAGGACCTTCCGCTTGCTCACCTTCACGGGCCTGTACGGCACCGGTGACGCGGCCTTCACGAAGCTCGCCGCCTCCTGGAAGGCCTTCGACGCCGGACAGCCGCAGCCGCCGCAGGACTACCCGGAGGTCCCGCGCGTCCAGGCACTGCTGGCGGGGCGCCTGCACGTGATCTGCGGTGACTCGGCCTGGCCGACGTCGGTCGGCGCGTACGAGCGCACCGTGGCGGTCGACCGGGTCCGCCACCCGATGTTCGGCGCGGCCGCCGCGAACATCCAGCCGTGCGCGTTCTTCCCGAAGCCGCTGGAGAAGCAGGTCCTGCCGTCCGACCGGGGCCCGCGCAACGTCCTGCTGGTGCAGAACGAACGCGACCCCGCGACGCCGCTGGCCGGTGCCCGGTCGACGCGCCGCGCGTTCGGCGACAGGGCCGCGATGATCACGGTCGACCAGGGCGGGCACGGCGCCTACGTCATCGGCAAGAACAAGTGCGCCAACGACAAGGTGACCGAGTACCTGCTCGGCGGGCAGCGCCCGGACGACCTCCGGTGCGCGGCTGGGACCAGCTGACGCCCGGTGGTGGAGGACGGCTCCGGCCGTCCTCCACCACCGTCGCTTCGCGAACGCCTCCGACCAGGCCGCTGAGGTGGAAGCCTGCGGCCGGGGCTCGAGTCCAGTGCGGAGAACTCCTTCGCGAACTGGAAGAGCGGGGCACCCGCACCCGCCAATGCGAGGCGACCACGAACCCAGGCCCGGCGCGCGGTGCCGACCGGAGAGCCGCACTTCCAATTCAGCCACGCACGCAGCCTGGTGTGGCGATGCGCAGCGAGCCGACCGAACCTGACGCCGCCGAGCACCGGTCGGCACCTGCTCAGGCGATCGTGGCTTCGTCCGGACCCACGCGAGCACCCGCGCAAGACGAGGTGCACGTGCCAGCGCAACCACCTCGCTGGAACAGGAACGGGCCGACGCGAGCCGACCCGCTCCCACCGATGACCTCCCTACAGCTGGGTCCAGTCCAGCACCGGCGCCGCGAAGTCCCGGATGGACGCCAGCAACCCGAGCCGGGCCGCCTTCACCGACTCGTCCTCGGCCATCACCAGCACCTCGTCGAAGAACGTGTTGATCGGCCCGGTCAGCCCCTCGGCCGCGGCCACGAAAGCAGCCAGCCCGGCCACGTCCCGCGGCACCTGGTCGAACGCCTTGTGCAGCGCCACCTCGGCGGGCTCGACCAGCACGGAGGCGTCGTACGACCCCTCCACCGAAGCCGGCACGATCCGCCGCACCCGCTGCAGAGCAGCCGTCAGCGCCGCGAAGGACTCGTCGCCCGCCAGCGACTCCAGCTGCGCGAGCGTCTCGTCGGCCAGCACGGGCGAGTCGGCCAGCGGCAGCACGGCCTGGACGAACCGGTGCTCGTGCCCGGCGTCGAGCAAAGCCTGCTCGTACCGGCGCACGGCGAACTCCCGTGCCGTCTCCAGCGCGTCGGCCGAAACCTCGAGCCCTTCCGCGGCAAGGGAAAGCGCCACCGGCAACGTGATCGCCCGCAGGTCCGGGAACGCCCGCAGCACCGTCACCGCGCCGAGAGCGGCACGACGCAGCCCGAACGGGTCGGACGACCCGGTCGGCTGGGCGCCGATCCCGAAGAGCCCTGCCAGCAGGTCGAACCGGTCGGCCAGCGACAGCAGCGCCCCCGGAACCGACGACGGCAGCGCGTCGCCGGCCGACCGGGGAAGCTCCATCTCCCACAACGCCAGCGCGACCTCGGGCGTCTCCCCCGCCCGCTCCGCGTACTCGCGGGCCATCACACCGGCCAGCGACGACAGCTCGATCACCATCTGCGAGCCGAGGTCGAACTTGGCCAGCGCGCCGGCGCGGTCCAGCGTCTCGCGGTCGGCGTCGACCACCGCGGCGAACCGGCCGGCGAGCGCGGCGATCCGGGTGGCGCGGTCCGCCATCGAGCCCAGCTTGTCCGCGAACGTCAGCTTCGCGAGACCGGACTTCATCTCCTCCAGCGGCGTCTTGAGGTCCGCGCGCCAGAAGAACGCCGCGTCCTCGTACCGCGCCCGCAGCACGGCCTCGTTGCCCGCGCGCACCAGGTCGGCGTCCACGGACCCGTTCGCCACGGCCACGAAGTGCGGCAGCAGCGCGCCGTCGGCCGAGCGCACCGGCAGGTAGCGCTGGTGCTTGCGCATCACGGTGGTGAGGATCTGTGCCGGCAGCTCCAGGTACCGCTCCTCGAACGAGCCGAGGATCGGCGTCGGCCACTCGACGAGGTTCGTGACCTCGGACAGCAGCCCGTCGACCTCGACGACGCCGCCGACCGACGCCGCGAGCTCCTGCGCGGCCTCGACGATCGCGGCCGAGCGGGCGGCCGCGTCGACCTGGATCCCGTGCGAGGACAGGAACTCCAGGTAACCGTCCGCTGTGGACACCTCGACCACCGGCGTCGAAGCCGTGCGGTGCACGCGGGTCGTCGTGCCGGAGGCCAGCGACGACACCGCGACCGGCACCGGCGTCGAGCCCAGCAGCGCGAGCAGCCACCGGATCGGGCGGGTGAACGACAGCTTCGGGTCGTTCCACTTCATGTTCTTCTCGGCGCGCAGGTCCGCGACGACCTCGCCCAGCAGGCCGCTGAGCACCTCGACGGCACCGCGCCCGGCGTCGGTCTTGGTCAGCGCCACGAACTCGACGCCGTTCTCGGTGACGCGGCCCAGCGCGGACACGTCGACGCCCTGGCCGCGGGCGAAGCCCTGCACGGCCTTCGTCGGGTTGCCGTCGGCGTCGAAGGCGGCGGAGACGCGCGGACCGCGGACGGTGCGCTCGGCGTCCGGCTCACGCGGCGACACGGCGGGCACCAGGACGACGATCCGGCGCGGCGTGCCGTGCACCGCCACCTCGCCGTGCGTGAGGCGGGTGGCGCCGAGCTTCGCCGTCACAGCCTCGCGCACCGCGTCGACGGTCCGGACGACCTCGGCGGGCGGCAGTTCCTCGGTGCCGATCTCGAACAGCAGGGTCGCGGGCGCCACGACGTCGGCGAAAGACGAGGGCTTCTCGACGGCGGCGGGGGCCTCGGCGACGCCCAGCGGGTGCCCGAGCTCGGCGCGGCGCTCGGCCCACAGACCGGCGACCTCGCGGGCCAGGCCGCGCATCCGGCCGAACGCGCGGGCGCGCTCGGTCGTCGAGATGGAGCCGCGCGCGTCCAGGACGTTGAAGATGTGCGAGCACTTCAGCACGAAGCTGTGCGCCGGCACGGGCAGGCGGGCGTCGAGCATGCGCCGGGCCTCGGCGGCGAACTCCTCGAAGAGGCGCTTGTTCGCCTCCACGTCGGCGTCGTCGAGGTAGTACCGCGACATCTCGTACTCGGCCTGGCCGAACGCCTCGCCGTAGGAGATGCCGGGCGCGTAGGCGATCTTCTTGAAGTGGTCGACGCCCTGCAGCGCCATCATGATCCGCTCGATGCCGTAGGTGATCTCCACCGACACCGGGTCGAGCGTCATGCCGCCGGCCTGCTGGAAGTACGTGAACTGGGTGATCTCCAGGCCGTCGAGCCAGACCTCCCAGCCGAGGCCCCAGGCGCCGAGCGCGGGCGAGGCCCAGTTGTCCTCGACGAACCGGACGTCGTGCGCGCGGACGTCGATGCCCAGCGCCTCGAGCGAGCCGAGGTAGAGCTCCTGCGGGTCGCCCGGGTCGGGCTTGAGGATCACCTGGAACTGCGTGTGCGTCTGCAGGCGGTTCGGGTTCTCGCCGTAACGGGCGTCGTCGGGCCGCACGGACGGCTCCACGTACGCGACGCGCCACGGCTCGGGACCCAGCACCCTCAGCACGGTGGCGGGGTTCAGCGTTCCCGCCCCGACCTCGGTGTTGAACGGCTGCACCACGATGCAGCCTCGGTCGGTCCAGTACTTGGTCAGCGCGAGCAGCGCGTCCTGCATCGTCAACACGGCGACGAGTCTACGAAACGGACAAAAACGCTGGTCAGGGGGCCTTGATCGGCTGGTGTCCACCACTGTGCCACCCTTTGCGCAACCGAGTGACGCTCCCGCACGTCCACTTGGGGTACCCGCATGTGCCGAGAGGAGTGGGTGTGGACAACCGGCCGCCGCGGCCGGGAGACCCGAACGGGGCTCCCGGTCGATCGTCATCTGGGCGCCCTTCCGCCACCCCTCGTCCGCAGGCGGGACAGCCCCGCCGCCCACCGGTGCCGCCGCGGGCGTCCGATCCGCCGCGCAGGCAGCCGAACCGGGCGGAGCCGCCGAGGCGCGAGCCCCCGAGGCGCATCGAACCGGCGCGCAGGGAACCCCAGCGCGGGCGTGAGGCCTCGTCCGCACCGCGCTCGCCGGCCGACCGCCCGACGGTCCGCACCACCCCGGCCAAGGTGAAGGCCCCGGAGCCGAGGCCGCGCCCCAGGCCCGCTCCCGCCCGCCGCCCGAGCGCGGCCAGGCGCGGCGCGTCGACCGGCGCCAAGGTCTTCATCAGCATGCTGTCCGCGGCGGTCCTCGTGGTCACCGGCGTCGCGTGGCAGAACCTCACCGCGCTGACCGACGGCCTGACCAAACAGGACCTGAACCTCGCCGACGCCGGGGAGAAGCCGGCCGACGGCGCGATCGACATCCTGCTGGTCGGCATGGACAGCCGCACCGACTCCAAGGGCAACCCGCTGCCGCAGAACATCCTCAACGAACTGCAGGCGGGCGGCACCGACGACGGCGGGTTCAACACCGACACGCTCATCCTGCTGCACATCCCGAACGACAGCGGCAAGGCGTTCGCCGTCTCGTTCCCGCGCGACTCCTACGTGAAGATCGCGGGCGGGTTCGGGCGGCACAAGATCAACTCTGCCTACGGCTACGCCAAGAACCAGGCCGCCGAGAAGCTGAAGGGCAGCGGCAAGAGCGGGCCCGAGGTCGAGATGGAGTCGCGCAAGGCAGGCGCGAACAACCTCATCGACACCGTGCAGACCCTGACCGGCACGACGATCGACCACTACGCCGAGGTCAACCTGGTCGGCTTCTACGACATCACCAAGGCCATCGGCGGCATCGAGGTCTGCCTCAACGCCAAGGTCCGCGACAGCTTCTCCGGAGCGAACTTCGCCGCGGGCCGGCAGACCATCGAAGGCAAGAACGCGTTGGCGTTCGTCCGGCAGCGCCACGGCCTGCCGCTGGGCGACCTCGACCGCGTCGTGCGCCAGCAGGTCTTCATGGCGGGCCTCGCCAAGAAGATGCTGTCGGCGGGCGTGCTCACCGACAGCACCAAGCGCAACGACATGATCAAGGCCGTCAGCGGCGCGATCGTGCTCGACGACGGCTGGGACATCACCAAGTTCGCCCTGCAGATGAAGGACATGACGGGCGGCAACATGACGTTCCAGACCATCCCGACCGGCAACCCCGACCTGCAGACGCCGGAGGACGGCTCGGCGGTCGAGGTGGTCGAGTCGGAGGTGCGCGCGTTCTTCAAGGGCCTGGGCAAGACCCCGGCGTCCTCGGACCCGGCAGCCCCGAAGTTCGACAAGGCCTCGCTGACCGTCGACGTCCGCAACGCCTCCGGCCAGCCGGGCCTCGCGAACCAGGTGCTGCAGTCGCTCGTCACGAAGGGCTTCAAGGGCGGCCAGGCGGGCAACGCCGAGGCGCTGGCGAAGTCGGTCGTGCGCTACGGCAAGGGCGGCGAGGCGGGCGCCGACGCCGTCCAGGAGGCCCTCGGCGGGCTGAAGGTCGAGGAGGACGTCAACATCCCGGTCGGCACCGCCCGCGTGTTCCTCGGAGCCGACTACTCGGGTCCCGGCGCGCAGGGTTTCACCGGGTCCGGAGTGCTCGCCCTGGACGGTGCGCGCCAGCAACCGGCTGACCCCGCGGCCCCTCCGCCCATCTCCGCGGACGGCGTGCGCTGCGTGAACTGATACTCAGAGTAGAGAAGTATCCCCCGTTCGGGGGATTCTGCGGGCAAGTTGCGTAAGCGACGAAGCACTGGCGCCTTCCATGACCGTGAGACCCGCTCACGGGGTGGAGGGACCAGTGCGACCTGCGAACGGCCAAATCGACACAGCGGCGTACCAGCGCGTGCTCGGTGATGAGATCCGCAGCCTTCGCAAGCGACGCGGATGGACCCGCAAGGAGCTCAACAAGCGGCTGCAGACGGAGATCTCGCTGCAGACGCTCGCGACCTACGAGCTCGGCACCCGGCAGTGCTCCGTCGTGCGCCTCGTCGAGATCTGCCACGCCCTCGACGTTCCGGCGCACGAGGTCCTCGCCCGCGTCCACGAACGCTTCTTCGGCGACACCCCGGCGGGGCACCTGGCGCTGAACCTCGCCGCCGTCGCGGCGACCGACAACTCCCGGCTGATCCCGCTGCGGAGGTGGGCGGCCGGACGCCTGCACGCGCTGCCTCCCGGCGTCTCACCGGAGGTGCACCTCGACCTGCCCGCCCTGGAGAACATGGCACAGCTCTGCCAGCTGCCCACCGTGGAGCTCATCAGGATCCTGCGCGGGTTGAGCCGCTGACGCCGGAACGCCCCCACCGGCCGGCAGGGGCGTTCTGGTCGTCGTGCGGTTGTCAGGCGGCGAAGCGGGTGAGGGTGCTCCAGCCGGCGCCACCCTCGTGGCCCCAGTGGAAGTTCCCCGTTCCGTCGCCGTAGTAGTAGCGGAGCTTGTCACCGGCGACCGCGAGCAGGTCGCCCTTGCCGTCACCGTTCATGTCGGTCACCGCGAGATGTCCCAGGCTCCCCCAGCCGGTGCCGCCTTCGCTGCCCCAGTGGAAGTTGCCGCTGCCGTCGCCGTAGAAGTACCGCAGCTGGTCACCCGCGACGGCGACCAGGTCCGCCCTGCCGTCGCCGTTGACGTCCCCGGCCTCCAGTTTGGACAGAGCGCCCCAGCCGACGCCGCCCTCGCTGTGGAGGTGGAAGTTCCCGGTGCCGTCGCCGTAGTAGTAACGGAGCTGGTCGCCCACCACACCGACGATGTCGGCCTTGTTGTCGCCGTTGACGTCCTCGAGGTTGAGGTGCTTCACGGCCTCCCAGCCGTTGCCGCCCTCGCTGCCCCAGTGCAGGTTGCCGCTGCCGTCACCGTAGAAGTACCGCAGCTTCCCACCGGCCTCGGCGATCAGGTCACCCTTGCCGTCGCCGTTCACGTCACCCATGGCGATCTCGCCGAGACCGCTCCAGCCGACGCCGCCTTCGCTGCCCCAGTGCAGGTTCCCGGATCCGTCGCCGAAGTAGTAGCGCAACTTGTCCTGGTACACGGCGAAGAGGTCGCCCTTGCCGTCACCGGTGATGTCGGCGTTGCCGCGGCCACCGCCGTTGTCGAACCGGTAGGTGTTCCAGTTCCGCATGATGGCCAGGACCTTGGTCACGTAGGACTGGTCGGTCGCGTACGCCTTGGCGATCTCGGTGAGGAACCTGTCCGGCTGCGACCGGTACGGCAGGGCGTGGGCGTAGCTCGGAGCCGTCGAGATCATCCGGCCGTAGTCGCGGAACGAGTCCCGCACCGAGGTGTAGGTGCGGAAGTACGCCGTGGCCGGGTGGCAGCCGCTCTGGTCGCACTCGGTCGTCGGGTAGGCCCGGCAGCCGACGGCGATCGGGCCGGGCAGGCCGTCCTCGCATTTGATGCCGAAGTAGTTGCGGTCGTTGGCGGACAGGGTGCTGCGGCCCCAGGCGGACTCGTGGATCGCCTGCCCGGCGGTCACCGAGGCGGGCACGTCGTACTCCCGCTTCACGTCCTGGGCGAGCGGTCCGGCGACGGCGATGAAGTCGTCCCGGTAGTCCTGCGCGGACAGTTCGGACGCCGTGGCCAGTGCGGGCGTGGCGACCAGACCGGCCACCGCGGCGGCGAGAACGAGGATCTTCCTCATGGCTGGTTCCCCCTCATCCTGCGAAGCGGGTCAGGGCGCTCCAGCCGGCGCCACCCTCGTGGCCCCAGTGGAAGTTGCCCGAGCCGTCGCCGTAGTAGTAGCGGAGCTTGTCGCCGGCGACCGCGAGCAGGTCGCCCTTGCCGTCGCCGTTCATGTCGGTCACCGCGAGGTGGCCCAGGCTTCCCCAGCCGGCGCCGCCTTCGCTGCCCCAGTGGAAGTTGCCGTTGCCGTCGCCGTAGAAGTAACGGAGCTGGTCACCGGCCACACCGATCAGGTCCGCCCTGCCGTCGCCGTTGACGTCCCCGGCCTCCAGCTTGGACAGAGCACCCCAGCCGACGCCGCCCTCGCTGTGGAAGTGGAAGTTGCCCGTGCCGTCGCCGTAGTAGTAACGCAGCTTGTCCCCGGCCACGCCGACGATGTCCGCCTTGCCGTCGCCGTTGACGTCCTCGAGGTTGAGGTGCTTGACGGCCTCCCAGCCGCTGCCGCCCTCGTTGTGGAAGTGCAGGTTCCCGGTGCCGTCGCCGTAGTAGTACCGCAGCTTCCCGCCCGCTTCGGCGATGAGGTCGCCCTTGCCGTCGCCGTTCACGTCACCCATGGCGACCTCGCCGAGACCGCCCCAGCCGGCGCCACCTTCGCTGCCCCAGTGCAGGTTCCCGGATCCGTCGCCGTAGTAGTACCGCAGCTTGTCCCCGGCCACGGCCCACAGGTCGCCCCTGCCGTCACCGGTGATGTCGGCGTTGCCGCGGCCACTACCGCCGACGATGTTGTTGTAGCGGTAGGGCGGGTACTCGGCGGCCGTCGCGGACCAGGTGTACTCGTTGTACGTCGCGATGGGCGGGGTCTGCTCGTAGACCCAGTAGCGGGTGCGGGCCGAGTCGAGCCAGCCGCCGAACAACCGGACGTGCCCGGCCGCGCCCTCCGTGCCGGGGCCGCCCTTGATGAGGATGTCGCCGGGCAGCAGCTCGTCCTTGGTGATGCGGTGGGTCACGTTGGACCCGACGAGCGTGACCGTGCTCAGGCCCGGCTTGGAGAGGTTCCAGGCCATCGAGACGAAGCCGGAGCAGTCGGTCCGCCAGCCGTCCCTCGCGGCGCTCATGCTGTACGGCACTCTCGCGTCCACCCACGTCTTGGCGCGGGCCATCACCTCGGCCCTGGTGATGGTCGCCATCGTCGAGAAGTCGGCCTCGGAGTAGACGACCGCGGCGTCGGGCTTGGCCGGCGCGGCACCCGCCGAGGGGAGCAGGACGGAGGTGAAGGTGGCCGCGAGGAGAACGGCGCTGACGAAAGCCTTGTTCGTGGTGCGCATTTCGATGACCCCCAGGTCGGTGTCTTCGCTGTCTTGCTGACAGGAACGACACTGCTGGGGCGATCTCCAGAAAACCTGCAACGCGTCTCCAGAAGTCCTGCAAGCGGAGCGAGCCGGGCAGGAGCCGCTCCGCGAGCGCCGGTAGAGTCGCCGGGGTGAACGATTCCCCCGCCCGCCTTCCCCTGCGCACCGCAGCCGCCGTGAAGCTGGGCAACCTGAGCTCCACGCTGTCGCAGAAGATGGGCCTCGGCGCCGGCGGCATGATCGGCGGCCGGGTCGCGCTGAAGCTCGACCCCCAGGCGCTGGGCCGCCTCACGCAGGGCCGCAGGGTCGCCGTCGTGACGGGCACCAACGGCAAGACGACCAGCACGATGATGCTGGCGAGGGCCGTGGGCGCGCTGGGCGAGGTCGCCACGAACCACAGCGGCGCGAACATGCCCGACGGCCACGTCACGGCGCTGTCGAAGCAGCCGGACGCCCCGTACGCGGTCCTGGAGTGCGACGAGGCCTACTTCCCGGCCGTCGCGGGTGCCAGCAACCCGGCCGTCGCGGTGGTCCTGAACCTGAGCCGCGACCAGCTGGACCGCGTCGGCGAGGTCCGCACCATCGAGCGGTCGCTGCGCGACGCCATCTCCAAGCTGCGGAACTGCACGATCGTCGCCAACTGCGACGACGTGATGGTGACGAGCGCGGCCTGGAACGCCGCGAAGGTCGTCTGGGTCGCCACCGGCACCGGCTGGCACCACGACTCGGCGAGCTGCCCGCGCTGCGGCAGCCCGATCAGCTGGCAGGGCGAGCACTGGCACTGCACGGGCTGCGACCTCGCCCGCCCGCACCCGAACTGGATCACCACCGACGAGGCGATGATCACGCCGGAGCACCAGAAGCTCGAGCTGCGCCTCACGCTGCCGGGCAAGTTCAACCAGGCCAACGCCGTCATGGCGGCCGCCGCCGCGCACGCGATGGGCGTCCCCGCCGACGAGGCCGTGCGCCGTCTGCGCGGTGTCTCGAACGTGAGCGGCCGTTACCGCACGATCCAGCGCAACGGCCGCAGCGCGCGCCTGTTGCTCAGCAAGAACCCGGCGGGCTGGAGCGAGACGCTCACGGTCGTCAAGGAGGCCGACCACCCGGCCGTCCTGGTGATCAACGCCCAGGAGGCCGACGGCCGCGACCTGTCGTGGCTGTGGGACGTCCCGTTCGAACGCCTGCAGGGCCGCACGGTCATTGCTTCCGGTGAACGCGCCACGGACCTCGCGGTGCGTCTCACGTACGCCGAGGTCCAGCACACGATCGTGCCCGACCCCCTGAAGGCCATCGACCAGATGCCGCAGGGGGCGGTCGAGGTCATCGCCAACTACACCGCGTTCCGCGACTTGAATGCCAGGGCTGCCGCTGATGAGTGAGTCGACTGTCCAGATCGCGCTCGTGCTGCCGGATCTCCTCGGCACGTACGGGGACTTCGGCAACGCCGTGGTCCTGGAGAAGCGCATGACGTGGCGCGGGATCAAAGCCGAGATCGTGCCGATCAACTACGGCCAGCCGGTGCCGGACTCGTGCGACATCTACGTCGTCGGCGGCGGTGAGGACACCGCGCAGACGCTGGCGGTCAAGCACCTGCGAGAGCACCCCGGCCTGCAGCGCGCCGTCACGAAGAACGCCGTGGTGCTGGGCGTCTGCGCCGGCATCCAGATCTTCGGCGAGAGCTTCACCCGTGCCGACAACGTCACCCACCCCGGCATGGGCCTGATCGACTCGACCTCCCACGCCGGCGGCAGCCGCGCGATCGGCGAGGTCGTCGCCGAGCCCGCCGACGGCCTGTTCGCGGGTCCGCTGACCGGCTTCGAGAACCACCAGGGCCGCACGGTGCTGGGCCCGGCCGCGCGTCCGCTGGCGCACGTCAAGGTCGGCACCGGCAACGACGGCAGCGTCGAAGGCGCTGTTCAGGGCCGGATCGTGTGCACGTACCTGCACGGGCCGGTGCTGCCGCGCAACCCGGCGCTCGCGGACATGCTGATCGAGTGGGCGACCGGGACCAAGGTCGCGCCGATCGACCTGCCGGCCGTCACCGCCATGCGGGCTGAACGGGTCCGGGCAGCTTCCTGAGGCGGTCGGCCACCCCCGGCCAGACCACCGCCATCACGTAGTCGGTCGCGAGCGCGGGTCCCACCGAGGGCCTGCGCTCGCACCACACCGCGAGCCGTTCACACGCGCCGACGACGATCTCCGCGAAGGCCTCCGCCTCCAGCGGGTCGATCTGCGGCGCGAACGACACCAGCACGGACCCGATCATGTCCGTCTGCTGCTGCCGGATCCCCTCGACCTCCTCCTGCGCCGACGGCACCGCGATCGCCGCCTCCTGCCGCAGCAGGGCCCAGGACCGCTGGTGGTCGACGATGAACTCGAAGAACGCCCGCAGCCCGAGCCGCAGGAACTCCTCCGGGTCCGCCGCGCCCGCGATGGCCGCCGCCGTCTTCTCGCGCAGCTCTGCGCGCGCACGGTGGATGCAGCCGATGAGCAGGCCTTCCTTCGAGCCGAAGTACTCGTAGAGCATGGGTTTCGAGACGCCGACGCGGTCGGCGATCTCGTCCATCGACGTGGCCAGATACCCCTGCTCGGCGAAGATCTCCTCGGCGACGGTGAGCATCTGCGCCATGCGCTGGGCCTTGGGCATGCGGCGGCGCGGAGCAGTCACGAACGGAGTCTACCGCTCGTAACTTACTTCGAGTAACCTACTGCGAAGTAGCCACCGCGAGCGGAGGGAACCCCCATGCACCGAGAGACGAAGGTCCTCGTCATCGGCACCGGCTTCTCCGGCCTGGGCATGGCCGTCGAACTGAAGCGCCGCGGCGAGCACGACTTCGTGGTTCTCGAGAAGGCCGCCGACCTCGGCGGCACGTGGAGGGACAACTCCTACCCCGGCTGCGCGTGCGACGTGCCGTCGCACATGTACTCGTTCTCGTTCGAGATGAACCCGAAGTGGTCGCGGATGTTCGCGCAGCAGGGCGAGATCTTCGACTACCTGCGGCGGGTGGCCGAGAAGTACCGGCTGCGGCCGCACATCCGCTTCAACAGCAAGGTCTCCGGCGCGCGGTGGGACGACGAGGCCAAGCACTGGAACGTCACGACCGAGCAGGGCGACACGTACACGGCGAAGGCGCTGGTCGCCGGCGTCGGCGCGTTGCACATCCCGAACATCCCCGAACTGCCGGGCATCGAGAACTTCGCCGGCAAGGCGTTCCACAGCGCGCAGTGGGACCACGACCACGACCTCACCGGCAAGCGCGTGGCCGTCATCGGCACCGGCGCGTCCGCGATCCAGTTCGTCCCGAAGATCGCGGGGCAGGTCGGGTCGATGAAGATCTTCCAGCGCACGCCGCCGTGGATCATGCCCAAGGCCGACCGCGAGATCAGCGGCTGGGAGCAGAAGCTGTTCCGCGCCCTGCCCGTCACGCAACGGCTCTACCGCAACTTCGTCTACTGGATGCGCGAGTCGTCCGCGCTGGGCTTCGCGGTGAACCCGAAGATCATGCAGTTCGCGCAGGGCATCGCGTTGCGGCACATGAAGAAGCAGGTGCCCGACCCCGCGCTGCGCGCGAAGCTGAAGCCCGACTACACGATGGGCTGCAAGCGCGTGCTCATCTCCAACGACTTCTACCCGGCGCTCGGCTACCCGAACGTCGACCTGGTGACCGACAAGGTCTCCGAGGTCCGCGAGAACTCCATCGTGGACAGCGCGGGCGTCGAGCACGAGGTCGACGTCATCATCTACGGCACCGGTTTCCACGTCGTCGACTCGTTCGACTACCTGGACATCCAGGGCAAGAACGGCGTCGACCTCGCGAAGAAGTGGCGCCAGGAGGGGATCGAGACCTACTACGGCATCACGGTCTCCGGTTTCCCCAACCTGTTCTTCCTGCTGGGCCCCAACACGGGACTCGGGCACAACTCGGTCGTGTTCATGATCGAGTCGCAGATCCGGTACGTCTCGCAGTGCCTCCGGCTCCTCGACCGGCACCGCGCAGCGGAGCTGGACGTGCGGTTGGAGGCCCAGCAGGAGTTCAACTCGGAGATCCAGCGCAAGCTCGGCAAGGGCGTCTGGACCCAGGGCGGCTGCAAGAGCTGGTACCTCGACGCGCAGGGCGTGAACCGCACCGTGTGGCCGGGCTTCACCTGGCGGTACTGGATGCGGACCAAGCGCGTGCGCGCCGAGGACTACGTGCTGACCGCCGCCAGGAGGGCTACGGCCGCACGATGACCTTCAGGGCGGTGCGCTCGTCCATCGCCCGGTAGCCCTCGGCGACGTCGTCGAGCGAGACCGTCCTGTCGAAGACGGGACCGGGGTCGATCCGGCCGGCCAGCACGTCGGCCAGCAGCTCAGGCAGGTACGCCCGCGCGGGCGCGATGCCGCCACCGATGGCGATGTTGCGCCCGAAGAGCTTGCCCAGCGGCAACCCCGGCATCTCGTGCGGCACGCCGACGTAGCCGATCCTGCCGCCGTCGCGCACGACGCCCATCGCGGTCTCCCACGACTGCTCGGTGCCGACGCACTCCAGCACCGCCGACGCACCGAGGCCGCCGGTCATCTCCTTGATCCGCTCGACCGCGGCCTCGCCGCGTTCGGCGACCTGGTCCGTGGCACCGAAGAGCCTCGCGATCCCGGCGCGGTCCTCGTGGCGGCCCATCGCGATGATCCGCTCGGCGCCGAGCCGCTTGGCCGCGAGGACGCCGCACAGCCCGACCGCGCCGTCCCCGACGACCGCGACCGTGCTGCCGGGACCCACACCCGCGCCCAGGGCGGCGTGGTGACCGGTGCCCATGACGTCGCTCAGGCTGAGGAACGCGGGCAGCAGCTCCTGCGGCGCGTCCGCAGGCACCCGGACCAGCGTGCCGTCCGCCTGCGGCACCCTCACGGCCTCGCCCTGCCCGCCGTCGCTGCCCTTGCCGCCCCAGAACCCGCCGTTGCGGCACGAGGTCTGCAGCCCGGCCTGGCAGTACGCGCACGTGCCGTCGCTCCACACGAACGGCGCGATGACGCGGTCACCCACGTTGACGGACCGGACCGCGCTGCCGACCTCCTCGACGATGCCGAGGAACTCGTGGCCGATGCGCTGCCCCTCCTCGCGCTTGGCCACGCCCCGGTACGCCCACAGGTCGCTGCCGCAGATGCACGCGAGCTCGACCCGGACGACGACGTCGGTGGGCTCCTGGACCGCCGCGTCCGGCACCTCCTCGACGCGGATGTCTCGGGTGCCGTAGATCGTCGTAGCCCGCACCGGGCGCCTCCTCTGTTCCGCCGTACAAAACCTCCTGCATCGTGCTCCTGCCGCGGGCTCCACGCCGAATCGAGACGCTGTGGAATTGGTTACGCGTGCCTACCATCGGAACCGTGCTGATCAACGCCGAAGGTTTCGTACGAGCGCGCGGTGTCCGTTATGCGACGGCTTCCCGGTTCGAAAAACCCGAGCCGTACGAGTGGGACGGCGTCGTCGACGCCGGCGAGCGCGGTCCCGCGTGCCCGCAGCCACCCTCGGCGCTCGCGGCACTGGTCGGCAACTCGGTCGAGGGCCTGGCGTTCGACGAGCACTGCCACGTGCTGAGCGTGACGGCTCCCGCCGGCGCCTCCGGGTTGCCGGTGATGGTCTGGTTCCACGGCGGCGCGTACGTGACGGGCAGCGGTGAGTCGGTCAAGTACGACTGCGACCTGCTGGCGTCGGAGGGCGTCGTGGTCGTCCGCGTCAGCTACCGGCTCGGCGTCTTCGGGTACCTGCGGGACAACCTGGGGTTGCTCGACCAGCTCACCGCGCTGCGGTGGGTGCGGGACAACATCGCCGCGTTCGGCGGCGACCCGGCGAACGTGACGGCGTTCGGCCAGTCCGCGGGCGCCGACTCCGTGTACGCGCTGATGCTCACCGACACGGAGGGCCTGTTCCACCGGGCGATCCTGCAGAGCGCGCCGCTGGGCACCCGCGGCCCCGAGCGCGCCGAGATGACGGCCGCGCTGCGGTCGTCGGTCTCCGTGGACGCCTCCACGCCCGCGGACGACGTGCTCGTGGCGCAGATCGCCGTCGTCGCCGAGCTGGGGCCCCGGTTCGGGCCTTCCGGCGCCATGCCGTTCGCCCCGGAGCTCGGCGAGGTCGACCTGGCCGCGGCGGCGTCCCGCGTCGAGCTGCTCGTCGGGCACACCGCGGACGACGGCAGCCCGTACGTGCCGAGCCGCGAGCACTGGGAGGCGGTGACGGAGCTGATCTTCGCGGGACCCGCCCGGCAGCTCGCCCTGGACTGGGAGGCGGCGGGCGGCCAGGTCGCCACCTACAGGTTCGGGTGGGCGCCTCCCGGCGCTCCGCTGGGCGCGTGCCACTGCATGGAGCTGCCGTTGCTGTTCGACCCGGCCGGCTGGTCGGGCGCGGGCATGCTGGCCGGGCACGAGCCGGACGTCGGGCTGGCGAAGACCGTCCGGGGGCTGTGGGCCGGGTTCGCGCGGAACGGGATGGACGCGTTGCCCTCGCGGTCGCTCGAATTCGACGCGTGACCGACCGCGAGAGGCTGCGCACCACGTTCGGCGCGGACGCGGCCCGCTACCACCGGGCCCGTCCCACCTACCCCGCCGAGCTGTTCGGCCGTCTGCGGGGCCCGCGGATCCTGGAGATCGGTCCCGGCACCGGTCAGGCCACGCTGCCGCTGACGGCGCTGGGACACGTGACGGCGGTCGAGCTGAGCCCCGCCCTGGCGGCACTCGCCCGTGCGCACGCCCCCGCCGCCGACGTGGTCGTCGCGGACTTCGACTCGTGGCCGTTGCCGGGCGAACCGTTCGACCTCGTGGTGTCCGCGACGGCGTTCCACTGGCTCGACCCGGCCACCCGGACGGCCCGCTGCGCCGCGGCGTTGCGGCCCGGCGGTGCGCTGGCGGTGATCTCGACGCACCACGTGGCGGGCGGTACCGAGCAGTTCTTCGTGGACATGCAGGAGTGCTACGAGCGCTGGGACCCCTCGACCCCGCCCGGGCTCCGGCTCCCCCGCGCCGCGGACGTCCCGCGCGAGTTCGACGACAGCCCCGAGTTCGAGGAGCCGGAGTTCCACCGGTACGAGTGGGAGCGGGCCTACGACACCGAGGCGTACGTGGACCTGCTCCTCACGTACTCGAACCACATCGCGCTGCCGACGCGGGACGAGCTGGTCGCGGACATCCGGTCGCTGATCGACACGCGCTTCGGCGGCCGGATCGTGAAGCGGTACCTGACCCAGCTCGCCGTCGCCCGTGTCAGGGCCGCCGGGACCAACGCCGCGCCGCCACGGGTCGAGTCGTAGAGGTCGTGGACGTTCGTGCCGTCGCCGCTGAAACCCGCCTTCGACGGGGACCGGGACTTTTCCCGGTACGCGACCGGTTGAGCTGCCGGAAACGCGGGAGCTGTCCCGCGCGCCGCTCGGGAAGCCGCGGACCGCAACACGAAGCGGCAAACCGGGTGCTGCTCACCCAGCGGGGTGGGCGGGACGCCTAGGATGTCCCGCCAAAGGGGCGGGGAGACACGCATGAGCCGTGCCCTTGTACGAGGAGGTGGCATGGCCGTGTCGACAACGGCGTACAACGAGGGCAGGGTCCCCCAGCGGGGCCGTCCTCGCGACGCCAGCAGGGACGACGCATTACGTCAGGCAGCGCTCGAGGTGATGGCCGAGGTCGGGTACCGCGCCCTCACCATGGACGCCGTCGCGGCCCGCGCGCGAGCGGGCAAGGCGACGATCTACCGGCGGTGGGAGTCGAAGCTCGATCTCGTGATCGACACGTGCACCCAGCTCGCGACGCAGAACCTCGCGGCGCCGGACACCGGCTCACTGGCCGGGGACCTGCGCGAGTTCCTCTCGTCGTTCGCCGCGTTCCTCTCCGGACCGATCGGCAAGGCCGCGCAGGCGCTCGTGGGCGAGCTGCCGCACGAGCCCGAGCTGGCGGCGGCGTTCCGGGAGACGTTCCTGATCTCGCAGCGCGACGTGCTGCGCGGGATCCTCGACCGCGCGGCCGACCGGGGCGAGCTCAAGGCGGACGCCCCGCGCGGCATGGCGGTCGAGATCGCGGGCGCCGCGCTGATCTACCGGCTGATGCTCACCGGTGACCCGCTCGACGAGCCGTTCGTGGAGAAGGTCGTCGAGCAGGTGCTCCTACCGTTGGTGCACGCTTAGCGGAACAGCTTGCGGACCAGCGCGAAGCCGACCACCGCGCCGACCGCGATCAGCGTGTACTTCACCTGGGGCCTGCTCAGCACCTCGAGCACGGACGACTTGCCCTGCTCGACGAGCTTCTGCGGGTTGGCGCGCTCGCTGAGCTCGTCCAGGGTGGCGGCCAGCGCGGTGCGAGCCTGCTCGATCTCGCGCTGGATGGTGTCGGGATCGCGAGCCACATGTCCTCCTAGCAGCGGTTCTGCCCGCAACCGTAGTGGACGGCGGGGAGGGTGGCTTCGCGCGACCCGCGAGAGCGAGTCCACGGACGCGCTATAGGCTTCCGCACGAGGGGTCGTAGCCCAATTGGCAGAGGCACTGGGTTTAGGTCCCAGCCAGTGGGGGTTCGAGTCCCCCCGACCTCATTGAGCAGCGGTTTTCAGTGGTGCGCCGCGGGGATCGCTCCGTGGCGCACCACGTCCGCGGACCGCTCTCCGCCGTGGAGCCGCACCGGCTCCGGCTGGTCGAACCGGTAGCAGGCCGTCGATCCCGAAGCCGCCCACTGCGAGACGCACCGGAACGCTCGCTGCTCACCGGCGCTGAGGCTCCGGTGCCGTTCGGCGGCGGTACGGGTGCCGCGGGCCTGACCCGCCCTGTCGGTGAGCAGCCGCACCGCGCGCGATCGACCACGGAGACACCGCGAACAGCACCCCGACCGGCTCCCAGCGCTTCCGCACACGCCCTCGCCGCGTCCGGCGCCGCCGCGAGGTCGGCTCAGTTCGACATCACGGCCGACCAAGCTGTCCGGCGTCGATGCGGACTCGTCCACGCGCCGCCGGGACGCGCCGGCTCCCAGCGCGTTCGAGCGGTACCGCACCCGCCCGCGCCGGAAGGTGGCGGCCGGAGCGCCGCAGATCACACACGTCCTCACCAGGTCGGCCATCAGCGAAGCACCGCAGCCAAACGATCACACGTCCGAACAGCGTTTCCGGTGCGATGCAGACGATCGGCCCGTCTCCGGTCCTTTCTGGACTTCCTCAGGTGTCCCCTAGTGGTTTCCCCCCAACTCCCCGGTGGGGTTTCCCCCACCCCAATCCTGCGGATCACCCCAATGTCCCCCGCGTCCACCCTCCGTACCGTGGAAACCATGAACTTGGTCGACTGGGTCACCGATCTGATGCACACGGCCGGCGCACCCGGAGCGGCTTTGGCGATCGCGCTGGAGAACCTGTTCCCGCCGCTGCCCAGCGAGGTCTTCCTGCCCCTGGCGGGCTTCACCGCCGCCCAGGGCAAGATGTCGCTGCTCGACGCCGTCCTGTGGACCACGTTCGGCTCCGTCGCGGGCGCCCTGCTGCTGTACTGGGTCGGTGCCCAGTTGGGCCGCGAGAGGGTCCGCCGCATCGCCGCCCGCATGCCCCTGATCCGGGTGTCCGATGTGGACAAGACGGAGGCCTGGTTCCTGCGCAACGGCTACCGCGCCGTCTTCTTCGGCCGCATGATCCCGGTCTTCCGCAGCCTGATCTCGATCCCGGCAGGCGTGGAACGCATGCGATTAGCACCGTTCATCGCGTACACGGCGGCCGGCAGCCTCCTGTGGAACACGGCGCTGATCCTCGCGGGCTACCTGCTGGGCGACAACTGGCACCTGGTCGAGCAGTACGTGGGCCTGGGCTCCAAGGTGGTCCTGGGGCTGGCCGTGGTCGCCGTGGCGGTGTTCGTGGCGACACGCCTCTCGAAGCACCGCGCCAACGCGGACAGCTGACCTTCCGCGCCGCCCGCGACCACGTCGGCTGACGCCACAACAGGGTTTTCGCTGCACCTGCCGCCACGCTGCCCCGCACCGCGGCGAAGTTCCAGCGCTCGCGACCCGGCCGATCAACACCGCCGCACCCGCTTCATCACACCCGCCACCACGCCACCCATACCGGCGCAGGGACTCGCCGCTCACGACCGCGTCAACGCAGGCCGCAGCACGAGCCTCACGCCCCCTCACCCCGCACCTCAGCAGCGCCAACCTCCACCGTCCACCCCGGCCGCGCCACCCCT
>NZ_JAJCXE010000027.1:169700-191164 GCF_021056325.1 Lentzea sp. CC55 | reverse complement strand
CCGCCCCGCAGCCGCCACCACAGCCGCACGGCCCCCTCGCACCTCGGCTGCGCCGCCCCTTGGGTACGCGCGTTGCCCACTAAAGCGCCCCAGCCACACCCGTACGGCCACGCCCCCAGGCCATCCCGCTTCTACGCGCGAACGCCCAACCGTTCCCCGCTCGACAACCACCGCCCCGCAGCCGCACGGCCCCTCACCCCGCACCTCAGCCGCGCCGACCCCCGCCGTCCCCGGCCGCGCCGTCCCTTGCGTACGCGCGTTGCCCACCAAAGCGCCCCAGCCACACCCGTACGGCCACGCCCCAGGCCATCCCGCTTCCACCCGCGAACGCCCGACCGTTCCCCGCTCAACAACCACCGCCCCGCAGCCGCCACCACAGCCGCACGGCCCTCAACCGACCTCTCAGCCAGCCACCCTCAACCAGCCACCCTCAACCGACCGGTCCCTCAACCAGCCACCCTCAGTCCGTCCAAGTACCCCACCAACTCCCGAACAGCACTGCGACCAGCCCGGTTGGCCCCGATGGTGCTGGCCGAAGGCCCATAGCCGACCAGGTGGATCCGAGGGTCGGACACCACCCGCGTCCCGTCCACCTGGATCCCGCCCCCGGCCCCGCGCAGGTGCAGCGGCGCGAGGTGGTCCAGGTCGTGCCGGAACCCCGTCGCCCACAGGATCACGTCGGCGTCGAACCGCTCCCCCGAAGCCCACTCCACCCCACCAGGCGTGATCCGCGAGAACATCGGCTTGCGGTCCAGCACCCCGGAGGCCAGCGCGGCTCGGGTCGCGTCGTTCAGCGCGAGTCCGGTCACGCTGACGACGCTGCGCGGGATCAGGCCGGCGCGGACGCGTTCCTCCACCATCCCGACGACCCAGCGGCCGTAGTCCTCGGTGAACGGTCCTTCGCGCCACACCGGTTCGTGTCGCGTGACCCACCGGGTTTCCGCTGCGAGAGGAGCGAGTTCCATCAGCAGCTGCGTGGCCGACGCGCCGCCGCCCACGACGACCACGCGCTTGCCGGCGAACTCGTCGGGGCCCCGGTAGTCGGCGGTGTGCAGCTGGCGGCCCCGGAACGTCTCCTGGCCCGGGTAGTGCGGCCAGAACGGGCGGCGCCACGTGCCGGTCGCGTTGATCAGGCCGCGCGTGGTCCAGGTTCCGCCGGAGGTCTCGACCTCCAGCACCGAGCCGCGGTCCAGGACCTGCGTGACGTTCACCGGGCGGATCACCGGCAGGTCGAAGAGCTGTTCGTAGCGGGCGAAGTACGACGGGATCGCCTCGTTGGCGGGTTCGTCGGGCGACGGCTGTTCGAACGGCATGCCGGGCAGCTCGTGGATGCCGTGCACGGTCCGCATGCGCAGGCTCGGCCAGCGGTGCAGCCAGGCGCCGCCCGGCCCGGGGTTCGCGTCGAGCACCACGTGGCCGACACCGCGTCGCTGCAAGAAGTACGAGGCGGACAGGCCCGCCTGTCCCGCGCCGATCACCACCACATCCGTCACACCTCGGTCAACGGAACGGCGACACCGGTCCGTCCCACCTGTGAGCTACGAGACAACCGGCACGAGGAGCGCTAGCTTCCGGGAGGGTGCACCTACTTCTGACGATGGCGTTGCTCGCGACCCCCGTCCCCACGACGACGGCCTCCTACGCCGTCTACGACCGGATCACGCACACGCTGACGGGCCGGGACGTGCACAAGCCGTTCAGGTCCGCCTCGCTCGTGAAGATCCTGATCGCGATCGAGCAGCTGGAGACGCGCGGCGACGACCCGCGCATCGAACCCATGCTGCGCGTGAGCGACGACAGCGCGGCGAGCGAGCTGTGGGTCGAGAACGGCTGGGACCAGCTGGTCGTGCGCACGGCCGAGCGACTGCGGCTCAGGGACACGCGGCCGCCGGAGAAGCGCGGCATGTGGGGCTACACGGCCGTGAGTGCCCATGACGTCGTGAAGATCTACCGGTACCTGCTGGAGGACGCGCACCCGAAGGTCCGGCACACGATCATGGGACACCTGCACCGGGCCGAGAAGTGCGCCGCGGACGGGTTCGACCAGTCGTTCGGGCTGCCGTCGGCGACGTGGCGGCCCGCGTTCAAGCAGGGGTGGTCGGGGTTCGGCGACCCGGTGAAGCCGTGCGTGGACCGGCCGCGGCCCCGAGCCCAGTGGGAGCCGGACCTGAAGTCGCCCGCCCTGCACACGTCCGGGACGTGCCTGTTCAGCATCGTCGCGGTGCTGACGCTGCACCCCGAGGGCACGAGCTACGCGAAGGCGTCGAAACGAGTTACCGGGCTCACGGAAGAAGTGACGAAGCATCGGTGTTGATCGATGTATGAGCCGTCTGAGCGACATCCCGCTGTCCGTACTCGACCTCGCCCCGATCACGTCGGGGTCGGACGCGACGACCGCGTTGCGGAACTCGCGGGAGCTCGCCCAGCAGGCCGAACGCCTCGGGTACCACCGCTACTGGTTCGCCGAGCACCACAACATGCCCGGCATCGCGTCCTCCGCGCCCGCCGTGCTGATCGGGCACGTCGCGGACGCCACGTCGACCATCCGCGTCGGCTCCGGCGGCGTCATGCTGCCCAACCACGCGCCACTGGTGGTCGCGGAGCAGTTCGGCATGCTCGAGGCGCTGCACCCCGGCCGCATCGACCTCGGCATCGGCCGCGCACCCGGCACCGACCAGAAGACCGCGCGGGCGTTGCGGCGCACCGAGGCCGGTCTCTCCGCGGAGAACTTCCCGCAGGAGCTGACCGAGCTGATCAAGTACTTCGAGGGCACCGCCGAGCTCAACGCCGTGCCCGCGGCGGGCAACAAGCCGCCGATCTGGCTGCTCGGCTCGTCCGGCTACAGCGCGCAGGCCGCGGGACTGCTGGGTCTGCCGTTCGCGTTCGCCCACCACTTCAGCGCGCAGAACACGCTGCCTGCGCTGGAGCTCTACCGGCGGCACTTCCGGCCGTCCGAGGTCCTCCAGGAGCCGTACGCGATGGTGTGCGCCTCGGTGATCGTCGCCGACACCGACGAGCAGGCCCGCTACCTCGCGGGTCCGGGAGCGCTCTCATTCGTGCGGCTGCGGCAGGGCCGCCCGGCTCCGCTGGCCACGCCGCAGGAGGCCGCGGACTACCCCTACACCGAGATCGACGAGCTGGTGATCGAGGACCGCATGGCCAACCAGATCATCGGGTCCCCCTCAACGGCCCGCGCCGGGATCGACGAGTTGCTGGAGTCGACGGCGGCCGACGAGCTCATGGTGACGACCATCGTCCACGGCCATGACGACCGTTTGCGTTCGTTCGAGCTCCTCAGCGAGATCGCCGAACGGACGCCGTCGCTGGGCCGTTCAGCCGCACATACGTGAGACGGTTACGCGTGAGCTTCACGTTTCGTACTACTGGCGCTGCTCTGAACGGGTGATAAACGGCTCCGCTTGTAGCGCGTGGCACACAGTGAGCGATGATCGGTATGAGCGCGCACGCCCCCCGACGCGCTCCCTAGCTTCACCAAGCGGCTTCGGCCGCAGGACGGCGTGGGGCCGGCGCTCTCTGTGGCGCCGCCCACGCCGCCCATCACGAGTCGGCCACGGCCCGGCACCAGGTCCGCTTCAGAGGCCGCTTTCGTTCGCACTGCCCCTTCGGCACCGTCACAGTTGACGTGAGTCGTCCACACCCACCGCCGGGGTGGGAAAGGGGAGTTCGTGAAGTTCGCCAAATCGGCCGCGGGCCTGTGCCTGCTCCTGGCCGTGGCGGGATGTGCGGGCCCCGGTGTCGCCGTCACCCCGGACGAGAACCTGACCGTCGAACAGCGAGCCGAGACGCCCAACGCGTCCGGCGCCGCCGCGTTCGGCACCCAGCGCGTGTGGGCCTCAGGCCTCTCCGTCGTCGTGTCCGCTCCCCGCTCGCTGGCGCCGTCCGAGACGGCGATCCCCCCGGCCAAGCGCACCGCGGTCTTCACGATCACCGTCTACAACGGCTCCAAGGCCTCCTACCGCCTCTCCCAGCTCTCCGTCAGGGCGACGGCCGACGGTCAGCCGGCGGCGGAGCTCGTCGACTCCGTGCAGGGCCTCAACGGCCTCGCCGCGGCCGTGGCGGAGCTCCCGCCGGGCCGCGACACGCAGCTGCAGCTCGCGTTCGCGGTCCCGGAGTCGCCCGCGAGGATGCAGCTGACCATCAAGCCGGGTGGACAGGGCCAGGACGCCCCGACCGCCTTCGAGGGCCAGGCGTAGCCGCGGGCATAGTCTCTGCGGCATGACCAGTCGTCTCGAACCTGGTGACACCGCACCCGCGTTCACGCTGCCCGACAGCGAGGGCAAGCCGGTGTCCCTGTCCGACTACCTCGGCAAGTCCGTGGTCGTGTACTTCTACCCGGCCGCGAGCACCCCGGGCTGCACGAAGCAGGCCTGCGACTTCCGCGACAACCTCGGCGCGCTCGCGGACTCCGGCTACGAGGTCGTCGGCATCTCCCCCGACAAGCAGGAGAAGCTCGCGAAGTTCCGCGACGCCGAAGGCCTGACCTTCCCGCTGCTCGGCGACCCGGACAAGCAGGTCCTGACCGAGTGGGGCGCGTTCGGCGAGAAGCAGAACTACGGCCGCACCGTCCAGGGCGTCATCCGCTCCACGTTCCTCGTCGGCCCCGACGGCAAGATCGTCAAGGCCATGTACAACGTCCGCGCCACCGGCCACGTGGCCAAGCTGCTGCGCGAACTCCCCGCCTGATCTCCACCCGCAGGTGAGGCCGCCGTCGCTTTCGTCGCGACGGCGGCCCATTTTTCGGGTATGGTCGAACGGAGGGCGTGCACCAAAGCCGCCCCTGTTCCGGTGAGGGTGATACACCGTGTGTCGCGTGACGGCACCTAGCGGCCCCGACATCCCGTCTGATTTCGTCTTGCGAGTCCACTTCCCCACGCGCGGCGGCTGACCAGGGCGTTTCGCCCCGACGTCATCCGATCTCTTCAACACGCACGCCTTGTGCTGCGTGCATTTCGTGCTGGGAAAATTCAATGCTCAAGTGGATGTTGCTCGCCCTCGCGGTGGGCGCGGAGGTTCTCGCGACCCTCTGCCTCAAATACTCGGACGGCTTCACGAAACCGTGGCCGGTCGCAGGTCTGGCCGCCGGTTTCCTGACAGCCCTCTACCTCGAATCACTCGTGATCCGGATGGGCCTGCCGGTGGCCATCACCTACGCGATCTGGGCCGGTGCCGGCATCGCCCTGGTGGCCGTCACGAGCCGGGTGCTGTTCGCGGACCCGCTGAACCTCGCCATGCTCGGCGGCATGGCCCTGATCGCCGCCGGTGTCTGCGTCGTGTCGGTGGCCTCACACGCCCAGGCAGCCGTCTGACGCGACGACGCCGGGGCCGGCGAACCGGGCCCCGGCGTCGTCGCGGGTACGACTAGGCGAGCTTGCGCAGGTGCGGGACCAGGAGCTTGAGGGCGCGGCCGCGGTGCGACTCCGCGTCCTTCTGCTCCGCCGTCATCTCCGCCGACGTGATCTCGTACCCCTCGGGCACGAAGATCGGGTCGTAGCCGAAACCGCCGGTGCCGCGGCGAGCCCGCAGCAACGTGCCGCGCCACTCGCCGCGCACGACGACCTCTTCGCCGCCGGGCACGACGAGCGCGACCACCGAGACGAAGGCAGCGCCGCGCCGCTCGTCCGGCACGTCGCCGAGCTGTCCCAGCAACAGGTCCAGGTTGGCGTCGTCGTCACCGTGCCGGCCGGACCACCGTGCGGACAGCACGCCCGGCATGCCGTTCAGCTCGTCGACGGCGAGCCCGGAGTCGTCGGCGACCGAGACCAGCCCCGTGGCAGCGGCGGCGTCACGGGCCTTGGCTAGCGCGTTGCCCTCGAAGTCGGGCGCGGTCTCCGGGGCCTCGGGGAACTCGGGCACGTCGGCGAGCGACAGCACCTCGATGCCCTCGAGCGACTCGGCCACCACGATGCGCTGCAGCTCGCGGAGCTTCTTCGCGTTGCGCGAGGCCAAGAGCAGCTTCACCGCTTGCCCCCGGACTTCGGCTCCGGCAGCACGCCGGGGTACGGCTGCGCCAGCGCCTCGGCCTGGATCCGGTTCAGCTCGGCGCACCCGCGCAGGGCGACGTCCAGCATGCGGTCCAAAGTGGACCGCGCGAACGTGGCGCCCTCGCCCGTGCCCTGGACCTCGATCAGGGTGCCGGCGTCGGTGGCGACGACGTTCATGTCGACCTCGGCACGGGAGTCCTCCTCGTAGGGGAGGTCGAGGCGCACCCGTCCGTCCACGACGCCCACCGACACGGCGGACACCGCGCAGGACAGCGGCGACGGGTCGGCGAGGCGACCGGCGGCGCCCAGGTACGTGACGGCGTCGGCCAGGGCCACGTAGGCGCCGGTGATCGCGGCCGTGCGCGTGCCGCCGTCGGCCTGGATGACGTCGCAGTCGATGACGATGGTGTTCTCGCCCAGCGCCGCCAGGTCGATGCAGGCCCTCAGCGACCGGCCGATCAGGCGCGAGATCTCGTGGGTGCGGCCGCCGATCCGGCCCTTCACGGACTCGCGGTCGCTGCGGCTGTGCGTGGCCGACGGGAGCATCGCGTACTCGGCGGTCACCCAGCCGAGGCCGGAGCCCTGACGCCAGCGGGGGACGCCTTCGGTCACACTCGCGGCGCAGAGCACGCGGGTGTTCCCGAACTCGATCAGGACCGAGCCCGCGGGCCAGGTCTGATATCCACGCGTGATCCGGATGTCACGCAACACGTCGTCGTTTCGGCCATCGCTTCGCACCACGGCACCTACCCTAATGAACCCTGCGGAGCACCATGGCGTAGGGAGAGACATGCTGACGATCGACGGTATTCCGCTCCACCCCCTGCTGGTGCACGCGGTGGTCGTGCTGCTGCCTCTCGCGGCTGTGTGCTCGGTCGCGATCGCCCTGGTGCCGGCCTGGCGGCGCAGGTACTCCTGGGTCGTTCTCGGGGTCACGCTGGCCGGGGTCGCCTCCGTTCCGGCGGCGAAGCAGACCGGGGAGGACCTCCAGGCGGGTCTCGCGCGCAACGGCGTGCAGAACCCCGTCATCCAGGCGCACGCGGAGCTCGGCGACATGCTGCTGCCCCTCGCGCTCGGCTTCGGCGTCGCGGTGATCGCGCTGCTGGTCGCGGGCCGGCTCGCGGACCGCGAACGCCAGGCGGAGGCACCCGCCACGAAGACGTGGCGGGTGATCTCAGTCGTGGTGTCCGTGCTGGTCGTGGTGCTCGCGGTCGGCGCTACGGTGCAGACCGTGCGAGCCGGTCACAGCGGGTCGGAGGCCGTCTGGAGCGGTGTCGGCAGCTGAAGCGGGGCCGTCGCCGACTGCTTCAGGGTGCGCGTGACCGTGCAGAACTGCTCCACGGCGCGGCGCACGAGGACGTCGAGCGCCTCCGGGTCGTCGACGGCGGACAGGTCGTACGAGAGCGTCACGGGGATGGAGATCACCTCGTTGCCGCTCTCGGACTGCACCGCGTCCGCCTGTGCTGTCAGCTGGTCGCCGCCCGTTCTGCGCAGGATCAGCGTTTCCGACGTCACCACCGCGCAGCCCGCGACCGCGGCGGCCAGGAGCTCGACGGGGCTGAACGATCCCTCCTGGCCCTTGCGCCCGATCCGCACGGACGCGCCGCGCCCGTTCGTGGCGACGAACTCGTGGTCGCCGACGCGCTCGATCTCGATCATGTGTGCTCCCCCACCTCGTACCGGCCGCCCTGCACGACCAGCTCACTCGGCCCGTCGAACGCCGACTTGGCCTCCTGCAGCACGGCCTCCCGCGACGTCCACGGCGGCACGTGCGTGATCAGCAACCGCCCGGCCCCCGCCCGTGCGGCCAGCTCACCCGCCTCGCGACCCGACAGGTGCAGGTCGGGCTGGCGATCGGGAGCGTGGGTCCAGCTCGCCTCGCTCAGCAGCACGTCGACGCCGCAGGCCAGCTCGTCGAGCGCCGCGCACGGGCCGCTGTCGCCGGTGTAGGCGAGCGTCGCGCCACCGCACGAGATCCGGAACCCGTAAGCCTCGCAAGGATGTGCCACCACGGCGGAGTCCACGGTGAACGGTCCGATCCGGACCGTGGACCCGAGCGGGTGGAACGAGAAGATGTCGCTGAAGTCGAGCGCCGAGCGCTCCGCCTCGTTCGGCGCGTAGGCGGCGATGAACCGCGCATGGGCCTCGGCCGGCGCGTGGACGGGCAACCGCGACGACGGCGGATCGGGGTGGTACTTCCTCGCCACGTAGAGGGAAGACACGTCCACGCAGTGGTCGGGGTGCAGGTGCGAGAGGACCAGCGCGTCCATCGAGAACAGCGGCCGCTCCTCCTGGAACCGCGACAGCACCCCGTTGCCGAACTCCAGCGCCAGCGTGAACCCGTCGGCCTCCAGCAGGTAGCCCGAGGCGGCCGCACCGGGTCCGGGGATGCTGCCGGAGCAGCCGAGCACGGTCAGCAGCACATCAGCCCCACTGTTCGAAGGTCGGCAGGAACCGGGCGGCGAGCTTCGCGAACCGCTCCGGCGGCCCGGTGCACGTCACGCGGTGCACGGGCGGTTCGGACGCGAAGTCGTCGCGCTCGGTCAGCAGCCGCACGACGTCCTTGACCGTCTCCTCGGCGCTCGACACCAGCGTCACGCGCTCGCCCATGACGATCTGGATCACGCCGGTCAGCAGCGGGTAGTGCGTGCAGCCCAGCACGACGGTGTCGACCTCGGCGCGCTGCAACGGCTCCAGGTAGGCCTGCGCGAGCCCGAGCACCTGCCGGCCCGAGGTGATGCCGCGCTCCACGAAGTCGACGAACCGCGGGCACGCCGCCGCCGTCACCGTCACGTCCCGCGCCGCCTGGAACGAGTCCTGGTAGGCGTGCGAGTTGATCGTGCCGACCGTCGCGATCACGCCGACGCGACCGGACCTCGTCGTCATCACGGCACGCCGCACCGCCGGGAGGATCACCTCGACCACCGGCACGTCGTAGCGCTCGCGGGCGTCGCGGAAGCAGGCGGCGGACGCGGTGTTGCACGCGATCACGAGCATCTTCGCGCCCTCGTCGACCAGCCGGTCGCAGATCTCCAGCGCGTGCTTGCGCGCCTGCGCGATCGGCAGCGGCCCGTAGGGACCGTGCGCCGTGTCGCCGATGTAGTGGATCGACTCGCCCGGCAACTGGTCCATGATCGCGCGGGCGACCGTCAGGCCGCCGACGCCCGAGTCCATGATCCCGATCGTCACGCCGTGAATGTAGCGGGTGTCGTACTGCGGCGGTTGTCGCGAGAAACACCCCACGCCGCCAGAACTCCACCGAGTGCGCCGAACAGGTGGCCCTCCCACGAGACACCCGGCTGCCCCGGCAGCACACCCCACAGCGCGGCCCCGTAGAGCGCGAACACGCCGACCGCGATCAGCAGCTGCAGCCACGAGCGCGCGAAGATCCCGCGCACGAGCAGGAACGCGAGGAACCCGAACACCAGCCCGGAGGCGCCGATGTGGCTGCCGGGACTGCCGAGCACCCACACGCCCAGCGCCGACGACAGCCAGATGACCGCGGTGACCTGGAAGAACTGCTTCAGCCCGCCCGAGGTCGTGAGGAAACCGAGCAGCAGCAACGGAACGGCGTTGCCGGTGAGGTGGCTCCAGTCGCCGTGGATCAACGGCATCCAGAGCAGGTTGTCCCACTCGCCGAAGTCGCGCGGCCGCACTCCGTCGTCCTCGAGCGAGCCGCCGGTCGCCACGTCGAAGGCCTCGACGACGTAGAGGAAACCGACGAACCCCGCCACGACGAGCAACGACAGCACGGGGTGCGGGGGGATGACCCGTTTCGCCGGCGCGGTGCGGTCCACCGGTCCAGCGTACGTGGCGATTAGGGTGGCCGGGTGTCGATCGAAGTAGCGGTACGCGCATCCGCCCAGCTGGGCGAGGGGCCGACGTGGGACCACGGCAGCTCCACGTTGCTGTGGGTGGACATCCTCGCCTCCGAGGTGCACCGGTACGCCCCGGGCCGCGACGACGACGCGGTGCTGGCCGTGCCGCAGCACGTGGGCGCCGCCAAGCCGCGCGCGCAGGGCGGCATCGTCTGCAACCTGCGCGACGGCATCGCGCTGATCGACCGCGACGGCACCAAGAACTGGCTCGTCTACTGGGCCCGCGAGGGCGTGCGCGGCAACGACGCGGGCGTCGACCCGTCGGGCCGCCTGTGGGCCGGCACCATGCGCTACGACCAGGCCGCGGACGAGGGCTGGCTCGCCAGGGTCACCGGCGACGGCTCCGCGAAGGTCGTGCTGGACCGGGTGAACACGAGCAACGGCGTCGGCTGGAGCCCGGACGCGAAGCTCATGTACTTCATCGACACCCCGACCCGCCGCATCGACGTCCTCGACTTCGACAACGCCTCCGGCACCGTCGCGAACCGCCGCCCGCTCACCCACGTCGGCCACACCGACGGCTGGCCGGACGGGCTGACCGTCGACGCCGACGGGTGCGTCTGGGTCGCGCTGTGGGGTGGTCGCGCCGTGCGCCGCTACACGCCCGCCGGTGAGCTCGACACCGAGATCGAGGTGCCGGTCGACAACCCGACGGCGTGCTGCTTCGGCGGCGCGGACTTCAGCGACCTCTACGTCACCTCCGCGCGCGTCGGGCTGTCCGACGAGGCGTTGGCGGACCGGCAGCTCAACGGGTCGGTGCTGGTGCTGCCGGGCGTGGGGCAGGGCGTGCCGGGGACGGCGTTCAACGGCTGAGGCTCGTGGGGGGGCGGCGCGGACTGGTCGGCGCGGGAAGTCGAAGCAGGTCGCGGGAAACCCACGAGTGAGGGCTGGGCCCCTTCGACGCGCCGACTCCGCCTGCCCGCAACAGCGCTCGAACCCGCCCGCAACGTGCCGAGGACAGGCTGACGCAGGCGTCCCCCCGAACCGGGAACCCCTGCGTCACAACCTACCCAGCACCACCGACAAGTTCGTCGGGCTAAGCCCAGAGGTGCCCGTCGAGCCGTGCCGCCGCCTCGTCCAGGGTGCCGGAGTAGGCGCCGGTGGACAGGTACTTCCACCCGCCGTCGCAGACGATGAACACGATGTCCGCGGACTTCTCCGCCACCACGGCCTTCTGCGCCACGGCCAGTGCGGCGTGCAGGATCGCGCCCGTCGAGATGCCGGCGAAGATGCCCTCGGTCTCGAGCAGCTGCCGGGTGCGGCGCAACGCGTCGTACGACCCGACCGAGTACCGCCCGGTCAGCACCGACTCGTCGTACAGCTCCGGCACGAAGCCCTCGTCGAGGTTGCGCAGGCCGTAGACCAGCTCGCCGTACCGGGGTTCGGCGGCGATGACCTGCACGTCCGGCTTGGTCTCGCGCAGGTACCGGCCGACGCCGACCAGCGTGCCCGTCGTGCCCAGGCCGGCCACGAAGTGCGTGATCTCCGGCAGGTCGGCGAGGATCTCCGGGCCCGTGCCGCGGAAGTGCGCCTCGGCGTTCGCAGGGTTGCCGTACTGGTAGAGCATGACCCAGTCCGGGTTCTGCTTCGCCAGCTCCTTGGCGGTGGCGACGGCCTGGTTCGACCCGCCCGCGGCAGGCGAGAACACGATCCGCGCGCCGTACGCCTGCAGCAGCTGGCGGCGTTCGGTCGAGGTGTTCTCCGGCATCACGCACACGAGGCCGTAGCCCTTGAGCTTCGCGGCCATGGCGAGCGAGATGCCGGTGTTGCCGGACGTCGGCTCCAGGATCGTCGCGCCGGGACGCAGCACGCCGTCCCGCTCCGCCGCCTCGATCATGGCCAGCGCGGGCCGGTCCTTGATCGAGCCGGTCGGGTTGCGGTCCTCGAGCTTCGCCCAGATGCGCACGTCCTCGGACGGCGACAGGCGGGGCAGGCCCACCAGCGGTGTGCCGCCGAGCGCGTCCAGGAGCGAGTCGTAGCGGGCCATGGGGAGGATCAGCCGCCCGCGACGGCCGGGAGGATGGTGACGTTGTCGCCGTCCTTCACCGCGGCGTCGAGGCCACCGGAGAAGCGCACGTCCTCGTCGTTGACGTAGACGTTGACGAACCGGTGCAGCGAGCCCTCCTTGACCAGGCGGGCCTTGAGGCCGCCGTGGTTGTTCTCCAGGTCGTCGATGACCTCGGCGAGCGTCGTACCGGTGGCGGACACCGACTTCTCGCCCCCGGTGTGGGTGCGCAGGATCGTCGGGATCGACACGGTGACTGCCATGGTGGTTCTACCTCCGGGAAACGGGTGCAACTCAGGATTCGATGATCTTGACCGGTTCCTCGGTCACGACACCTTCGACGATGCGGTACGACCGCAGCTCGTGCTCGATCGGGTCACGCGTGGAGACCAGCACGTAGTGCGCCTCCGGCTCGCCCGCGAACGAGACGTCGGTGCGGGACGGGTACGCCTCGGTCGCCGTGTGCGAGTGGTAGATGACCACCGGCACCTCGTCGTTCGCGTCCATCTCGCGCCAGACCTTGAGCTGCTCGGCCGCGTCGAACCGGTAGAACGTGGGCGACCGCTCGGCGTTCTCCATCTCGATGAAGCGCTCGGGGCGGTCGGACCCGAACGGCCCGGCGATCACCCCGCACGCCTCGTCGGGATGGTCGCGGCGCGCGTGGGCCACCATCGCGTCCACCAGGTCACGGCGAATCACCAGCACGTGCTCAATCCTACGGGCTGGCGGGAGTTGTCTCGGTATGCGAGATACCCACGTCACGCTCCTTTATTTAGCTATGGCTTATATTAGCTGTCGCTACTACAGTGGCCTTCGTGCACGCGTTCGACGTACTCGCGGACCCGGTCCGCCGGCGGATCCTGGAGCTGCTCGCCACCGGTGAGCGGGCGGCGGGCGACGTCGGCGAGGTGGTCCAGGCGGAGTTCGGGATCACCCAGTCCGCCGTGTCGCAACACCTCAAGGTGCTGCGCTCGAACGGGTTCGTCGAGGTGAGGCCCGCCGGCACGCGACGGCTGTACGCGGTCGCACCCGACCCGTTGCGGGAGGTCGACGCGTGGCTCGGCCACTTCCGGCGGTTCTGGGAACCGCACCTCGACGCGCTCGCCACGGAACTGGCCCGGGGCAGGCGGGAACGCAGACTGGAGGCAGAAGATGACTGACCGCTCCTACGAGGACGGCAAGCTCGTCGTCCGCAGGCACTACAAGGCGGACCGCGAGGACGTCTGGGACGCCATCACCACACCGGAACGCCTGGTCAGGTGGTTCCTGCCGATCAGCGGCGACCTGCGCGTGGGCGGCCGCTACCAGCTGGAGGGCAACGCGGGCGGTGAGGTCGTCCGCTGCGACCGGCCCCGCGAGATCGGCCTGACCTGGGAGATGGGCGGCGGCATCACCGAGGTCGTCGTGCGGCTCGAGGAGGACGGCGACTCGACGGTCCTCACGCTGTCGCACTCCCCCGTGCCCGGCGAGCTCATCCCGAACGCCTCGCCGGCGGTGTGGGGTCTCGGCGCCGGCTGGGAAATGGGCCTGGGCGCGCTGGAGCAGTTCCTGGCCGGTGACCTGCCCGAAGGCGCCGCGAAGGACTGGGTCGCCACGGCCTCGCCCGAGGACCTGGCGGCCGCGGGCGCGCGGGCCCAGCAGATCAGCGACGCGTGGACGGAGGTGCTGCGGTGAGGTTCACCAAGGAGGTCGTGCTCGACCAGCCGATCGAACGGGTGCGGGTGCTCACGTCCGACCCGGCCCACCTGCACGAGTGGCAGCCGGACCTGGTCGGCATCACGCACCACACCGCCACCCCCGGCGCGGCGGGCTCGACGGCGACGTTGAGGTACCGCAAGTTCACGCTGGAGGAGACGGTGTTGTCCGCGACCGCCGACGAACGGGTCTCGCGCTACCGCACGCCCGGCATGGTCCACACGATCACCAACCGCTACACGGCGGTCGACGACCGGCACACGCTCCTCGTGTGCGACAACGAGTTCGAGTTGTCCGGGATCATGAAGCTCGGCCGCGGGGTGCTCGAGAAGTCGCTGCGCGAGCAGGTCGAGCGCAACGTCGACAACTTCAAGGCGTTCATCGACGCCTGCTGAGCACCACCACGAGGTAGAGGGCCAGCAACGCCACGCCGCGACGGCGTTGCCCCTGGTCGAGGCCGCGCCACGCGGCCAGTTCCGCCCACGCGGCGAGCGGTGTGGCGGCGACGCCGAGCTTCATCAGCACCTTCCCCACCGCCGGGGGCACGAGGAACGCCGCGGCGAAGAGCCCCGCGGGCGCGACCACCGCCAGTTCCCGGCCGGGGATCTCGCGCGCCGCGCCGGGCGGTGCGAGCTCCGTGACGACACCTGCTGCCTGATCGATGACATCCGCCATGCGCGGGGGTTACCCACTCAGAGGTCGCGGAACGCCGTCACGCCGTTCAAAGAAGTTGCCTCGCGCACACCCGACACCACGGCCTCGGCGAACATGTCCGCGGCGGCGGTGCACAGGGCGTCCAACGCGAACGCACGCGGTTCCGCCAGCGGCACGGCACCCGTGGCCAGAGCGAACACCGTGTCGCCGTCGAACATGGTGTGCGCCGGGCGCACGGCGCGGGCCAGGCCGTCCTGAGCGGCCATCGCGAGCCGCCGGCACTCCGCTTTGGACAGATCGGCGTCCACCGCGACGACACCGATAGTCGTGTTGAGGCCTTCGGGCTTGCGTTCGGGCAGCACGACGGCCTCGGTGCCCAGCGACGGCAGCCACGGCAGGCCGGAGGCGCGGTCGACGGCCTCGCCGGCGGCGTTCACCACGGCCAGCGCGCCGACCTGGTGCGCTCCGGCCGTCGTCGTGGCGACGCCGACGCCACCCTTCAACGACCCGACCCGCGCACCGGCACCCGCGCCGACGCAGCCCAGTTCGAACCGCTCCGACGCGGCCTCGCAGGCCGCGTGGCCGAACGACGGGTCCGGCCGGTTGCCCCACTCCGACATCGGCAGGTCGAATATCACCGCGCCCGGCACGATCGGCACGACGTGGTGCGGCTGCGGGCCCACCGGGAAGCCGATCGAGCGCTCCGAGAGCCACCGCATGACGCCGTCCGCGGCCGCGAGCCCGTACGCGGAGCCGCCCGACAGGCAAACCGCGTGCACCTGCTGGACCAGGTTCGCCGGGTCCAGCAGGTCGGTCTCGCGCGTTCCGGGCGCACCACCCCGCCCGTCGACGGCACCGACCGCGCCCCCCGGCACGAGCACCACGGTCGTGCCCGTGGCCCAGCCCGGTCCGACCCGGTGGTGGTGGCCGACGAGGACGCCGGGGATCACGGCATCATCGCCTCGACCAGGGTGTCCTGCACCCAGGTCAGCCAGTGGTAGACGCCGAGGTGCGGTGATCTCGGGTCCTCCGGCGGCAGCTCGTCCGGCATGTCCTCGGTCACGTCGAGCGCCGTCCCGAGGGCCAGACGCACGTCGTTCAGCGACGCCATCCAGGCCTCGGCCTCGGGGATGGTGAGCCTGATCTCCCCGCCGTCGGGAGAGCAGGTCTTCAGCACCACCTCGGCGGCACCCGTCTTGTGGTCGAGGAGCTCCGGTTCGTGCAACGAGCGCAGCGCCCCGGCCGAGTTGACCTCGTCCGGGTCGGGCGCGTCGTCGTCGAGCCGGTGGAAGTCCGGCAGCAGCCTGCCCAGGATCGGGTCGTCGGGAGCCTCCGACGGACCTGTCCTGATGCCGGTGAGCTCCGCGAGCTCGTCCTGGGGCGTCTCCTCGGCGCGGGCCAGCAGCATGTCCTGGATCTGGCTGACCAGACCGCGCACGACCGCGGCCTCCTGCCGGTCCAGCCTGCCGACGACGACGTCGCCGTCGCGGATCCACCGCTTCACGAGGCCCGCTGCATGGTCGCCCAGAGGCCCGCCGCGTGGAGCTTCGCCACGTCGGCCTCGACCTTGTCCTTGGTACCCGAAGTCACGATCGCCTTGCCCTTGTGGTGCACGTCGAGCATCAGCTTGGTCGCCTTGTCCCTGCTGAAACCGAACAGCTTCTGGAACACGTAAGTCACGTACGACATGAGGTTCACCGGGTCGTTCCAGACCACGGTCTGCCACGGTCGGTCCTCGGCGGCGATCTCCTCGCCGACGGCCTCCGGTTGCGTCCGTTCCTGTTCGACGGGCGTGGTCATACCGCCAATGGTGTCATGTTCGCCGCAGTGACGGAGACCGCGTGCGGGTAAACCGGATGCGACCTTAGGGTTGGTGACCATGAACTCGACGGCCTTGCTCACCGACCACTACGAGCTCACGATGCTCGCGGCCGCGCTGCGTGACGGAACCGGTGACCGTCCGTGCGTGTTCGAGGTCTTCGCGCGCAGGCTCCCCGACGGGCGCCGCTACGGCGTGGTCGCCGGCGTGAACAGGCTGCTCGACGCGATCGCGGACTTCCGCTTCGGCGAGGAGGAGGTCGAGCAGCTCCGCCGCACCTCCGTCGTGGACGACGCGACCCTGGAATGGCTCGCGAACTACCGGTTTTCCGGCGAGATCGACGGCTACCCCGAGGGGGAGCTCTACTTCCCCGGATCCCCGGTGCTGACGGTGAGGGCGTCGTTCGCGGAAGGGGTCGTCCTGGAGACGCTCGCTCTCTCGATCCTCAACCACGACAGCGCCATCGCGTCCGCCGCCGCCCGCATGGTGTCCGCCGCCAACGGCCGTCACATGATCGAGATGGGCTCCCGCCGCACGCACGAGGAAGCCGCCGTGGCGTGCGCACGGGCCGCGTACCTCGCGGGCTTCCACGCCACGTCCAACCTGGAGGCGGGCCGCCGGCACGGCATCCCGACGGCCGGCACGTGCGCGCACGCGTTCACGTTGCTGCACGACACCGAAGAAGAGGCGTTCCGCAGCCAGGTCGAGGCGCTGGGGGTCGGCACGACGCTGCTGGTCGACACCTACGACATCTCCGAGGGCATCAAGAAGGCCGTCGCCGTCGCCGGTCCGGAGCTCGGCGCCATCCGGATCGACTCGGGCGACCTCGGCGTGATGGCCCGGCAGGCGCGCGACCAGCTCGACTCGCTCGGCGCGAAGAACACCCGGATCGTCGTGTCGAGCGACCTCGACGAGTACGCGATCGCCGCTCTGCGCGCGGAGCCCGTGGACGCGTACGGCGTCGGCACGTCGGTCGTGACCGGGTCCGGCTCGCCGACCGCGGGCATGGTCTACAAGCTGGTCGAGGTCGACGGCAGGCACGTCGAGAAGCGCAGCTCGTCGAAGCAGTCGCGCGGCGGGTGGAAGCAGGCGTTGCGCCGCCACAAGGACACGGGCACGGCCATCGAGGAGGTCGTGTTCCAGGCGCCGTCGGAGCCCGAGCTCGGCCCGCACGACAGGCTGGTGCAGATCCCGCTGATGCGCGGCGGAGAGCTCACCGACGACGTTCCCACGCTCGAGCAGAGCCGCGAGCGCCTGCGCGCTGCCCTGGTGAGCGTGCCGTGGGAGGGCCTCAAGCTCTCGCGCGGCGAGCCCGCGATCCCGACGATCTACCTGGAAGGCTGACATGACGAAGGCATTGATCGTCGTCGACGTGCAGAACGACTTCTGCGAAGGCGGTTCCCTGGCCGTGGCCGGTGGTGCGGCCGTGGCCGCGGCCATCTCCCAGCACATCGCCACCTCGTCGTACGACCACGTCGTCGCGACCCGGGACTACCACGTCGACCCCGGACCGCACTTCTCCCTCACGCCGGACTTCATCGACTCCTGGCCGGTGCACTGCGTGGCCGGGTCGCCCGGTGCGTCGTTCCACCCGGAACTCGACGTGTCCGGCATCGAGCAGGTGTTCTCGAAGGGCCGCTTCGCCGCCGCCTACTCGGGTTTCGAGGCGGAGAACGACCTCGCGGGCTGGCTGACGGAGAAGGGCGTGACGGAGGTGGACGTCGTCGGCATCGCGACGGACCACTGCGTGCGCGCCACGGCACTGGACGCGCAACGCAACGGCTTCCGCACGACGGTGCTCGTCGACCTGACGGCGGCCGTCGCCCAGACGACCCGCGACGCCGCCGTTGAGGAGCTGCTCGCCGCGGGCGTCCGGGTCGCCTAAGGAGTCGGCGAGCACGCCACCGTGCCGACGGTGACGCTTCCCGTGTAGCCGGACGACGGCTCGAACGTGATCTTCAGCAGCGTCATGCCGACGCTGCCGTCGTTCGGCACCGGGAACACCGCGTCGGTGAACTTGGCCTTGGCGAGCACCGTGCCGTTGCTCGCCTTGACCTCGTGCACGTACCCCGGCGGGATCTGCGTCGGCAGCCCCGTCCAGCCGGACATGCCCTTGAGCTCCCAGCCGGCGCTGGTGCCCTTGTCGGTCGCGTCGCAGGTGATCGCCCACCCGCCGATCTTGAGGCGCGGACCCCGGACGCCGGTGAGCGCGGACAGCTCGAAGGCCGACCCCCTGGCCACCGACCTCGTCTTCGTCAGGAACTCGTCCGGGTTCACGACCTCGGTCGTGCAGGACGAGCTGGTCTCGCCGAACTTGAGGCCGGTCGTGCTCACGGCGGGGCTCGCGCCGGTGACGGTGCCGGCGGCGTCCGGGTTCACGTCGCACACCGCGAGCGGCGCGACCTGGTAGGTCTGGCCCTCCTTCGCGAAGTCCGCTGAGCCCGCCGACGCCCTGCCGGGAGGATTGGCCGCGAGCGCGGGGGCCGCGGTCGCGAACGTCAGCGCGACCACAGCGCCCGCGATGAAGCTTTTGCGCATTGGTGCCCTCATGGCTCGATTTCCCACCACCCGATAATGGTTGTGCGAAATGGCGTCGCTGACGGCTGGGCGGTCACATCACCCGTTGGGGAAATCGCGATTACCCGACCGAGTGACATTCAGCGGGCACCGACCAGGGTGGCGTACGGCTCCCGGCGCGGCAGGGCCGTCGGCAGGCCCGCCAGCCTCTCCAGCGCGGAGCACACCCGGACCGCGGCACGCCCGTCGCCGAACGGGTTGCGCCCCAGCGGAAGCCGCAGCCGCGAGCCGAGCACCCAGCCCGCCTCGGCGAGGATGCGGGTGGTGTCGGTGCCGACGAGCCAGGCGCACCCGGCGTCGACGGCGAGCATGCGTTCGGTCGTCTCGCGCAGCACCAGCACCGGCACGCCGAACGAGGGCGCCTCCTCCTGGAGGCCGCCGGAGTCGGTCAGCACGAGGGCGGCGCGGCGCAGGACGCGCACCACGTCCGGGTAGTCGAGCGGGCCGGTGATGACGACGCGTTCGTGGCCGCCCAGCAGCGACACGACCTGCTCGCGCACACCGGGGTTCGGGTGCGCGGGGACCAGGACGTGCAGGTCGGGGTGGCGGTCGGCGATGGCGCGCACGGCGTCGAGCACGCGCGCGAGCGGACGGCCCCACGACTCGCGGCGGTGCATGGTGACGAGCATCAGGCGGCCGCCGGTGGCGTCCAGGCCGCGCTCCAGGGCGATGACGTCCGGGCTGGACGCGGGCGCGTCGGCGGACGCGACGCGCTGCACGGCGTCCACGACGGTGTTGCCGGTGACGACGACGTGGCTGTCGGGCAGGCGCTCGTCGTTCAGGGCGGTGGCCGCGTCGTCGGTCGGCGCGAGGTGCAGCGACGTGATGCGGGAGATCATCTGCCGGTTCCCCTCCTCGGGGAACGGGCCGTACAGGTCACCGGTGCGCAGACCGGCTTCCAGGTGCGCCACGGGGATCCCGCGCCAGTACGAGGCCAGCGCCGCGGCGAGGGCCGTCGTCGTGTCGCCCTGCACGAGCGTGACCGCGGGGTCGCGCTCTTGCAGCAGGGCGTCGAACTCGGGCAGCAGCCGGGACACGAGCTCCACCTGCGTGCCCGTGGTGCGCGGGACGTCCAGCCGCACGTCCGGCACCAGGTCGAACGCGCCGAGCGCCTGCTCGACCATGCCGGAGTGCTGTCCGCTGTGGACGATCGTGGGGCGGAGGCCGGGGTGCCCCCTCAGCGCGATGGCGACCGGGGCGATCTTCACTGCTTCTGGCCGCGTGCCGGCCACCAACAGAACCTCTTTGCTCACCTTTGTCCTCTCTCGGGGGACCGGGAGGTCCGCCTGGGAGCGGGGGCGACCCCAGGCGGACCACGTCAGCCGGCTCGATTCGGTCTGCTCTGGACCGGGACCGCCGCGCGGCGCTTCTTGCGCGTGCTGTGCAGGACGAGCGCACCAGCGAGCAAGAGCACGATTGCCGCGGCGATCCACCACGTCACGTCCGCGCCGGTGACCGCGAGGGCACCCACGCCCGTGCCGACACCGACGCCCGTACCGGGGACCTTGTACATCCACCGCTCCCGGTGTCAGGCCGCGTTCAGCGACGCGCGGCGGCGCAGCGCCACGAGGGCGACCGGAGCGGCGACGACGCCGAGCAGGCCGAGGCCGATCCACAGCCCCGCACCCGACGCCATCGGGATGGGCAGGCCGGCGGGGCCGCACGTGGCCGACGAGATGATCACGTCGCCGGTGCCGATGGAGCCGAGCACGCCCTGCAGCAGCCTGATGTGGACCGCGTTGACCGTCAGGCTGCCGTCGGCGTTCTTCACCTGCTCGTTGAAGACCACTTCGGCGATCTTGACGCCGGCGAGCTGCACGTCGAGCTTGGTGCCGGCAGCGGGCTCGGCGTCGACCCGGCCGAGCTCGCCCAGGTCCACGCCCGCGAGCTCGGCCTTGCCGGCCAAGCCCTTCTGGGTGGCCGTGCACTCCGCCTCCACCAGTTCGGCGGAGATCTTGCCGGTGACCGCGGAGAGCAGGTCGACCCGGACGTCGGCGGTGCTCGCCCTCGAGTGCACGCCGCCGGAGTTCTCGTCGCGTGACGCCGAGGCGTTGACGACACCGGTCTCGAGCACCCCGGTGAGGTCGACGCCGGCGAACGTGTTCTGCGTCGGGCCGCTCGCGGTGGCCGCGGCGAACGGCTCCGCGTTGACCGCGGGGCTGCCGAGCAGCGTCACGTCGAGCTTCGCACCGTAGGCCGAGGCGTCCCCCGGAGCGGCCGAAGCAGGTGCGGCACCGACCAGGAGTGCGGCAATCGCGATGACCCCGGCCAGTCCCGTCATTCGGACACGCATGAAACTCCTTCCCTTGATTCCTCCGGCCCTCGGGGCGCGTTGATACCACTGTGGTTTCACGCTTTCCGGGGGCAATTACCGGCATCGGCTTTCTTTCGGGGGAACTGAGGGTTACTCCCCGTATCGGGCGACGGGACCACTCGACTCGCCCAATCGGCGCCACTCATCGTGGGTTTTTTGATCAATTTCCGGTTACGGCCTCACCCGATCCGGGGGTGAGGGATGACGTTGCGTCTACCGATGGACCGTCAGGTAGCCCGTATGGGCGCTCCCTCCATCGGTGGAAAGGATCCTCGGGTGACGCTTGCCGTGCGCCGCACCGCATTCCCGAGCCGGGTGACGGTGGTCGTCCTGCTCGCCGTTGCTGCGGGACTCGTCTTCGCACACCGCCTGTACCGCACGGCGGAGATCTCGCTGTCGGGCGCGGTCCTCGGCGTCATCAGCTCCCACGGCGTGGACGTGGTCCCCGAGCGGCAGACCGTCTACTTCGGACTCGGCTCGGACACTCCCCTGGGCCTGCGGATGACGCCGGAGTGCACGT